>DASXZW010000069.1:0-156780 GCA_036501665.1 Verrucomicrobiia bacterium
CGCGCTCCATCGCCCCAATGGCCGCAATTTGTTTGAGAAGCTGTTGTTTAGTGGAAGCATTCATAGTGACTAGTAATCTAGTCACACCCGCCCAAAAAACAAGCTCTGTTTCCTTAAATAGAAGAATTTTGTCTCACACCCTCAAGTAATCTGCATTCGTGGGAACATTCTCGACGATGAAGTGCTGGATGCGCTGTTGGAGTGCGATCTGCTCTTGGGCTGCGCTGACTCGCAGCACTGCCGCGCTGCCCTCGGCGACCTCGCCTCTCACTATCTGCTTCCTTCCCTCGAAGTGTCCGTTGCGATGCGGGCAAAGGAAGGAAAACTTAAGCTCCAGCTCGTTGAGGTCTGCTATGACGCCCCGCACTATCCTTGCCCATTCTGCCTTGGCCGCATCGACCAGAAAGTGCTCGCCTACGAACTCATGACCGATGAGGAGCGCAAGTGGCGGCAGGCGGCAGCAAAGGATGCCGAAGCAAAGGGATTGGACGGCGCTCAATACTGGGGTGGAGAGCCGCCTCAGGAATTGACGGTTGGATATTTGACGAGCCTAGCCGGGAGCATGGCTGCCGGGTATGCACAAAACCTTCTGACCGGATCAGCCCGGTTACCGCATCAGCGGTTCCAATTCGATGTTGGCTGGGAAAAGCTCGGCGTAGCCCCTGTGGCTGGCAAAAGGGTTGCAGATTGTTCGTGCGGAAAGACCATCGGCCACAGCGACCAAGCTCGCGCCGACCGCAGCGTTTCGAGGCCGCAGCACTGGCCTCCGCCAGAGTTTATAGAAGGTCTGAAGGAGGTGCGGCTTAAACTTGCTTGACATATCAAGCACGCTTGGTAAACTGTGTTTAGATATGCCGAAAAATGTTTTAAAACTTGGCGAATACTTGAAGGCCGGCAGAGAAGCCAAAGGGCTTACTCTGCGCGCAGTGGAAGAAGAGACGAAAATTTCCAACGGATACTTGAGCCAACTTGAGGGCGGGAAAATAGCACAGCCTTCGCCAGTCGATTTAAATGAACTGTGTGAACTCTATTCACTCGAATATACAATCGCTATGGAATATGCCGGCTACCCAATTCCTAAAGGCGTCTCAACATCGACGCCACAGCAGAAGCTTTTAGCCCGGCTGGGTCACATCACCAAGGATGACGAAGACGCCTTGGTTGACTACATGGAGTTTTTGAGAGCGAAGAAACGCAAGAACAAATGATTTGGTCATTTTCAAATGGCAGGATGTTTAAAAAGTGCCAGCGTCAATGGTACTACAAGAAATGCCTTGCGAACGCCCTCGCGAGGGACAGCCTCCGGCATGAGGCTTACCTTCTGGGGAATCTTTCTTCCATACACGCTTGGCGCGGCAAGGTGGTTGATGAGGTGATTGAGCGTTCCATTGTTCCAGCTCTCCGCACCCAAAGGCGGATAACATTGGATGACGCGTTGAAGGCGGCTGACAATTTATTCGATACACAGCTCGCATTTGCACTCGCTCATAAGGTGATGGAGCCGGGGTTTAAGAAGTCTGAACACAAACTCGACTTCGCTGCCTTTTTTGAGGTCGAGTATGGCAAACCGCCGTCCCACGAAGACATCGATAAGGCGCGAGCCGAGGTCCACAAAGCACTGAGGAATCTTTTCACGAGCTCGCAATTCGAGGAGCTTCGCAAAGTAATCAAATCAGCAAATGCTATCGAAGCACAGTGCACACTGAGTTTCCGCTTCATGGGAGCAACTGTGCGTGCCATTCCTGACCTGATTTGCCTTTTCCGCTCTGAACCGCCCCTCATTATCGACTGGAAGGTGCATCACTTTGGTGTCCACGACTATTACCAACAGCTCGTTGCCTACGCGATAGTGTTAATCCGCTCTGGCGAGCATAAGTCTCTGCCGCGCGCGATGCGAAACTGCGCCCCGCAAGCGGTCCGACTTTACGAGTGCCAACTTTTAAAAGACGAGGCCCGACAGCACGTCGTTGAGCAGCAAGATATTGATTCAGTGGAGGAGCGCATGGCTGGTGAGATATGCGAAATGCTTGCGGCAGTGGACGGTTTGAAGAACTCAGAGCTTTGCCCCGACGATTTTCCTACAACCAACTGGCCTGGTGTGTGCGCCACGTGCAATTTCCAAAAGATCTGCTTCGAGAAACCCAAAAACGTATGAGCGACATCGAAACAAACATATTCCCCATTCTTAATTTGCGGGAACTCAAAACTGCCTACCGCACGTACCGCATTCTGAATCTCCACAAAGACCAAAAGGAGTATTACCAGAACTGTCAGCACCTAACGCGTAAGCTGAGTTTCAAAATGAAGGCTCCCATCGTGGTGGTTGAAGAAAATGGAGAGCCTTTGCTCGTGGTGCCAGAAAAGGCACCCGAGCCGCCGGCCGACGAATTTGTGGTGCGATCTCCAGTCGCTTTTGAACTCAAGGACGAGCTTATCGAACTCGACTATACGGTGCGCTCTCCGCGAAACGATGCCATCGCGATCCGTTTTCTAAGCTTCCTTGTCCAAACGCCGCTCTTTAACCACCCGCAGCTTTGGCAGCCCGGTTCCGGCCAAGCTTTTTTTGATCGGCGGCCAACCGACGGCCACGACCAACTGGATTTATTCCGCGGTCACTCGGTGAGGCCCGTAATCGCTCCAACTGGAGACATCGGGCTTTGCGTAGATGTTCACTCGAAGCTCATCCATACGAGATCACTGCCCGCGTTTCTAACCCGGCAAGCATTTAATCAGGGTTTCAAGAACTCCCGCTGCCTTTATTGCTTCGGGGACCGGTGGTATGAAATTGCGTTGACCGATTTCAGTGATCTTTCAGTCTCGAAGCACAAAATCCCGCTTGGTGAGAAAATGGTGCCGCTTTTTGATTATATTCTGGAAAAGAGCCCCAAACCGTTGCCGCCAGACGTTTCTGGCATGGACCGGAACTCGGTCGTGGTGATGTACAAAGATAAACGCGACCAAGCACTAGCGGCTGCCGCGTGGCTTTGTTACAAAATCGTCGGAAACGATGACCCAACCGCCCAGAAAGAATTCCCGAACCTTTCCATAGCCCCAGGCATTCGCCGTGACTCAATCCGCAGCTTCACAGCGAATTATTTGCAACGGCTTCGTTTTGGCAGAAACGAGTTGCGCGTCTCAACCGAACCTCTTCGGACTACACCAAAACTTTTCCAGATCCCCGACCTTCAATTCGGTTGCAATGTCGTCCTCTCAGCTCGCGGCACACGGGGAGCGGTTCAAGTCAGCCTGGACGATTTGGGGGCAAAACGTCTTTCGCTACTTAAGGATAAGAGCGCAGGCTTTTTTGAGGCGAGCCCCCTCGATAAATTCTTCTTCATAATTCCGCAGAGCGTACAGGACACTTTCGGTGAGTCGCTTCTCAAGTCGCTTTCGGCGACGATGGATGACCTTTTTCCGCAAGAGCGTGGATTTATTTACGACCTCATAACGTATCCAGACCGTGACTGCCGCAATTTCCCGCAAACGTGCGACGCCATTTTTACGACCCTCGAGCAAAAAGGCATTCACGGTGGCTACTCCGTCACGATGTTGCGCGAATTCAGTCGCCGAGAGCCCCGCAAGGAGGACACTTCAGCATCTCACGTGATTCAGCAGCTTAAACAAAAATTCGACCTCGTATCGTCCGTGATCCACACCACGGTTGGTTCGCTTTCGTACGAATTCAGGAGGGACGGTATGGGGAAAACGCACTACGTCGTGAAGCCCAACGCAGACCGTCGGCTGAACGGCTACCTGCGCAACGTCTCAATCAATAAAATTCTGCTGCTCAACCAAAAGTGGCCTTTTGTTCTGGCGACGCCTCTGCACGCCGACTTGGTTATTGGCATCGACGTGAAGGGGAACATGGCTGGCTTCATCGCTACAAACAAAAAGGGCAATCTGATTGTTCCGTTTCACAAAAAATCCCGGCAAAAGGAACGCCTCTTGGCGAACCAATGCAAGGACTACTTCTATCAGATCGTTGAGAAAATGCGGGCCCAATCCATTGAACCCGTAAAACACATCGTCATCCACCGCGACGGACGGCTCTTTGAAACCGAAATCGAAGGACTGAAGCTCGGCTTGGAAAAACTTATCGAAAACGGCTATGTCGATGCCGACGCCGCTCTGACATTCATCGAGATTCCACAGACCTCCCCGGCAACACTGCGTCTCTTTGACATTTCGCACAACGACTCAGAGCTGCCTGCCATCCAGAACGCCCAGTTCGGCAATTACTACGTGCTCAACGCGAAGGAGGGCTTCGTCTGCACCACTGGCCGAGCGTTTCGGCATAAGGGCACGGCAAAGCCTCTGCACGTTATTAAGCGTGAAGGCGCGCTTCCGATTGAGAAGTGTCTCGAGGATATTTTCTTCCTTTCGGCCTTGGCTTGGACGCGTCCGGAAGATTGCTCGCGGGATCCCATAACCACTAAACTAAACGACCGATGGCTTGGAGAAGAGGGTGCTGACCACAAGGAAGAGAATGAAAACGATTCTGACGCTGTGGAGGCGGCAGTATGAGTGCCATCGGATTTGATTCCTGCTTTTACGAGCGCCTAAACCACTACTCAAAATCGCTTAATCGAATTCTGCTGGCATCCGAAGGCAAGATTACCGAAGCGCGGGACGAAGATTGGTCGCATACGCTTCAGTTGGTGAGGAGTCTATCCGTCGACGCCGACGATTCCTTGAGTGCCTCATCAGTTGCGGCGTGCTTAGTGGTACAAGCACCGAACTCCATGAGTTGGGCCGATATTTTATCCGCGTTGGAACATCGAGCAGTTGATGAAAGCTTTAGAAAGTGGCTTTTCACGCTGGCCTGGTCGCTCGACGAGCAGCGGACCGCAACTTTGACCCGAATGCGACAAGGCAATGCTTGAAACATATCTAGAAGGCGCTTCCTCGCAGCTAATAGCCCGCGCCATCGCGTTAAAGGGCGCATATCCCAGACCTCCGAAACAGGAATTTCGGGCGCTGTCTGAAAATTGCACCCGTGTCCTCGACCGAATCATCCAAGAGCTTCGAGCAGGGCTCAATGACTTGGAGAAAGGGGAGGAGAAGTGCCAGGCGGTGCTACTGGAATTCAGGCGCCTCTCGTCTGAGCTTGATCGCGTGGAAAACGCAGCCATTGCTGCCATGTCGCGAGGGAGCGAGGGGGAGGCTGCCGTAAATGCTCTGTTGTACCAAATTACGAGCGAAATTCACTATCCGATAAACCCACCCACCGTAAGCCTTCTCTCTCAGAATTATTTTTACATCAACACGGATTTTAACCTCCTCTGCATTCCTTTGATGGAACTGCATTTCCTGCTCCATTTGCCGGACACTTACCACGAGATTTGTCATCCTCTTTTTCTGGCCGAAGATGACCCAAATATAAAACCTTGGAAGACTGCCTTTCAGCGTGCACAAAAAGTGGTCAAAGCTCATTTTACGAAGGACCTCGTTGCGTTGAAAAATTCGCGAACCTCCGACTCCTTGGTGTTTGGCGTTGACGTTGCATACAAAAGTTGGCGCGCCCGGTGGATGGAGGAATTCTTTTGTGACCTCTTTGGCGTTTTCTGCGTTGGCCCGGCTTACGCCTGGGCACACCTTCACCTCCATGCCGAGAGAGGACGAGACCCTTATCGGCTGCCCCGCATTCCGTCCAATCATCCCGCCGACGCGCCTCGAATGCTCGTTATGCTTGATGCCCTCACGATTTTGAATGAGAAAAAAAGCGCCGCTTTAATCGAAGATAAGTGGAATGAACTCATGCGAGCCACAGCTCAAAAACAGCCCGGAGATTTTCACCGCTACTACCCGCGTGCCGTCCTTAGCAAATGTGTTGAAGAGGCGTTCGAAGGCTTTAAGGCCATGCAGTGCAAACCGTGGCCGGGGGCGGCAGAGGACAAAGTGAGGAGAACTGTAAACGTTGCCTGGGAGCGTTTTTGGTCCGCGCCCGCTTCCTATCCAGCGTGGGAAAAAGAAAATGCCAAAGCTCTAATCCCGCCAAAAGCGTGAGCGAGCCGCCTCAGAGGTGCTCGATTCGGATGCCGCCTCCCCACTTGGAATTCAAATACTCAGCGACCAGCCGTCGGTGACAGTGGTGCGGTTTATCCTCGCTGCAAAGGAGACAACCTTCGTCTACCAAGGCCTTCTGAAGTTGATCCTCAACATGACGGCCTTGAATCAGACTGTTAAATTTTTGTTCATACACCCCCCAGTCGCCTTTGTTTTTTTTATACTCGTCTAGGATGTCCTGCGTAGGCGCGAGAATCGGGAGATGAACATATTCAATACCCAGAATCGACTTCAGGAAAAATTTGAGGTCGTCTTTTTTACTGTAGCCTGAAAGCTGCGAAACGTTGTTCAAACGAACGTCGACCACTCGTTTGACCCCTGAATTTTTCAGCCGCCGAAAGAATTCCTCAGCGTTCTTGTGAGTAAAACCTATGGTGCAAATTCTCATGGTGTGTGAACGTGCGGGCCTTCTACTTTGACGTTCGGGCTTTGGCGATATGCTATTTTTCCACCTTGTTCTTCATAAGCCTGCTCGACTGTTTCTTCTCGTGAAGCAAAAAGAGAAGGCTGACCTTTTCCCAACGTTTTTAACATTCGGCTTTCAAGCTCTTCTTGTGATTCTAATGTTCCGTCTGCGAGAATATGCTCAATATCAAATCCTCTTCCCCTCAAATGTTTGCAAACCAAAATCGTTCTGTGGCATGTGAGGGGATCTCTTTCTGAACAAAGAAGTGCGAGTCTGTATTTCGAAAGTCCGTGGAGCACTCTTTCAATTCCCTGAGCAAAAGCAGGAGTTTTTGCGACAAGTTCATACCTTGCTTGCCCTTCAACGTAACAACAATCCTCTGCTCGTCTTGCTCCGAGTTCTTGGCCCAAGAAAACGTAACGAATATGATCCTCTTTGAGGCTTTTCTCCAAAGCTTCCTTGCTGTATTGCGGAAATCTTGAGCTGTAGGGCTGAGACCTTACATCCCCAATGGCTTGGATATTGTGCTGTTTCAGCAAATCTAAAAATGCCCTTAGCTCGTGCGTCGAATGGCCAATTGTGAAAAGAGTATTCATTGCTCTCTCTCCTTTTTCGCAGGTGGCTCAAAAATCCCTGCCGCGATCTTGTAGTGATGACCATGAAAAGGCCCCGTCAAACTCACGCACAAAAGGGTTTCTTTTGAGAGTTTCATCACAATTGCAGAATCATTTACGCCAGGGAAGTTCGGATAATATTTATCTGCAAACTTTGGATCTTCAATTTCAAGGTCATGAACTTGACCGTTGTGCGTCACAGAAAAAACCCGCTTCCTTTTTGTCGGCTTGGCGGCACCTGGAAAAGTGTTGTGCTCCGACCAAACGCTCACTGTGTTAATTTTATCAGGCTTAATGAAGTAAAGCGACGCAGTCTTTTTCATCGTCTCCGGAAATCCTTCACGAACACGTCTGTCTTCATCATTGGGATCGTGCCACATTTCAGGCTTTTGGTCGAGAAGCGACGGAGCGTCTTCCCACGCAATCGTCCCATGTGATTTCCAAGTTTTGGGCTTTAATGGGGTCTCGACCAACCAATTCTCGGGCTGGCAGGAGAGTGGTGCGGCTTTCAAAAAGGGGATTTCAATGACTTCGAGCAATTTCGGATCGTGTCCAAGAGCAAGCGACGTAAGGTAGGTGTTAAGCTCTCCTCCCCTCTTTCGTAGCAACGGGACGAATCCATTCGCCAATACTCCACGTCTTCCCGTTGTCAAAAACCTCCTTTCCCGCCAAGCAGCGTCCACTGCTCTTAACGGAATTTGCCAACACCACTATGAGTTTGCTTTGCATTTTGCACTCTCGTCCGAGCAACATTCTGCCTGACGGAAGGAAGAGGGTCAAAAGGAATTGGCAAAGATCGAAGTGCGAGGGAAAAACAAACCTGCCCGAGCCGCGATTGCGGAGCGAGACGTAGTCTTGTTTTGGTGCTCCTGCCCGGAATTGAACCGGGGTCGGCCGCTTAGGAAGCGGCAGCTCTATCCATTTGAGCTACGAGGCCAGAGTCTTGCCATGCTCTTTAGGAACTCATCAGAAGTCGCGGCGTAATTCGCGATTGCGGCAACCAGTTCAACCGTTCGCTTACGTGCGTTTGATCGGTCGGGCTAAACTTTCATTGATTCAGGGGGCTTTCTTCAGAACATCCGTCTCCACCAAGGAAACCACTTCGCGATAGCGGCATTTGATTCCAGTGGAGGAAGTGTCATCCGCCGAAAGCCGCGCTCGCAATGGACCAGTACGCATTCGTGGTCGCGTAGATTGCGGAGCTTGTGTGGTTTGATTTTGTGTTCTTCGGTTTCGGAGTAGTTCACGTTGCGTTTGCCGGCGCTGAAGCCCCACGAGCGTTTCACGACGCGCTTCTTGCCGATGAAGTCGGCGGCTTGAACGGCATCGGCTTCATCGGCGGCACGGAAGATGAGGCGATTCCGGAGATTGAGCGTGAGCACCTTTGCTTTGTCATTGCCCAGCGGCGGCAGGAGTGAAGTTGTGGATTGTGCGGCTGCGACAACCGTTGCGCCTGCCTCGCGGATCACATCCACGCAGTTGTAATCACTCGTGCCATCTTCGCTGGCGGTCATGAACCGCTGCGCTTCATCGGCCCAAAGGATAAGCAAGTTGTTCTTTGCGCGTTCGGCTTTGGGTTTGTCGAAACGGCGGAGAGCGTGATTGTAGTAAAGCAGCTTGAGCAATGTGTTCACGTAACGCCGTTCGGTTTGAAACTTCTGTGGCATCGTTGTGAGGATGATTTTGCCCTGATCAATCGCTGCGAAGTCGAAAGTGCTTTCACCGGTGCAAAATACCTCGGCGACTTCGGGCGTCAGGAAGTATTGCAGATAGTTGCCGATGGTTTCACGAACGCCACCAAGTTGTTCGTCCGGTTGAGTGAGGAAGCGGTTCGCGAAGTGAGCGTAAACCACCGCGCGACGTGGAGTTTCGAGAAGCGTCTCAAGGTTTTCCATTTCTTCTTCCAGCAATTCGCGGTCGGACAACAACTCGAACACTCCGATCAGCGTCACCGGACGATTCAACTCAAATAGCATTTCGAGCGCGTGGGCGATATGCGTCTGCGCCTGGGTTTTGAAAAAACCTTTGTCCCCGCCTTGGCCGAGACTCGCGGCAGTGTCCACGATAAACTTAGCATAGGTCGTGAACGGGATACTGCGGTCGCCGGTCAGGTTGTAGCGATTCGGCGGCGTCCACTGTGTGTCTGTGTCGTGTGCGCGGATTTGGAGATGAATCAGGTCGCGCTCGCGTCCGTGGTGCCGTGCCATCGCGGAGAGCGTTTCCCAATACACGCCTTTCTCGTCAATGCACAGGCCGCCCCACATTGGCTCGTTTTGAAAAACTTGATGAGCGAGTTGATTGATGCCGGAACTCGTCTTGCCAGAGCCGGTATCGCCGGTGATAAGCCAGCCGCGACAAAACTGATTCCGCTTCCATCTTAAACCGCCGAGCTTCGCCACATAATTTCTGCATGGTGTTGCCAGCAAGAGTCGAAAGGCCACAATCAGCAGCAAAATTCCCAAGCCCAGCAGTGCGGCTCTTAGCGGTGTGAACTTCAGCAGCAAGTCTGGCGGAAACGTGATCGGGCCAATCGGCATGAAAAAGATTTGTTTCACGGCCAAACCTTTCCGATGAGATAGCCGGCCAGCAGCGCGGCAAGCGCGGCGAAGATTGCGGCGGCACGGGTGATTCTCGCAGCGCTATGAGCCGGTGACTGGCTTCGGAACACTTCCAGCAACGCGGCTGATTGTTGCTGAAACGTCTGCGCGGCGGCGACGAGCTTCGCGATGTCCGCGCGGAATTGCTCGAACGATGGAATTTCACGGCGGCGGAGTTCATCCCAATGCTGCTGATGGATTCGGAACAACTCGACAAGGAGCATCACCGCGTCGTCTTCTCGTAGTCGATGTTTATCGCGCCACTCGGCAACGGCCTTGGCGAACTCCTCGTCGAAGTCGGGCTGTTCGTTGGTCGGCATGGGGATTATTGGCCGGGCAAGAGCAGGTCAGCGACGGATCCAATCTCGGCGTAGAGCTTCCGCTGCCACGTTTGAAGCCGTTGTCGGTCGATGAGGTTGAAGCCGAGATGTTTCGTCGCCGCTGTGATGGTCAGATTCTCCGCGTTGAGCGCCTCGACCAGCCAATCCTGCAACCGCGTCATGGCAATCTCCCGTCCTCCAAGCTTGTCCTTGAGTCGTGCCCTCACTTCGGATGACTCGAACAGCGCGAAGCTCTCGCTGTGTGAGGCGTTAAGAATCACGACGTAATTGCACTTCTTGCCGAGTTGGTCGGCGAGCCGTTGCACCTGATCCACGCTGTCCGATTCGTGGTTCACCGGCATGACAAGCGTGAGCGCCGCACCAAGTTCGGACAACACGGCGGACAGGTCAATCTCGGTGAAATAATCAATAAAAAGATCGGTGGACGCGGCGCGGCAATCCATAACTACGAGATTCGATTTCACCAACGCGTTGAATATGCCATCAAGTTCACGGCGATTGCCCAAGTCCAAAAACCGCGTATCGGGATGAAACCGCTTCAGCGTCGAGTTTTCGTTGTCGCTGTCAATCGCAGCGTGGGCGATGCCCCTGTCCTTCAGAAATTGCACGAAGTTGACGGCGAAGAAGCTTTTGCCGACTCCGCCTTTGCCGTTGAGAATAAGGTCGAGACGTTTCATGTGCTTTCAGGTTTGAGCATCCGGACTTGGGCGATGCGCGGGCCACGGCTGCTGGTCTTCGGCGTTTCTCCACCGTTGGATTCCATCGGCTCGGTTTGCATCGGCACAGCCACTCGGCCATTTGGCTCGGCAGGAGACGGCGGGCGCTTTCGCCCGGTGCGACGGTGTGGGCGGACAATTTCGCCGATTACCTGATGACAGAACGTAGCGATGGCGGTCTTGCTCGTTGGCAGGCAATGTTGCGTAAGGAATTCTGCAATGGCGCGATATGACGCCCGCTTCTGCCGAAGTTCTACGATGACTTCTTTGGCCGGGAACAAATCCTGGAACTTCTGCGGACGACACGGCGTAAATTCCGCGACTGCTTGGCGAACTGCGGCTGGATCAAACGAGGGCATTGGACGGGATGATTCGGACGTGAACCGGGAAATAAACTGGCGGCGGCATGGACACCGCGAGGCAACGACATGGCCAATTCATTGCCAGTCCACGTTCGTGGACAGTTCGCGTCCGTGGCGAGTTCGCAGCCGTGAATTGTTCACGACTGCGGACCGACTGCGGACGTTGCGCGTCCGTTTTTATTGCCTGTTCACGGACGAATGAGGCCGTTGCCCGTGCGCGGATATGGACTGTTCGTAAACGTGATTGTTGGCGTGGATTGAACGCAGACACGGATTGTCCGGGGACGTGGGAAATTCCTGTCCGCGTCCTGTTCCCGGCCGAATCTAGTTCGCGGAGTTGCCGCGTTCGAGGCCATAAGCCGCACACTTCACGCGAACAATTCGCGCTTACACCGCGACTTCTTCGCGGACGCAGAATCCTTGTGACAACAAGGGGTAGGGCGTGCCCTGTCTTAAACATGATGTCCAACACGGTGCCTCCTTTGCTCCAATAATTCGTCGCGCCAGTTCTTCAATTGCGTGACGACCGCCTCGATGCGGGTAATTTGTTCGGTCGCTCCCACTTCGATGCGCCCTGCATAGTGAGCACCGAGTGACGATTCCGACATCTGCATCACGGAATGTTCGGCGTGAGTGTTGAGTCGTTCGCCAAGTTTGTTGAGCACTTCGATGGCGGTACGGATTTGAGCAGTGGTTGGTGTTTGCATAGTCAGATGCGGATGGTGCGCGATGGTTTGTGGTCCCACTCCTGCCCGTGTTTTCGTTGCTCTTTGAGGATTTGGTCAGTCAGTTCGACCATCTCAGACGAGACCGGATGCGCCCACGGATTACTGAAACCAAGTTTGGCGGCGGCTTCCTCGGTGGCAATTTTCGTAGGAGTTTCAACTTTGGTGCGCAGAGGATCGCCAAGTGAGCGAGCATACTCCCGGTCTGTGTGGTAGATGCCCCATTTTTGATTGTCGGACTTCAGAGTCGCGTTCGTTCTCATGGCAACAGTCCACCACAAGCTGTGTTTGTGAAGATGTATCAGCTACACAAAATGCGCAGACAGGCCATGTAGAGTCCGATGTGTGGTCACGGCAAAGACGCAATACAATCTCAAGAACGCAGAGCAATACTTCGAGGAACACCTGGCGGTGGGTGACTATTACGACGAAGGCCAGCGCGTCGCCGGCGAGTGGTTTGGTTTGGGTGCGGAACAATTGAAATTGTCCGGCAAAGTCCACGCCAAAGATTTCCTGCGACTGTGTGAGAACAAACATCCAGCCACAGGCGAAACGCTGACACAACGGTTGAACACAAAGCGGATGGAAGGCGGCGAAATGGCGGCAAATCGGCGGATATTCTTCGACTTTACTTTCTCCCCGCCGAAGTCGGTTTCCATCTCAGGTTTGATGGGAGAGGATAAACGAATTCTCGAAGCGCACGCGCGGGCGGTCCGGTTGGCCTTGCGGGAATTTGAGTCGTTCGCTGCAACGCGCATCCGAGCCGGTGGCGAACAAAGCGACCGTCTGACCGGCAACTTCGTGACTGCGTTGTTCACGCACGACACGTCACGGGCGCTCGACCCACATTTACACACGCATTGCATCGTGTTCAACGCTACGTTCGACGCAGTTGAGGACCGTTGGAAGGCACTTCAGAACTACGAACTGTTGCGTGCAAGAAAGTTTGCTGAGAACGCTTACTATCACGAACTCGCCCGTGAACTGCGAACCTTTGGCTACAGAGTTCACAATCGCGCTCGTGGCGATTTTGAGATCGAAGGCATCTCCGAACAAATCTGTGAGCGATTCTCCAAACGGCACACGCAGATCGACGAAGCCCTTTCCATGCTGCTTGCCAAAAAACCAGAACTCTCTGGTGGGAATTTCCAGAACCTACGCGAGCAACTGGCCGCGTCGGAGCGATCACGAAAACAGAAAACCGTGAGTCGCGATGAGCTTCGGAAATTGTGGGACGCGCAGTTGAGCGAGGCTGAACGAATTGCGTTAGGCCAGCTTTCGGATTCTCCCCGCAAAAACGTCAGGACGCAGAATCGAGTCACGGTCAGCGAGGCCGTGCAATGGGCAGAGGAACACTTGTTCGACCGAAACTCGGTCGTTCTTGAATGTCAAGTCTGGCAGGAAGCGTTGGGTCGTGCGCGCGGCGAAGGCTTTTCCATTTCTGAACTCAAGGATTTTACGCGACAGCGCGGCTACATCCGTAATGAGGAACATCCGGGTACGGTTACGTTGTGCGAAGTTCTGCTGCGTGAATGGGAAATCGTTCGGACCGCGAAGGAAGGCGTCGGTGATTCCTGGCCGTTGATTGCGAACCCGCGTCCAGCAAATCCAAAGCTCGACGACGAGCAACGCCGGGCACTTGATGCGTTGCTCGGTTCAACGAACATCGTCTCGCTTTTTCGGGGCGGAGCGGGCACGGGCAAGAGCTTTGTCCTGCACGAGTTAGCCAAACAACTTCGGGAATCAGGGCGGTGCGTGGTCGTTCTCGCGCCGCAGCGTCAGCAAGTCGTGGAAATGGAGAAAGCGGGATTTGCGTCGCCAGCCACCGTCGCAAATTTTCTCACCAAGCGCGATCTTGCTGAACGTGCGGTCGTCGTAGTGGATGAAGCCGGTCAGATTGGCGGACTCCAGATGCTTGAATTAATTCGTCTCGTTCGCGAGCGAAACGCGCTCCTGGTTCTTTCCGGCGACACGCGGCAGCATGGAGCGGTCGAAGCTTCCGATGCGCTACTGGCGATTGAACGTCACTCCGGCGTGAGGCCGGTCGAGATCCACAAGATTCGGCGGCAAGACCCGACTCTCGGCAAAGACGAAGACGAACGTACACGCATCAAGCAATACCGGAAAGCCGTCGAAGCGGCGGCGGCTGGCAAAATGGGTGATTCATTTGAACGCCTCGACAAGATGGGAGCAATCGTGGGGTGCGGTTTGGGCGATCAAGCCGATAAACTTGCTGACGAATACCTCCGGCTTGCTGATCAACAGGCTTCGGCTGTGGTCGTCTCACAAACGTGGGGAGAAGTGCATCGCGTCAATGAGCGCGTGCGCGATGCGCTTAAGTCAAAGGGGCTCCTCGGTGCAAACGACACGGTGGTTCAAGTGCTGGACAAGCTCGACCTGACGAACGCACAGAAACGGGATGAACGATTCTATCCGCAAGATGCCGTTGTCATCTTCAATCAGAAAGTGCGCGAGGCCGAACCTGGTGCAAAGGGAAAGCTCACGGGCATTTTGAAAGCGAGTGTCCTCGTCGAAGTCGGCGGGAAATTTGTGACCGTTTCAAACAAGATGCTCGGCCATGTAACCGTCTGCCAGCCACGCGAACTTTCGATTGCGACGGGCGACCGTTTGCATCTCAAAGCAAATCGCAAACTGGCCTCTGGAGGGCGCGTCACGAATGGAGAGCTTGTCACGGCGAAGTCGGTTCGTTCAGACGGCGGAGTTGAACTCACCGATGGTCGAGTTTTGGACGCGAACTTTCGCGAGTTCCTTCCTGGTTACGCGGTCACGTCCTACGGCTCACAAGGCAAGACGGTGGATTACGTCTTGTTTTCCGATTCAACCGTCAAGGCCGCGACGAATGCGCAACAATGGTATGTAACCATTTCGCGCGGGCGACGTGGCATCCGCATCTTCACCCCGGACAAGGAGCAACTGCGCGAGAATGTGACGCGATCCGGCCACAGGCCGTTGGCGCTGGAGCTTACGGACGGTTTTATCCCGCGTCGTGGTATCCGCCTTTGGGATCGTCTGCACGGCCATCTCCTCCGATTTGGACAACGCGGCGCCGACGCGTTTTGTCGGCTGAAACTGGCGCGCCGTAGTCACTCACAAAACAAACAAAAACATGAACACCAAAACACCGGAATGTTGGTCCAGCGACCCGAACGCACACGGGGTCAGAATCGAACTGTCATCTGAAGGGAGTCTGTTGCTGCCATTTGACCAGTTCGCTTTTGCTGAACTCAAGAGCGAAGGAAAGAAGCAGCACCTTCGACTGGTCTTCGCCACGCACGAGGTTTCGATTCGCGGCAATGCCTTGCGTCGAATCGAAACAACGATGCAACGAATGGAGTTGTCATTTCTCGCTGCATTGCCGACCAGTCAGCGCTCTCTCGTTCCAGAAGGTCAGCCGGTGATACATGAGGTCATGGTAACCGAGATTTCAGCGTCCCCAATGAATTCTTCTTCAATAGCTGAATCGATTGAGTGAACAGTCGGATATGGTAGAGACCTCTTCTACCGAATCACCCAAATAATCATCGTTCTTGCATATCGAAATTAGCGATGACGCATCACGTATAGCGTGGCGAAATAACCTCATTTTCTGGCTGATGGTGGCACACGAGGAAAGAGTTCGATGATGGGAATTGCACAAGCTTCAGAGATAAGGACGATTTGAAGATCGGTCACAGCACAGCGACGCGCTTCAATCAGTGAGAGAATATCGACCTCTATATTCCAGCCTAGCAGTTGAAGTTTGGCGACCAATTCTTGCCGGGTCCATCCTCGCTGCTGTCGTAATTTTGCGATTTTTTGCCCTACGACGTTAAGGCAACGCGGTTTAGATATGCGAGTTCGAGTTCGTGCCAGCCGTGGCCGCGAATGCGCTCGTGATCGCTTGAATTCATTCGCGCCATTTTTTGTCACCCGCTGCTCCAGTCAAAGAGGATTTTGGAAACACACCGCTAAATCTAATTGATTGCTTCGTTAACGGAGTGTGCGCTGTATCAGCGTGATCAGGCATAAATGTTTGTGCTTTTTCAATTCTTACATATTGAATAAACCACGCTTTTCTACTTTTGAGAAATTGCGGGTTTTTATCGAGTCTATAACCGAACCTCATAGCCACCTTGGCGGCAAAAGGGGTCAAATGCCCAAATTTCGTTTATTGCGTTTAAGAGGTTAAACGAACTTTAGGTTGCAGCGTTTTTTTCTTCGCCTTTGCTGTCAATCTGACTGCATCCGTCGTCTTGGTGATCTTCAGATCGGGCTGAGTAGCTTCCCATTTCCGCACGGCCTCTGAAAAAAATGATGTAAGTCTCGGTATCATTGGGTGTGCCGATTTCCTTCGGCTGTAGATCGACAAATCAGCGGGCGGCAGTTTGGGCAGGCCAGAATCGTCTCCTAAAACCACCATATCCGGCGCTAACGAGAGCGGCGTCAACACGGACAGCCCAAGATCTGCACGCACCGCCGTGTGAATCGAATTCAAACTTCCGCCCACAAAAACTATGTCATACGCGCGCCCAGCCTTCTGAAGTGCAGCAAGTGCCATTGGTCGAAAACGGCACTTTGTGCTAAACAGAGCAAGAGGAAGGGGGTCTTTCTTAAGGTCGATTTTTGAATTTGCCGCTTGGACCCACAGCATCTGCTCTTTTTGGAGGTGCGTTTCCTGAATCGCAGACGCGATCTTGTATTCAGACATCGCTGTGTAACCAGAGGACGCGATGACAAGGTCGAATTTGTCTTCTTCCAAATCGACCAATAAATCTTGGGTTGCCCCAACGTCCGATTCAACTTTTATCTCGGGAAATGAACTTTTAAAGTTGGCGAGCCAAACCGGAAGCAGCTCCGGCCCAAAATGATCAAGGACACCGATGCGTACGGCCCCTGTACTTTTTGGCGTCGCGACTCGCTCCGTCATTTCTTGGCTTAGGTCCAATAAGCGACGTCCATACCCAAGCACAACCTCGCCTTCAGGGCTCAGTTCTAGGGGTTTCGTCGTGCGCTTGAAAAGCCGGCAATTGAGCTGCTGTTCAAGCCTTTGGATTTTAAGCGTAATTCCTGACTGTGTGACTCCTAACCGTTTTGACGCCTGGGTAAAGCCTCCGCTTTCCAAAACCGTTAAAAATGTCCGCATCAAATCAAGGTCAATATCGTTGAGTGAAACCATAGTAATTATTTCATTGTTTGGCCGAGCAAAACTCGCAACGGATCAGGTCTACGAGGGGTATGATTATCGTGGATAGCGAAAACCGCATAATTATAATTTATCATGGGCTCCATAAATTTTCACAATTTCCATTCGATTGACGCTTATGTTTCAGTTCCACAGAGACAATGAACACGACCAATCAAGGAACTGAATTATGAGCGATTCCCAAAATTTCCAAACCGTGAAAACCCCTTCGGGGCATATCTGTTACACGGAAACTGGCTCCGGCCCCGCGGCTCTTTTCGTGCATGGCGTTCTCCTCAACAAACATCTCTGGCGCCACCAACTAGCTGAATTATCAGACATTCGCCGTTGCATCGCAATCGATCTTTTGGCGCACGGCGATACGGAAATCGCTCCTGACCAGGGGGTGACGGTCACAGACAACGCGAAAATGATTGGGGAGGTTCTGGACGCTCTCAGCATTGAAAAGGTCGACCTGATTGGGAACGACAGCGGGGGAGGCATCTGCCAAATATTTGCAGCGAATAATCCAGCGCGACTCCGCACTCTGACCCTTACCGATTGCGATACCCACGACAACTGGCCGCCAGAGGCATTTAAGCCGTTCGTCGAGATGACAAAACAAGGTGGCCTCGCCGAAACCTTGAAGTCAATGCTGGAGGACAAAAAGATTTTTCGCTCTCCCCAAGCTCTCGGCCCCGCGTATGAGCGTCCAGAGAACGTGACGGACGCCGATATTGAGATTTATCTCCGGCCTTTTCTCCGCACGAGGCAACGCACCCGTGACTTGGCTCGCTTCGTTATTGCATTTGACAATAAGCACACGGTCGCAAATCGAACCACTGCTGCGGAAGCTTCAAGTTCCAACCTTGATTGCGTGGGCGACGGATGACGTGTATTTTCCGGTAAAATGGGCTGAGTGGTTGGCGCGAACCATTCCTGGGGTTAAAACGCGCGCAACACTAGATGGTGCTCGCATTTTCTTCCCGGAAGAAAGGCCAACGGAGTTTAATCGAATCCTGAGGCAGCATCTCGTTTCCCAGTCTGCCTGATTCGTCTTGGCAAAGCTCGACCCATTCTCGTAAATCCAGGACCGGGTTCTGTTCAGTGAGGGACAAGGCGTTTTATTCTAATTATAAGTTCAACCTGCGACGCGCGCCGGTTTAAGTTTTTGCTCACCGTTTGTCCGAGCTTTGCCTAAAACGCTTTTTGCCATCAAGGAAGTTTCCTTCTTCATATCGGCAAACGCCTTGAACAAAAACGACACCAATTCTTGGACCTTCGTGTTGTCCGATTTCTTCCTGTAGTAAGCGGCTATATTTGACGCGGGCAATAGCGGCAAACTTAAGTCTTGGACGACGACCATGCCGTCAGCAAAAGCAAACGGTGATAACGCGGTTATGCCGAGGTCCCCAACGACCGCAGCCTGAACCAGATTCAACGTGCCACCCACGAAAACAATATCGAATGTGCGATTATGTTGCTGTAGAGCCTCCAATGCCCTCAACCTGAGCCCGCAATTTGCCCCGAACATCACGAGTGGAAGCGGGTCCTTGCTGACGTCGATTTTCGAACCCTCTGCTTTTACCCAGTGCAATTCGTGATGATGAAGGCGGGTTTCTTCTAGCGCCGGAGCGAATTTGTATTCGCTCATCGACGTGTATCCAGAAGTCCCGATGACCGCATCGAGCTTGTCTTCTTCCAACTGCTTAAGAAGGTCGAACAGAAATCCAACCTCGGTCACGATTTTTTGCCCTGGGAACTTTTGAGCAAACCTCACCATCCAAAGAGGGAGAACCTGACGCCCAAGGGGGTCCAGCAACCCCACGCGGAGCGTGTCGTCACGCTGAGGTCTTGATACCCGCAGCATCATTTCTCGATTCACGCTCATGAGTTTTACCGCGTATCCGAGCGCCACTTCTCCTTCCACGCTGAGCTGAAGTGGTGGTGTCGTCTTGCGGAAGAGCCGACAACCCAACTGTTCTTCTAACCGCTTAATCTTGAGCGTAACTGCGGACTGCGTGGTATGAAGCCGCTTTGACGCCTGGGTAAACCCATCACTCTCGACGACGGTGACAAAGCAGCGAATAAGATCGAGATCCACATCATTAAAATTCATCACTATTTCACTTTTTTATAGAGCCTATGACATTACACAATTTCACACGAAATGCGGACTATGGTTATGTGGTCGTACCAAAATTGCAACCGAAAGACGACAACCGCATGGTGGACCTTGCAGAACAGTTCCATTCCCTGCACAAACGCAGGGGCATTATCCTCATGTTGGCAATCGCTTGGGATGCACGTCGCGCAAAAACGATTGAGGACACAGGGGCAGAGGCAATTGCGACGACGAGCGCGGGGATTTCTCGGGCGTTAGGCTACCGGAAGGACGCCATGATCCCGGCGCAAATCCTGGGAGAAGCCGTTACCCAAATAACTAAAATAATTCGCATCCCGCTTTCAATTGAGTTTGAGACAAGCTACACAAATGACCGCGCACAATTCGGGGAAACTCTGAAAACCGCAATAGATTCTGGCGTTGTGGGTGTCAATATTGAGGACGGGCTTTTCCCGCCGAGCGCTTTAGCCAAAAAAATCGAGCGAGCCAGGCATACTTCTGAAGCTTTGGGCATAAACCTCTTCATCAACGCACGCACCGACGTTTACCTCGCAAAAATCGGCGACCCTGATGAACGCTTGATGGAGGCCATAAAGCGCGGCTTGCGTTACAGGGAGGCTGGCGCTGATGGAATCTTTGTCCCTGGTCTCGCCGACCCCGCATCAATTGGCGCGATAGTCGAGCAGGTTAAACTGCCTGTGAATATTTTGGCAGCTTCTGACCTGCCGCCCATCGCCGAACTAAGAAGGCTAGGTGTCAGACGGTTGAGCTCAAATCAGGAGGCGCCTCGAGAAATCCTTGCAGCGGTGAAAGGAGTTGGAGAAGGTTTCATCGTCCCAAGAGAAACCAATCCACTGTTGGAAGAATCTCGAAATCACGGACACATCCAAAATCTGTTTTCTCCGTAGGTATTTCCTTTCTGTTTCGACGCGAGAGAGAGGGCCTGCAAAGGGCAAATTCCCTCGAAGATTAAGGCGTTACGATATGACGAAAATTACACTGACCTCTATATTGCTCGGCACGCTCACAATGAGTGGCATTGTTGGCTGCGAGAAAAAACCAACGGCCTCAGCGCCGCCTCCGCCTCTGGTCGAGGTGACGAGCGTTACCCAAGCAGACGTTCCAGTCTTTCACGAATGGATTGGAACCTTGGACGGTCTCGTAAACGCTGAAATTCGGGCACAGGTAACCGGTTATCTCATCACTCAGAATTACAAAGAAGGGGATGCGGTCAAAAAAGGGGACATGCTCTTTGAAATTGATCCTCGACCTTTTCAAGCCGCTCTCGACCAAGCCAACGGACGGCTCAAAGAAGCGCAGGCCGTGTTAGGTAAAACTCAACTTGATGTCAAAAGATACGGACCTCTCGTGAAAGATAGGGCCATCAGCCAAGAAGAATATGATGATGCAGTGCAAGCTAATTTGGCAGCAGATGCAGCCGTGACGAGTGCCAAGGCGACGGTTGAACAAGCAGAGCTCAATTTGGGGTTTACTAAAATAACTTCTCCGGTCGACGGAATTCCGGCAATCGCGAAGGCTCAAATTGGCAATCTAGTTGGCCCCGGCTCAGGCGAACTTACCACCGTCTCAACCATTGACCCGATAAAAGTCTACTACAACATTACGGAAGAGGCATACAACGCGTTCGCCAAAAAGTCTGCCAATGAAGAGGACATGTATGCGCGGTTTCGGAACCTTCCCATCCAATTAATTTTAAGTGACGGATCTGTCTATCCACTGCCCGGAAAAAACGATGCAGCAGATAGAAGCGTTGGCTCAACCACGGGTGCTCTTCGGCTCGAAGCACTTTTTCCAAATCCAAACCATACACTTCGACCAGGAGAATTTGGGCGGGTGCGTTTGAAAATCGAGGAAGTTCACAACGCTCTTCTCGTACCACAACTCGCGGTCTCTGAATTGCAAGGTATCCGGCAGGTTTGCGTCGTGGACGACGCCAGCAAAGCGCACATCGTTCCAGTGCAGGCGGGAGAGCGCTACGGAGAGATGTGGGTTATTACGGAAGGTCTAAAGCCGACTGACCGCGTAGTCGTTGAAGGTTTGCAGAAGGTGAAGGACGGCATCTCCGTGATCGTTTCAAACTACGTCGCAGCAAAGCCCGTCAACCTGGATCAGTAAAAGCCATGTCAAAATTTTTCATTAATCGCCCCATCGTTGCGATTGTCATCTCGATAATCTTGGTCATTGTTGGCTTGGTAACAGTGGTTCAATTGCCGATCTCACAGTTCCCGAAGGTTGTCCCTCCAGAAATTTACATTCAAGCCAACTACGTTGGCGCCGACGCGCAAGCTCTCGAATCCTCGGTTGCAACGCCCATCGAGCAGCAAATGAGCGGCGTCGATAACATGAACTACATGTATTCCGTTAACGCCAACAACGGACTCATGCGCATGTTCGTCAACTTCGATTTGGCGACTGACCCCAATATCGACCAAGTGTTAACCCAATTGCGTTACGCTCAGGCCGAGGCGCAATTACCCGCCGATGTAAGGAATTATGGGGTGACGGTTCAAAAGTCGCTGTCTGCTCCCTTCATGATTTTGACGCTCAATTCGCCGAACGAATCGCATAACGCAGAGTTTCTCGCCAATTATGCCTACATCAATTTGGTCGATGCCTTGAGCCGCGTTCCCGGCGTGTCCTCCGTAAGCGTTTTTGGAGCAGGCCAATATGCAACGAGAATTTGGGTTAAACCGGACAAACTTGCGAAGCTAAACGTCACGGTTCCCGAGATCATTTCAGCCATCTCCTCACAAAACACGGTAAACCCTGCGGGCAAAGTTGGGAGCCGCCCGATGCCCCCTGGTCAAGTCTTCACTTATACGGTGCGCACCCAGTCACGTCTGACAACTGTTGAAGATTTTGGAAACATTGTTCTTAGAGCCACGCCAGACGGTGCCGTAATCAGGTTGAAAGACGTAGCGCGCATCCAATTGAGTGCCGCAGACTATGATGTATTCGGCGAGTATAACGGGAAACCTGCCGCTTTGCTCGCCATCTACCAACTTCCAGGATCGAACGCGATTGAGGCCGCAAAAGGGGTGCGCGCCTTGATGGAGGAACTAAAGAAAAGATTCCCTTCTGACATAAACTTTAGTGTTCCCATTGACACCACCCTTTCAGTCACGAAGGGCATTCAAGAAATCTCGACGACGCTGTGGGAAGCCCTTGCGCTCGTCATGCTCGTGGTCTTCGTATTTCTCCAGGACTGGCGTGCCACCATCATTCCACTTGCTGCTGTGCCCGTCTCGTTGATTGCAACTTTCTCGGTGTTTCCTCTGCTCGGATTTTCGATTAACACTCTGTCCCTCTTCGGACTCGTGCTCGCCATCGGGCTCGTCGTTGATGATGCCATTGTTGTTGTGGAAGCCGTTCAACACCACATCGACGAAGGGCTGACGCCTCGTGAAGCCGCCCTCAAAGCAATGTCAGAGGTCGCAGGGCCAGTTGTGGCAATTGCTATTATTCTTGCAGCAGTGTTCCTGCCCACTGTTTTTATCCCCGGCATCACAGGCAGACTTTACCAGCAGTTTGCAGTGACCATCGCAATCTCCGTGATGATTTCTGCATTTAACGCGCTGACTTTGAGTCCCGCTCTCGCAGCCTTGTTGCTTCGGAAAGTGGAACCAGAAAAAGGAAAACTGGGGTTTTTCTTCCGGCCGTTTAACCGAGCCTACTCAAAGTTGACTGATAAGTACATTGGCGTCTGTGGCTTTCTGATCCGTAAATCCGCTATCAGTTTGATTCTGCTCGTTTTTGTCTGTGTTGCCGTCGGGTTGTTTGGAAAAAAGCTCCCAACTGATTTTCTTCCCGAGGAAGACCAAGGTTTTCTCTACGTGAATGTGCAGCTCCCGATGGCGTCCTCAATTGAGCGCACAGCCGTAGCCTGCCAAAAGGTTCAAGAGGCTATTCTTTCCACGCCCGGCGTGGAAAGCACGAGCACTATCGGCGGATTCACCATTCTGAGTTTCACGCGTAATACGTATAGCGCCACGATTTGGGTGGGGCTTAAGGATTGGGACCAGCGGACAAAACCAGAAGAGCATTACGACGCCATCAAAGCTGCGCTTGCAAAGAAACTTTCGCGCATCCCAGACGCAGTCGCTTTCGCATTCCCTCCTCCTGCCATCGCCGGTGTGGGCACCGCGGGCGGGTTCACTATGGTTTTGGAAGATCGGGGGGGTAACGACATTCCCTTTCTTGCGAAGAACGTTTCAAAGTTCATGGAGGCCGCTCAAAAGAGGCCTGAGATCGGGAGCATAAAGACGACTTTCCTGCCGAACGTTCCTCAGCTTTATGTCGATGTGGACCGTGACCGCGTCATCAAGCAAGGCGTCGATATTGCAGAGGTCTACAAAACGCTCCAATCCTACATGGGCGGATATTTCATCAATTATTTTAACCGATTCGGCCGGCAGTGGCAGGTTTACGTGGAAGCAGAAGGCGAATACCGTAAATCTCTCGACAATCTGAATCTTTTTTACGTCAGGAACCACAACGGGGAGGCGGTTCCGATGTCGGCTCTTACGACCACGAAATCGACAAGTGGCCCAGAGTTTATAATGAGGTACAACTTGTATCGGAGTGCCCAGATTTCAGGAACTGCGGCTCCAGGATACAGCTCAGCTCAAGCCACCAAGGCACTCGAAGAAGTGTTTAGCCAAAACATGCCCTCCGATATGGGCTTTGATTATATCGGAATGTCTTATCAGGAGAAAAAAGCCGCTCAGGGCGTGTCTCCAGCCGCAATTTTTAGTCTCTCACTTGTCTTTGTTTTCTTGATTTTGGCGGCACTTTACGAAAGTTGGTCGCTTCCGTTCAGTGTTCTTCTTGGAACTCCCATTGCCGTGCTCGGAGCTTTTCTCGCCCTTTACGCGCGAGGAATGGTGAACAACGTGTTTGCTCAAATTGGGCTCGTCATGCTGATAGGTCTCGCAGCGAAAAATGCAATTTTGATAGTCGAATTCGCCCGCGTTGAATATCGAAAAGGCACGCCATTGATGGAATCTGCACTGAAGGGAGCTCGAACGCGGCTTCGTCCCATTTTAATGACCTCCTTCGCGTTTATCATGGGCGCTGTTCCCCTTTGGCTCGCGACTGGGGCAGGCGCTGTGTCCCGGAGAATTCTTGGAACCGTTGTGATAGGCGGAATGCTCTCTGCCACGATTATTGCGGTGTGTCTCATTCCTTTCGCGTTCTACATCATTGAAAAATTAGCAGGCGCCCGGCACGAGCCATCAAACGCTGATAAAATCGCCGCCACGGTCTCTGGAGAAACTGGAGGTGTTCAGTGAAGGAGGCTCGGGACAATATCAAAAAGTTCTGGGCTGTTTCAGGCTTAGCTCTTTTCCTCTCAGGCTGCGCCGTTGGACCAAATTTCAAGCGCCCAGCTGTTGACTCGTCTACGAGGTTCCGCGATGACGTGTCGCAAAGTACGAATTCCATTGCAGACGTTGAGTGGTGGAAGGTTTACCAAGACCCGGTCCTCGCCGGACTAATTCAAGAAGCCCTAACGAATAATTATGACCTAAAAATCGCAGCCGCGCGGGTCGAGGAAGCCAGGGCGATAGAAACTCAGGTTCGTTCACAATTCGTGCCCAACGTGGACTATAGCGGCGACGTCAGCCGAGGGAAAAACGATCTTTTCGGAAACTTTTACCCCAATTCTGGAATGACCACTAGCAGCGCGGTGGTTGGTTTGAATGCGTTTTGGGAAGTGGATTTTTGGGGGCGAATTCGCCGCCAAAGTGAAGCAGCCAAGGCGCGGATGCTTGCGAGCAATGAAGGAAAAAAGAGCGTCCGATTGAGCCTAATGAGCGATGTTGCTGCCAACTATTTTGAACTCCAAGAACTGGACCGCGAACTTGAAATCGACGCCGCCACGACGAACTCTTTTGGCGATAGCCTCACGATTTTTAAGCGGCGCTCTGAAGGCGGAAAAGGAAACGACCTTGAAACGGCTCGGGCAATGGCCGCATTGGCTGACGCCAATTCCGTTGCCCCCCGGATTCAAGATGAAATTGCAAAAACTGAAAACGCTCTATGCGTTCTCCTTGGGCGAGTGCCTGGGCCCATAAAGCGCGCTAAATTCGGTGAAACTCAGCAACTGCCGCCAGAAGTACCCGCCGGACTCCCCGCACAGTTATTGGAGCGCCGTCCCGACATTAAGCAAGCCGAACAACTCGTCCGCGCCGCAAACGCCGACGTTGGCGAGTCAATCGCTGAGTTTTTCCCCAAAATTGGCCTTACAGCGCTCTTCGGACGAATCAGCCCAGAACTTTCAGCCTTCTCTGCTGGATCTTCAACAGCATGGGGAATGGCTGCGGATGCGACCGGGCCGCTTTTTGAAGGCGGTAAGCTCGTCGGGCAATATCGCCAAACCAAAGCAGCAAAACGCGAATCCATTTTTGCCTATCGCCAATCAGTCCTGATTGCCCTCCACGACGTGTCGGATGCGCTCTCTTCAAACCAGCGATTGGTTGACATCAGAAATCAACAGAGCATCGAAGTCGAATCGTTGCAGAGGGCCGTAAAATTATCCTCTGAAAGATTTGTGGCCGGCAAAGCTAACTACTACGAAGTTTTGGAGGCTCAACAGCAACTTTTCCCAGCCCAGCTTAACCTTGCCCGCACCGAACGGGACCAAATGCTCTCAGTGGTTTCGCTTTACAAATCTTTAGGGGGAGGCTGGCAGGATAAATGAAGAGCAAGAACACATGAGGTTTTTCCGTTCACGAATCTAAAAAAGGAATTTTTATGGCAACCAACGAAGCATCAATGGCGAATTCAGCCACTCCACCAGAAGCAGCGGCTCCCGTCCGTGTGCCAGTACTTTTGTTTGGCGTTTCAGTCGCTGTAATTATCGCAAACGTTTTTGCGCCGCAGACGCTTGTTAAACTGATGTCCACTTCCTTTGGGCTGACCGCTGCGATGAGCGGTTTTGTCCCAATGGTGCCTCTCATCGGGTACGCAATCGGGCTCTTTTTTCTGGTTCCCCTTGCTGATCTTGTTGAGAACCGGAGGCTTGTTTTGGCAATGATAAGCGCTGCGGCTTTATCCTCTCTTGGCGTTGCTCTCACCTCGAGTGTGCCACTGCTTTTTGCATTGCTTTTTGTTGTGGGAGCCGGGTGCTCTGTGATCCAAGTTCTGATTCCGAGTGCCGCCGCGATGACTCCTCCCGAAAGAAGGGGACGAGTGATTGGTGACATCATGAGCGGGCTGATGATCGGCATTTTGCTCTCTCGCCCGATGGGAAGTTTTCTTTCAAGCTTTGGGGGGTGGAAAACATACTACTTCGCAACCACGATACTCATGACAGGGCTCGCTGCAACTCTCGCTTTTCGGCTGCCCGTCAGGCGCATAGCGTCTGGCGCCAGTTATGCACGCCTCATTGGTTCATTGTGGCATCTTTTCAGAAGTGAACCAGTGCTAAGAAAACGCTCCTTTACGGCCGCAATCGTCATGGCTGCATTTAACGTCTATTGGACCACAATCGTTTACCTCTTGACCGCTCCTCCCTTTAATCTTGGACCACGAGGCGTCGCTTTTTTTGCTCTGGCTGGAGCAGGAGGCGCAATCGTCACGCCAACCGTGGGAAGGTTAGCCGACAAGGGTTTTTCGAAGCGCGTGACTTTCGTCTCCCATGTCGTTCTGATCGCAGGCTTCGGGGTCGCGGCGTTAAGCGGCCTCAACCTGACGGCTCCCTGGTTTATATGCCTTCTTGGCTTGGCACTCGGAGCCTTTATGTTAGACGTTGGTGTTTTGGGCGACCAGACTGTTGGGCGTTATCTGATAAACCTGCTGAATCCTGAAGCAAGAGGACGCATTAACGGCATCTTTGTAGGGTTCGGCGATTGCTGGAATACTCTGGGCGTCTGGAGGTTGGGCTGCAATTTGTGCAGGGGGTGCCGCGTTGGGAGTGCTCGTGGCAGCCGTTGATAAACTTGTCAAGTAGAGCGTTCATTGACCCTCGATGTCGAAGTGAGGTGCTGAGGTAAAACTAAAAAAGGACAACTATGCTCGAAATGAAAAAAAACTGTGAACAGTGCGGAGTGTCGCTTGGAAACGAATCTGAAAACGCTGTTATCTGTTCATACGAATGCACATATTGCGCTGATTGTGCGGAGAAAAATAACCAGGCTTGTCCAAAATGTGATAGAGTTCTACGGCAACGACCGACGAGACGGGCGGTAGTGGAGCCGCAGGCCAAAAGCTGAGAGATAAATCGCATGGCCGAAGTTCGTGCCACGGCGGTCGCTTTGCTTTCCAAACCATGAAGAGATTTCCGCAAAAGCATTTCTACCACATTGCCGAACCTTCAAACCTTGAATCGATACTTAAACACGGCCTATTAAGCGCAGAGCGGTTAATGGGTGCCGTTTTAAAAGGGACAGCTTTACGAACGACTCTTAGAGAGCAGCGGATTAGGAATTTGGTATTGCCCAATGGTATCATCATTCGGGACCAATGGCGAATTCCCCCGCGAGCGCTCACAAGAGCACTGCCTCCTGACATCACTCCGTCGGACTGGTATCGATTCTTGAACGGGTTTGTTTTCTTGTGGCCCACGCGCGAGAGGGTTGACCGACACCTGCCAGCATTTGAAGTGCGCCCACAAAAATTACTTGTCATCGACGCCATGCGCCTCCTCAAAGAAAAATCAGAGGAGCTTTTCCTTTCGCCCATCAACAGCGGTAACGCCATGCGGCACGCTGCCCCCCGTTCGTACCAGCTCTTTGTACCCTATAATGAATGGCTGGATAAAGGATGGCCAACCATTCAAGAGCACGCAAGGCCACGGTCAACAGCACCGGCAGAAATCGCAATCAAAGGGCACTTGCCGCTCGAGAGGTTCCTCGTTGAAGTGCGTGACGCCTAACTATGATGTTCTGTTATTAGACCAATAACAAAACTCAATTTCTCAAAGTAAAAGCATCATGTTTAACTCGTTCGAATTTGCAGTTCGGAAAGCTAAAAACATATGCCAAATCTTGCTGAAAAGTTTCATGCGCTACATGATTCGGACGACATCTTGGTTCTTCCAAATGCTTGGGATGTCGGGAGCGCAAAAGTAATTGAAGATGCTGGTGCCAAAGCCATTGCGACCTCAAGCGCTGGGGTGGCGTGGGCGCTCGGTTTTCCTGACGGCAACATCCTTCCGCCTAAAATACTGGCGGAGCTAACTTCGCGCATAACGGATGTTCTAAAAATTCCGCTCACCATCGATTTTGAGGGTGGATACACGAATAATCCTTCAAAAATTGGGGATACTCTCGCGCCAGTAATCGACGCGGGAGCTGTCGGAATCAATATTGAAGACGGAGAGGGAGCGCCGGACCTGCTCGCGAAGAAAATTGAGAAGGCCCGTAAAGCCGCTGAAAAGGCGGGTGTAAATGTATTCATTAATGCTCGCACCGATGTCTTCTTGGCCGAAATTGGAAGTCCAAAAAGCCGGGTCGCTGAAACGATCAAAAGGTCTGAATGTTACGAAGCTGCAGGCGCCAATGGGCTTTTCGTTCCAGGCCTCTCAGACGCAGACGAAATCAGGGCAATCGCAAGCGGCATAAAAATACCGCTTAACGTCATGACAGTTCCGGGGCTGCCGAAAGCAAGGGAATTGGAAAAACTCGGTGTTCGCAGACTGACCTCCGGTCAAACCATCCCTCAAGTCGTTTGGAAAACAGTGGCGTTGTTGGCGAAAAAATTCCTGGAAACAGGAGACGCCAAAGTGGTTACAACCGACACGATGCCGTATTCAAATTTGCAAGACTTGTTCAAGAGATAAGAGCTTATGCCAATCCAAAAATCCTCCCCAAAAATTGTTCTCATCACAGGCGCAAGCACTGGATTCGGACGAGGAACGGCCGAAATTCTCGCAAAGGCTGGTCACACCGTGTTCGCGTCAATGCGGGACATACACGGCAAAAATAAAGGCCACGCACGCACAATTGAAGCTTTGGGCATCAAGGTTGTTGAGCTTGATGTCACGGAGACCGATTCAGTGGACTCCGCTGTCAAACAAGTGCTGGCTCATGCTGACCACCTCGATGTCATTGTCAATAATGCAGGACTCGCTTCAGCAGGCATATCTGAAACTTTTACCGCCGAACAACTCCGCGATCTTTTTGAAGTCAACGTGTTCGGCATCCAACGCGTTATTCGTGCGGCTCTCCCCACGTTACGCAAACAGCGCGACGGGCTCGTAATAAACGTAGGCTCAATCTTGGGGCGAATCACTTTTCCGTTTTTTGGCCTCTATGGCGCTTCAAAATACGCGGTCGAGGCAATGACCGACGGCTACCGCTATGAACTCGCGCCTCTCGGCATCGATGTTGTGCTCGTACAACCGAGTGCTTACCCAACGAATATGTACGGTAGCGCGCAACAGCCGGGTGACGGTGCGCGCGCCGAAGGTTACGGAGAAGTGGCAAGCATACCTGGGAAGATGCTTGGGACTTTCAAGGGAATTTTTGAAGGCAAGGGTGCCCCAGACCTGATGGACGTACCGTATGCCATCGCAAATCTGGTGGAGGCGGCAAAAGGCACACGCCCCCCACGCGTCGTCGTTGGGAAACCTTATGGCGCCGATGAGGTAAATCTTTTGGTGGAACCGATCCAAACAAAGATTGTCGAGGCACTCGGGCTTGGTTCGCTCTCGAAGTTGGCCTGAAAACAACGAGCGCTGGTTTTATTCGCGGTTCGTGCGGCCGCGCTTTTTGGGTTTTCTCCTTGCTGAAACGCTTAAGCAGGAGAAGGGCTGGGTGGTTTTTGTGAGAATTTAATTCCAATCAATCAAAACTGATTATGGCAGCATATTTCGTATTCATCCGGGAGCATACCACGGATAAGACCGAGTTGGACATCTACGAAAGCCTGGCCCCCACAACGCTTGAGGGCCATAAAATCTCGGTCCTTGCTCATTATGGAAAGCACCAGGTTTTGGAAGGTGCTGAAGCGGAGGGAGTGGTGATTGCTGAGTTTCCCACTGCGAGAGAAGCGATGGCTTGGTATGACAGCCCAGAATACAAACGGGTGCGCGAGCATCGCTTTCGAGGGGCTGAATATCGCGCAATTCTCGTTGAGGGTTTACCGACTCAATAAACTTCGAGGCAAAGACCCCCCATGCTCGCCGTTACAGAGGAATCAATTTTGAAGTCTAAACCCCATTTTTCATTTTGCAGCCGCGAGCGGCATACCCCGATCTTTCAAAAGCCGTATTTTCTCCGGCGTATTGGCTGGCCCACCGGCGTAAACGATTTTCCCAAAATCAATCGGTTTTCCCGTCTTTGCATCGACGACTATTGGACTGATTTTTTTGTGTGTTTCCCTATCCACAAGTTGTGTGTCAATTCCGTTCGGCGAGCTGTGTTTATTGCCCCAGGCCATAAAAACGGCCAACACAGGGAGAAAGTCCTCTCCAACTTCTGTCAGGACGTATTTCGCGCGTGGCGGATTGGTTTGATAAATTTCTTTGCGCACAAGCCCACCTTCCACCAAAGCGCTGAGGCGCTTGCTCAGGACACCAGGTGCAATGCCTAAACTTTTCTGGAATTCATCAAAATGGACAACACCATTTCCGAGATCGCGGAGGATTAATAGACTCCAAGAATCACCGATTTTCTCGATTGCCCGCCAGATCGAACAGCTAATTTCATTTTTGTCAGCTTTTTTCATAACACCTCGCGCGTTAAGCGTTTCGGTCAATTTTTGTCACTACTTGAAGAGTAGTCTGTATTTATTTAGAAGTCAACGTCCATTTTGTGTTGACTTCTTTCCGAATAGTAACTATTCTATAAGTAGTTAATACTTTTAAGATATGAACAATGAGCCAAATCAGGAGAATGCCATGTCAAGTTACACTTCAAATGCGGCAGAAAAGCCCACCCAAGAGCAGCCTTTAAATCCGGCTCCTGAAGGCCATGCGCCGCGCAAAAGCGCAAAGACTTTCTTCATCGTTTTGGCCGCCGTCATCGTTGTGGCCGGCGTAGCCATTTGGCGTTGGTTTGGATCAGGCACGCCCGCCGCAGCCGCCTCGCAGCTACCAGCCGTTATCACAAGCAAACCTCTCGAAAAGGAATTGGAGTCGCGCATTGAATTTTTAGGTCAATTTCAGGCCGTAGAAGCTGTTGAATTGCGCCCTCAAGTTGGAGGAACGCTCATGCAGATTCACTTCAAAGATGGCGACCTCGTGCAGAAGGACTCACTCCTCTTTAACATCGACCCCACGCCGTATGAAATAAAATTTAGCCAAGCGAGTGCTGAGCTTGAAAGTGCCAGTGCCAAACTTGAACTCGCAAATCAGGAACTTGAAAGAGCGAAAACGTTAAAAAAGACCGATGCTGGGTCGACGGAAAACGTTCAGCAGCGCACGGCTGACGCCGCAGCCGCAAAGGCCGCTGTAGATGGTGCGAAGGCGATGCTTCGTGATGCCAAATTCGATCTCGACCATTGCAATGTCACGGCTCCGTTCAGTGGGCGAATTGGGACTCATCTTGTATCGGTGGGAAATCTCATTTCCGGCAGCCGAGCGGGTCTCAGTCCGACGACCCTTTTAACGACACTTGTTTCGCTTGACCCAATTTATCTCAATTTCGACATGAGCGAAGCCGAATACATAAGCTTTCAAAAGCTGCGTTCACGTCAGAAAGGGGAGCTCGCAAATAAGGTTTTAGTGTCCTCGGAAACCGATGGCGTGTTCAACCACAAAGGCACCCTCGATTTCATCGACAATGCAATCGACCGCTCAAGCGGCACGATCCATGTGCGAGCCACTGTTCCAAATAAAGATTTAACCCTAACGCCGGGTGGATTTGCGCGCGTGCGTCTTGCATTCTCGTCTCCCATTCCAACGTTTCTTCTGCCCGATGCCTCAGTCATGCCAGACCAATCGACGCATATCGTTTTGGTAGTAGGTCAAGACGGCATTGTGAAAGCAAAAACGGTCGAAGTTGGCGATCTCCGTAACGGCCTTCGAGTCGTTCACTCGGGCTTAGACGCTGGAGACAACGTCATAATCGAGGGCATGGGACTCGCTGGCCCAGGTTCCAAGGTGGCAGCGACTGACGGAAAAATAGAATTTACCGCAGAGCCGCAATAAGAAGGATTTTTCATGAAATTAGCGCATTTTTTCATCGATCACCCGCGATTTGCGACCGTGATCAATGTGTTCATAGTCGTCTTCGGGCTCGCCACGATGTCCATGCTGTCGATAGCGCAGTATCCGAACATCGTGCCGACAACCATTCAAGTAAACGCCACATTCCCTGGTGCATCAGCGGAAACCATCGCCCGAACTGTGGCGACACCACTTGAGCAGGCCATAAATGGTGTCGAAAACATGGATTACATTGCAAGTCAGTCGACCGGTAATGGCAACCTCACAATTACGGTCATTTTCAAAGTAGGCACCGACCCAAACAAGGCTCTCCTGCTTACGCGTAGTCGAGTCGAAGACACGTTGTCGCGCCTCCCAGAGGAAGTGCAATTGCAGGGTGTCCAAGTAAAAAAGACCATTCAAGCCCTCCTATTGGGTGTGCACGTCTATTCCCCGGACGGCTCGAGGAGTGCTGAATACATGTCGAACTTCATGCTCAAAATTCGAGATGAAATTGCCCGACTCCCCGGAGTTTCAGATTTCTGGCTCTTGGGCGAGCGGAAATACGCAATGCGCATCTGGGTCGACCCGGATAAGGCTGCGGCCTACAACATTAGTGCGAATGAAATCCTTGCAGTCATTCGAGCTCAAAATTCTCAGGTGTCAGCCGGCGTGCTCAACCAGCCGCCGATGTCAAACAAGTCTGCTTTTGAAATCAATGTGGAAGCCCTTGGGCGCCTTGATACGCCAGAGGAATTTGGAAACATCATCATTAAATCTGACTCCCAAGGACGCGTCACTCGCATTCGTGATATTGGACGCGTGGAAATTGGCTCCGTTGATTACGGGTCAATTGCTTATGCAGATAAATACATCTCGGCTCCGTGGTGGGTCATTGCAACTCCTGACGCCAACGTCGTTCAAGTTGAACATGCGGTTTGGGATAAAATGGCTGAACTCAAAAAAACGTTTCCTCCGGGCATTGATTATATCAATATTTACGACCCAACGACTTTCGTCAGTCAGTCAATCGACGAGGTCATTAAAACGATTTTCATCGCAATTCTCCTCGTGGTGGGTGTCGTTTATCTGTTCCTTCAAAATTGGAAAGCAACCCTCATCCCGGTCATTGCAATTCCCGTGTCGCTGGTTGGATCGTTCAGCATTCTTTCAGCCCTGGGCGTGTCTATCAACAATCTTTCTCTGTTCGGCTTAGTGCTGGCGGTTGGAATCGTCGTGGACGACGCAATCGTGGTCGTCGAAAATGTTGAGCGAAACATGGCCCTCGGAATGTCGGCAAAAGATGCGACGCACCGAACGATTGATGAGGTTTCTGGAGCTCTCATTGCAATTGCGTTGACTCTTTGTGCTGTCTTCGTTCCGTCAGCTTTCATTTTCGGGATCCCCGGATTATTTTTCAGGCAGTTCGTCATCACAATATCCGCTTCGACAATAATTTCTTGCTTCGTTTCGCTGACGTTAAGCCCAGCTCTCTGCGCGGTTCTTTTGAAACCGCACTCTGAACGGTCGACGGGAAAACGAAGCGGAATTTTTGGATTTGTTAAGAGTCTTTTCGAAAAATTCAATCACTTTTTCGTGTGGCTTTCTGAATCATACGGCGATGTGACGTGCCATCTCGTGCGAGCGCTCGCCATAATGCTCGTAGCCTACCTGGTTCTTGTCGGTCTTACAGGTTTTCAAATGTCGCGGATGCCGAGCGGCTTCATTCCTGACCAAGACATCGGATACCAGGCCATTATCGCCATGCTCCCTCCTGGCTCGAGCCTTGAGCGAACAGATGAGGTTATTAAAGAGGTGAACGAAATGGCCCTCAGCACTCCTGGCGTCGAACACACGTCTCCGTGTGCTGGCTTTGACGTTACGACGGGCACCATCGCCCCAAACGTCGGCACAGTCTTCACTTCACTTCCATCGCTCTATGGAAAACATATTCCCGGCACGAGAGCGGCCGATATGCTGGTCAAACTTCGCAAACGGTTTGAGGGGTATAAAAAAGCATATCTCATCGTCGTAAACCCACCCGCCGTGCAAGGGCTTGGGGCCGCAGGGGGCTTTAAGATGATGATTGAAGACAGAGCGGAGCTAGGGCCGCAAGCTCTTGCAAAAGCTGCAAACGATTTGGTCGCAGCAGCGAATAAAGATCCTGATTTTGCTGGCGTCTTTACGCTTTATAATGCTGGTTCTCCGTCGCTCTATACGGACATCGACCGCCTGAAGGCTGAAAAAGTTGGAATCACCCCCACGGATGTTTTTTCAACGCTTCAAGTTTTTGTGGGCTCTCAATATGTAAATGACTTCAACTTCATGGGGCGCACCTATCCTGTGTATGTTCAGGGCGACGAGCAATTCCGTCGCTCCGCGCAGGACATCGCAAAATTAAAGGTTAGAAATGCAAGCGGGCAAATGATTCCGATTGGAGCCGTCGCGACTTTTAAGGACCAGACAGCTCCATATCGCGTCCCGCGCTATAACCTGTTCCCGGCTGCTGAAATCATGGGATCTGCTGCTCCGGCCGTGTCCTCTGGAACAGCGATGGCTCGTTTGGAGCAACTTGCCAAAAAGGTTTTGCCACAAGGGATGTCTTTCGAGTGGACTGAACTCTCCCACCAACAAGCGCAGCACGGTGTGCCGACTCTTGTCGTTTTTGGTGCCTCCGCACTATTTGTGTTCTTAGTCCTCGTGGCTCAATACGAAAGTTGGCGTACCCCGCTTGCGGTAGTGCTCATTCTGCCCATGTGCCTCCTCGCCGCATCGGCTGGATTGAACATCCGCAGCATGCCAATTGATATTTTGGCGCAAATTGGATTCATAGTGCTCGTTGGATTGGCAGCGAAAAATGCGATTCTGATTGTTGAATTCGCGAAACATCATGAAGACCACGAAGGCAAAACGCCTGAGGATGCCGCATCAACGGCTGCGAGCGAAAGGCTTCGCCCAATTCTCATGACGTCTTTCGCATTCATCCTTGGCGTCTTCCCACTGGCCATTGCTCAAGGAGCTGGCTCCGAGATGCGTCAGTCTCTCGGAACAACGGTGTTTTTCGGGATGCTCGGTGTTACCGCCTTCGGCCTTCTATTTACTCCAGCGCTTTACGTGCGTGTCCAAAAACTGGGGAAAAAGAAATAATTATGAATTATTCGTTTAAAATCCCAAAGAGAACAGTTTTCTTCCTGCTCTCCACCGCTCTCGTCGCAGGCTGTGCTGTTGGACCAGATTATAAAAAGCCAAAAATTGAGCTCGTGCCCTTCCATAACGCAGGAGAGGCTGCGAATAACGCAACCAATCAACCTGTAAAGCTTGATACGTGGTGGACAGAATTCAATGACCCAGAGTTGACGAAAATAGAGGAGCAGGCACTTGCTCAGAACTTAGACCTGGCTGCCGCAATGGCGCGTGTTTCGCAAGCGCGCGCCGCAGCCAGCGGAAGCAGCGCCCAACTGCTCCCGACCTTCGACCTTGACGGCTCCATCACAAAGGAACATCAAAGCCTTCTTGGCCCATTCGGGAGCATTGCAAAAACGGTTCCAACATATAAGCGGAATACGACTGATTGGCCCGATCCGCGTGCCGACGGTCATTGTCGCGGTGAATTATGCTCGCGTGCCGCGCAAGCGTCCGAAACTGTGCGCGCGTTCCATCCGCGAGCGCGACGGCAACCGGTGCCAATACACGGGTCGCACCCTCCAGCCCGACGAAGGAAGCCTTGACCACGTCGTTCCGCGTTCGCGCGGCGGCAAGAACAGTTGGGAAAACCTGGTCTGGTCGAGCAAGGAGGTCAACGCCCATAAAGGCAACCGCCTGCCACACGAGGCCGGCCTGAAGCTCCTGGCCATACCGCGCAGGCCAAAGGAACTGCCAGCGACAGCAGCTATCCGCAACGCACACGGTGTCGCAGAATGGAAGCTGTTCCTGCGCGAATGAACGAATGGTAGGGCGAGCGCAAATGCTCGCTCTCCTCTGCAAAAAGGAACAAACTTCAACGATCGGAAATTACGGTTTAATGCGGTGATACATGAACATAGATCCATCAATTATTGGCTTTGGTGTAACCAGTGACGACATCCGGGCCTACGATTGGCAGGCGGTTGTGTCTGGTGCATCGTCGCGTGAATGTCAGGTTTACTTTGATGCACTTGGGAAGCAAGCAATGGCTCTCAAAGATGCCGGTGACGACCGAGGCAACCGCGTCTTTCGGCTGCTCTACGCTGTGGCGTCCTACTGGCCGAATTATTATGACAATGCCACCCCTTACCGGCCTTGGAAGGTTTGGAACGGCAAGCGTTCGGCTGTTCCCGAAGACCTAACGGTGGCGGACTTGGCGACTCTCACTGGAATTCTCACGGAGATTCGTGATGCGGAATTTCAGGCTCGAGTGGCGGATGTTCTCTGGATTTGTCCACCTAAGAATTACAAAGCTGCCCAGACGGCAGTAGATGCCTATATCGAATCTTCCCGTACACTGGAGACCGGTAAATTCTGGTTGCCATCAATTGAACGCCTCCAGAGAGCACGTCAAATCGGCGCGCAAATCGGCCGGTTACTGGCGTTTCATCAGAAGGCCATTCAAGCTATTGAAGAAACCATCACCCGGCACGAGGCAACCGAAGTTACTTTGCGATGTGCGCGGCTGATGCACATGTTGCTGGCAGACGGCGTTGGCGACCCCAAGCGTTATGCACAGTTATCTGAAACGCTTGCGCTTAAAATGGAAGCCATTCCCAACTGGCATTTCGCTCGAGAGTATTGGCATTTGTACGGCGGCTGGAGCGCGAAGGAGGACAAGCAGGAGGAAACCAGGCACGCGCAGATTAAAATCGCCAATACCTACGTCAAGCTGGCCGAAAGTTCCACTACCGCTGCTCAACCGTCGTATCTGGGCGCGTCCCATTGGATGGAAAAGGCGGTCCATAGCCTTCGGCAAGCTAAGGCTGACCCTGTTGAAATCGAAAAGACTCATCAACGACTGTTGAATTTCCAGAAGCGCGGCATGAGCGAAATGGAAACAATTCGGATTCCGTGCGAAGGCTCAGACTTGGAAGAAAAGCTGGCGGAGTCAGCCAAAGCGGCATCGGAATTGGTTAAAGGTCACGCCTTCGAGGATGCCATTCTACACCTGGCTTATGTGTCTGACCCCTCTCGCCCTGCAGAATTACGGAAGCGCGTTGAGAACAACGAGGGCGGTGGTGTGTTTACACAGATTTTCGGCGTGAGTACTGTCCGGCCCGATGGACAGATTTCAGATACGAGGCCACCCTTGACGGCGGACGATCCAAGAGATCGCGAAGAAGCAGTCGTGAAGGAAATGTACTCACAGGCCCGCACAGTGGACTGGCCCGCACGGGTGCAATTTCTGATCGAGCCTGCCCGCCAACAGGTTATTTCGGAACACGCGGCCCGGCGGGTTGACCTTCTTTTTCTTGTACAGGACAACCCTTTCATTCCTATGGGGCGCGAAGGCTTGTTCCTGCGAGGGTTGCACGCCGGTTTGCATGGGGACATCGTGCTGGCACTTCATCTCTTGCTCCCTCAAGTCGAGAACTCGATCCGCGAAATCCTCACCGCGCACGGCGTCATCACGTCAAAGCTCGAATCAGACGCTACGCAGGACGAGCGCGATTTGGGCTGGATGCTGACTCGGCCGGAAATGGCGAAAATCTTCGGCGAGGGAATGGCGTTCGACTTACGCGGACTGCTCGTGGAGCGCTTCGGTCTCAACCTGCGCAACTATGTCGCTCACGGTCTATTGGCAGAGTCGCAGATGATAACGCCGGGGGCAATTTATGCTTGGTGGTTGGTTCTTCGACTCTGTTGCATCCCTGTGGCTCAATCCAAGAGCGAGGCATCGGCGTAACATTTAATTGGAAATGAATAATAAAGATTTCCTCCGCCTCGGAGTAACAGTGAGTGAAGCAATCTGGCGGGCGACCGATTTTGTGGCGCAAATACGTTTTGAGCGGCGGCGACAAATCCAGACTCGAAGACGAGGTCAAAGCATCGTTCAGAAACGCGGGGAATACGACAGCTTGCTTGGCCAATTCTTGGCCAATTTTTCGGTTTTGAGCAGTTGTATCGGGTCGCGTGGAGTTTCGAACGCGGCCTTGCGATTTGTCCGAAATGCCTGATAATACGAGAGTTTTGAGACCCGATGCAACTTGACGCTACAACGCAAGACGTAGAGGTGCTGGACTACGGATCAGAAGGTTAATGGTTCAACTCCATTTGGGTGCACCACATTTTCTACGACTTAAGCGTCAAAACCAATTTTCAAAATCTCTCGGTAGTCCCAAAAGTAGTCCAGACATCACATTTGTTTTACGGGAGGATACAGCCTTAACATTGGCTTGAATGATTTCATTGGGTGCGACAATGTTGCCGATGAGACATGCCTCTGCGGCTTATTGATGCTGCAAAAAATGTAAATGGAAATTCATCCATGCGGTTGAACACAACAAGTTTCCGGTGGATGCGCCGCCCAGCAAAGGCCTGGCTTTGTTCCGCTGGTTGCCTGTTTGTTCTATTTCAACAATCGCTTAGCGGGCAGGATACCGCGCCTCCTGCGCCAAACAAACCTTGGTCGCCACCTGCGTTGGGCGATTACGAGCGGGAGCTGTCGCAAATCGGGCGAAACAACCCTAACGCTGTCCCCACGGACCCGGGAAAAATCTACGATTTGCCGGAGCTCATTGACATCGCCGAAAGCAGCCATCCCGAAACGCGAGTCGCGTGGGAGCAGGCGCGCGCCCAAGCCAGGGCTGTGGGGTTAAGCAAAAGCGCCTACTATCCCTATTTGGCTGCAGCGGCCAGCGAGAATTTTGCCCATTCATTGACCGCTATCGACTCGGTCTTTGTGGCGGACGCATTCGAGGAAAATGTCGGGTTAAACCTGCATTGGCTTCTTCTGGATTTTGGAGGACGAAAAGCCGCAGTTGCCCAAGCCAGGCAAAAGCTGATGGGCACCAACATAAATTTTAATGCCGCTCATCAAAAAATTGTCTTTTCCGTCACTCAAAATTTTTACACCTACAACACCTCGCGACAGCAGGTTGAAGCCGCGCAAAGCACATTGAAGGCGGCCCAAATCGTCGCCGATTCTGCCAAAGCTCGTTTGGAAAATGGCCTGGGGACAACGCAAGACGCGCTGCAGGCCAAACAGGAATTAGCCCAGGCCGATTACAACCTTGAAGCGGCTCAGGGAACGCTCAACGACGCCCAAGTGGCCCTGATGGATTCGTTGGGAATCTTTCCCGACACGCAACTTCGCATTGCGACAATCCCGGAAAGGCCAGTGGAGAATGATCTGCACGAGACGTTGGATAATTTGATTAACCGCGCGCTATCGCAACGGACCGATCTGCTCGGCAAACTGGCTGGCGTCAAAGCAAGTCAGTCTGCGGTGCGCGGGGCGCGAGCGGCCTATTACCCCAAGCTTTCTCTGGAAGCAGGCGCCGGTTGGTCAAAGTTGGACATCAGCGCGTTCGACTCGCCTTATTTCGGAAACAGCAAACCGGTTTACGGCGCGGGCCTCGCGATAGAATTGCCAATCTTTGATGGGTTCGCGCGGCGAGACAATCTGCGCATTACGGAAGCGCAACTTCGAGCTGCCGAGAGTGATCTCACCGATAGCCGCGACCACGCCGCCGAAGAGGTGATAAAGGCTTACAATAATCTAAAAACTGCATTGCGAAAACAGGACGCGGCGGAAGTTTTGCTCTCGGCAGCTCAAACGGCGTTCGACGCTACTTTGGAATCTTATAAGAATGGATTGGGAACCTACGTTAATGTGGAGGTTGCGCAGCGCAATCTTGCCGCCGCCCAGACCACCGTGGTGAGCGCGCGCTCTTCAGTTTATACGAGCAAGGTTACTCTGACCTTAAGCGTTGGGGACCTGGCAAAACCAGCGCCACCTCCAGCAGCCATCAAACACTAATGAAGCCGACAAGAACATTCTTCATTTGCCTGCCAATGGCGCTGATGATAAGCGGTTGCTCGGCCAATGATCATTCGCCCACGATTGACATCCTTGGCTCATATTTTCCGGCGTGGATCGTATGTTTTGTGCTGGGGCTCGCACTCACTTTGATTGCGCGCCAGATTCTGATCGGATTAAAGATCAATACCCACCTCTATCCGGCGCCATTGGTCTATATTTCCATATTGGTCTTATTCACTTTGGCTCTGTGGCTGTCGTTTTTTAGGAATTAAGCCTATGCCTGATTCAATTCCTGCAACTGATCCGAGCAGTTCCACCGGCGCTAATGACGCAAAGCCGTCAACGCACGAAACCGAATGGCGCAAGATCGCTGGGCGCATTCTTGGCATTCTCCTTATCCTGGCGGCGTGCGTGCTGACGCTTTTTGTTTGGGATATTATTGAGCATCACCCTCGCACGGATGATGCGATCGCGGAAGCAAACGTCATTGGGGTCGCGCCGCGTGTCAGCGGGCCAATCATCAAATTGAATGTGCAAGACAACCAGGAGGTCAAGGAAGGCGACGTCCTTTTCGAAATAGACCCTGCAGATTACCAGCAACAAGTTGATAAGGCCAAATCCGCGCTTGCCTCCCTCGATCAGGAAATCGAAGTCGCCCGTTCGCAGGACGAAAATTTGAAATACCAGATCAAAGCGTCCGAAGCAGGGATTGACCAGGCGAAGGCGCAGGAAAAGCAGGCCAAGGATACGCTCAAAAGAATTCAGCCGCTGTTGCCCAAAGGTTTTGCCACCGCCGATGACGTTGATCGGGCGGAAACTGCGGTAAAAGTTGCCGCCGCGTCACTAGCCACGGAAGAACAACGATTGAACCAGGCCAAAACAACATTAAGCACATTGGCGACTCTTCAGGCGGAACGTCCGGGCGCCGCGGCGGCCCTGAATCTGGCCCAACTCAATCTCTCGTATTGTAAAATCACCGCGCCCTTTCCCGGCAAGGTCATCAATCTTAATTTGTCGGTCGGCGCTTATGCGAGCGAGCGCGTTCCGGTTTTTTCATTGCTGGATTTGCGACATTGGTATGTCATCGCAAATTATCGGGAGGGAGAACTTCGACATATCACCAATGGATCCATTGTGGACGTTTATCTGATGTCGGCGCCGCAACGGCATTTCAATGGGAAAGTCCAGGGCATTGGCTGGGCCGTGCAATCGGTTGACGAAATCAATATCAACGCGGGCGTTCCCCAGGTGCCGCGGGAACTCAATTGGGTGCATATCGCTCAACGGTTTCCTGTTCGCATTGAAGTTGAAAATGCCGACCCTGAATTGTTTCGGATTGGAGCTTCGGCTGTAGCGGTCGTCAAATGAGTCTTATTGCCGAGACAGCATGAGCAATCTTCGTCCCGCATGGTTTATTTGGCTTCAACGTGAATTGGCGCCATTTCCGGGACGGAAACCGATGACGATAAGGTTGGTAGTCACGGTAGCCATCGTGACGGTGGTTTCCATGGCGTTGCAGGTTCCACAAGCGGCGTTCTCAGCTTTCTTTTGTTTTTTTGTCACCAAAGAGAACCGCGTCCTCACACTGTTTACGGGCGTCCTGATGATTATCGGCGTAACCATCGCCCTGATCATTAATCTTTTGCTTTACACATGGACATTTGATTACCCGGAAGTGCGAATACCGGTCATCGCGTGTTTGGTTTTTTGCGCAATGTTTTTAGCGCGGACTTTCGTGATAGGCCCGCTGGGATTTGCGGTGGGATTTTTTAGCGCCTTGATGATAACAATCGGCGAAGCTGCACGGAACACCGATATCCTTATCCGCACCGAACTATGGTTGTGGGTCGCCATTGTTTATCCGATTGCCCTGACTGTTTTCATCAATCAATTGCTGCTTCCGGCTGATCCGTGGACTGCTTTGGTCCGTGGCCTCGGACAGCGTCTGGATGCGGCCGAAACGGCTTTGAATCGCGTCGTCAAAGAAGGTTCGGCTGGCGGCCAAACCAACCAGGCGCTGTTGAACCTGGCAACCAGAGGCAGCGCGCAGATGTTTGGGCTTCTCCATTTCGCGGAAATGAAGGATTCCTCGTTGAAGACCCGGCATCCATTCCTTGTGGAAACGATCTCCGCAGCGTCACATCTTGTTAATGCGGCGGCATCGTTGGAATTCAGGGATCCGCAACCACTTTCGGCCGATGACATTCTTCGAGCCAAAACATTACTGGCCGAGATCCAACATCTCAGAGTTGCGTTGCCGGAGAAGGAGAGAACCTTGTCTTCACGGAAGGTCCCGCTCGAACGCCCGATGCTTCCGCAATTGCGCGAACTCGCGTTCGCCATCGAATCATTTCGTGATACGATGATCGCCGGCCATTCGGACTATTCATCGACCAACCCGGAAAAAGAGAAGAAGCCCCTTTTCAACCCTGACGCCTTTACCAATCCGGCTCATGTGCGGTTCGCGTTGAAGGTTACCTTCGCCGCAATGACCTGTTACGTTTTGTATAGTGCTCTTCATTGGCCGGGCATCAGCACTTCGTTTATCACCTGTGCTTTTATTGCGCTCGGAAATACCGGGGCGACAATTTACAAGAGTTGGTTGCGCTTTTTTGGATGTTTGGCCGGCGGACTTGCCGGTTATCTGGCCATCTTCTTTCTTCTTCCACACATGGTCAGCATCACTTCACTGGTCCTGCTTGTAATGGCTGGATCGGCTATCGCGGGTTGGATCGCGAGCGGCACGGAACGAATCTCTTATGCCGGGTTGCAATTTGCGTTCGCATTTTACTTGAGCATTTTTCAAGGTTTTGAGCCGCAAGTGAATTTGACGACGATTCGCGATCGGGTCGCAGGCATTCTGCTTGGAACTTTTGTGTCGGCGATCATGTTCCATTATGTCTGGCCGGAGCACGCCGCCGACCAGTTGAAGGCCACCCTCGTCCGAGTGCTGCGCACGGTTTCTCAACTGGTGCGCCTTCCGGAAGCCGGTTTGAACATGGAAACAAACGCCAAAAAGACGAAGTCGTTGCATGAGGCACTTTCCCGGGACCTGGACGGTGTGATGGTTCTCGCCGAACAAGCCGCCATCGAGGATATCACGTTTGATAATCCTAAAAACTTTTCATCCCGCCGGACTGAACATATCACTTCACACGTCCAAGCCCTTGGCCTGATTGCCACGGCATTGCTAAGGCGGACGAAAATTGAGGAATGGCAACTTTTAAATCGGGAGATGCAAGCATTAGAGTGCGAATTACGACGGGCAGTCGCCGATTATTTGCAACGCATGGCGCTTTCTGTCGAAACCGGCCAGCCGTCGCCGTCCGGCAGTCTGGAACCTTCCTTCGCCAAATGGAATTTTACGACAACAGAAATCGTCGAAAATGATCGCCCGCGCCTGGTGCGACGCCTTGTGAATCAGGTTCAAGGCCTTACTTAAATCAACGGGAAAAATCCAAAGCAATCCTACGGACAACAAGTTTCCGTGGAGCAATGTGTTGCGTCGTAGTCTCTGTGTTAGCCTTTCTGACTGGAAATCTCGCTTGTATGTGTGTGGGCCGAAATTGTGAGGCGAAAGTCGTGAATTATGATTTTTGAAGCCCCAAAAGTTAATTTCCTTTCGGTAATATAGGGAAAAAATTATGTCCCAAGAAACCATTCTCGTGACCGGCGCCGCAGGCGGAGTCGGCTCAACCGCGCAAACGGCCATCGCGATCCTGCTTGAACAAGGCCATCGCGTGCGCGCCATGGTGCGGAAGCTGGACGCCCGGGCAGACGAGCTGCGTGACATGGGAGCCAAAATCGTGGTTGTCGACATGCTCGACATCATATCTGTGCGCGCAGCCATGCAAGGCTGCTCAAGGGTGTATTTCACAATGTCGATCTCGCCGAGCTATCTGGAAGCAGCCGTCAATGTTGCGGTTGCAGCCAAAAGTCTGGGCGTGAAGGCTTTCGTCAGTCTGTCACAGATGACAGTGTCGCAAATGAGTGAGACAGAAACCACAAGTAGTCCGCAACAGAAACAGCACTGGCTCGCAGAGCAGATACTACGCTGGTCCGGTCTCCCGGTGGTTTATCTGCGTCCCACCGCTTTCTTTGACGGCATGTTCCTGGTGCAAGGCATCAAGGGCATCCGCGACGACAATGTCATCCGCCTGCCATTCGCGGACGGCAAAACCGCGCTAATCGCAGGCGCCGACGTCGGGGCTGCTGCCGCTGCTGTGTTGGCCAACCCGGAACGTCATATTGGCAAGATTTACGATCTGACTGGTCCTCAGTCGCTGACGATGACCGAATATGCGCAAGAGTTCAGCAGCGCTCTGGGGCGCACCATAAAATATGTGGATGTGCCGCCACAAATCTGGGAAGCCAAGCTCCAGGAGGCTCACCTGCCGCCGCATTTGATCGCGCATTTGAACACCATGGGCCAACTGCATCGCGACAACCGATACGACCGCATGACAGACTCCTTTCAGAAGTTGGTTGGCCGTGCGCCAATTTCGGCTGCCGAATTTGCACGCCGCCATGCGGATGTGTTCACGCCTCAAAGCGAACGTTCGAAGGTAACAACAGGAGGAGCGCGCAAATGAAGGTTCCTTTAATCAGATCGGCTCGGGTGTGAACCAACTCGACCCGACAGCGTATTTGGGAGCAAATTCGAACAAAGATCTTTGATCATATTTCGTTCCAGCATTGGTCGCAGACGTTGGTAATTGGTTCTCGTTATGGGTTTACGAACAAGCATCCCATTTTAAATTTCACTAACGCCGACGTGCTTTTGACGGGAGGCAATCTGGCTTCGCCGATTGAAAATGCCGCTACCGTCGCCGCAAACGGCAAAATAACTGGGACAAACCACTTAAGTTTGACAGTCAATACTGCGAACGGTGTATTTACGGGAAGCATTATCAATCCGGCCACGAAAAAAACGATTTCACTTTCCGGGGCGGTGCTAGAAAAACAGAACACCGCGGCAGGCCATTTTGTTGGAACCAATCAAAGTGGGCATGTGTCGATTAACGCTGGGCCATAGGCGACTTCGCGCAATCCGCAATCGCGGATTGCTTACGTCGTAACGACAGAAATCGATTCGAAGTAGACGCTAGAACAATTCCTTACCGAAAGGAGTCTGGCTCGAAGTCAGAAACGTTTTGATCAGTTCTCCTTCGCCACAAACAATCATTCCTGGAAACTTTTTGAACCATTTGCCATCAGGGACATCCAGTTGTAGGTCGAGCCAAGCGACCAGAAGCGCGAGGTCACTACCAGTAATCTGCCTCTGCTGAACTCGGTCGAGCAAATGCTCATACAATTGCGGCGGAAAATTTCGGCGCAGCACTTTGGGCATATGTCATGCCCCGTAGAAACCCTTCGTCATAGCGGATCTTAGCCTCACGATGTCTGCCGGATCCTGCGAATGAGCCAATTGATCAGCCAAATGCCCAAGCTCGTCCCCACTGAGTTGCCGGTCACGGGCCAGCTCGATTGCGAATCGAATTACCTCCGCTTGCCCGGCGGGAGGCAGGTGCTTGATCTCGTCAATAACTTCTGTCGCACTCATTTCATCACGATAGACAGTGGGGAATGTCGAATCAATTTCTAAAGTTCCACATATCATCCGGCACAACCGCTGCCGAGCCGCGGGTATAGGGCGGCGGGCCGGAACCTGCGGAGCGATAGTGCCGAACCGGCGGCGCAACGTGTGAACTTTTTCATTAACACAGCGAACCCTCCGCCGTTTATTGCGGCGCGCACTGGAATATTGATCTGCGTCGGGTGGGCCACAGCCTCGTCGAAAAAGTGGGCTTCCGAAACGAGCAGCATTTGTTTCGCGCCTTTTGGCAAAGATTGAAATCCCGGATAGTTCAAAATGGTTTCATTCATGGCATCGGTTCCTCTGTCAAGTTGCATTCTTGCATGACACTTTTGTTTCATCGCATTTTACTTAATGCAATAAGCGTGCCAGACGGTTCGGCAGGTGTTTTCCCAGCGAAACGTCTGTAATCGCACCTCAACAACACATGAACACGCGCAATTGTTGCACAATTCTGCGCAAGCCGTGCGCTGGCTGGAGCACCTGTTCTCTTTCATCTCGTAATAATCCCCGAAAACTTGGGGTGAACTCCTAACTGGTGGGTTTTCTCGCTCCAGAGTTTGTTTAGCGCGTGCGAGTTATAAATGTAAACGTAATGATTATTGGCGTGGCGGCGGCTCTGGTTGGAGGAGGTTGCGTGAGTGTTCGTCAAACTGATCCGGCTCGAACCGCGACGGAACAACTGCTTTTGAGCACCGCGGCGGATCGCGCCGCTGAGGAAATGGACCTTGCGCAATTCGCCCACAAGAAAGTTTTTTTGGATGCCGCCTATTTTGACAGTTACGATCAGAAATACGCTGTCGGCACGATTCGCGATGCTTTGAGCCGGGCCGGCGCGCTGCTGCAGGCGGACAGCAAATCCAGTGAAATCACGATTGAGCCGCGAAGTGGGGCGCTCGCCACGGATGATCGGACCCTTCTGGTAGGTCTTCCAGCGCTGGCTCTTCCAATCCCGCTTACGGGAACCGTGACGACCCCGGAAATCGCCTTCTACAAATCGTCAAAACAATTTTCGACGGCCAAGATTGTTTTGCTCGCGTACGCCACGGGTTCAAGGGAACATATTTATTCCAGCGGCGACATGGTGGGCCGGGCGCACGATAATTATTTCCACATTTTCTTCGTGCCGCTGCATAAAACCGACGTTCCGGAAATGGAAAAGAAAAAGAAATGAAGGTCTATTATTGTGGCGGCTGCGGCAGTCTCGTTTTTTTTGAAAACGTCAAATGTTTGAATTGCGGGCGCGCGCTGGGTTTTGATCCGTCAAGAGCGGAGGTTATCGCCGTGGAGAGCACGGAGAAGGGCGCGTTAAAACGGATTTCTTCGAGCGGCAAAGAGCAATTATACCGTCAATGTGAAAATGCGCGGAAGTATGAGGTTTGCAATTGGCTCGTGCCCATTGAAGATCCAAACCCTCTGTGCAAATCATGCCGGCTCAACGCAGTGATCCCGGATTTGAACATCCCCGGGAATCGTGATCGCTGGCGTCGAATCGAGGCCGCCAAACATCGTGTTGTTTACACTTTGGTAAAGTTTATTTTGCCGACGGAGGGTTCGGGAAACGCCAGTGGCCCCCTCCGCTTTCGGTTTCTGGGTGATGTCCAGGGTGAACCTCCCGTGAAAACGGGCCATGAGAATGGCGTGATCACCCTGAACATCGCCGAAGCCGACGACGCAGATCGCGAACAACGCCGGGTCAGCTTGCATGAGCCGTATCGAACTTTGGTGGGTCACTTCCGCCACGAAGTGGGCCATTATTATTGGGATCGCCTGGTCGCCGGTTCGGCAAAACTTGATTCGTGGCGAAAGTTATTTGGCGACGAGACGCGCCCCTACGATCTGGCGCTTCAAACCTATTATCGACAGGGGCCGCTGACAAACTGGCCGGCGAATTACATCAGCGCGTATGCCAGCGCTCACCCGTGGGAAGATTGGGCTGAGACTTGGGCCCATTACCTTCACATAATTGACACTCTGGAGACTGCGGGAAGCTACGGCGTCATGCTAAAACCAAAACATCCTTCAGCCAAATCCATGACGACCGATCCCAGCGAAGTATGCGGCGTTGGCGCCACGTTCGACACCATGATGGCCCAATGGTTTCCTCTTGTTTATGCGCTCAATTCGCTGAATCGCGGGATGGGGCTGCATGATCTTTATCCATTTGCGCTTTCCAACGGAGTCATTGCGAAATTGCAATTCGTCCACGATCTTTTGCAAACGAATCAATGTTCGCCAGCACCGAGCGCAACTTGAGCGGAAGCGGACCGGACGCAGCGGAATCCGTAAATGTCGTATCCGAAGCAGACATCCGCGTAGCCGGGATTTTCATTGTAACGATAGCCGGACCGGCAATTCTCCGCGCTGAACCGCCATGCGCCGCCGCGGACAACTTTAGTTTGACTTGCGTCCGGACCTTTGGGGTCCTGCGCGGGTGAACTTTTGTAGTAGTCCACCTTGTAAAAATCGTTGCACCATTCCCAAACATTGCCGCACATGTCGTAGAGGCCCCAGGGATTTGGAAGCTTTTGCCCGACCGGGTGCGGATGACCGCCGGAGTTTGCATCAATCCACGCGTAATCGCCGAGTTTTGCAGGCGTATCGCCAAAGAAGTAGGCCGTGGACGTTCCGGCGCGGCAGGCGCATTCCCACTCCGCCTCCGTCGGGAGCCTGTAGCCATTGGCGGAAAAATCGCACTTCCACGTTTTGAGATCGTAGCACGGCTGAAGGTTTTCGAGTTGGGAGCGTTGGTTGCAATACTTGACGGCATCGGACCAGCGCACTTGCTCCACAGGATTTTTGCCGGCTTTCCATCTCGATGGATTTGATCCGACAACTTTTTGAAAGTGATCCTGGTCCACAAGGTTTTTGTCCATATAAAACGGACTCACTGTCACTTCGTGCGGAGGAGCATCGATTTCGGTTTTGTCTCCCATGACGAAATGGCCGCCAGAAATCCGCACCATGTCCGCCGGAGAATCCGATGGCGGTTTTGAGGCGGGCGCTTCCTGTGTTGCGGCGGCGGTTGTGGTTGTTGGCACCGCAGTGGGAGGAGGATTTTTGTCGCACCCGAGGAGCAACGCAACAACCCCGCAAAGCGACATCGCAAAAGTTAGGTTCAGCCTCATTAACTTATTAGTAATCAGCCCAGATTTCGTAGCCGTCGGGACTGCGGAGGCATTGGCGACACCGGGCCATGATCTCTTCGGCCAGCGGTGTTGCGTCAGGTTGAGTGGCGCAGCCATAGGCGGCTTCCTGGAAAAGTTTTCGGATAACGATGTGGCACTGGGCGAGAACATAGTCTTGCGCGCCGCCCATCCCCCGCCATTCCTCCAGAAGGACCATGTAGGTTTTCAAATTGTCGGGATTGCTTTTGGTAGTTAGGGCGAGCGTTTGATGCGCCAAGTCGTCGGCGTACGCGAATGACTTCATATTTTCCTCCTGTACGCTGTATTCCTTGGGAATTTGGCGCGCGATGGTTTCGAGATTTTCCACGTAACTTTTCAAATCGGGATGCGATGCCTGGCTGGTTTCAAGGAATGGAATAAGTTGATCGACAAATGCCCGGTACTCATTGATTCGGCCAACGTGCTGGTGGACAAAGTAAATCATGTCGTCCACAGCGCCGGCGACGTATTGGTTTTTGCCGACTTCGTCGTGCGCCTCGAACACGGCTTGAATGGCCTCAGTGCAACCGCAGGTGCAGGCGCGGCGGACTCCCTCCCCTCCCCTGCGATGATGGGTTCGGAGCATCCGCCCATCCAAGTCAAGCATTGAATCGGACATGGATCGGCCCAACGTCTCCTTGAGAATATCCACCGGCGTGGTGATTGACGCGGGCGTGTCCTGTGGCTCCAGCGCATAGATGATCGAGTCGCCGCGCGGCGGCACTTTTTTGCTCAAATGATAATTGGCGACGTCGCCATCGAACCAAACGGGATAAATGTATGACCCCGGAACGCCGCGCCAGATGTCTTGTTTGATGTCCTTGAAGGCAAAGGTGGTTTTGGCATCTACTTCCTGCAATTGGGTTTTCCATCGGGCCGGAAATGGCTTTTTCCATTGGGCGGCGATGTCTTGTTCGAGGTACTCCGGCTTCAAGCTTTCCTTGTGCCAGATGCCTGGAGCACTCAGTGCTGACAGAAAAACGCTCTGGCCGTCGTTGCTGAAATCAAGGGATTCAATCGACTGCTGCGAAGCGCCCGGCGCCAGCGTCATTTGTTGTTTTCCTTTTGGCCATGTCAATACCAGTTCGTCCGCTTCGCCTTGCAAAAGACCGACGAAAAAATTTTCGGACGGGACAGAAAACGGCTTCCCGGCAGGATAAACCGCGGCGCCATAGATCAGATCGTCACCGATAAAATTGGGCACGACGCCATAGGAAATCGCGCTTATAACGGAAATCCCCTTCGCGTTTTGCGCGGGCTTGATTTCGACGATGCCGTTTCTGTCGAAAACAAATTCCTCCAGGATTTCCGGTGAACCTGCAGAAGAAAATGCAGCCTCCATCGCCAGCTCATCGTCAGTCCGATGAAGAATGGATATGTGAGAAATTTTCGCCCCCTTTCCTTTTGTGTCAATCGGGCAAATGTCTGCCAACTTCGTCGCAAGCCCCTTGGAATAAATGATGACTCGCCCTTTGCTAGATGAAAACACAGCGGCCATTCCGGGGCTTTCAACAACCGCGTCACCTTTAAACGCATATTCGCGACCGTAATAGCCGGGATCGGATTCAGCGGTGGCGGGTTTGGTTTCGAGAAGGAGCAAATCGCGCGGGACAGCCTTCCATGAAGCGCGGTCGACAACGGAATCCGTGAGCGGCGCAGCAGTGTCCCAAAGCGCGAGGGTGGGCGAAGCCTGCGCTGATTGGCGGGCGGCAAGCCAGGCTACCGTCATCCACAGCGCGAGCAGAGCGTTGAGAGAAATTGAGAATCGTCGTTGGTTCATTTGTTTATAGCGCTTCAGATTTGTTGCCCGGAAACGGCCACGGCGTCTTGAAAATACGCGGACGCGCTCGGTCGAAAAAGGAGAAAGGAGAACAGCGCCAGCATCACTGCATGAACGAGAACTTCGGACAGCGTGTTAAGAAAGCTGATGGCGACGTGAAACACCATCCAGACGATCCAAAGCCAGCGCGCCCAATTGCGGCCACGAAACATAAATATCCCGGCGATGACTGCAGCCAAACTTAATGCGCAAAGCGCGATTGTTGCAGCGGGGTGCGCCGGTTCAAATTTGCCAGCGTGGGACACAAACCCGCCGACGCCCACCATCATCGCCAAAATACTGATGATCGTGACTGCGGTGGGCCGCTTTTTCATATTGTGGCGCGCGATCAATGCTCGTCGGCCAGCGGCTTGCCGATTTCCCAATGGTGTCCGTACGGATCGACGACGCGTCCGAAGCGCCAACCGTGTTGATTGACGACGGGAGAAATTTCTTTGGCTCCAGCGGCAACAGCGCGGGCGAACGCCGCATCGGGGTTTTCCACTGTCAGTAATATTCTAATAGTGCCGCCGCCGAGAGTTTCGGGACTGAAATTCAAGTGCTGCGGAGATTCATCGCTGACCCAGAATTCGGCTCCATCCACGGATAGTTGGGCGACAACTTCGTGAGTGTCACTTTCGATCCGAAACAATTCCGTCGCACCAAACGCCGATTTGTAAAACTCGACGGCTTGCATACCTTTTCGGACCGAAAGGAATGGCGTGATGGCGGTTTTTTGCGAGGCAGGTGATTGAGCGTTGCTCATCGAATAAATTGTTTGGGAACGTTACTTCATTGCGCTGACTGTTTGCATGGGCAGAGCGGCGCGGACATGAAGAAGGACCGGAAGCGAAGCGGGATTTCCTGCCTCAGCCGCGCGAACGTAAAAAAGACGGTCTGTATCAGGAACCCACCGGGCCGCCTGAAGGAAAATTTCGCGGCGACTTTCCTCCTTGGGAATTAGGACGCCGTTGAGGCCGATATTATCGACGATGATTCCATGCGGAAGATTTTCGGCATCGAATGACGCCAGGTCGTCGTGGCCATGCCGCTCCAGCTTTATCCACGCAGGAACGGTTCCGCCCGGGGCGATGGTGATTTCCAACGGCTTGTCAGCAACTGGACGCAATACGAAATTTGTAGCTTTTTCGTTGTAAGGTTCGAGCGCGACGAGGAGTTTCGACGGTTCGCCGACAGAAATTTTTTCAAACCCCGCGACGGACTTGGTCATCTCAACGCCATCGAGCCATGCGTGGGCGATGATGCTGATTTTTTTGATGGCCTCGGCATCCGGCGTGACGGAATTGGTATCGCAATTGATGGTTCCCTTCGCTTCTTCATGGCCGGCTTGGATGACGAGGGGACTTGCGATCTGGAACCCCGGCGGGACACCAGCAACTTCGATTTTTATTTCGCCGTCGAATCCGTCGATGCGGTTCGCCGTCAAGGAGAATTCACGACCGTTTCCGGCGCTTGGTGAAAGGTCTTTGTTGTTCAATGTCACTTCAAAATCCGGCCTGGGCTTGCGAACAACCAAGCGATACCAATAACGCTCGCCGCCGAATCCGCGATTGTCCGTCACGCGAATGAGATAGTCTCCATCCGATGGCGCGGTGAAATGGACGCGGGAGTCCGTCCCAAGCTGACGATCTGCGTCGTCATCATTGGCGTAAAACACGGGAAAAACAGGCAGGCCGTTGGGAATCAGTTTTTCGCCGGGAGCGTGTGACTGGACGATGTAACACGGTTCGTCGAGGGCGTGAGCGGTTCCGCTGGTGTCAAAATAATCGCGCCGCCTGCCGTTGGCCGAATAAAAGACAAAACCGGAATCGGGCCCGCGAGGCATTCGGAAAATCCGGCAAACTTCGCCCTGTAAATAAAGATATTGGTTCAGCTCCATTTCCGTCCAGTTCTCCACGCGAAATTCATCCTGCCTCGAATCAATCGGTCGGAATGTAATTGCGGAATCGCGGACGGCTTGCAATTGAAGCCGTTGAACGGGCGAACCGTCGCTGTGAAGAATTTCGATTTTCGTGTCCATCGGCGAACCACGATGCGCTGCCTCAGTTTCGACAATCAATTGCTGACCTGCTTTGGCCTTGAATCGGAAAAAGTCCGCGTTTCCGGGGGAATCGATACGACCGCTGATCGCGCTGGGAATGGGTATTTCCATCGCTTGCCCCGGCGAATGGTTTGGTCCGGATTCGATGAGCTCCGTTCCGTCGGTGACGAGGATTTTAAAATTTTTTCGCGAACGATATTTTTCGACATCAAGAGGAACTTCAACTTCGCCTATGCGCTGGGGCTTGATGGAGGCTTTGTCCATGCCAGTGAGGTTATAGCCGATCAACTGAATTTCGGCTTCGGAATTTGTCGCGACACTTGGCGGGAATACAGACGTTACGGTCGGCAATTCGCCCATTGTCAGGCTGTAAAAATAATCGACAGAGCCGTTGGCCGATTGGTCAGAGACTCGAATGCGATAATTCCCGTCGCTCATAAACGTGTAGGCGAGCAAGGGATCGCCGCCGTCGAATTCTCCCTGGCTTGCAAGAGTGCCGCCGCTGGAATCAAGCAAGGTCAGCGCGGCTTTCAGTTTGGAACCGACGCTTTGCGCGGCGAGGTCAAAGACGATGCGCTGTCCGGCCTTCGCGCGAAAAGGGATTTCCTCGATGCGCCCGGCGGGGTTGATAACGCCCCAAACTGTAACAGGCAGCATCAAGTTGGGGTCCATAGAGTTCGATGCAGATTCAAAGACGTGCGGGAACATACCAACATCGAGGCGGACTTTGCCGCTTTCGCCAATTGAGTTCGCGACGGAAAGTTGGTAGTCAGATGGCTTAAGGTCCGCGGCGGCGTTCACCGTGATCATTGCGTGCGTTGAATTTGCGCCGGGTTCCAATCGCGCGGTAATTTTCGGACTGCTGAAAATAAAATTTGTGATCGCATCGAGATTTGTTCCGAAGATTTTTATTTTCAGCGAAGTTCCGCGTTGCAATCCGCGCGGCTCGATGCGCGCGATTTCTGGCTTTTCCATTTTTGGCGGAGTCGTTGCCATTGCGACGTTTGTGCGGGCCGTCGTAAAAATCGGGTGACCGTCCAAATCGTAAATTTCGAATGAACCATCGAGGCGTCCAACGCCGATGGCTTTTGCGTCGCGGACGAAACCGAGGCCGGCGGCCCAGTCGGGCTGTTTTTCGAGCAACAATTTTTCGGTCATGGTTTCGGCGTTCCAGAGGCGGATTGTGCGGTCGTCCGCGGAAGATATCAGGATTTTCCCACCGGGGGAAAAAGCGAGGCGGAGAATTGCGCCGTCGTGGGCGAATTTTGAGTCGAGAAGAGGGTTGGTGGTCTCGGCGGCGGTTTCGCTGATCTGCCAGATGCGGATGCGATTGTCCGCGCCGCCTGCGAGCAACCGCGTTCCGTCGGGGCTGAATGCGACGCAGAGTTGGTCCTTGAGCGGTTGGGAGAGGGTGTCGCGGCGTTTTCCAGTCGCCACGTCCCAGAGTTTGACCGTGTGATCGGCGCTTGCGCTGGCGAGGATTTTTCCGTCAGGACGGAATGCGAGGCTGAAAATTGCGCCGTTGTGGCCGGTGAGTGTCTTCAATTCTTTGCCTGTCGCGGTGTCCCAAAGTTTTATTGTCTGGTCGTAGCTGCCGCTGGCGAGAATCGTGCCGTCGGGCGAGACGGCCAGCGCGTAAATGGCGTCCTTGTGGCCGACAATCGTTCTCACAAGGGACCCGTCAGAGACGTTCCATTCCTTGATTTCGCCGAAACGGACGGCTTCGCCTGCGGCGGAAAAAAGATGCAAGCCGTTGGGCGATAGAGCCAACGAATTGACGCTGCCACGGTGGCCGGTCAAGGCGCGCTTCAACTCGCCAGTTTCGGATGAGCGCAATTCGACCTGGCTTTGGCGAGCCAGAGCAATCAAACCCAACTTCGGAATGTCCACGAGCGAGTTGATGGGATCGCGGGCAGCGCCGACGGGCGAAATTTTGGGGACGTTCAAATCCGCAATGATATTCGCGGAGTGAGGGGGTGGTTTGGCTCCGGCGTCGATCCATTTTTTGATTGATGCGACCTCGGAAGTCTCAAGTTTTTTGCGCTTTCTGCCGGGCGGCATGATGAGGTTTTTTCCCTCCTTGATGTATGAGCCTTCAACCATCCGAACGAGGAGGCTGACGGAGCTGTCGCCGGGCTTGATTGCAGGGCCCTCCTTGCCGCCTTTCATCAGGCTGTCGAAATTTTCCAGAACGAGATCGCCGTCGGGGTCTTTGGAACTGTGACAGTCGAGGCAGTATTTGGAAAATATTGCGTTAACGGGGGTGTAGTCCTGGGCGGAAGCGGAGAGGGATGCGAGAATTACAACGACGCACACCATCAATAGGTTTAGCGCGCGACAGTCGAACGGATAGGAGGAATGGAAATAATGGGACCAATGGGGTCTGCGGTGCTCGTTGCATGATTTCGGGCAACGCTCTAATGCAAGGAAGTCAGCCGAATCGGGCGTTTCGGCGGCGAGACGCCAACGAATGCGACCGAGACGGTCGCGCTCCCCTGGAACCGGACTTATGAAGTTGTTCGATCCCACGGTCATTCGTTTCAAAAGCTTCTAGTGGTTGAAGAGGAATTCTTTGCTGCTTAAAACGGCCCATAGCATGTCTTCGACGGCGGCCCGGCGATCGGGGCTTTGGCTGAGGATTTTCGATAACTTGTCGCGTTCCTGCTGCGTCGGGAACCGCGAAAAGGCGGTCATATAAGCATGGTCGATGATCTGGCCTGACTCTGTCTTCGCGTCGATCCAACGGGAAATGCGGCAGCCTTTGTCGTCGAGTTTCTTGTTGATGGTGTCGCCGTTTGAAAGATCGAGCACCTGCGTCATGCTGGGATCGGCGTTGCGCTCGCATTCGCAAGTGATGTTGCGATCGGGTCGTCCAAAGGTGGTCAGAAAGTAGGAGTCCGCCGAGACATCGGGCATTTGCAGAGCGCGCCAGCCCGGAGGATATTTTCCGCCCTCGGCCCGGTTGAACTGAGTGGGAACTCCCGTCACACGTGAAATTGCGTCGAGCAAAACTTCCGCCATCAGACGGCGCGGATAATAACGTGAGTAAAATCGGGTGTCCGATTCATTTTCAGGCAGGGCCGCGCTCGATCTTTGATAAGTTTCAGATTGAAGTATCGCGCGCATCAGCGACTTCAAATCGAACCGGTTGTCGGCGAGATAACGCGCGGCGGCTGAGAGAAGTTTTTCATTGCTGGCGGGATTGGTCGCGCGCAAATCATCCACGCTCTGAACCAGACCGACGCCGAAATAATTGGCCCAAACCCGGTTGACAATGGCCCGGCTGAAATACGGGTTGTCGCGAGAAACCATCCAATTCGCCAACGCAATGCGGCGGTCTTCCTTGGAGTCCATCCGCAACGGGGCGGCATCCAGCGGTGTGGGAGGCTGCGGTTTGCCGCGCAAGGGCTGGACAAGGTCGCCGTGGTCCGCCGTAAAAATGATGTTTTCGCCGTCGCGCGAGCCGCTCTTGACGCGGACGCGGGCAAACAAGTTCGCCATCTGATAATATTGATCGTTGGTCCATTTTTCCAGCGGATGATTGTGGCACTTGGCGCAGGCAATGGACATGCCGAGGAATGCCTGCGAGGCCGTTTCGGAAAGCGTTCGCGGATCGTCGTGTAAAATATAGAAATTCGCCGCGCCGTTTTGCAGCGTGTCGCCGGTCGCGGTCAGAATCCGGCGGGCAAAGGTGTCCCATGGCGCATTGGTGGCGACCGCGCTCCGAATCCAATCGTAATAGGCCCAAACCGCCGGGCGGCTCAGTTTCTTGTCGCTAACAAGCAAAAGATCAGACCATTTGTAAGACCAATAATCGACGTATTCAGGGCGATTCAACAGCGCGTCGATCAGCCGGTCGCGTTTGTCCTTTGATTTGTCAGCGAGGAAGCGGCGGGTTTCGTCTTCGGTTGGAAGAACCCCGATAGTGTCGAGAAAGGCGCGACGGACGAAATCGGCATCAGAGCAGCGAGGGGAAGGCGGGACATTCAAATCGCGCAACTTTTCGAGAACGAGATCGTCAATAAAATTGCGGCGCGGCGCGTGAGAAAATAACCGGGGCGCGACGTGGTTTGTGAACGGAGCAGTGATTGTCGCGACAGCAACGCGGCTTAGATACCAGGCGGTGATCGCCCCTTCCCCATTGCCGATGACTTTCACTTTGCCGTCGTCATCGACCTGCGTGACTGTGGCGTTTGCGGCGGTGAATTTTGTCCAGTGCGTGACATCCTCAACGCGGCCATCGCTGAAAGTCGCGCGGACAAGCAGTTGTTGAGTCGCGCCGGGTTCGAGAACGACGTGCTCTGGAAGCATCTCGACTTTTTCGATGCGAGCATCATCGTCGCGAGGCGGAGGCGTTCCTGCTGCAATCCATTCGGAGAGCACCCGATAATCAATTGAGTTGGTCTCGAATCGCTTGCCACCTTTGTGCGGGACGGCAGCCGTCGGCTTGAGCAAAACGAGGCTTAGCGCGGGATTGACCGGATCAACACGGCGGCCGAATGACTGCCGGGTCAAAGCGAGAAAATCGCCGTCGTTGTCGTAACCGCGCAGGGAAAGTTTGAAACCGTTTTGTCCGGCAGCGGCTCCGTGACACGCGCCGGCGCTGCACCCGGCCTTGGCGAGCATCGGCTGGACATGGTTGCGGAAACTCCAATTGAAAGGCTTTTCCATCGCTTCGACCGTGACTTCCGCAGTAACGGTTTGGGCGCCGTGATGGGCGAGGATTCGCGCGGTTCCGTTGGCGACGGGGATTGCGATGTCGCCGTCCAGTTTGAGAATCTTCGGGTCTGATGATTCCAAAGTGACGCCGTCGGAAAGTTGGCCGCTAAATGAGCCGTCGTGGAAAAGTTCGACCAATATTTGCTGGCGGGAAGCGCGTCCGCGAAGGGTGAGTTTTGCGGGGAGGATTTGCAAGGATGGCGGGGTTTCGGCGCGAGATGTTGCGGCGACGCAAAGCATCAGCGCAATGGCGATTAGCAAGATGGAGCGATTAAAGAAATTCCGCGGCCAGTTGAACGGGCGCAGTTTGTTGTTGTTCTGGGCCGCTCCTACGGAGCTTTGTTTCACTTCAACGTTTTCTATAAACAGGCCGTCCCTGACGGGACTGTCCCGCAGCAATGAGAGGATTAGAATATGGAGTGCAGGGGCTGGCTCCTGCTTTCCCCAACCGAAAAAGCGCCGGCAAGCCGGCGCACTCCAAACGCTTCGCGAGTTTTGAAGCCTCATTCGATTCCTTTCGATTTGGCTACCAGTATTCTCCAATAGATTAACGCAAACGGAATAGCCCACAGAAGGGCATTTGCGGCGATTGAGTAACTGTGCGATTTGTTATAAGGGTCGGTAATGCCAAAGATTCCCATGACAGTTGCCATCGGAATCATTACAATGACAAAGACGATAGCCCCTCCCATACCAAGTGCAGGTATCCCCCATGTTTCGAATGCAAAAGTGGCGAGCGCGAAAATCAAGTAAAAGAGTATAATGCGCTTTAAAACAAGCTTATCGTTCATGCATTGGCTCAACACACTTTTGTTACCAAGCTGTTCCATCTGTTTTAGCAGCGGGGCGGCACAATACAAAACTCTTGTATTGCAGCATTAAAACAGCTCCTTGATTGGCTGGGTTCCTTGATCGACCAGGGAGAATGGGCGGGATTGGGGGCCAGGGAGTTCTGTTTCGAGGTCGAGGCCAAGGGATTGGTAGATGGTGGCGACTACTTCCGCAGGCTTGACTGGACGTTCGACGGGGTATGCGCCGATTTCGTCGCTCTTGCCAACGACGCGTCCGCCCTGGACTCCGCCTCCGGCGAAGTTGATTGTCCAGCAATTGGGCCAGTGGTCGCGCCCACCGGCAGGATTGATTTTTGGCGTGCGGCCAAATTCCGCAAGACAGGTGACCATCGTCTTGTCGAGCAAACCGCGCTGGAAAAGGTCTTCCAGCAAGGCGGAATAGCCCTGGTCATACATCGGCGCGACTATGTCCTTCATTCCGGCGATGGATGTGAAGGGTTTTGAACCGTGAATGTCCCAAGTGATTTCGTCGAAGACGGTGATAAAGGTATTTATAGTAACAAAACGCACTCCGGCCTCAATCAAGCGTCGTCCCAAAAGGCAGCATTGGCCGAATCGGGTCATGCCGTAACGGTCGCGAACTTTTTGAGGTTCCTTGGTCAGATCGAATGCATCCCGCGCCCGTTGGCTGGTCATCAGGCGGTAGGCGGAGGAGAAATTGGTGTCCATCAGCGAGGCGTTTGGGCTGGCCTCGAAGTCGCGCACGGCGTCATCCACGACAGAGCGCAATTCGCGGCGGCGTCGCAGGCGGGCTTCGCCGATTTCAGTGGGCGGCATGAGGTCGGGCACCTGGAAATCTTTCTTGGACGGGTCGGCGTTGAGCACGAAGGGATCGTAAGCCTTGCCGAGAAAACCGGCGTCCTGGCCGTGCGGCATGTTTCCACCGGTCGGGCCCATTGGAACAGGCAGCAGGACGTGAGCGGGAAGTTCGTTGCGGCGGCCTTTCAGAAATTCCAGCGCGCAACCGGCATGGGGTGTGTTCACTCCGCCAGTGAAGAGACGGCCCGTCTGCATCATTTGATGGCCGGTATCGTGGACGGCAGCGGCGGTGTGGTAACAGGAGCGAACGAGCGAAAATTTGTCGGCCAGTTTCGCGTGGAGCGGCAGCATTTCGGAAATCTGGATGTCGGGGCTGGCCGTGCGAATGGGCTTGAACGGGCCGCGAATTTCAGCGGCGGCGTCGGGCTTCATATCCCAAATATCAATCTGGCTTGGCGCGCCGAGATTGAAGATCATGATGCAGGAACGCTCGTCGTTTCCGGCAGGGGCGGCTCCCCTCGCCTGCATTTCCGCCAGCTTCGCCAGTGAAAGGCCCATCGCTCCCAAAACGCCGACTTGCAGGAAGTCCCGGCGCGTTATTCCGTCACAAGTCGTGACAGAGCCATTTCCGGTGAGGTTGAGCATAAGTAGTCAGACGAAATTACTAGCATGAATGTTCATGCGAGTAAAGGGTGTGATGCTGTGGGAGGATGGGAAGAATGGGAGGGATGGGAAGGATATGAATGATAGGGTCTCCAAGGGGGCGTTGTGTGGTTTTTTGGCGATGCTCTAGTGTGCTGATGGGCGTTTGGCGGTGAAGTTTTCGGCTTTGCGGGGGTCGCCGGTGCCTTTGTAGATGGCAACGTCGGGATAGACGAAAAGGGGGCGGCTCATGACTACGTTGCCATGGTCTCGCTTTTCGGCGATTACGTGGTCGGGGGCTTTGTCGTGTTCGACCCAATTGACGATGGCGGTCAGCCAGTCTACATCGGATGCGCCGGGGCCGCCGCCGCAATGGAGGCAGCCGGGAACCATGAAGAGACGGCAGTATTCGGGCGCGCTCGGGTCGCGGGCAAGAACTTGCTGGTAATAGTTGATGGTGGCTTGCGGAGGCAATGCTGGGTCGGCCCAACCGTGCCAGATGATTAATTTGCCTTTGCGGGCCTTGAGCGAGGAGAGGTCGGTGTTCGTGGCGTCGAGGAATGATGCGGCGAGGCGGGTTTCGTTCGCGAAATTTGAGAAATCGTAGGTCGCGTAGTTCCAATCGGGATTGTTGAAGACGAGGTATTTGAAAATCTGTGTGCCGAAGGCAAACATGAGGTCGGGGGCGTGTTCGTTTTGTCCTGGAATCGGGCCGACAATCCACGCAGTCCATTGATCGGGATCGCACTCCGCGCCGGGGGTGTAGCCGGGGTAGATTAGGGTGTTCGCACTGCGAGCGCCGGCGTAAATGGCTTCGATGGATTTGCGCTGGTCGTCGGTCAGGCCGGAGACTTTGGATAGATCGAAATTTGCGGATGGAGGGTCTTGGACGACGCCGTCTTTGAGGCCGTCCTTTTCGTCGCATTGGTCGATGATGGCTTGCTGCAATTTTCGGAGAGCTTGCTTGTCGAGGGCGGTTTGATCGAGATGGCTGGCGTCGGGGTAGAGGACTTTTTGGATCGCGACGGCATTTGCGGCGAGGCCGGGCCAGTCAAATGCGGGCGCACCGGCGACGATGCCGTCGAAGTCGTTGGGGTAATGTTGCGACTCCATCATCGCCTGGCCGCCGCCGCGCGAGCAGCCGCTGAAATAACTGAAGGCTGCGTCCGCGCCGTAATATGCGCGGATGATTGCTTTGGAGACCTCGGTGGTGCGATGGACGGCGAGGTAACCGAAATTGATTTGAGCTTCGAGGTTTGTGTAGGCCCATGCGGCGCTGATGCCGGGTGGACCTTCGTGGCCGGTGTCGGTGCCGGCGGTGGCGTAGCCGAGCTTGACGGAATATTGGGCGCTGTTTTGAACCGAGCCGACGAAGCCGCCGCCGCCGCCCATGACAAAGCGACCGTTCCATTTCTCAGGCAGGAGCAACTCGAAGCGGTTGTTGCCGCCAATGATTCCTTTTACCTGGACGTAATTTGCGGCGCTCGCCGTTGCCGATTCGATCACAACGTCGGGCAAACGCAAACCGCGCAGGGCCTCTGTGGAAATGTGTTTATCGGATTGCGCGCGAGCGACGGCAACGCCGCACAGGACCGCGAGACAGGCTGATGCGAATGTTTTCATAATTGGGACGCGATCAGTTGGTTTTGGCGGCGGGGATCATTCCGCAGAGAGTTTGGGGGGTGTTGAAGAGGATTTCCTTGGCGATGTTGATCGCGTCGGCGGAGGTGTATTGGCCTTGCGAAACTTTCTCGGCGAGGACGTGGGCCATTTGTTTGCGGACGATGATCGCTTTGGCGTAAGCCCAATCGGCGACGTAGGCGTCGGAGAAGAATCCGACTTGTTTGTTGACAGGAACCATGTCGAGGCGTTCGCTCATGACGTGGCGGATGGTTTCGGGAAAGAAATTGTGCCACCAAAAACCGGCGAGGCTGAAATTTGGGAGTTCGCGGCACATGGTGCAAAGGGTCTGGTTTGCGTGGCGGCTGGAGACGAAGCATTGAAAGCGCAGCTTCGGATGGCGGGCGACGATGACGGCGAGCTGGGCCAATGTTTTCTGGGAGAGGCGGCTAGCGGTTTCAAACGGCAGCGGTTCTGCGCCGAGGGAGAATTGGAAGAGGATTTTGTCGCCGCGCTTTTCCAGAGCGGACAGGAAAGCTTCGCCGATGTAGGCGGCGTAAATATCGCGTTCCGCGGGACCGGCTTGGGCGCGGCGGCTCAGGGCGTCGGCCATGACTTTGTCGCTGGGGAGCGTGTAATCGATGTCGGTTGAAATGCCGGTTGCGGTGGAGACGACCTGATCGTAGGGGATGCTTTCGGCGTAATGTTTGATGGCGGCGTGGATATCGTCCAGCGTTTTGATGGTGCGGTCAGGTTTCGGGCGTGAACCGCCGCCGATTGTGACCGGTTGCTCTGGCGGACGGCCCCAGGTGCGTTCGAGGTCATAGACGGCGGTATCGTATTCGCCCCATTGTGAGCGCATGAACATCCCCCACTCCAACGAATATTGGAGGACATCGTCGCCTTCGCCTTTGCCGCGACGGCAATATTCAGCGCAGGTGCGTTGAATGTTGACGCGGCGCAAAACTGAGCGGGGCCAACGCGCGTCCGTAGAACGTTCGCGGATCAAGTCGTCGAGCTTGCGCCAATTTTCCGGGGTGATCGGGTCGTGCCAATCGTAGAGGTCGGCGAGAATTGTGCGCACGCCCCACCAACCGCTGGTGTTTTGAATGAAGCGCAGGTATGGGAGCGCTTCCTCGATCCGGGAGTGGGCTTCTTTTTTGTCGGGCCAGTTTGGGAATTGGGTGAGGCGCGCGCCGCTGGGGCATCCCGCCGAGTAAAGATCGCTCACGATCATGTGGTAGAGCAAAATATCGTGCAGGCCCTGCGCGGCAAGTTTTGCGCCGCAGAGATGAGTGTGAACATCCAAAATGGGAACGTCGCTTAGGGCGTTTTCCATGGATTCAATTGCAGTTGTCATATGATGTAAGCTTACGAGCGGCATTTGGTAGTTGAGTTATGTAGTGCTCAGATTTTTAGAGAAGACATCCTCCTCTCCCCAGCCCTCTTCTCCACTTACGTGGAAGAGAGGGAGAGAAGACACGCGGACTTCGTAAAGATGACTTATTGCGTGTCATTAGGTCGCGAAGGTTGGCGCATTTTCGCGCAACAGGTTTTCGACGGCTTGCAGGTCTGGAAGTTCAGGCTGTTGCGCTTTGACGGCGGCTGCGGCGGACGCGAAACGGATTCTGTCTTCGAGCGAATCGCCGCAGGCGAGGCGATACGCGTAAGCGCCGTGAAAAACATCGCCGCAACCGCTGGTGTTGGTTGCGGGGACTTTGAAAGTTGGATGATGGCGCGGGATTCCGTCCGATGCTTGCGAAACGCTCCAGCAACCGTTGCGCCCGCTCGTGACGATGGCGGCGGCTCGATTGGGTCGCCATAGGGCCTTGGCGGCGTCGGCGGCGCTTTTTTTTCCCGTCAACGGACAGGCGAATTCTTCGGAGAGAATGAGATGGTCCACTTCGTTCAAAACTTCCTCGAAAAGCGGGACCGCATCGTCTTCGATGTCCGCGACGACAGGAACGCCAAGGCGGCGGGCACATTTTATCGCGCGAAGGTTTCCGGGCATTCCGTAGTGGTCGATGAAAAGAACGCGAGCCTCGCCAATGACGCTTTCCGACGGCTGCGAAGGATGTGCGCCCATGACTCCACGGACTTCGTAAAAAATATTCCGGCTGCCGGTATTTTGCGCGACGACGATTGTGGAATGGACGACGCCGCCTTCGGGAAAGCGCGGGGCGTACGAGACATCAACGCCTTCGCTTAGGAAATTATTGGCGACGCAGTCGGAGAGTTCGTCCGTGCCCAAACAACCCGCGAAGGCGCAGCGCGCGCCCAGCCGAGCGGCGGACACGAGCGCGTTGCCCGTCAGTCCGCCGCATTGGCGATGCCATTTTTCGACGCGGGCCTTCATGTCCGCCGCCGGATAGGTCGGGACATAGACAAAGTCGTCCACCGCCGCGCAGCCAAGGCCGAGCACGTCAAAACTTTTTTTGGTGGAAGAACTCACGCCTGATGAGTTAGGTAAATGACCCAAATCCGTCGGCGAGACGCCAACGGAAGTGGGCGAGACGCCCGCGCTCCCCATGCGCAAGAATTCTTATAATGGATTTGGCTAACGCCCCACTGGAATGGCTCGAATGGGTCATTCGTCGCCGGTCAAGCCTTCGGATTTTAATGCGGCTTCGACGCTCATGCCTTCGAGCAGGACTGCCTTGAAGGCGCGGAGCGCTTCGGTCGTTTTGGAAACGCCCCAGACATTTCGTCCGATGGTCGCGCCGCGACCGCCTGCTTTGACGACTTCGGACATTGCGGTGAGCGAGGCGCGGAGATTCTTCGCCTTCGGACCGCCAGCGGCGACGACTGGAACGGGCGAGCTTTTCACGACTTGACGGAAGGAGTCCACATCGCCGGTGTAGCCGACTTTGATGACATCGACGCCCGCTTCAATTCCGACGCGAGCGGCCCACATGATTCCTTCGGGATCGAAAACGATTTTCGGCGTCGGGCCGGAATAATCGCGCGGATAGATGTGCGCTATGACGGGCAGATCGTATTTCGTCGCGCAAGTCACTTGATCCATGAGGGTTTTAATGAACTTGCCCTCGTGCGGGCCGAAAATTCCGATGGCCACGGCGATGGCGTCGGCTCCGAGGCGAACGCATTCCTCCGGGTTGGTGACGGATTCGATGATGCGGTCGTCCGAAGTGAAGCAGCCCGACTGAATGATCAGCGGGATGCGGCCCGCGTAGGGCGCCCAGCAGGTCATCGCTGTGCCTTTGGACATCGTCACCGCGCCGGGGCCGCCGGCGGCGATTTTTTTCAAGGCGGTCGAAAGGTTGGCCAACCCGCCGCCAGCGGTCAATTTGCCGTAGCCGACAAAGTGATCGACCGCGACCGAGCAAAGGCGGCCGCTGGGATGAGAGAAGATGCGATTGAGCCGAATTTGTTTTCCAATATTCATTGAGTTTTTGTCAATTATAAGAGCACTTGTTGAAGGAGCGCGTTAGTAAGGTTCATTGTGAGGTTCCATGAGAAACTTTGCGCCGATTTTGTAAAGTTAATTCTCTCCATCGGGAAAGCGACCCTGGATGACACGGATTTCACAGATTAAAAAAAGCACACGAGAGAATCATCCGAATAATTCTGGCGTGATGACTGGTTGTGGGATTCTAATTTTGGTCATGCGCTTGAGAATTCAGTTGATTTTCCTGTTTTGCGTTGTGTCGGTTCATTTCGCGTTTTCTCCACGAGCTTTCGCTGCGGCGCCGGTGAACGTCATTTTGTGGTTCGACACGGAGGATTATTTGCTTCCCGCAGATGACGATGCGGCCAAGCGCCTCGCCGAAATGCTGACGGCGCGGGGGATTCGGGCGACTTTCAAAGTTGTTGGCGAAAAGGCGCGGGTTTTGGAACGGCGCGGGCGCACGGACGTGATCGCCGCGCTACAAAAACACGCGATTGGGTATCACGCGAATCTTCATTCGGTGCATCCGACGGTGACGGAGTATGAGGCTGATTGCGGGTGGCTGGATGGGGTGGCGGAATTCGAGCGGCGTGAAGGCGGGGGCGCGGCGGATGTCCGGCGGATTTTTTCGGTGCCTTCGCTGGTTTGTTACGGGCAGCCGGGATCGTCGTGGTCGCCGCAGGCCATTGGCGGTTTGAAGGACATTGGCATCGGGACGGATGGAGTTCCCTGTTACGTGGATGAGGGGACGCATGTTGGGTTGAACGAGCAGCCGTTTTGGTACGAGGGCGTGCTGAGTGTCTATCACATGGGGGAAAATTATACGCGGATGGAATTGCACGATCCGGCGGCGGTCGAACCGGCCAAGCAGCATGTGGCCGAAATGGTGGAGCGGCTGGGCAAGCAGGAAGGCGGCGGATTGATCAGCATTTTTTATCACCCGTGCGAGTGGGTGCATAAGGAGTTTTGGGACGGCGTGAATTTCCGTCGTGGCGCAAATCCGCCTCGCGAACAGTGGAAAGCGCCGGGGCAATTGCCGACCGAGGAAACTGAGGCGGCTTTCCAACGGTTCGGGCAATACATTGATTTTATTCAGTCGTTGCCGAGTGTGCGATTTGTTACGGCAGGCGATCTTCCGGCGATTTATCCTGATCCTGTGCGGAAGGATGGAGTCTCCGAGTCAGACCTTAATCAACTAAGTATCCGCATTTTGGCTGGATATGCGAATGGAATTGATTTTCAGGTTATTGGCGGACGGGCTTATTCAGTTGCGGACCAATTTGAGGTTTTAGCGCGAGCGACAGCGATACTGGCAAACGGCGGGAAGTTGCAGTTTCCGCTGGAATGCAAGGGATTGTTTGGACCAGACAGTCCGCCGCCTAGCGAATTTCCGGGGAGGATGTTGTCGTGGTTCGCTTTTCGTGATTCTGTGCGAGATGTGGCGGATTTTGTCTTGACGCAGCATCGGGTGCCGGCGCGGGTGTTCATTGGACCGGACGCGGTTCCTCCGGTGGAGTTTCTGCTCGCCATGGCGAAGGTGTATCGAATTTATTGGAGCAGTGGCAAAATCCCGCTGGAAGAAGGCGTTGTAATCGAGGATAATCCAGAAGTGTTGCCCACGCGGCATATTGCTTCGGACACACCGCAATTGTTTGGGGATTGGATCATTCACAAGGAAGGTTTTCGCGCGCCAAAGGTCATGGAGCAGGCGAGGCTTCAGGCTTGGACTTTGAAACCGGCGATTCCGAATTCCATGAAGTGACGGCGCTTTTGGAGTTCAAACAGTTCTGTCAAAACTCAGTTTTCCAAAGCATCGCGGCAAATGGAAATTAAACTCATCGACCGGCGCCCACGAAGCCCAGTGCGGATGCGAACTTTCATCCGCGCATTTGTAAAAATTCCCACGCCACTCCTGGCCTTCAACGTTTCCCAACGGCCCGATATATTCCTCCAAAACAGCGAACGGAATGAAAAAATTCAATTGCCATCGAACCGCCTCGGAAATTTCCGGATCAACCGTCTTCGGCAACGACGACCGCACCTGGATTTTTTTCCCAATCTCCTCCGGCAAACGCGTGAATTTCTTGAACCCATCGGGAATGCGCGTCGGGTCTTCGATGTAACAGCACAAATGCGCCCCGCCCGCGTTCATCTCAAGGTTGAAATAACCGGCGTCCGGTCGCGGCTGGATGAAAAATTCGACGCAACTGTCCTTCCACACTTCATCCATGTAATTCGTCCGCACCGAGCGAACAAAGCGATCCTCCACGTCAAAAATCCCGCGAAGTCCGCCGACGCCATGAACCACCCGGACTCTCGCGCGCGGTCGATGCCCGCTTCCTTCCGGTCGAAAGTAATCCAGCGGCGCAATTTGCGCAGTTCGCCACGTCTCATGCTCCCAACCCGCGGCCAACTCCGGCAGCGGATCAACGCGCTGAACCGCGCAGCAACTCGCGCTCACGCGAACAATTCCGTGATCGGCTTGCCGACCCCGTCGCGTGTCACATAGAAAGGCCGCTTCTCGATTTCGTACGAAAGCTTCGGCGAAATCCCCAGCGCGCGATAAATCGTCGCGTGCAAGTCCTCGATGACGACGCGGTCCTTGATCGTCTTGCACGGCCGCTCCTCCGCCGTCAACCCATGCAAATGCCCGCGCTTGATTCCGCCGCCGAACATCAAGACGCTTCCCGCATCGGTGAAATGCCGGTGCATTCCGTAAAATTTCATGTCCTCGACCGTTGCCGGCTGGTCCACCTGGTCTTTCACCGGTTTGTCCGGTTTGCCTTCGAGCAGAGCGTCGCGGCTGAATTCACTCGCGAGCACGATCAACGTGCGATCCAGCAACCCGCGCTCTTCCAGATCGAGCACCAGTTGCGCGATGGGGGCATCGACGGTTTTCTTTAAATCCGCCGCGCGCGTATGTCCGTTCTCGTGCGTGTCCCAATATAAAAACGGAATATACTCGGATGTTACTTCGATGAACCGCGCCCCCTGCTCCGCCAAGCGCCGCGCCAGCAAGCATCCCAGGCCGAACCGCCCGGTATTGTACTTGTCGTAAATTTCCTTTTTCTCCAGCGAAAGATCGAATGCCGATGCCGCCGGTGAATTGAGCAACCGATGCGCGTTGTCCATCGAGCGCAGCAGCGATTCCTTCTGATAATCGCTGCCAAATTCGCCGACGGGGCCTTTCGCGATCAGCGATTTGTAAAATTTCTCGCGATTCTGAAAGCGCGCCGGACTCATCCCTTCCGGCGGTCGGACGCTCTCCACCGCATCCGCCGGATTCGGAATCAGGAACGGCCCATATTCGCCGCCAAGAAAACCCGCGGTGTGAAACGCCTTTTCCTCCTCGCTTTCCCCAACATCGAAGCGTTGTCCGATGTCAATAAACGCAGGCACCGCCGGATTTTTCGGCCCAAGCGTCCGCGCAATCACCGCGCCCAAATGCGGGGCCGCGACTGTCAGCGGCGGCGCGTAACCGGTATGCCATTGAAATTGGTGCCGCGAATGGAGGATGAACCCCAAATCCCCAGCTGTGTAAGATCGAATCAACGTTCCACGGTCCATGACCGACGCCGTTTTTTCCAGCCCTTGTGAAATTTTTATGTGGTCAACCGCTGTGTCAATCGCCGGGAACGTGCTCAGCATGTCCGTGGAGGGCATGCCCTTCGTGTAGGGCACGTAACGCTTCGGGTCAAACGTCTCCGTCGCCGCCATTCCTCCCGCCATCCAAAGCACAATCACCGTGTCCGCTGTCGACTTGATCGTTCCCGCCTCCTCCGCAAAAAGTTGCCTCGGATTCCCCGCGGCCAGCGCGCCCAAAGTCGCCGCGCCCGCCGTCTTCAGAAAATCCCGCCGGTTCCAATCTCGCATTTTCATAGTCTGACATCTCCTTCAGTAAATCAATTGAAATTCAGGAAGCATCAGCATCGCCCAAAGAAAATCCTCCACTTTGTCCGCCCCAGGATTCTTCCCGAGCAACCCCGCTGCCGTGTTCAATTCAGCCTCAGTCGGCTCCCGGCCAATCGCCCCTTCAAACACCGAACGAACCAGCTTCGGCCCTGACGCCTCCCGGTTCGCCAGCGTCATCGCGCCGCGTTTGAGCGCATTGGCCAGCGTTTTTCCGTTCGTCAACTCCAGCGCCTGCAACGTCGTCGCCTCGCTCGCCCGCGTCGTCACCACCTGCTCCCGATTCGGCCGTCCCATCGCCACCATCAGCGGGTCCGCCGCCACCAGCGACGCCCGCACCAGTTCCGGGTGTAGGGCGGCAAACCGTCTCGCAACCAAATCCCGCCGCATATTGAAAGGTCGAATTTCCAACGTGCCTAACTCGCTCGCCGCCGACCAATTCGACGCCACAAATCGCGACTGCTCCCACCCAGCAATTTTCTGGTCGTTCACCCGCCATGACGCATCGCTGCCAAAGTCCATCACCTTCCGCCCGTCGCGCCCGCGAACTCGCGCGTAAAAATAAAATCCGGCCGGATTATTCGTGCCAGGCCCGGACTGCCCATTCACCGCGCGAACCGCGATCACGTTGTCCCCCCGCTTCAACCACCGATACAAATCGAGCATGAACGGCTTCGAATAATCGTTCCCCTCCCCGGCCTTGTAACCGTTGACGAACAATTCAAAACTGTTGTCGCAAACCACGAAAGCCTCCGCCTCAGTCGGCGTCGCGGAAAGATGCACGGTCTTGCGAAGATAAATATCCCCGGCCTTCGCATTTTCGGCGGCCCCCGGATCGTTCCAAATCCACTTCGCCATCGTCGTCGGTCCGTACTCCTGCCTCGTCCGATCGTCAATACCAATATCGGCGTCAGCCTTCGTGTAACCCGTCCCTGTCAACGAAGCCACCGCGTCCCGGAATTCCTCCGCCGAAAGCCGCCGCACCGACGGCCCCGCGAACACGTAATTCGTTCCTTGCAATTCCCCCGCATCGACCGCCGGCAACTGATACGCCCGCGACGTCATAATTCGCTCCATCGTCTGCTTCAAGTCATATTTGTGCGCCACCAGATCCGCCGCCAGCCAGTCAAGAATATCCTGGTCCCACCCCGTCTGCTGCATGTCATCCACCGGCTCGATCAATCCCCGCCCCAGGAACCGCGCCCAGAGCCGGTTCACCATCGTGCTCGTCAGCCGCCCGTCCTTTGGGCACGTGATGACCCGCGCCAGATCGCCCAACCGCTCGGTTTTATTGGTTGTCGCGCGAATATCTCCAAGCTGCGGAAAAAGAAACTTCGTCGCCGCCTTCTTCCCCGTCGGCGCGTCGCAACGGTAGATTTCCAACGGCTTGTCGCTGAACACATTCGCAAAACCGTATGAGTCCGACAATTGCCAGTCATTAATAAAACTGTCGTGGCACGACGCGCATTTTAAATTCAGTCCCAGGAAAACCTGCGAAATATTCTGCGCCGCCTGCATCTGGGGCATCTGACTCGCGTTGACTGTGCCGCGCCAGACAATCCCCTTTGCAAACCCCTCCGAGGCCTGGCTCGGATTCACCAATTCCGCGACGAACTGGTCGTAAGGTTTGTTATCGACAAGCGCGCGGTAAAGCCATTGCGTGATCTGTTCCCGCCCGCCGTCAATGTATCCCGTCCCTCGATAATCATTGCGCAACAGATCATTCCAGAACGTCAGCCAATTCTGCGCGTAAGCCTCCTTGCGCGAAAGCAGCTCGCGAACCAGCATTTTCCTCTTGTCAGGGTTGCGTTTCTTCTCGAACGCCTTCAATTCACTCGGCGGCGGCAGCAACCCAATCGTGTCAAGATAAACGCGCCGCGCAAAAACCCGGTCGCTCACCGGCTGCGGCGATTTGATATTGTGCTGCTGAAAATAAACGTCCAGGAACCGGTCCACCGGATTCACTTCGCCCCCGGCAACAGGAATCTCTGGCGTCCTCGGATCAAGGTTCTTCGGCGGAATCGGCCCAAAGCCAAGTTCCGGGTTCCAAACCACCCCCTGATCGATCCACGCCCGCAACGTCCCAATCTCTTCCGCCGTCAGTTTTTTCCCCTTTTTCGGCATGATCTCGTCAGGATCGGTCCCCGCGACCAGCGCGATCAACAAACTCTCCGCGCTCTTCCCTGAAACAACCCCAGGCCCTGTGTCCCCGCCCTTGAGCAGCGTGTCGCGCGAATCAATCCGCAACCCGCCGCGATCCCGCCCCCGGCCGTGACACCGGATGCACGACGCCTCAAAAATCGGTTTGACTTCCGTCGCAAAATCGACGCGATGATCCGCCGACGGCGGCAGCGCCTTGACCTGTTCAGGGGTAAGCCCCGCCGCGAAACCCGGCACCGCCAGGCCCAACGCAACGGCAACGACTGCGACTAGAGCCATTAAAAAAATCCTGTGGCCATTTGAGTTTGACGAGAGAGCGCGGTCTTTTTGAGTTCTGGCGGCGTTTCGGCTCCGTCGCAGGTCACGGCGGACATGCTCCGTCGCCAAAGCCTTGCCAGAACTCAAAAATCCTCGCTTCAAATGGCCACAGAATTTCTTTAATGGCTCTGAACTTAAATTCATCTGGAATCCAACCTACTATGATCTCAGACGAATTTTGAGGCAATTTTAATCATCAAAAGAACAGGGCAGCACAGTCCGAAATATTTAGAAGAAAACGGCGGATTTCGATCGGAACTAGGGCTCCATTCGTCGCTGAGTTTTAAGCGATTCAACAATACCTATAACCGTGCCTTCGAGATTTTTACGCAAGTTGTGCTCCCACACTCGAACAACTCTCCATTTTTGCTGTCTCAATTTTCGGCTTACTTGGCGGTCCCTCTCTCTATTCCTCTCAATTTTTTGCCGCCAGAAATCGCTTTTTAACAAGTGCTTCCACCGAGGATATTGCCATCCATGCCAAAAGTCGCTGTCAAGAAATATGCAAACTTTCAATTTGAAGAAAGCAACGTCGGGCTTGCCAAAGACGGTGGGATCATTAACAGAAAAGGGTCGCTTGCACGAGGATTTAAGGGCTTCTACAAACTGGATTTCCATTTTAGAGCCGGAAGAACGAATCCGCCCCATCAAAGTGGAACGCCTTTTTTGGTTTAGAACATCATTCCGCCGTTTTTTGCGAAAATTTCTGCCTTGAAAGTTCCGCTGTCGGGTCCTTTTTGCCACTATTTAGCCTGGCGGATGGGCGGATTTTTTGCGAAGTGGGTGGCGATCTCCGATAAAATCTGCTCGACAGATTTATCATTCGGAATATTGTCAGTCGTTGCCGCCCATTTCCTACCCGGGTGAAGGGTATCCCATGGAGATCGACGATTTGCGCGAGTCTTAGCGGCGTCTCCATGTTTGCCAAAACCATAGCAAATCCTCATTTCGTTGTTCCAGATCGGTTTAAACAGCGCAATTAAATAGTCTTCTGCCGTCTCCTGCCATGCGCTCTTGACAACCAAATAGCGGCAATCGAAATGATCCACTCTAAGATTGGTTGCGGCGGAAATGCTTTTTTTGTGATCGCGGAGGCGAGTGGAAAGTCCGTCTCCTTGTTGCTCTACGGTTTCCGCATGCAGGTTAGCAGGATCCGCTTTCCCGACATAAATGGGATTGTCGGTCGCACTAATTGGTTTATATGCTGGAAAATCGCCACGATAGTATAACGCATAAACTCCAGAACCATAAAATTTTCCAATATCTGCTATGGGAACTGTCGGTTGAAGCAGTAACGTCCGAGCGATCAATTCCCCAATGATTTGCGGATTGCTCGGATCAAAAATAAATTTGGGGTAATTGACAGGATCAAGTTCCTTGGAGAAAGTCTGCAAACGGATTATTGCTGCTTCGATTTCCGCTTTCAAGGCTTTCAACCGAGCAGGGCCAAGGCTTGTAAGGTCCGCTCGATCTGGCAACTCGACGATTAACGCATGAAGTTTCGTCTTAAACACATTAGCGTCGAATTTCTCTGCCATATATTTAGTTGGAACCGCAGCGGTTTCCAAAACAAGACCCGTTTCGAAGTGCTCGTGCGACGCTTTTTCCCACAATTTCCGCAAGCGTTACTGGTACGGCGTTGCCAATTTGGCGCATCGATTCAGTCCAACTGCCATAAAAAATATAATCGTCCGGAAATTCCTGGAGTCGTGCGCTCTCACGGACTGTGAAATAACGAACCTCCCCGTTGGGAAGCAGCATCATATTCTCACCACCCGGAACTCCATGATCGCCAGCCTTTAAGGTTTTGGCGGGCTCATCCAAGGGACTTCCGGTGTGTCCAGCGTATGGACGGGCTCCCGGATTGAAAATGTGGTTAGGAATCCCGCTATTTCTATATTTCACAGGGTCGGGAAGACCCGCAATGCCGTCCCTTACGGAACGCCAAGGTTTAAGAGAGGAAAAAGCATCTTGTTGCCGTAATCGCTCAACGCTTGCTAGCAACCGAAAATCGCATTGGGGACGGTGCCGCTTGGCGAGTTCATGGCGTTCCCAATAATTCCCAGTAATCCACATATCCTTCAACAAGGCGTCTTTGGAATGCGTGGGTTGCGGGAATGACCATTTCTCCCTGACATCAGAGCGAAACCCTACGATAAAAACCCGCTCGCGGCGTTGCGGAACTCCGAAATTTGCGGCGTTTAATAAGTCAACAACAATATTATAGCGCAAATCATCGTATCTCCCCTGCGTCTTAAGCCGTTGGAGTTGGGCATGATGATCTGTCCATTCCTCACTCAGCTTTCTTAGGCAGCTGGGAAATTCCAACTGGAGCAATACATAATTGAAATACTTGGTGAAACCTTCGCGGAGTAATCCTTTGACATTTTCGAAAACAAATGCCCGTGGCTTCAATTCACGAATAGCTCTTACCGCTTGGGGAAACATGTTGCGTTCGTCCTTTTGACCCGCATGTTTTCCCCCAAGAGAAAACGGCTGACACGGTGGTCCTCCAGCGACGAGTTCGATACCACTTTTAATCGAGCCGTAATCGTAACGCTCGACATTTACAGCTTCGAGATTCCAATCCACCACCGGCCAAATACGGCGTCTCTGATTCAAGCGAATTGTTTCGCACGAGTCATAGTCGCGCTCAATGACGACCTCGTGGTCGAAACCAGCCCGGGCCATTCCGATCGCCATTCCTCCCGCGCCAGTAAATAGTTCGATAGACCGCATGGCCGTTCTTAAGAATTTTGTGTCGCCGTCAAAACTTCTCGATCCCAGAATTCCTCATCTGCGCCCTACATGCAAACTATTGTAAAAATTCCTCCTTACCTCCCCTTTTTATCCAAATTCTGATTCAGATCATCCTTCGTAATCGTGCTCGGAACGCCATCCGCCGGAACTTCCGCTTTCGCAATCCACAAAACGCCGTTCAAAACAATCTTCCGAAAATTTTCGTTCAGATAATTGTCATGATAATGCGCGCCGGTAAAACCAAACCCGCGCCCGCCGTTCGGTCGTTCAAACGCCCACGACACAATTGCCGGCTCATGGTTTTTGACAGCCTCGCGAACCGCCGGGTTGCCAGAATACTTCCCGTCCGGTCGATCCATCGTGCTGTCCGGCGCGATGGCCGAAAGAATCGGCGTGACACCCTTCATCCCATCCGTGAAACGCATGTGAAAATACCATTCGTCGTAGATTTCAAACGGCTTTACCCCGCGCGTGATCGGGTGGTCCGGCATTGTCGCAAAATTCGCCTTCCAGGTCGGATTGACCGACCAATCCGCCTCGAACGCCCCGCCCATCCAATCCAGATAAGCATCCTCACCACGGCCTTTCGGCACTTCAACACCCCAATGAATCGCCCCAAATCCAACGCCCTTGTCCATCAGCGGACGAAGTTGGTCCAAACGGTCGTCTTTGAGCAGAGCCAACCCATCTCCGCCATCCATCGAAACCACTACTGCATCCGCGTGGTCAAAAGCGTTCGGGACCGAAGGCCAGCCACCATTATACACGACAGTTTCCACGCCCGGAATATTTTGCAGGCAACTCTGCAGCAGGAGACAACCCGCGTTATACTCATGCTCGCGCGGCCCGTGACTCGGCACGCCCGCGAGAAACACAATTTTCTTAGCCAACGGTTCCTCTTTGATTCGCAGGTCTTTGAACTCCACCTTCATCGGCGGCCCCGCGTGCAACTGCAACGCCATCACGCCTGAAAATGTCGCTTTCCCCATCTGCTCATCCGTCATATCCACCATCTTCTTACCGTTGATGCTGAGTTCGATGTGATTGCCCTTCGCGATGATGTCGTAATCGTTCCACTCGCCATGATGAATTTCATTTTCCAATTCCGCCGCATCGCCCAGCGACCCGGTGACATCCTTCGATCCGTCCGCCTTGATCGTCAGCTTCTGGCCGCGTCCAGCCATGATCCCGCGCGCCTTTTCCTCATAAAGACCGCCGGTATAACTCTTCCCCGCCTCCATGTCCGCCTGATAACCCGCGACAACCCAATACGACGGCTTCACGACCCGGCTGCGAAATTGCACGCCGGAATTGGCAAACCCGCTGTCGTTGTTTGGGGTGATCTTGAACGAGCAACGCATCTCGAAATCCGCCGGGCGTGAATTCGTCCAGATCAAAAACGTATTTTCCTTCGCCGGCTTTTCCGCCGTCGTCTGCCCGACGATCGCCCCATCTCGCACCGACCACAAATCGGGGCTGCCCGACCAACCGGTCAGGTCCTGGCCATTGAACATGCTCGTAAATCCCGGTTCCACTGCGTGTGCGCTGACCGCGGCAAGAACACACGAAAGTCCAATGGAAAGCATTGCGCTGATTTTTAATCTCATGGTTACGCCAGAGTATAGAGACACCACCCGAAACACAACCCTTGTTCACTAACAGTGCCGCTTTTCCCGCGCCCGCCCGGCTAGTTAGTCCATTCCCGTCCACCTCGTCCATTTCTCCGGGGTGACGACCCCAGTTGTCTGCATTCACCTGTCAAGCGACGTTGCTTTATGAAATTAACAACTCGACACACTCGCAAGACCATTCCAGCTCTCACCGCGGATGAACGGGCGTTGCCGCCCATTCGAGTTGGATTATTGAAGCCCAAGAAACTGCTCGTACCCGTGGATTTCTCCGAATGGTCCGAAAAAGCCGTCACCTACGCCGTCTCCCTGGCAAAACATTTTGGCAGCGAAATCGTCGCCCTCCACGTCGCGCCGATGGCGGCCCCCGTCCCTTCCGCTGAATTCGTCGCCATGCAAGGCGTCGTGCTGGACGACCAATTGCGACAGGATGCCATAAAAAATCTCGAGCAATGGCGCGCCCGCATCGCCGATCACGTCACCGCGCGGGCAATGATCGGCAGCGGAGTCTCGGTTCCCGAAGAAATCGTCAACACAGCCCGCAAACTCAGGTGCGACCTCATCGTCATCGGCATCCATCCGAAGGGCACTTTCGAGCACTTCCTAACCGGCAGCGTCGCCGAAAAGGTCGTCCAACGCGCAACTTGCCCCGTCTTCGTCGTCCGCGAACACCAAAATGATTTTATCAACACCCGCGCCCGCATCGCGGAACCGAAACGCAGCGTCGCTCATCCCAAGGCTCGTCGCCGCGCGGAACGAGTCTCCCTTGTAAAAGTCACTCCCGCCTGAGCAAGTTTTTTTCCCACCAGCGGAAAACTTTAGGCTAGCATTTTCCGCCCGGCGGAAAATCAGCCTAACTTGAAAGGCGCCCGAAACGGTCTTGTCAACAATTCCCACGCCTCAGGATCGCCAAGGATCAATTCCTGTTGCACGTCCCATTTTATTTTCCTTCCCACCAACATCGAGATAAGCCCCAGATGCCCCGGAATCGCCGAGTGATGCGCTGTCCTCACCGGAGCGATCGTCGGCAGGCGCGATTTCACCGAGTCCAGAAAATTTCCGGTGTGATCAGTGGAAATTATCAGTTTAACTTTTCGCTCGCTCTCAGGAAGTTGCTTCATGTCCTGCCAATCTTTGTTTGACGCCTCAAATCCCCCGCGATCCACCCAAACCCAGCCGTCGGTCCCGATCCATTTCGTTCCCGACTTAATATCGTCGTAACCGCCCGCCATCGTCATCGCAATGTCTTGTGGATATTTCAACTCGATGCGGTATTTCGGCGATGTATTCCAAACATAATCAAACGGAGGAAATTCTCCATGCCCTTCAACTTCGTAAGGGCCGTTGTTATCGAAGCCCAGTCCCCAATGCGCAATGTCGCAGTGATGACCGACCCAATCCAATAATTGACCGCCGCCCGTGTTGTAGTTCCAACGCCAATTTCCGTGGACGCGCGCCTTCACGTATAACATTTTCCGCGACGGCCCAATCCACATATCATAATCGAGTTCAGGAGGCGGATCGCTCGCCATCATGAACGGCTCCTGCTCTTTAAAGTTTCCCTGCCCTGACGGAAGCCCGACTTCGACGCGTGTCACTTTCCCGATCAAACCGTTGCGGACAATTTCCGCCGCTTTGTGAAAATGAGACTGCGACCGCTGCCAGGAACCGGTTTGCCACACGCAATCATTGCCAGTCACGGCTTGAACGATGGATTGCTGTTCCGCGATCGTGCGAGCCAGCGGTTTCTCTCCGTAAATATCCTTCTTGCGCCGTCCCGCTTCAGTGCCAATCAACCCATGCCAATGGTCCGGCACGGCGATCAACACCGCGTCAATTTCCGGGCGCGCGAGCAATTCGCGATAATCCGCGTAACCTTTGCAATCAGCGTTGTTGTAATGTTTGTTGACCTTCTGAACCATCTCATCCAAGTGGCTCCGGTCAACATCGCAGGCGGCGATCACTCGGCAATTTTTATGTTCGAGGAACGAATCGGTGTCACTGTTCCCCTGGCCGCCGCAGCCGATGACGCCCAGCGTGATCTGCTCGGAAGGATGCGGACGGGTTGTAGCGCAACCGGTGATTAAATTGGGCAGCACGATTGCGGTCGCGCCGCCGGCAACGAGAAATTGCCGCCGACTGACGCCCTTGGAACGTTTGGTTGTTGTCATTTTGTTTAATTGACGCGCCGAATTTGAAAAATATTCACCGGCGCAGATTTCGTTTGAGTGTCCTAACTGCAAATTCGCTCGACCAACAAATCGCGGAATCCGTCGAGGTTTGTCCATTCGGTCGCGACGTTCATTTTTTTCGCCTGATCGTCGATCACAGTCATTCCATCGTCGGTGACGCGAATGCCGAGTTGTTCCATTTTGCAAAAAGCCTGAGAAAACGAGAGATAGACGGCCACTGTGTCAAACAGCGTGGAAGAATGATGGTCCGCCTGCGATTCGTTGTGGGCCGCTTTGCTCCACATCCGGTAATTCTCGATTATTGTGCTGGCCACGAGATTCGAAGAATTGAGCACCTTCTGATAACGATCTCCGTCAAGCGTCACCAAGCCGCATGTGTCGAGCGGCGTGATTGTAATGTCCCAGGGCGCGGACAAACCTCTCTGTCCAGCGGCGACCTCAGCCTTCACGTTCCACTCCGCGCTCGGCTTCTTATCGCCGCCGTAACCGACGCGCACACTGCCATCCATCCCGACAAAGCGCGCCCGTTGCGCGATGCGAGGTTCCCGTTCCAACGCGGCCGCGACGTTGTGCATCGGCCCGATGCCGATCAATGTGACCGGCTGCGGGGAATTCATAATGACATCAATGATCGCTCCAACTCCGTCGCTGTGAACACGGCCTGGATACGATTTCAAATCGTAATCTTTGACCCACTCCGCCAAGCCTCCCTGACCGCGCGGCTCAATGTCCGGGCCGACGGCAATCGGAATGTCGGAATGCCTTGTCTTCTCCAAAAATTTTCCCAGCAACGCCGCGCGATACGGCGCTTTTCCGTATTCGGTGGCGACCAATTTCAAGCTTAACTCCGGGCACTTCAGCAGAAAGCCCAAAGCCCACGAATCGTCAATATCATCGCCAATGTCAGTCGCAAGAATCACCGGAGTCGGCCCCGTTCCCGATGGCGATGAAGTTCCGCACCCCGACAAAAATGCCGCGGAAAGAGTTGCGCCAGCGGAAGCCCTAAAAAAATTGCGACGGTTCATCCCGCAATTCAAACCACTTGAAACCACCCCCGCAAGTTGAATCGGTTAGTCTGACGAGGTTCAGTGTATTCGCACAACCCGCCAGAATGTGGCGCTATTGGTAGGCGCGTTCAATGCAAACGTCATCGCGACAGGCGATGCATCCGCGCCGCTGGTTGGAACAATATCAGAACTGTAATCCGCAAATGATGCAGAAAGGTTTGTTGATATCTGGACGCGATAGGTGGCGCCGGGTGTCGCTATCCAGTTTATATTCATTGAGCTGTCAGCATGGGGCTGGATAGTGCAACTGAATTGGAGAGGTGGCACATAAATCGGAACTGCCGTGATGGATTGACCGGGCTCCGACTCGTAGGCCCACCCGAGCACGTAGCCGCCGATCCCGTAGCCGGGATTCCAGCCGTTATCCGGTCGGAAATCAAAATGGATATAACCAAAATGCTGTTGGCCGTTGAAAAAAATTCCAAACGCCATTACTGCCTCTTTTCCCACAACATCTCCAACCACGCTGGGAGGATCGCCAACGGTGTCGTCGCTCACGACGTAGCCAACGGTGTTATAACGCGCGTCGGAAGAAAAATCATCCGTTACTGAGCCGCCCGCCCAAGTGTCGTTGGAGACATCCGATGTGGCGACAATATTGCTGCCAACAATTGTTCCCAGAGGCAGGGCGGCCACGGCCCCATATACGTTCGTATCGCCCGATGGCAGAGGTTCCTCGACGATGAAAACCCGGCTTGGCTCATAAAAGCCCAAATCCATTTCCCATCCGCCCCAGGTCAGGACCAGATTTGTGTCTCCAAGAGAACCAAAAGAAATTTCCTGGAAAGCCGTATCCCAATCTCCATACCAAGGCACGCCAACGGCTAGAGGTGGATCAAGTTTTGTGACGACAACCGAAGCTGGCAACCGGTTTGCAGCCAGACAGAAAAGCGCCAGAGAAAGAATCAATTGATTTCTCATTACTTTGCGCTCCGCATTTCACAAAAAAAACCTAAGCCCGTCAATCACCGCATCTCGCCGAAATGTCGATGGGCCTGGCTAAAAATGTATGGCAAAGATGAAGCTCCCCTGCTGTTTGCACTTTTTGTTTTGATTTAACACCTCATCCCCAAGTGCTCGCCCCGTAATGAAGTCCTCTGCGCCCGGCAGGTTTCAAATCACCTTTTGAATGTGCTATTTCGATTTTGACAATTAAAATAAATGAATACAAAATGTATGCGTGCGGTTAATTAAGGAATCCACTGTTATGGCTTTTGCCAAACAACATCCGCAGGCGGCAACGGGTTTGGAAACCTGGCGGCGGATCATGCGAAGCGAGCGACTCGCGCATTTCGCCGATTTGCGGCGGTGCTTTCGTACGGCGGATCAAGTGAGAGTGTCCAGCGGCAATCCGGTCGTGGTATTTAACATTTGCGGCAACAGTTACCGGCTTATTTGCGCGATACACTACAATACCGAGAAAGTTTTCCTGCTCCGGTTCCTGACGCACGCAGATTACGACAAAGAGAGAGATGGAAAGACGAACTATGAAGACGCTGACTCACAAACCACGGCCTTTTGCGAGCTATGCCGATATTCCCAAGACCTACCGGGAATTATGCCATCTCTATCTCCCGCGCCCGATTCACGACGATGACGAGGATGCGGAAGCGACCGTCATGATGAATGCGCTTGCCGTATTTACGCGACTTAATGCAGAGCAGAGAGATTACCTGGATGTCCTCACAGATTTTGTGGACGAATTCGACAAGGATCAACGCGTCGAATGGCCAAAAGTCAGCGGACGCAAGGTCTTGAAACAATTGCTGGAGGACAATGGAATGACCGCCGCGGACTTGTCACGAATACTTCGCACAAGCCGGAATCTCGGAGCCATGATACTTCGCGGCGAGCGGAAATTAACCCTCAAGCATGTTCGGATTCTCGCCCGTCATTTTCGAGTTTCGGCTGATTTGTTTTTAACGTGAAAGTTCTCCCGCTTTTCGGCGGTCTTCACTTCACAATCTCCATGGCGAGGCAGTAGTCTTTGTAGCCCATTGCGCGCCAGAATTCCGTTGCGCCTTCGTTGTGGCAGAGCACCGAAACCGTCAGTCGCCGCGCGGGGGGCCAGATGCTATCACGCAATAATTCAAATGCCGCGCGGCCAACTCCCTGGCGGCGCAGATGCCGCGCGACAAAAAAGTGCCGAAGGTGAACTTCCTCGGGCTGCGCGTGGTAGAGGGCGTAAGCGGCGATTTCGCCGTCGCGCTCAAAGAGGATCGCCTGGTAACCTTCCTCCAGCCACGATTTCATGCGACGCTCGAGGTCCGCGACAGCCATGGCGTTGCGATGGCGTTCGTCCTCGATGAGCTGGTGGTTCAGCTCCGCTAAAAGACGGCAATCACGTCGTTGCGCCGCTCGCCATGTCATGACGACGACGCTACTTGACATCCATCGATTGCGCCAGCGCAACCGCGCGATCTTCGAGCCACGTCATCCGGTCGGCCTTGGATTTTGCGTCGCTCTGCGCGAGCAATTGCACGCCGGGCAGCATATCGGTTTCAACCTCGTAAACCCGCGTCCCATGCACGAACTGCGCGACGCCGCGAGGTTCGCCGACAGGGCGCGTGAAGATAAAAGAAAGCACGCCGTCCCGCGCTTCTTTGTGGAAATGCGCCTCGATGTCGTTGCCATATTGTCTTTTGGCGAATTCGGTCAAAGCGCGCTCGCGTCCCTGCGATTCCATGACGGACGTCATCGAACTTCGCGCGTTGAATGTGAAGGACGAAAACGTGATGTGGCTTCCCCAGTTGTCGCGAAAAGTAACGGTCTCCGGCCCATCCGTCAAAACGCGGCCTCCGACTTCCGGGCTGACCGGTATCGGAACCGAAAAAGCCCCCTGCGGCGACGTATAAGTCGGCCCATTAAAACTCCCGACGATGTGTTGCGAAGGCGTGCCGCAACCGGCGAACACGAGGCCCGCGCACAGCAGCGCTCCGATCATTTCAATTTTAAACTTCATTTCGTGACTTCACTTCACCCGGCAAACCTGAAGTCCGTCACCAATTGAGAGCAACACCGATTCCACCCTTTTGTCGCGCGACAATTTTTGATTTAAGGCGTCGATGGCCTTTCCGTGGGGATTTTTGATCGGTTTATTGTGTCCAAGCCGCCCGCCCCAAAGCATGTTGTCGAAAAGAATCAACCCGTTCTGGCGCATTCGCGGCAGGACCAATTCGTAATAATCATCATACTCCGGCTTGTGAGCGTCGATGAATGCGAAATCGAAACGGCGGTTCTTTTCCAGGTTCTTCAAACTTTCAATTGCCGGCGCGAGTCGGAGTTCGATTTTCTGTTTAACTTTGGCAAGCGCCCAATATTTCTGCGCGATGGCCGTCCACTCAGCGCTGGAATCCAGGCAAAGGAGTTTCCCATTCGCTGGAAGTCCTCTTGCGATGCAAATCGAACTGTATCCGGTGAATGTCCCGACTTCGATTGCGTCCTTCGCGCCGATGGCCGCGACCAGCAACGTCATAAATGCGCCTTGGTCCGGCCCGATCTGCATAAAGGCGATTTCGCCAAGCTGCGCCGTTTCCGCGCGCAACCGCTCCAAAACAGCGTCGCGTGAATCGCCAGAGCAATTGCAAACGTAGTGAAAAAGCCGCTCATTCAGCGGCGTGAATTTAAGGATTCCGCCCATACTTAGAGAAGATTAAGAAAACGAGGCACGGCGAAATGCTTTCAATCTTTGTGCGGTTTGTCAATTCGCCCGCGGAAACTTAAAAGTCAATTTGCCGTTCCAAAAATTTCCTTCACGGTCGTCACACAGAGGGCGCGGAAGTCGCATTGAATCAAATCCGGCGGACGGCTGCGAATGTTGTGAAATCCCCATTCAAGATTCAACGGCCTGCGACCGGGCGCGAACGAGCGCAATGTGCCGAGCCGCAATTCATCCTGAACAATCCAGCCTGGCAGAATGCTGATTCCCAGGCCGGCTTTGACCATCTCCCGCATTGTCTCCAGATTTTCGACTTCCAAAATTCCGTTGAGTGTTCGTTTTTCCTTCCAATAATAACGATCGATCAGTTTTCGAACCGGCGAAAGCTTCTCGGGAAGAATGAAAGGTTCACCGGAGAGTTCCTCGATTGGAAGTCGCTGAGAGTCGCTCCATCGATGATTTGCCGGAACAATAATTTGAAATAGACTTTCAAAAAGCGGGGTGAATTCGAGATCCGGGTCCTGCGTATGTTGTTCGCTGATGACGCAATCCAGTTCCCCGCTTTGAAGCTGCTCTGCATGTCGCGACGAATGAACTGTTTTAACCGCAACAATCAAGCGCGGATATTTTCGGCGAAGTTCCATGAGAACGTCAGGAAGAAGTTTCCGATTGATGATGGAACTCGCGCCAACTCTGAGCCTTCGAGTTCCCCACAACTTTAATTTTTCAAGTTTGTCGCGCGCCGCGGCAAATTCCATCAGCCCGCGTTGCGCGTGATGAAAAAGTGCTTCGCCGGCTTCAGTTGCCGTAACGGTTTTGCCCATTTTGACCAATAATCGACAGCCGATTTCCGATTCAAGTGCGCGAATCGAGTGACTGATGGCCGACTGAGTGAGGCTGAGATGACGCGCTGTTTTGGCGAAACTGCCGGTTTCGACCAATGTTACAAATGCGTAAACTTGCCGTGAATCGAGGGGATTCACCGTCTGAGAAATTTCTTTCATCAATTTATTGAAAACATTTCACCGCTCTTTCTCGTCCGTTGTGACCGCGTTGGCATCCACATAGCTTGAGGCCCTTCAAGGCGATCTTCGTTAAGCCGCAACTCAACAGAAAGCAGTCAACGGGCCAACGTGGCAAAGTTGCGGACTGACAGGATCGAGCACGCTCAAATCAGACCCTTGAACATGAACCAAAAACGCGCAAGACAACACTCACCGATCAAAACCGCAGGCGTGATTCTTTCGACGCTTCTCGGGACGGGCCTTATGGCCCATGCGGACGACTCAGTCACCAACAAACTCGAACAGGAAAATCAGGAACTCCGCCAGCGAATGGATAAATTGGAGGACCAGCTCAAGAAGGAGGGAATCACTCCCACCACTGATGCGAAGGATCCGCCCGTCGCCGCAATGTCCGCCATCACGATCAGCGGATTTGTGACCTCGTCGTATTTCTACGATGCCGCCAGCACTCATGATCCCCACCCCGTTGGCTATTTGTGGAACACCGCCCTAAACCAATTCACGTTGAACAAAGTCAAGATCACCCTGGCCAGCCCCGCCGTGGCCAAGGATAAATGGGACGCCGCTTATCGTGTCTCCCTGATGTACGGCCAGGACGCCAAGGTTGATAACTCATCCAGCGGCGCTGTCGGCTATCAGGCAATTCGCGAAGCGTACGTCGAGTTAAACATCCCGATCGGCACCGGCCTTGATATCAAAGCTGGCGAACTGATTTCGCTGTTGAACTACGAGTCGGGCGACGGCGGCGCAGTGAACGCCAATTTCTCGCAGGGCTACCAATGGTGGTACACCGGCAACGGTCCTGCGGGCGCAGTCCAGCTTGGCTACGACTTCAGCGACATGGTCGGCATGAAACTTCGACTTCAGAACGGCCTTTACACCGGTGAAACCGACTCCGGCTCGAAGACGTTTATGGGTAGTTTCTATATTAATCCCGACAAGAAAACGTCTTTGGCGTTTCTCGGATTTGAAGGTCGCCAGGATTTCGTTCCAAAATGGGACCTCGCGGGCGGTTCATTCATCGGGTCGCGCGTATTGACCGAGAAATATAATGTCACATTCGCGACGGAAGCGGATTGGTTTCACTTCAGCGGATTTGATTCCGCGCTCGACGGAGTTCCCGGAGGCGGCGCGAACAAGGGCGACTTCTGGTCCCTCGGCGGCTGGTTGACGGCGGACTTGTCGGAGAAAGTGACTCTGGCGTTGCGCGCAGATTTCATCGACGACAATACGGGCTTCGGAACGTTTTGGAACTCCCCATCGCCTTCATCAGTTGAATACGGCAGCGCCGGTTTCCCCAGCGCCATTTACACCACAGGCAAGGGCCAGGACTTGTCGAGCGTCACGCTGACGTTGGATTGGAAGCCGGTCGCGTCGATCAAGATTCAGCCGGAAGTCCGCTGGAACCATTCGAGCTACAAGGCTGCGTTTGGAACCAAGAGGGATCAACTCATCGTCGGCATGGGCGCTTCGTACATGTTCTGACCTCACCAACTCACGACAAACAGAGAACCTAAACCCCAGTTAAAATCGCAGTCTATGAAATCACACTTCCTTAAACTTCTCAGCGCTTGCGCGGCCACAATCCTGGCCTTCAACGCGATGGCGGCGGACACCGTCAAGGTCGGCATTCTCCACTCTCTGAGTGGCACGATGGCGATCAGCGAAACGTCGTTGCGCGATGTTCTATTATTCGCGTTTGACGAAATCAATGCCGCCGGCGGCATCAAGATCGGCGACAAATCCTACATGATTGAACCCGTTATTGTTGACGGCGCTTCAAACTGGCCGCTGTTTGCGGAAAAAGCAAAGCAGTTGCTCGAAGAAGACAAGTGCGCCGTCGTTTTCGGATGCTGGACCTCAGTGAGCCGCAAATCGGTTCTGCCAGTGTTCGAGAAGGACAACGGGATGCTCTTCTACCCGGTCCAATACGAAGGTGAAGAATTGTCCAAGAACATCTTCTACACCGCTGAAGCTGTCGGCCAGCAGGCGACTCCCGCGGTCGATTATCTCCTCGCGCAGGGCAAGAAGAAGTTCTACCTGATCGGCACCGATTACGTTTATCCGCAAACCACCAACTTGATTCTCTACAAGTATCTATTGCTGCACGGAATCGACTTGGAAAACATCGGCGGCGGATTGCGCAAGGATGATTCCGGCAAAGTCATTTCCGCCGGAAAATACACTCCCTTCAGCCACACGGACTACCAGCAGATCGTCGCGGAAATCAAGCAGTTCTCCGCCAGCGGTGATGCTTGCGTGATCAACACGATCAACGGCGATTCCAACGTTCCCTTCTTCAAGGAAGTTGCCGCAGCCGGTTTGACTCCTGGCGATTGCCCGGTTGTTTCCTTCTCGCTTGCGGAAGACGAACTGCGCGCCCTGCCCACCAAAGACCTTGTTGGCGAATTGGGTTGCTGGACTTACTTCATGTCGCTTAAGACGCCGGAAAACGAAAAATTCCTCGGCAACTGGAAGTCGTGGCTCGGCACCCAAACCCATCCGGGAGTTGTCAAAGAAAATCGTCCTGTTGACAGTCCGATGGTCCTCTCCTACGACGGCGTTTACCTCTGGAAAGCCGCCGCCGAAAAGGCCGGGACATTCGATGTTGATAAGGTTCGCGACACGCTGGAATCAGGCGACATCAATTTCGCCGGTCCTGGTGGCACGATCACGATGACCAAGAATCATCATGCCACCAAGAACGTTTACATCGGCGAGACGATGGCAAACGGCCAGTTCAAAATATTGAAGTCCTTTGATCAAGTGCCCGGCGAGCCGTTCCTCCTCAAAGGCCTTGATGCAAAGCTCGCCGCGGCGGGCAAATAGGAAGCCGCAGCATCCCCATCACAAACAAAATGGATTGCAGATTACTCGGGGGTGGAGCGTTTCGCTCCGCCCCCATTCGTCAATGAAACGCTGGCTTATCAGGCTCTTTTTGGCATTGGTCGGAATCTTTTTTACCGCCCATCTTCGCGGCGCCGAGAACGCCGCTGTCACCGCCCGTGAAACTTTGGTTCAAGCCATCCAGGCCGAAGGTCCACAGCAACAGAAACTGCTGACCGACCTCGGCGAATCAGGCTCGCTTGTCGTCGGCGACATCTTAAAGTCGTGGGGCCACGATAGTATTTACATTTGGAAAGGGCCCGACGGCGCAAAAGTCCCGATTATTCTGGAAGATCAGATGGACTCGAAGGGCAAAGCCCGCGCGATAAAGGTTATTGACGGAGAAGTTCTCAAAGATGGCTCAGGAGCGGAACTGCGTTTCGGCCCAAACGACCTTCCCAGCGCGGAAACCGACATGCGCCTTCGCAGCGCCATCCAGCAAACACTCGATACTCTCGCCCTCTCTTATCCCGAACCCGAAGCCCGCGAGTCCGCCGCGTTGAAACTCGGCAGTTCGCAAAAGTTCAAGTATGTCGCGGTGCTAAAAGGACGCCTTGCCAAGGAAACCAGTCCAATGGCGCTCAGGGCGATCAAGGAAGCCATCGCGTTGCTCCAACTTGGATCACCTGATCAGCAAGAGCAATTGGCGGCAGTTGACCAACTCGGCCAACTGCGCGCCATTGGCGCGCTCGATAATCTTAAGCGCCTCGCGAGCAAGCCAAACCTGCCTCCGAATGTTCTTAAAGCCGTCGAACACTCAATTTCTCTGATCAATGAACACGTCACGTTCGTTAATTTCTTCGGTACCATCTTCCACGGCATCAGCCTTGGTTCCATTCTTTTGGTGGTGGCGCTCGGTCTTGCGATAACTTTCGGGTTGATGGGCATCATCAACATGGCGCACGGCGAGATGATTGCCATTGGCGCATATACTTGTTACGTGGTGCAAAACGTCTTCGGCGCCGGATTTGGTTTTTCGATTACGCTTCCGTTCTCATTTGGCGGCAAGCCAATTTTCTTTGGCGCACACATTCCCGGTTTGCACGCCACAGGAGCGCTTTACGAAAGTTATTTTCTCATCGCAGTGCCGCTGGCTTTTTTGATGGCGGCGCTGGCCGGGTTGCTCATCGAGCGCACAGTCATCCGGTTTCTTTACCGCCGGCCGCTGGAATCGTTGCTGGCGACATGGGGCGTCTCGCTGGTCATGCAACAACTTTTCCGAATGGTCTTCGGCGCGAACAACGTGCAGGTGAATTCTCCGTCGTGGCTTCTCGGACATTTTTCATTGAATGACATCATCTTTGGCTACAACCGTATATTCGTCGTTGGTTTCGCCCTGCTGATCGTGCTCGGAACATGGCTCCTACTGACAAAAACGCCGCTTGGCCTTTTGATCCGCGCTGTCATGCAGAACCGCGCAATGGCGTCATCGCTCGGCGTCCGCACCGCGAAGGTCGATATGCTGACGTTTGCCTTTGGATCGGGATTGGCGGGATTGGCCGGCGCGTTCCTTTCGCAAATTGGAAACGTCGGACCAAGCCTCGGCCAAAGTTATATCGTTGACAGCTTTATGACGGTTGTCCTGGGCGGGGTTGGCAGCATCGTGGGCACTGTTTGTTCGGCGTTCGGAATCGGAACGGTGGATCAAATGCTCCAACAAACCACCGGCTCTCCGGTCACAGGAAAAATCATCGTTCTCGTTGCCATCATCATGTTCCTCCAATGGAAACCGGGAGGATTATTCAGCGCGCGCAGCCGCAGCCTCGATTAACAGAACGCCATGACGCAACGCTCAGCGAAATCAGAAACCCTCCGGGTTATCATCGTGGCTTTTGTTCTATTGATCCTGCTGCCGGGACTCAACGCCTTCACGCCGCCCGACAGTTTTCTTCACGTCAGCGATTTTAAAATCAACCTCTATGGCAAATATCTTTGCTACGCGATCTTGGCCGTGGGAGTTGATCTCTTGTGGGGCTACACGGGACTTCTGAGTTTGGGCCAGGCGCTTTTTTTCAGTCTGGGTGGCTACATGATGGGAATGTATCTGATGCGAATGATCGGCGACCTCGGCCAATATCACCAACCGATCCCGGACTTCCTGGTATTTCTAGGCTGGAGCCGGCTGCCGGAGTTCTGGAAACCATTCTCCAGTTTTGCCTTCGCGCTCTTCATGGCCTTCGCGCTCCCCGCTGTGCTCGCGACAATTTTCGGATTCCTCGCATTTCGCTCCCGCATCAAAGGCGTCTATTTTTCAATACTAACACAAGCCCTCACCTACGCTGCCTGTCTCCTGTTTTTCCGCAACAGCCTGCTGATGGGCGGCAACAACGGTTTCACCGATTTCAAATTTATTCTCGGCCGCGACTTGCGTGTTCCCGCCACGCAACGCGCGCTTTACATGATTACCGCCGCAATGCTTTTGGTGGTTTACGTGGGCTGCCGCTGGATGAGCAGGACGAAATTCGGACTGATTCAACAAGCGATCAAGAACAGCGAAAACCGCGTGCTCTTCAGCGGTTACGCCGCCGGTCATTACAAACTTTTTGTGTTCGTCGTCTGCGCGCTGATCGCGTCGCTCGGAGGAATTCTTTACGTGCCACAGGTCGGCATCATTAACCCAAGCGAAATGGCCCCGGAAAAATCGCTCGAAGCAGTCGTATGGGTCGCTGTTGGCGGACGCGGCACGTTGCTCGGCCCCGTGCTCGGCGCAGTTGGAATCAACGCCTTGAAAAGTTGGACGACGCGCGCTTACCCGGATTTGTGGCTGCTATTCCTTGGCACGCTGTTCATCATCGTGACCGTTTTCATGCCGAAGGGCCTCGTCGGATTGCCGGAACAACTGCGAGGCATTTGGATTAAATTCAGACCGTCCCCGCCCGCTGCGCCGCAATCTGTTGAAGCAAAACCTGAATTGGCTGATGAGCGTCGAGCCTAAAAAATTCATCCTGACAATCGAGGACGTCAACAAATCGTTTGACGGCTTCAAAGCCATTTCCAATCTCACCTTCTACATGGATGAAGGCGAACTGCGCGTCATCATCGGCCCAAACGGCGCAGGCAAAAGTTCAATGATGGACCTGATTACGGGACGAACGCGACCGGACAGCGGAAAAATTGAGTTCGGCTTCAATACGGATTTAACACGGCTCAACGAATATCAAATCAACCGCCTCGGCGTTGGCCGGAAATTCCAAACCCCCTCGGTTTACGGCGATCACACTGTTTTTGAAAACGTGCTTCTTTCGTTGAAAGGCCCGCGCGGAGTTTTTTCATCGCTTTTTCATCGCACAACAAGCGAACAGCGGGACCGCATCGACGAAGTTTTGACAACGGTCAGTTTGCAAGATCGCGCGCAGGCGAAGGCGGGAATGCTAAGTCACGGTCAAAAGCAATGGCTCGAAATCGGAATGTTGATTGCGCAAGACCCGAAATTATTGCTTGTCGATGAACCGGCGGCAGGAATGACCGACGAAGAAACTCACAAGACCGGCGAGCTGCTCCTTCGCCTCGAAGGCAAACACAGCATCGTCGTCATCGAACACGACATGACATTTGTCCGCCAGATCGCGCGCAAAGTCACCGTGCTGCACCAGGGAACGGTTCTTTGCGAGGGCACAGTTGATGAAGTGCAAAACAATGAGCGGGTCATCGAGGTTTATCTTGGGCGCAAGAAAAAGGCGGAACACTGATGCTCGAGGTTTCACAATTGACAGTCTCCTACGACGGTTCCCGAATCTTGCGCGGCGTCAACCTCACCGTGCCGGACCGCAGCCTCGTTTGTTTAATGGGGCGCAACGGCGTTGGAAAAACAACCACTCTCAAGTCGATTATCGGCCTGGTTCGGACGGACACGGGAACAATTATGCTCGACGGCACCGACTTGACGAAATTGCGGCCCGATCAGCGGGCTCAGGCGGGAATTGCCTACGTTCCGCAAGGTCGCGATATATTTCCGAATTTGACCGTCTGGGAAAATTTAAAAATCAGCCTCGTCGTTCACAGTCAAAATGCCAATGGTGACCTGGATCGCGTCCTGCAACTTTTCCCGGTGCTCAAGGAAATGTTGCAACGCAAAGGCGGCGTCCTCAGTGGCGGCCAGCAACAGCAATTGGCAATAGCGCGCGCGTTGCTCACAAATCCGAAGGTGCTTTTGCTCGACGAACCTACCGAGGGCATTCAACCGAACATCATCGATCTCATTGGGGAGACGCTCGTCAAAATCAAGCAGGAAGGCAAACTGAGTATTTTGCTGGTGGAGCAATACTTGGATTTTTGCCTCGCCGTCGGAGAAAGTTTTTACATCATGGATCGCGGCGCGGTCGTGGCCAATGGCCCGATCAGCCATCTGAATGACGACATTGTAAAATTACACTTGACTGTATGACAGGCAACGCGGGATTCATGGTCAACAAAGTCGCCGGCAAGAGCGCGGTCACGGAATCGTGGTGCAGAAACCCGCTGAAGATTCTGACGCCCTGCCCGCGCGGCCCCACAGTCTCCGCTTACCTGAGCAGTTTCGGCGGCGGCCTTGTCGCAGGCGATCAAACCAGTTTGACTTTGAATCTCGGCGCGGGCGCGCGCTGCTTCCTGACGACGCAGGCTTCGACAAAAGTTTACCGCAACCCGGCCCAAAAACCGTGCAGCCACGAACTTATCGCGCAACTCGCCGACGATTCCCTGTTAGTCATTGCTCCAGATCCCGTTCAATCCTTCGCCGATTCCAGCTATCGTCAGTCACAAAAATTTTCTCTCCATTCGACCGCAGGACTGGTGCTTCTCGATTGGTTTTGTTCAGGTCGGGCGGCTCGCGGGGAACGCTGGAGCTTTCAGCGTTTGCAAAGCCGCAACGAAATTTTCGTGAATGGTGAATTGAGACTATTGGATTCGCTAATCCTCGACCGATCTCACGGATCGATTGCCGGCAAACATCGCCTCGGCCGTTTCAACTGCGTCGCAATGGTTGCGATTCTCGGCAGTCAACTAAAAGATCATGCTCGCGCATTATTGCAACACATGGAGTCGCGACCGGTGGAGCGCGGTTCAAGTTTGCTCTTTTCCGCCAGCCCGATTCGAGACGGCGCGGTCTTCCGCGTTGCGGGAGAAAGCCACGAAGAAGTCGGGCATCACATTCACCACTCTCTTCGGTTCATGCGCGGTCTGTTGCAAGACGATCCGTGGCATCGAAAGTTTCGCAATAATTAGCCCATGCACCTTTCCCCGCGCGACATTGATAAAATAGTCCTTCATCAGGCAGGCGTCCTGGCGCAAAAACGGCTCGCCCGCGGCCTTCGCCTGAACTATCCCGAATCCGTCGCGCTGATCGCCACGCAATTGCTCGAATTCATCCGCGATGGACGAAGCGTCGCCGAGTTGATGAACCTTGGTCGGAAATTTCTTGGCCGCAACCAGGTCATGCCAGGCGTCCCCGCGATGGTTGCTGAAGTCCAGGTCGAAGGCACTTTCCCCGATGGCACAAAGCTTGTCACTGTGCATCACCCAATCGCCAGCGAAGATGGCGATCTTGCGCTGGCCTTATACGGAAGCTTTTTACCGGTCCCCGCGCTGTCGCAATTCAAGTCATCGGTAGAAGAAAGTGATTTTGTACCCGGCGCGAGCGTCGTTCCAGATGGAGAACTGGAGTTGAACGCCGATCGCGCCACAGTTTCAGTCTCGGTAACCAACATGGGCGACCGCCCGGTTCAAGTCGGGAGCCATTATCATTTTATTGAAGTAAATGCGTCGTTGAAATTCGACCGCGCACAGTCGTACGGAAAACGCCTCGATATTCCTGCCGGAACCGCGGTGCGATTTGAGCCGGGAGAAGTTAAAACGGTCCGGCTGGTCGAAATTGCCGGGAACAAAATCATTCGTGGCGGCAACAACATCGCCAATGGCCCTGTATCCGAAGCCGGTCTTGCCGCCGCGATGAAGCGCGTCAAAGACGGAGGTTTCCAATGAGCTACAAAATGCAGCGCCGACATTACGCGGACATGTTCGGCCCCACTACCGGTGACCGCGTTCGATTGGGGGACACATCGCTGTTTCTAGAGGTCGAACGCGACTTCACAGTTTACGGCGACGAATGCAAATTCGGCGGCGGCAAAACGATTCGCGAAGGCCAGGGCCAGGCGGCTGGTGTCGGTCAAGAAGAAGCGTTGGATTGCGTTATCACGAACGCGCTCGTCGTCGATTACACCGGAATTTATAAAGCCGATATCGGCATCAAATCGGGAATGATTGCGGGCATCGGCAAAGCTGGAAATCCCGACGTGATGGCGGGCGTTTCCAAAAAAATGGTCATCGGCGTGACTACCGAGGTGATCGCGGGCGAGGGTCTGATTCTCACGGCAGGCGGATTGGATACGCATATTCACTTCATTTGTCCGCAGCAAGCGCACGAAGCCATCGCCGCCGGATTGACAACGATGATCGGCGGAGGAACCGGCCCAGCCACCGGCACTTGCGCAACAACCTGCACTCCCGGCGCGCATCATCTCCGCGCCATGCTCCAGGCGACCGATAATTTGCCGCTTAATTTTGGTTTTACCGGAAAAGGCAACACCGCAATGCCCGAAGGTTTGTCCGAACAAATCCTTGGCGGCGCAATTGGCCTCAAATTGCACGAAGATTGGGGAACGACGCCTGCCGCCATTGATTGCTGCCTCAAAGTCGCCGACGCGAACGATGTCCAAATCACGATCCACACCGATACGCTGAATGAATCTGGATTTCTCGAAGCCACGGTGAAGGCCATCGCCGGACGAACGATTCACACCTATCACTCTGAAGGCGCGGGTGGCGGCCATGCGCCAGACATCATCCGAATTTGCGGAGAACCACACGTCCTGCCCAGTTCCACGAATCCCACGCGCCCATTTACAGTCAATACCATTGATGAGCACCTCGACATGCTGATGGTCTGCCATCACCTCGATCCGAGTTTGCCCGAGGACGTCGCGTTCGCCGAAAGCCGCATTCGCGGAGAAACCATCGCGGCGGAGGATATTCTTCACGATCTCGGCGCGATCAGCATGATGAGTTCGGATTCCCAGGCGATGGGCCGCATCGGCGAAGTCATCACGCGCACATGGCAAACCGCTGACAAGATGAAGAATCAACGCGGCAGCCTCCCTCGCGAACGCGGCGACAACGATAATTTCCGCATCAAACGTTACATTGCCAAGTACACAATAAATCCGGCTGTCACGCACGGCGTCGGCCACTGCATCGGCTCGGTGGAAACCGGGAAATTCGCCGACCTCGTTCTCTGGCGTCCCGCTTTTTTTGGAATCAAGCCGGAGATGGTCATCAAAGGCGGCTTCATCGCATGGTCGCAAATGGGCGACCCCAACGCCTCCATTCCCACTCCTCAGCCCGTTTACATGCGCCCCATGTTCGGCGCATTCGGTTCCGCGCCCGGCTCGACATCCTTTGCATTCGTCAGCCAACTGTGCGCGAAAGAAGGCGTCGCCGCGAAATACGGCCTAACCAAGCGCATCGAACCAATACGCGGTTGCAGGAATCTTACGAAGAAAGACATGAAATGGAACGACGCGCTCCCGAAGATCACCGTCGATCCTGAGACTTACGAAGTAAAAGCCGATGGCGAAGCATTGATTTGCGCGCCCGCGGAAAAACTGCCGCTGGCCCAACGATATTGTTTGTTTTGATTCCCACGGAAAAAGCGAATGATTGGTTGCTCTGGCAGCTTGCGGACTCCGCGTTTCCCGCAGGCGGTTTCGCGCATTCCGGCGGACTGGAAGCCGCCTGGCAGCACGGCGAAATTCGCGGCGCGGATGATTTGGCGTCGTTTTTGGAAACTTTTATGTGTCAAGTCGCGACCAGCATGATCCCTTTCGTAAACGCGGCCCATGGCGATCCTGACCAACTCGAAGCGTTGAATCTTCGTTGCGATGCGTTTCTGACAAATCACGTCGCAAACCGCGCCAGCAGGTTGCAAGGCCGCGCTTTTATGAATTCCGCCTCCAGGATTTTTGGCGCGACGATCAACAATTTCAAGGTCAGCGATCCGTGTCATTTTGCTCCGGCGTTCGGCGCTGTTTCGCGCAATCTCTCGGTTGAAGAATCAACGACGACGCAATTATTCGCCTTTCAAAGTCTTAGGGGTGTCGTAGCCGCCGCAGTTCGCCTCGGAATCGTCGGTCCAATGGAAGCACAAGCGATTCAACATCGAATGTCAACACGGGTTGCGGAGATATTCGAATTCGTCGGCGAGGTCAAGATCGACGATATTGCTTCAACGTCACCGTTGCTGGAAATTTGGCAGGCCACGCAGGACCGTCTCTACTCCCGACTTTTCCAATCCTAATTTATGAGCCACGACCACGACCACAACCATACGCACGAACACTGGGACGGCCCGGGCCATTTTCACGGTCGCATTCCTCCTCTTGACCGCGATTACACAACAAGGGCGTTTACCGTCGGTATCGGCGGCCCTGTCGGCAGCGGAAAAACCGCGCTGATGCTCGCTCTTTGTCAAACATTGCGTGAAAAGCTGAACATTGCCGCGGTGACAAATGATATTTTCACGAAGGAAGACGGCGAGTTCCTTATTCGCAACCAAGCCCTTCCAGCGGACCGCATTCGGGCCGTTGAAACCGGCGGTTGCCCTCACGCCGCAATTCGTGAAGATATATCGGCAAACCTGCTGGCATTGGAAGAACTCCATCGCCAATTTCGCCCCGAACTTCTGCTGATTGAATCGGGAGGCGACAATCTCGCGGCCCATTTCAGCCGAGAACTGGCTGACTTTACAATTTATGTTATTGACGTTTCAGGAGGCGACAAAATCCCGCGAAAAGGCGGGCCAGGCATCACGCAGTCCGACCTTCTTGTCATCAACAAAACCGACCTTGCCACCGCCGTCGGCGCTGACCTAAAGGTGATGGAGCGCGATAGTCGCAAGATGCGCGGCGATGGGCCTTTCGTCTTTGCACAAATCAAGAATGGCCCCGGTGTGGAAGAAATTATTCATTATTTACTCCACGCATTGGACCACGCTCGCGGCATTCACCATTCCCATCATTGACTTAACCCTTACCGATTTACGGGCACGTCGGCTATTTCGGCGCTTTTGGCCGGTTTGGCATGTTTTCCTTTAAGAATGGTGCCGTCAGATGCCACCACCAACTCCGGTCGGGGATGATCGCCGCGCCCTTTAAATTGCACATGATAGACGACGCGTGAACTTTGAATTTGAGAGTTAATTGCGGTGATGACATCATTACCGCGCTGGGCCTGCACAGCAGCTTTCACAGGAGCCGGAAGCTGACTGAAATCAACCCTCTCCGCCGCCATCGAATCTAAACCCTTTACCGGCGTTGCCGCGGCCTCCGCTGCATAACGTTCCTGCAAGGTGACATTCGCGCCGTTATCCGAAGCCGCCACCGGCAACACAACCGCTGCCGTAATCCCCACAGCAGCAACAATTGAATAAAGCTTTCGATTTTTCATAGTACAATACGCCATATCAAAGGCCGGATTTCAATTGGGGCACTTCCCTTAAACCACTTAAGAAAAAAAGGGCGCTCAAACGCAGAGAAATCGCCCGAAACGATGCAAAAATTAACCTCGCACTGAAGGAATCTTGCGCTTTGCAATGTGGCTGAAAGGTCGTTCCCCAAGCACAGTTATGGCACGCAAAAAGCTAAAAGAAGTTGGTGACAGTCGAAGATAAATAACAAAAACACTACTTATCTTATGCTCTACACACTTGCAGTGATACTGATTATCGCATGGCTTTTGGGAATGGTATCCTCTTACACGATGGGAGGCTTCATCCATATTCTACTCGTGATTGCCATTATTGCGATCCTCGTCCGCCTCATCCAGGGTCGCAGTGTCTAAGGCCCCATTGGATTGGCCGCCATGCGAACCGAGGCCAATCTTTTTTCGCCGTCGGTAAAGTGTGGCTTGGTCAATTCCCAAAATTGCCGAAGCCTCCGTCAGCCGCGACGTCTTTTCCAATACCCCGCGAATGTGCGCTTCTTCCAACTTCTCCAGCGAAATCAGCGAGCCAACTTTTGGTTCATCCGGGCCTGCGCCATTCGTGGAACCGTTGCCGTTCAAATCGGCGGGTAATTCCTCCGGGAGAATCGTGTTTCCGCGAGCCAAAATAACAGCGCGCTCAACGACGTTGCACAGTTCTCTCACATTTCCAGGCCACGCATGACGCCGAATCAAGCGCATCGCCTCCGGCGAAAAGCCGTCCACCTTGCGTCCGCATTGCTGGGCAAAATGCTTAAGGAAATGTGTGGCAAGCGCATCAAGATCGTCAGGGCGTCGTCGCAGTGGCGGGACTTCGACCGTGATGACATTCAGGCGAAAGAACAAATCCTCACGAAAAGCTCCCGCCGCAACGCGTTCCTTAAGATTGCGGTTGGTCGCCGCGATGATTCGTACGTTCGCCGAGTGGATGATATTTTCACCGAGTCGTTCATATTCCCGTTCCTGGAGCAGTCGCAGCAACTTGGGCTGGATTTCCATTGCAAGGTCGCCAATTTCATCCAGGAAAAGCGTCCCGCCGCTTGCCGCTTTGACCTTGCCCCAGTGATCCTTGACTGCTCCGGTAAACGCCCCGCGAGCATGGCCGAACAGTTCGCTTTCCAGGAGCTCTTTTGACAGGCTCGGACAATTCACTGTGACAAACGGCTTGTCCGCCAGGTGGCTATTCCGGTGAATAGCCCTGGCGGCGATGCTTTTTCCAGTCCCGCTTTCCCCAAGAATCATGATGGAAGCCGGCGTCCTTGCCGCGCGCATAAGGACATCCATCGCCTCGCGCATCCCAGAACTCTCGAAATCGAAAACCGGCTTAGGCGCGACGGTGCTCGACTCCGTCACCTCGCGCTCAAGGCGATCAATCTTTTGCCCCATCTGGCGAAGCCGTTGCAACCGGGTCAATACCGCCAGGCACTGGTCCCGATGAAACGGCTTCTCCAGGAAATCCACTGCGCCGCGCCGCATTGCCTCGACAGCGACTCGGACGTTCCCTTCGGCGGTGAAGAGAACAACTGGCATCCCTGGATTTTGCTCCTGGATGCGAGGCAAAAGATCAAGGCCGCTTTCTCCGTCAAGATGAACATCAAGGAGGACGCCCTCAAATTTTTCCTGTTTCAAAAGCGCCAGCCCGTCAGTTCCAGACGCCACCCCTTCAGCGTAATGCCCCGCCGCTTCCACGAGCATCAATGTCGCATCGCGGAAAGTTTTATCGTCGTCAATTATTAAAAGATCCATATCAAGGAGCAGTCAAACCGATTGAAGGACGAGGAAAACCGACCGTAAAAGCCGCCCCACAGCCGGGAATCGATTGACAGATCACATCGCCTCCCATCGCGCGAGCCAGTTTGCGAACGATGCTCAACCCAAGGCCGGTCGATGCCTCTTCTCCGGTCGGTCGAGCGGACAACCGACTGTATCTCTCAAACATTCGCGCTTTGTCCGTGGCCGTGAATCCCGGTCCCTGGTCGGCAATTCGACATTGCACGAGCCGGCTGTCAGAATGAATCGAAAGCCGCACCGTCGTCCTTGGCGGGGAAAATTTAATCGCGTTAGAGAGAAGATTATCCAGCACGCGGTTGACCCCTTGCTCATCCGCTACAACCACTCCTTCCTCCTCGTCTGGAGCGTCCAATAACAACTGCACCTCCTTGGCTCGCGCCGGTTCCAAATACCAATCCATCGTGCGAGTGACCGCTCGCCGCAAGCTCATCAGTCCCGGGCGCAATGCCAGATGTTTGCCTCCCGCTTTGTCCAAAAAGCGTCCGACATATTCGAATAGTTGACTCGTTGCCTGCGCGATATTTTCCGCCATCAACGTAGCTCGCGCGTCACCCATTGCTTGCGTTTGATCCCGGAGTGAAGAAGCGTTGTATCGTAAGGTGGCAAGGCGAATCTCAAATTCCCGCGCAAGTGAGTTCAACAGCTTATTGCGCTCCGCCGTGAGTTTTATCAACCGATCATGCGCCGCTTTCAAGGCGGAGCCGCCGTCGCAATTCTTCAAGACGTCCGAGCCGTGGCCGTCATTTGAATTCCGGGCGTTTGCGACAAGAAACCCTTGAACAAATTCCAAAAGCCGCGCGCTGGACGCCGCAATAATCGCTGCCACACCTGCCGATCGCTCTCCCTTCCCGCCGCTTAATCGATCCCCGCAGATTTTCGCGCTCAAGTTGATGCCGCCGAGAAGGCTCTTCAAATCGTGCGCCAGGATTCCAATCTGTTCCTCCTGCTCCGTTGCCAAACTTCGCAATTCTTCCAGGTTGGTTCGTTGATTCAACTGAATCCGGCATGTTCCCGGCGCTCTAAAATGCTCTTTTCCGTTTTTACTCATTTCGCATTTTGCAAGGTCGTGCGCTTGCAACTGATGCGAACCTAAGTCACAACCCGATGCGATTTAAGTAGGTGTTCCCCTAAGAACCGCCAATTGAACGCAGTGGCACGGTTCACGCTAAAGAAACACTTATGCCTGAACAAAAAACAATTCAACGGGCTCGCAAGGACAAACGGGCTGGGAAAGCGCCCTCGACTCAAGCCGGAGAGTTCGTGCGCGAAGAGTTTCATCACATTCGAGAAGGCAAACACGGAGCGCGCTCTACAAAACAAGCTATCGCCATCGGCCTTTCGAAGGCTCGACGTGCTGGCGTCAAACTTCCCCCACCACGAAATGGAAAGCTTTCACCCCGGAGTAAAAGACAAGCTCGGCGAGACTATGAGAGTGGAAGCCATCCAACTCATTCGCCATCCCGCAAACGATCCCGCGCGACTCTCGGCGTTCTTAAACGCGAAGGTTCTGGAGCAGCATCGCACCGGGCTATTTCGCGGCAAACTCATGCGGTCGCGCGCCGGAAAACATCTGGAGAACGTTCCTCTGCCGCAAGAAAAGCCGTTCGCACTAAACATCTCGAAGGAATAAAATAGTCAAGTCGAATGGAAATACGCAAAGGACGCTCTACCATTTCGTTGCACTTTGCAATTCCTCACAGCCAGTCCTGGCGGAAGAACCGTGGCACAACCCAAGCTAGAAGACGGTGTATGACAACATTACAAATCAAAGGGAACTGGAACGTAACGAAGGGTAAACTTAAACAAAAGTACGCAAAACTGACTGACGACGATTTGAAATACACCGAAGGTCAGGAGGATGAATTGCTGGGCCGGATTCAAAAGGTGACCGGCGAAACGCGCGAAACTGTGGAACACGTGCTTGAAGAATACTCGAAGCTTCCGCGCTGATCTCAATCACGCGCAGGGCGACGATGCTTTGGCGCAAAACTCATCGGTCGAATCAGGGACAAATGGCGATTCGACCGATGTCCTTTCGTGCGGGACTTGCGGTTTGGTGCAGCGCATTCCCGCAGAGTTGCGCAACAGAAAGGCAAAATGTCCCCGCTGTGGAAATCGCGTTCGCCGCTTCATCCCGGATAGCCGGTCTCGCACGCTGGCATTGGCGCTGGCTGCGCTGGCTCTTTACGCGCCCGCAAATATTTATCCCGTGATGATCATGGACCTGGTGGGACGCCACAGCGAAAACACCGTGTGGTCGGGCGTGGTAAGTTTGTGCCACGACGGGATGTATTTCATCGGCGGAATTGTTTTTGTCGCGAGCATCCTTATTCCCGTGTTGAAACTCCTCGGCCTGTTCTTTCTGGCGCTTGGTGGCGGTCGCAAAAATCCGCGCCGGGCAGCTCTCATTTATAAAGTAATCTGCGTGGCGGGTCCGTGGGCCATGCTGGATGTTTTCCTGCTCGCAATCGCCGTGGCGCTTATAAAATTCGGAAAATTCGGCCACGTCATTGCCGGTCCGGGAATCATCTGGTTTGCCGCTGTGGTAGTGTTGACTCTTTTGGCGTCCGCGAATTTTGATCCGCGCTTGCTCTGGGAGGAAGGCCGTCCATGAGAAGAATTCAAGAACTTCCCACAGCGCTGCCTGTTTCCCCTCGAATCACGGCAGTCAAAAGCGCCAAAGTTTCGATTATTTGGGCGGTTCCGCTTATAGCGCTTATCGTCGGAGGATATCTCGTCTTCGCCCGCCTGCAGGCCATTGGCCCCGTTGTGACAATAACATTTCGAGACGGCGACGGCGTTCTTCCGGGCCAAACTCCGATTCGTTATCGAGGTGTGCAAGTAGGAACCGTTCATTCCGTGGAACTGAGCAAAGATCGGCAAAACGTCAAATTGGAAGCCCGCCTGAATCATTCCGCCGCAAGCCTCGCGCAGGAAGGCTCCCAATTCTGGATCGTCAGACCACAAGTCAGCGCGGCCGGTTTGACTGGCCTCCAAACCATTGTTTCCGGGCCATATATCCAGGTCCAGCCGGGCAGCGGAAAGAAAACGAACGATTTCATCGGAATTGAAAAAGCGCCCTTGGCCGAAAATCTTCGCAACGGTCTGGAGCTGACCTTGACCGCGCCGCACATTTCCACCTTAAACGCCGGGGCGCCCGTTTACACTCGCGGTTTGGAAGTGGGCGCGGTCGAAAGCGTCGGCTTCAATGATGACGCCACTGCTGTCAACATTCGGATCCGCATTCAGGAAAAATACGCGCCGTTGGTTCGACAAAACAGTGTCTTTTGGAACGCTGGCGGCCTCGACGTCAGCCTGAAATTCCTCGGAGTCGATATCAGCGCGGAGTCAATGAGATCGCTGGTGGTCGGAGGAATCGCCTTTGCTACTCCGACGCCCCCGGGCCAGCCAGCCATTGCCCGCGGCACGTTCAACCTTCAGGATAAACTCGAGGAAAAATGGCTGAAGTGGAAGTCCCCCATTCCTGGTTGGGCGGGAAGCAAGGGCCCGCCGGTTGACAGCCTTACCGACAACACCATGCCGGCTTTGGGAAGCATCGCCACAAATAGCACCCATTAAAGCATTCTTGCATTTTGCGGTTTAGGGACTCCGCAACGGTGGCAATTTGCCAGAAAACGACTCGATTTCATGCGCAATCGAAGCGTCACGCCGGGTGGCATCCTTTAAGCTAAAACAGTTCCAAGAGGAAAATGCGGTTGACACTGGTCTCGACAATGCCGATTCCGGAATCCGACCGAAGAAACCGATAAACAAAGGAAGTAGTCACCATGAAAAATGTCAAATGTTTGAGTATTCTGTGTTCCGCCACCCTTCTGACCGTGACAGCGGCAACAGTATTAGTGGGGTGCGCGGGCGACCGTTACCACGAAAGCACCGGCGAATACGTCGATGACAGCGCGTTGACGGGCCGAGTCAAATCCGCCCTGGGCCATTCTGACTACAAATTCGACGGCGTGAAAGTCACCAGCTTCAAGGGGGAAGTGCAACTGAGCGGCTTTGTCAATACTTCCGACCAAAAGTCCCAGGCTGCCGACATCGCCAAAAACGTTGAGGGCGTCAGATCAGTGGACAACAATATCTCCGTTAAAAGCTAATAACCGAATTGGCTGAGCAGTCCCGGACGAATGATTGGTTTGCGCTGATCTTCGTCCGAGTTTTTTTCCCGCAAATTCTCTGCGTCCTCTGCGCCTCCGCGCGAGAGTTTTTTCTTCCATCTTCCCTCGCGCCTTTTTAATTACTGTTTACTCCCCGTTGTTTCGGCATACACCCGCGTAAACTCCGCCCCGAAAAAGAAAATTTGCGACGAATAATAAATCCACATCAACAGAACAATGAACGATCCCGCCGCCCCGTAGATCGAAACCATGCTGCTGCGGCCAAGATAATAGCCGATCAAAAACTTCCCCACATTGAAAAGGATCGCCGTGACAAAGGCCCCCATCCAAACATCGCGCCACGCAATATCAACGTCGGGCAATCCTTTATATATGACAGCGAAAAGCATCGTGATGACAAACAAGGAAGCCGCAAAATTAATTCCAGTCCAAATGATGTGCGCGGCGGGCGCAAAGCTGCTCGCGAACGCGCCCAACGCCGAAAGCCCCGCATCCAAAATCAGCGAAACCAAAAGCAAAAAACCTATCGCCAACACCATTCCAAAAGACAACAGCCGATCTTTGATTAAATAACGCAGCCCCTGCCCCGTTTTGCGCTGCACACCCCAGATCGTGTTCAAAGCGTCCTGCAATTCGACAAACACCCCCGTCGCGCCGGCAACCAGCGTCCCCAGCGCTCCGATCGTGGCCCACAAACCCACTTTTGGCTGATTTGCAGCGGCGACCAAGGATTGGATCGCCCGCCCTCCCTCGCTTCCAACAAGACCGTTGAGTTGATTGAACAATTCATCGCGCGCCCGCTCCGGGCCAAACCACATGCCCGCAACCGAAATCGTCAACAATACGAGCGGAGCAATGGCGAAAATTGTGTAAAAGGCCAGCGCGGCGCCCAATCGCGGCGATTTGACGTCCGACCACGCGTCAAAGACCTCCTTAAAAAATCTCGATACGGATTTGTCACCCACGCTCATGGTTTGTTGGGAACCTTGGTCAGCTCCTGTGCGCCTTTTTCAGGTGGCGGCTTTTCCTCTGCCTTTATTTTCTCTTCCTTTTTTTGCTGCGCATCAGCAAGCGTCACCTTTTCGTCAATCTTTGGTATCAGCGCGCGGACAAAAGCATTGCGCAACATCGTCCCAACCGCGGACCAGACCCCGACTTTCGTGTCGTTGTACGATCCCGAAATGGGAATTCGAGTCGCCAGGGAATCTTTTGATTGATTTTTGAATATATCCGCCACTGTGCCGACAATTGCCTGCCAAAAAACTTGCAGCGCATTCTTTTGGCGGTCCTTTTCCCACGCAAAAACGTCCAGATTATTAAAAAACACCTTCACGTATCCGTCGTAGTTGCTGTCCTTGGAAGCGACCGATGCAAACAGCGCAAACTGACCGCGTTCGACGTCAAATTTCCCGTAGGCCTTCAGAAAACTGTTCAGGGCGGTCAGGTCAACATTCGTCAATTGCGCGGTCACCTGGTAAGTCGGCGCTTGCTTCAACGGATTAAGTTGAAGCTGCAAGTCCAGCCTCCCACCTCCAATGGTGGTCCCTCGCGCGACAACACCCGAAGGCAATTCGCTTTTGATCTCCCGCGAATTCGTAAGATTCGTCGCGGTGGCCGACATTCCGTTAAGATAAATATCCACCGGCGGCGTGGAATGATCGTTTTTAAAATGAATCTGCCCATCAACGATCTCCAAACGGTTCAGGTCAAAGGGAAACAAGCTTTCCAGCATCGGCCCCCAGCTCTCATCCTGCCCAGTTTGACTTTGCTCAGCCGTCGGGCCGGAAACAAAATTCACCTTCGGCGTTTCCAATCGAATTTCCCCCACGACCGACCCGTGAAAAAGCTCCTCCCATTGGATGGAAAGAAAAATTCTCGCCGCGGAAAAAAGCGGCGATGAAACGTCCCCGTTGCGTTTGAAAATTTGCAGGTCGTCGATTCGATAACGCCCGTGCCAGAGTTGCACATGAACGTTTCCAACGTGCCCACTGTAATCGCGTGAATGCTGAAGCTGATCGTTGACGTATCGTTGAATTGCAAAAGGAAGCGCCAGCCTCGCGCCCGCCAGCAACACAACAATCCCGATTACAATCCAGCGCCAGACCCGAAACCTCAGCCAAATTCTTCCAATCCAGGTGGTTTTATTTTTATCATTCATGGGATACCCGAAAAATAAAACCCGGCCGGCGCGACAACCCCATCGCGCCAACCGGTTGAATTAACGATGTCCAATGATTCCGAGCCATTTCGAATTTACCGCTTGTTATGCGGACGCATCGGCGGTCTCCAGCGCTTCCTGATTTTTTTCAGTGGCCAGGCTGTTTAACGTTTGATCCGCATGTTTTTCCTGCTCCAGAATTTCCTCGATCAAACCCGCTGCCTCGTTATTGTCCAATAGTTCCGCCCAGGCTCGCAGTGTGCCGTAGGAGGCGATTTCGTAATGCTCAACCTTTTGGCAAGCCGAAATGATCGCCGCATTGACGCAAGGCGATTTCTTGTTCTCCGAAAGAATCTCGTCCCCTTCCTCAAGAATTCCGGCCATCGCAGGACATTTCTTCGCCTTCGGTTTCTCGTCGAAGGCCTTAAACACCTTTTCGATTTTGGTCACATGCCCTTCAGTTTCCTCAAGGTGCTCGCGCAACGCCTCTTGAAGCTGTTCACAAGTTGCGCCTTTGATCATTTTCGGCAGCGCCTTTGTGATGCGATGCTCCGCGTCGTACATGTCCGCCAATTCGTCCAGGAATAGATTTCTCAGTGCTTTCATAGGAAGTTCTCCACGTTGTAATTTCAATTGAGTAGTAAAAGGCAGTCGTGCCCTTGCCGGAATTTTAGCTATTTACGTGCCATCGCGATGCGGCAGCAGAGCAACGATTTTTCCTTCGTTAACCGGCGCATTTTGCAACAGAGCCACCGCAATTTGCATTCAAAGCCTGTTATAAGTGAGTCCATCCCCAAGACTTCCAATGGCATACAAACAGCTTTGCTCTATCGGATGGCGCTTTGGTCAAATCACGCTTTAGGAGAAAAAGTCCATGTCAAAGAAACGTTACACCTCGCACCCGGCAGGCAATCGCCGTTGGTCCGCAGAAGTTACGAACCACAGCGACGCGCTCGACCTCGAGAAGGGCGTTTTCAAACTTGCCGACCCACACAAAATCGCGCTCTCTCTTAAACGATCTGCGGAGCTCAGCCACCGCCGAAAAGGCGGCCCGTATCAATCCGCCATGTCGATGCTCAATTTTTACATCAACCGCGCCGGCTCCGGTCTTTCACAAAAGCAAAAGGGAGTCCTCCTCAAATCCAAAGTCGAGCTGCGCAAAGTATTTCACAAGGAAGAAGCTTAACTAACAAACCTGGATTTCCCGTGCTTCCATAACTCAAAACCCGCAAAATCTATGAACTTAACAAACGAAGACCACGCTTTAAACGGAAAAAAAGTTGCCATTCTAGTCGCCAACGGCTTTGAAGAGGACGAACTCATGTCGCCACGCAAAGCTTTGGAAGAAGCCGGCGCTCAAACGAAAGTCGTCTCGCCCGAAAGCGGTAAAGTGAAGGCGTGGAAGAACACCGATTGGGGAAAGGAAGTGAAGGTGGATGTGCCTCTTGATACCGCAAATCCAGGCGATTACGACGCGCTCTTGCTTCCCGGAGGAGTCATGAATCCAGACCATTTGCGCCGCAACAAGAAGGCCCTCGATTTCGTCCGCGCGTTTTTTCAAGCCCACAAGCCCGTCGGCGCAATTTGTCACGGTCCATGGACTTTGATTGATGCCGGAGTCGTCCGAGGCCGGAAGATGACTTCTTACGAGTCCATCCAAACCGATTTGAAAAACGCCGGCGCCAACTGGGAGGACAAAGAGGTTATCGTTGACAATGGCCTGGTCACCAGCCGCAAACCAGACGACCTTCCTGCTTTCAACCGCAAGTTGATCGAGGAAGTTGCCGCGGGCCTCCACGAAAGACAAACAGTCGGCAATAACTAAATCCCATGACAAGGCGCACATTTATATCAGCGATGGCGGGAACCGGACTGGTGATGACAACCTTGGACGCTTCCGCGCAACGTGAAGAAAAGAACTCTGGTTCAATGTTCTACCGCACTCTCGGAAAAACCGGCGAAAAAGTCTCCGCCATTGGCCTTGGAGGTTTTCACATCGGTGTCCCCAAAGAAGAGAGCGAAGGGATAAAAATAATCCGCAGCGCCATCGACCGCGGCATCACGTTCATGGACAATTGCTGGGATTATCATGACGGAAACAGCGAGGTTCGCATGGGAAAAGCCTTGCGCGACGGCTATCGCGAAAAGGTTTTCCTGATGACAAAGATCGACGGTCGCAGCAAGGCCGGCGCGGCAAAGCAGATCGACGAAAGCCTCAAACGACTCCAAACCGACCACGCCGATCTGATTCAATTTCATGAAGTCATTCGCATGGACGATCCCGATAAAATTTTCGCCCCCGGCGGCGCAATGGAAGCCATGCAGGAAGCCCGGAAAGCGGGCAAGGTCCGCTTTATCGGATTTACCGGCCACAAAGATCCGACAATTCATCTCCACATGCTCGATGTTGCGGAAAAAAATAATTTTCGCTTTGACACTGTGCAAATGCCCCTGAATGTCATGGACGCCCACTACAAAAGTTTCCAACACAAAGTCCTGCCAATCCTCGTCAACCGCGAAATCGGCGTTTTGGGGATGAAGCCGTTAGGCTCTGGTGAAATTCTCCGGAGCAAGGCCGTTTCCGCAATCGAATGCCTTCATTACGCGCTCAATCTTCCCACCTCGGTCGTCATCAACGGTTGCGACAGCATGGAACGTCTCGACCAGGCGTTTGATGCTGTCGCCACGTTCAAATCAATGACTGCCCCGCAAGTTGAGCGACTCCTGGCCAAGACTGCTGAACCATCACAGAGCGGCGAATTTGAGCCTTTTAAGACAACCGGGAAATACGACGCAACAGCCCAGCACCCCGCTTTCCTTGACTGAGCACATTTGCATCGCAACGAATAAGTGCCCAACTCCACCCCGTCATATTCGTAACAAGAAACTCCGCGGAACGCCTCTTCTCCCTCTCTTCCACGCGAGTGGAGGAGAGGGTCGGGGAGAGGAGGCTCCTTTTCTCTCGGTAAAATCAAAGGAATGAGCTCCACGCCTAACTCAAAAGTTTTCGTTCCTTGCAAAACGCACTACCGCACAGTTCACCATTGCATTTTTTCTCATTAAATCCCTATCACACCGGCGCAAATCACTGGCACGTATTAAGCTAAAGCATGTTCCATGAAACAAATTGTTGGGATTGCTCTACTGGCTGCAGGAATCATCGCGCTCTGTTTCGCCTTTAATTCCTATCACTCCGCCGCGTCCGGTGTGTCGCGTGTGGTGACTGGCACATCGACTGACAAGACCCTCTGGCTGACCATCGGCGGAGTTGTCGGATCAGTATTGGGACTGGGAAGTTTGTTATACGGCACGAAGAAAGCCTGATCGGGGGTCTCACCTTGGCCCTTAAACGAGAGGGAGCGGTTCTCTCTATTTGCGCCTCTTGCATTTTGCAAGGGACGTGCCCCGGGCCTTCGGTCGAGAATGGGCGATGCCTCACATCTTTCATCCGCGAAGTAACACGGTTGCTCGTGCCAGCCTGCTGGGAATTGGACTCTCCGTCGCCTTCGCAGGCTGGGCATGGGATACAATCTTTTGGTCGCCCTACACCACGCGCGCGGAAACACCGCTTGACCAGCCAGTTCCCTTCAGCCATCGGCATCACGCGGACCAATTGGGAATCGACTGTCGCTACTGCCACACGTCGGTTGAAAAATCCGCGTTCGCCGGCGTTCCCGATTCCAGCACTTGCATGACCTGTCACTCCCAATTGTTTACAGACGCTCCATTGCTCGCTCCCGTTCGTCAAAGCCTGGCAACCGGCGTTCCTCTCCGATGGAATCGCGCGAATAAAGTTCCCGATTTTGTTTTCTTCAATCACAGCATCCACGTCGCCAAGGGAATCGGTTGCGCAGTTTGTCACGGGCCTGTCAATAAAATGCCGCTCATGTGGAAATCCAAAACTCTCTACATGAAATGGTGCCTGGATTGTCATCGCCAACCCGACAAGTTCATTCGTCCCAGGGACGAGGTCTTCAATATGAATTGGCAACCGCCCAAAGATCAAATCCACCAAGGCACTTCGCTCGTCGCAAAATATCATATTGACACATCCACGATGACCGATTGCAGCACATGCCACAGATGAATCCGTCCGCCACAAACCGATACTGGCGCAGCCTCGCTGATGCAGCGGGACCGGATTCGTCGGAAGGTGCTACCGAGCCGGAGTTTCCATCGCCTTGGGACGATTCAATAAATCGCCGCAGCTTCCTAAAATGGACGAGCGCATCCGCTGCAATCGCAGCTTTGGCCGGTTGCACACGCGAACCGATCCATCAAATTGTCCCTTACGTCACGCAACCCGAGGAAATTATTCCCGGCAAACCGCTCCACTACGCAACCGCGATGCCTCGTGACGGCTTTGCTGTCGGAATCATTGTCGAAAGTCACGAGGGACATCCGACAAAAATTGAGGGCAACCCTACCCACCCCGCCAGCCAGGGCGCAACCGGAATTTTTGAACAAGCTGCCTTGCTCGATCTTTACACACCGGATCGCTCAAAGACCGTCACAGAAGGCGGACAAATCAGCAATTTTTCTCTGTTCTTCGCGGCGCTGCAAAAAGAGATCGCCACTCAACGCGCAAAAGCCGGAGCAGGGTTGCGGATTCTTACTCGCAGCACGACTTCTCCCACATTGATTGCGCAACTCGAGGAAATTCTCCGGCAATTCCCACAAGCCCGATGGCACCAATATCAACCCATGGCCCGCGACAACACGTTGGAAGCTGCTCAGCGACTCTTTGGAAGGCCAATGGAAACCCGCTTCCACCTGGATCGCGCGAAAACAATAGTTTTATTTGACTCCGATTGTTTTTTCGCGCACCCCTCCGCGCTCATAAACGCCCGTCAATTCGCCCGCACTCGCCGCTCCGGTTCACAGTCAGATAATTCCAGCCGCTTGTACGTCGCTGAACCCTCTCCGTCCCTCGGCGGCTCCGTCGCCGACCATCGCCTCCCAGCTTCGTCCGCGCAGATACAAAATCTCGTTCGGGAACTGGCGCGCCAAATCGGCATAACCACCGGCCCATCCGCAGATAAAATTTCAGACGATCAACATCAATGGATTCACGCGGTCACGGAGGACCTTCGACAAAATTCTGGCCAAAGCCTCGTAATCGCGGGCGAAACTCAGCCACCCGTAGTCCACACGCTCGTCCATCTCCTCAACGATCGCCTCGGCAATATTGGTAACGCTCTGGAATACGCCGATTCCGCCGAAACGCATTGGATCAATCATCGCGACTCCATCACACAACTTGTCTCCGAGATGGATTCAGGGAAGGTCGAATGCTTGTTAATTCTCGGCGGCAACCCAGTATTCGACGCGCCAGCCGATCTCCAATTTGCATCAAGACTGTCACGAGTTCCGTTTCGCGTTCATCTTGGCGTCGAGCAAAACGAAACCGCCATTGCCTGCGATTGGCACATCCCTGAGTCGCACTTTCTCGAGTCGTGGAGCGATGCCCGCTCCTTTGACGGCACGACCTCAATCATCCAACCGCTCATCATGCCGCTCTACGACACCAAAACCGCGCACGAGTTGCTTCACTTTATTATTCACGGCCAACTCCGCGATGACTACGACGTTGTCCGCGACCACTGGAACTCGCAAAAAGCTGTCGAAGACTTCGAGAAGTGGTGGCGTCAATCTCTCCACGATGGATGGATAGCAAATTCTCAATTGCCCGCCCTTTCCCTCCGCCCTCAAGAGAAAATGCCGTTGTCGGCAAGCGAAACCGAAGCGGCAGAGACCGTAGAAATCTGTTTCCGCCCCGATCCAACAATATGGGATGGAACTTTCGCCAACAACGGCTGGTTGCAAGAACTCCCGAAACCCTTCAGCAAAGTAACCTGGGACAATCCAGCCCTCATCAGTCCCGCCCTGGCGCGTCGATTTCAACTGGATTCGGGAGACGTCGTTCAACTGCGAACCGGCGACCGCACCTTCACCGCGCCCGTTTGGATTCTCCCCGGCCAAGCAGAGAATTCCGTCACAGTTCACCTGGGCCTGGGCCGTTCGCACACCGGAGACACTGACAACGGAATCGGCTTCAACGGTTATACAATTAGAACTTTGATTTCGCCGTGGGCCGCTTCCAACGTAAAAATTATTAAGACAGGAAACCATCATCTCCTGGCCACGACCCAGAACGCCCACAGCGTCCATGGTCGCAATATTCTCGAAAGCCACGAACCGCTCCCGCCTCCGGGCGGCACGCTCTACAATCCCGGCGAGTTTAAAAACGCTGGCTACGCCTGGGGAATGGTCATCAATCTAAACGCCTGCATCGGCTGCAGCGCGTGCATGATTGCTTGTCAGGCGGAAAATAACATTCCCGTCGTCGGCAAGGACCAGGTTGCTGCGGGCCGCGACATGGCATGGATTCGCATTGACCAATATTTTGAAGGCCCGCCGGAAAACCCCCGCTTTCACAATCAGCCCGTTCCCTGCATGCACTGCGAAAATGCCCCATGCGAACTGGTCTGTCCCGTCGGCGCGACGCTCCACGATCATGAAGGCTTGAATCTTCAAGTCTATAACCGCTGCGTCGGCACGCGCTATTGCTCCAACAACTGCCCCTACAAAGTGCGTCGATTCAACTTTTTCCGTTACGCCGATTACGACACTCCGAGCCTCAAACCGATGCGCAATCCAAACGTCACTGTCCGTTGGCGCGGCGTCATGGAAAAATGCACTTACTGTCTCCAGCGAATCAGCGCGGCCAAAATCGCCGCCCAATTGCAAGATCGCCCAATTCGCGACGGCGAAATCAAAACAGCCTGTCAACAAGTCTGTCCAACCGAGGCAATCACTTTCGGCAATATCAACGATCCGAATAGCAACGTCGCAAAACTCAAAACGTCCCCGCTGAATTTTTCAATGCTGGGCGAACTAAACACGCGGCCTCGAACAACATATTTGACTCGCGTCGGCAATTCCAACCCGCAACTGGAGGATCAATCATGATCGGGGAAAACGCGAATTCCGTTGTCCCGACGCCGCCAGCCAACACCCCTCTCGGCTACCCAGCGCGAGTCATCGGCCCGGGTCAAACCTATGGTTCTGTCACCGACACCATTGGTTCCATCGTCCTCCACCACCCGCGCCCAAAGACCTGGTGGCTTGGTTTCGCCTTCGCATTTGCGCTCCTGATGATGTTCCTCGTGGCGGTCACGGTGTTGCTCTTGCGCGGCATTGGCGTTTGGGGAGTCAACATCCCCGTCGCCTGGGGCTTCGCAATTGTCAATTTCGTCTGGTGGATTGGGATCGGCCACGCCGGCACGTTTATTTCCGCAATTCTCCTTCTCCTGCAACAGCATTGGCGCACTTCCATTAACCGTCTAACCGAAGCGATGACGCTGTTCGCCGTCGCCTGCGCCGGGATGTTTCCACTGCTCCACCTCGGTCGTCCGTGGCTCTTTTACTGGTTGCTGCCTTATCCTGACACGATGGGTCTCTGGCCGCAATTTCGCAGTCCACTGGTTTGGGATGTCTTCGCTGTCAGTACTTATTTCACAGTGTCGCTAATATTTTGGTACGCCGGATTGATCCCCGATCTCGCAACATTGCGCGACCGCGCTGCCACACGCCGCGGCCAGTTGTTTTATGGAATACTCTCTCTGGGATGGCGAGGATCAGCTTTGCATTGGCAACGCCAGCAAACCGCCTACCTGCTGCTTGCCGGCCTTGCGACGCCTCTCGTTCTTTCCGTCCACAGCGTTGTGAGCCTCGATTTCGCGGTTGCCATTGTTCCCGGATGGCATTCCACAATCTTTCCGCCGTACTTCGTTGCGGGCGCCATCTACTCCGGCTTTGCGATGGTCCTGAACATCATCATTCCCCTGCGCCGCCTTTACGGTTTGGAAAATCTCATCACCAAACGCCACCTCAACAACATGGCCAACGTCATGCTCGCCACCGGAATGATGGTCGCCTACGGCTATTTAATGGAGGCGTTCATGGCCTGGTATAGCGGCGACATCTTCGAGGAATACATGATGGCCAATCGCGCTTTCGGTCCGTACGGCTGGATTTTCTGGGGGCTGATGCTCTTCAATGTCCTCATTCCGCAAGCCCTCTGGTCAAGACGAATTCGCACCAATACCATAACGCTATTCATCGTCGCTCTCTTTATCAACATCGGCATGTGGGTCGAGCGTTTCGTCATCGTCATCACGAGCCTGCACCGTGATTTCGTCCCGTCAGCCTGGCACATGTACTACCCGACAAAATGGGACATCATGACCCTTTTCGGCAGTGTCGGATTATTCTTGACACTCTTGTTCATTTTCATCCGCCTCCTGCCCGCAATTTCAATTTCCGAAATCCGCACGCTCATCGCCGAAAAGGAGGACGTCAAACCATGAAAGCCTCCCTCGCCGGGCTAATGGCCGAATTCGACAACCAGGAGGATTTGCTCCACGCAGCCCGCGAGGCGCACCTGGCCGGTTACCGCAAAATGGACGCCTATTCACCGTTTCCCATCCAGGGACTAGCGGACGCCCTTGGCCACAAACGCGCATCAATCCCGATGCTTGTTCTCGCCGGCGGCATTACCGGCGGACTCGGCGGCTACTTCATGCAGTGGTTTGCGATGGCCAAAGATTATCCCATTAACGTCGGCGGACGCCCCCTCCATAGCTGGCCCGCCTTTATCCCGATTACTTTCGAGTTGACAGTCCTCTGCGCCTCGCTCACCGCGATAATCTCCATGCTCGCGTTCAACCGCCTCCCGCAACCGTATCACCCTGTGTTCAACGTCCCCCAATTCTCCCGCGCCTCAACCGACCGCTTCTTCCTGTGCATCGAATCCGAAGACCCGTCGTTCGACCGCGCGGCGACACAAGAATTTCTGGAATCGCTTCATCCAACAACGATCGCGGAGGTGCCCGCATGAGCACAAACAGCAGTCATCTCGGAAGTGCGATTCCCTCGCCCCGCCCAGCGGGGACAGTGCTAAGGAGACAATTTCCTGAAAACGTACTGCGCCTTGAACTCTTGAACCCATTTTCCAGCCCAACCCCCTCTCCTCCACACAAGTGTGGAGGAGAGGGACGGGGAGAGGAGGCTTCTTTATCCATATATGGTCCATGGAAAAGGGAACCCTTCGTCGTCAAAATATTAAGTTGCTGGCAAATCAGCGTTCTCATTCTTATATTGACAACAATCACCTCAGGCTGCCGTCGCGAAATGTATTACCAACCGCGCGGCGACCCCTTGAAGAGCAGCGACTTTTTTGCAAACGGCGCAGCGTCGCGGCCCCTGCCGCCGCACACGATCCCTCAGGAAAATTTCCACGCCAACCTTTCATACGACACCGGCAAAATCGGAACCAATTTCCTCGCGCAAATCCCATTTCCCGTCACGCGCCAGGTTCTCGAACGTGGACGCGAGCAATTCGACATCTACTGCTCCGTTTGCCACGGGAGAACCGGCCAGGGCAACGGCATCGTCCCACAACGCGGATTCCCCGCTCCTCCTTCCTACGACATCCCGCGCCTGCGCGACGCCCAGCCCGGTTACTTTTTCAACGTCATGACACGCGGTTACGGCATGATGTTTTCATACGCAAATCGTGTCAATACTGATGATCGCTGGGCCATTGCCGCCTACATCCGGGCGCTTCAACTCAGCCGAAACGCCTCGCTTGCGGACGTTCCGCCCGACGAACGCGCCAAACTGGAGGCCAAATCTCCATGAACGAAATCCTTCTCTCGCGCATCAATCGAATGCAACGCCTTGCGTGGATCGTTGGAGGCATCTCAGCGGCGGTTTGCGTCGTCGGCGCCTGCGTAAATCTTCGGCAATTCCTCATCTCCTATTTGTTCGCCTGGTTATTTTGGCTGGGGCTTTCGCTCGGTTGTCTCTGCGTCGCCATGATTCATCATCTCACCGGCGGACGTTGGGGCGACGTCACCCGCCGTTTTCTCGAGGCCGGCTACCTGACATTGCCGCTGATGGCGGTGCTGTTCGTTCCAATTCTCCTCGGCCTGCGCGAACTCTACCCTTGGGCAATTCCCGGCAACGTTGTCAATACTCCCGTTCTCCAGCACCGCGCCAGTTACTTGAACATTACCGCTTTCATCATTCGGGCCTGTTTCTTTTTCATCGTTTGGATTTCCATGGCAATTTGTCTGCGAAATTGGTCGCGCCGCCAGGACACGACCGCCGATCTCGCCCCAACTCGTCTCGCTCGCACGCTCAGCGGTCCGGGTGTTGTAATTTACGCGCTCACCGTGACTTTCGCGTGGATCGATTGGCTGATGTCGCTGGAACCGGACTGGTACTCGACAATGTTCGCGGTCATCATCTGCGGCGGCCAAATCCTCTCAACGTTTGCCTTCGTTATAATGATACTCGCCTGGTTCAAGGATCAGCCGCCGTTTTCTCCCGTCGTTCAATCAGGCCAATTTCACCAACTCGGAAATCTCATGCTCACCTTCGTCATGTTCTGGACATACGTCTGCTTTGGCCAGTTGCTCATTATCTGGAGCGGCAATTTGCCGAAGGAAATCATCTGGTATCTCCATCGCATCGCGGGCCACTGGAAATGGCTGGCGGAATTTTTGGGGCTCTTCAATTTTCTTCTCCCGTTTTTAATCCTGTTGTTCCGCGCCTCGAAAAAAAATCCCCAGGCCCTCCGCCGTTTGGCCGCACTGGTGTTCCTCTGCCAGATTCTTTACGCCTATTGGCTCGTGGAACCCTCATTTTATCAAACCGGCGTTCACCTCCATTGGCTCGATTTCGCCGCGCCTCTGGCTCTGGGATGCTTTTGGATCGCCATGTTCGCGTCCGCCCTGAAACGCGCCGCCTTCCTCATTCAACACGACCCCCGCATTTCCTACTCTTTCGCCCATGCATGACGACCGCATCAATCTCAACGGAATCCTGATTTTCCTCGGAAGTCTTGTTGTGATGGTGTTGATTTCATACGGCGTGGTGTCCTCCATGACGCGCAAACTGGAAAATCGCGCAAGCCGGGCCGATCAACAAACCGTCCGCGAAATTCCCCCAACATCCCCATCTCAACCCTATTTCCCCTCCCCTCGCGAACAACCCGATCCGCTAATCGACCTCACTTCTCTGCGCGCCCGCGAGGATGCCGAATTGAACAGTTACGGCTGGATAAACAAAACATCCGGCGTCGTGCGCATTCCAATCGAGCGCGCCATCGACATCCTTGCAGCGCGTGAGGCGAAAGGTAATCCATGAGAATCGCCGTTTTCCTATGTTTGACTCTCCTTGCGCGCCTCTCCTTTGCTCAAGGCATCTCGGACGATGCCCTAAAAAAAATCCAATTCGACCAAAAACTCGGCGATTCTATTTCCCTTGACCTGCCGTTTCGCGACGAGCAAGGCAAACCAGTTCTCCTCCGCAATTATTTTGACAAACGGCCTGTAATTCTCGTCCTCGGCTACTACGGATGCCCAATGCTCTGCACGCTCGTCCTGAACGGCATGATCAGCGGTTTGCAGGACGTCAAACTACAAATGGGCCGCGATTACGAAGTGATAAATGTCAGCATTGATCCCCACGAAACTCCCGCGCTCGCCGCCGCAAAAAAACAAACATACGTCACCAGATTTGGCCAGCCAAACGCCGCCGCCGGCTGGCATTTCCTGACCGGCAATGAGCCGGCGATCCGAAAACTCGCCAACGAAGTTGGGTTCAACTACGCCTACGACCCCACCTCCCTTCAATACGCCCACCCCAGCGGCCTCGTAATTCTGACCCCGTCTGGAAAAATTTCCCATTACTTGTCCGGAGTGGTTTTCTCCAACCCGGACCTGACGAGCGCTTTGACTGACGCCTCCAATGCAAAAGTCGGCTCGCCCATCGAGCAATTGTATCTGCTCTGCTTCCACTACAGCCCTTTCTCGGGAAAATACAGTAAATTGATATTGACGGTAGTGCGCGGAATTTCCCTCTGCGTTCTTTTCACGTTGATCGGTTATGTCGTCATTGCGAGGCGGAGGGTGAAATTCACGAGAGGTTGACCATGCCGGGCTTTCTTTTTCCAAACGCAGCGACCGAACATGCCCGCAATGTCGATTGGCTCTTCCTCTGCCTGATCCTCATCAGCGCATTTTACCTCGCGGTGATTTTTGGCCCGATGGCCTTTTTCATTTTCAAATTCCGCCGCGGCAAAAAGGCCGATCGCCGCCCGATTCGCATCAAAACCTGGAAAATCGAAATCATTTGGACCGTCATTCCATTCTTCATGATGATGGGCATTTTCGCATGGGCTGCCGATTTGTATTATCAAGTCGAACGCCCTCCCGCCAATGCCCTGGAAGCCTTCGTCGTCGGCAAACAATGGATGTGGAAAATCGAACACGCCGAGGGCAACCGCGAAATCAACGAGCTTCACATCCCGCTCGGCCGATCTATCAAACTAACAATGACCTCCGAGGATGTCATTCACAGCTTTTTCATTCCCGCATTTCGAGTGAAACAAGATGTCGTTCCTGGTCGATACGTGACAGAATGGTTCCACCCGACCAAGGTTGGGACCTATCACCTTTTCTGCGCTGAATATTGCGGCGCCAATCATTCCGAGATGGGAGGCGGCATCATCGTGATGAAGCCCGAAGACTACGCTGCATGGCTGAGCGCGGGCGCGCCGCGAGACAGTCTTGCGGCTTCCGGCGAACAATCCTTTCGCAACTTGGGTTGCAGCGGTTGCCACATGGGAAATTCAGTGATTCACGCGCCGCGCCTCGAAGGAGTTTACGGCGGCCCGGTGCCGCTTGTTACAGGGCAGATCGTCACCGCCGACGACCAATACATTCGCGATTCGATACTCCTGCCTGCCTCGCAAATCGCCGCCGGTTACAGCAACGCGATGCCAACCTTTCAAGGCCGTGTCTCCGAGGAGCAACTGGTCGGTCTCATCGCGTATATCCGAAGCCTCGCCAACAAAAATCCTCCCGATAACACAATCCCATGAGCGCCATCACAATATCCGATACAGAATCCCCGCCTGCCGAAGAAAATTATCTTTCCGCCGGTCACACCGTGCGCTCATGGCTGCTGACAACCGATCATAAGCGCATCGGAATCCTTTATCTTCTGTCAATTCTGATTTTTTTCGCGGTCGCCGCAGTCGCCGCCGGTCTGATGCGAATGGAACTCTTACGCCCACACGGCTGGTTCATTCTCAATGAAACCTACAACAAACTCTTCACGCTCCACGGCGTCCTGATGGTCTGGTTTTTCCTCATCCCGTCGATTCCCGCTGTCCTCGGAAATTTCGTCATTCCAATGATGATCGGCGCGCGCGACGTCGCTTTTCCAAAACTAAATCTGCTCAGTTGGTATTTATTCATGGTGGGCGGCGCGTGCGTCCTTTACTCGATCATCGTTGGCGGCGTCGATACCGGCTGGACCTTTTACACGCCCTTCAGCAGCACCTACTCAAACACCCACGTCATTTTGATGGCGGCGGGAATTTTCATCGCCGGCTTCGGCTCAATCCTTACCGGCCTAAACTTCATCGTCACGATTCACACCATGCGAATGCCCGGCATGACCTGGTTCCGAATGCCCCTGTTCCTTTGGTCGCTATACTCGACAAGCCTGATCCTGATTCTTGCGACCCCCGTGCTCGCGATCACTCTGGCTCTCATGGCCCTCGAAAGAATCTGGCACATCGGCATCTTCGATCCCAAACTCGGCGGCGATCCAATTTTGTTCCAGCACCTCTTTTGGTTCTATTCGCACCCCGCAGTTTACATCATGATTTTGCCTGGAATGGGCGTCGTCAGCGAAGTCATAAGCTGCTTCTCACGCAAGGAAATCTTCGGGTACCATTGGGTTGCTTTCGCGAGCGTCGCCATTGCCGTCCTTGGATTTCTCGTCTGGGGCCATCACATGTTCGTCAGCAGCCAATCAATTTACGCGGGCATGATTTTCTCGGTGCTCAGCTTCATGGTCTCTATTCCGTCGGCAATCAAAGTATTCAATTGGACAGCGACCCTCTATCGCGGCTCCATCTCGCTCCAGACACCGATGCTCTACGCGCTGGCGTTCATTGGATTATTTACAATCGGCGGACTGACCGGCCTCTTCCTCGCGGCGCTCGCCGTCGATGTGCATTTGACAGACACCTATTTTGTCGTGGCCCACTTTCACTACATTATGGTCGGCGGAATGGTCACAGGCTTCATGGCCGGCCTGCATTTCTGGTGGCCAAAAATGACCGGCCGCCTTTACCCGGAAAAACCGGCGCAACTCGCCGCGCTGATCATTTTCATCGGATTCAACCTCACGTTTTTCCCGCAATTCATCATGGGCTATCTCGGCATGCCGCGCCGCTACCACAACTACGCGCCGGAATTCCAAATCTACCATATCCTCTCCACCGCCGGCGCTTCGATTCTTGGAGTCGGTTATCTAATGCCGGTAATTTACCTCATCTGGTCATTGCGTTACGGCAAAATCGCCGGGCCAAACCCCTGGCGCGCCTGCGGATTGGAATGGGAAACTTCGTCCCCGCCTCCCGTCCACAATTTCGACCAGCCTCCCGCATTGCCTGTCAAACCTTACGATTATGACACGGAGGCCGATTATGGCTGAAGTTCAACCATCGCTGCGGGAACAATTCGATTCACCGGCTCAGCAACGCGAAGCCTCGCGCCTCGGAATCTGGGCGTTCCTGGCGACGGAGGTCATGTTCTTCGGCGGCCTCTTCGTCGGGTACATTGTGTATCGTCACTCGTTTCCGCACGCCTTTGCCGCCGCGAGCAGGCACACCAATCTCCTCTACGGCACGCTCAACACCGCGATTCTCCTGACGAGCAGCCTCACGATGGCCCTGGCCGTTCATGCCGGCGAACATGGCGCGCGAAAACAGATCGTCAAAAATCTCCTATTGACAATCCTCCTGGCCGCCGCGTTCCTCGTTGTCAAAGGTTTTGAATACTCGGAAGACATCCACGAACACCTCGTTCCCGGCCCCTCATTTTTCGCCGGTGGCGACCCTCGCCAGGAACTGTTCTTCTACTTCTATTGGGCCATGACCGGCCTCCACGCATTGCACGTCATCATCGGCATCGGCATTTTGTCAACAATCGCCTCCCTTGCCGCACGCGGACGTTACAACGCCGCGTATTACACGCCGCTGGAAGTCGCCGGCCTCTACTGGCATTTCGTGGACATCGTTTGGATATACCTTTTCCCCCTGCTCTATTTGATTGGCCGCCACTTATGAACGCCAGCGCCACATCCCAAAAATCGCTCTGGAAAGTCTGGGCCGCCCTCCTCACGCTGCTGGCCCTCACATGGCTGGCGGCTCGATTCAACCTTGGCCTTTGGAACACCGTCATCGCGTTGGTCATTTCCGGGATGAAAATGACCCTCGTCATCCTCTTCTTCATGCAAGTCCGTTACAGTTCCCGCTTGATCTGGATTTTTGCCTGCGCCGGTTTTATTTGGTGGATGATTTTTGTATCTTTGGCAATGACAGACTATCTTACTCGCCGTGAAGTCGTCCCTTATCAACGCCAGTCGCCGAACACTCCGGCTCAAGGCGCTCCCGCGCGGCGCGAATGAACTCCCATGAACCTGAAAAATAAAGTAGCCATCGTCACAGGCGGCAACAGCGGCATTGGCAAGGCCATCGTCCTCGAACTCGCCCGCGAAGGCGCAAACATCATCATTGATTACGTCTCTCACCCGAAGGCCACCGAAGCCCTGGAACAGGAAGTTCGCGACCTCGGTGACCGCGTGATCGGCGTTCGAGCGGATGTCAGCAAAGTCCGTCAATTGCAAAAACTCTTCGCTTCATGTCTCAAAGAGTTTGGCCGCGTGGACATTCTGGTCAACAACGCCGGAATCGAAACGCGAAGCTCTCTCGTTGACACCACCGAATCGCAATACGACAACGTCCTCGCCATCAATCTAAAAAGCGCCTTCTTTGCCACTCAATTTGCCGCCAAACAAATGATCAAACAAGGAGGCGGCGGACGCATCATCAACATCAGTTCCGTCCACGAAGACTGGCCGATGCCTGGAAACACGCCGTATTGCCTGTCAAAAGGAGGAATGAGAATGCTCACGCGCACCGCCGGCGTCGAGCTTGCGCCCCACGGAATTCTTGTTGTCGGCATCGGCCCCGGAGCAATCGAAACTCCCATCAACCAATCCACCATGCGCAATCCGTCGTTGCTAAAAAAGCTGAACAGTGCGATCCCGCTGGCCCGCATGGGCAAGCCCGCGGAAATCGCCAAAATCGTCGCATTCCTCGCAGGCGATGGCGCCAGTTACATAACCGGCACAACCATCTTCGCCGACGGCGGAATCATGCAAAGCAGTCCCGGCCTTTAGAGCAGTTTAACTTAAGCTGTAGCCGCCGGAGTAGGACGGTCTTCGGGGAGCGCGGTCGTCTCGACCGCCGCGTCTGGCGTCTCGCCAGACGCTCTTGTCGAACATTTTATACGCCGCGTAGCCCTGGATTGTTCCGTCGGCGAGACGCCGACGGATGCGACCGAGACGGTCGCGCTCCCTGCAGCGCCAAATTTGTGGTTACAGTTTTACTTAAACCGCTCTAATCGACATTCGTTCGTTCCGAAAAAAGGGGCCGGGAACTCAATCCCAGGCCCCAATGTAAACTTCGCTCTATTTAGCGCGCATCAATGAGAATGCGCGCCTCGCTTACTGTGTGGCTCGGAAGAACCGCCCCAGCCCCGACGTGTTCGTCGTCAATGGCGAAGTCACGTTCGTCAACGTCATCCACGGCCCGGTCAGGTTCGTCGCTGATTGAAGACTCCCCGAGCTCCAGGTCAGTTCCAAACTTCCGTTGTGTAGGTTCGTGGCCGAGAGCGTGATAGTGCTCACCACTGGGGCGGTAAAACTCAACTGATTGATGTTGCCTGCCGTAAAAATAGCAGCGGCCTCCAATGGCGTGATCGCCCGGTTCCACACGCCAAGATCGTCAATACTAAAGTTGCCCTTGCTGTCCTGAGGATACTGGCCGGTTGGGTCCTGGCCAATCGTCGCGGCATTGGCGCTATTGATGTTGCCAACACCAACGATGGATCCCCCTCCGCCGCCCGGAGGCGCATTCTGGCGCGCCAAAACGCCATCGACGTACACCGAGACCGCATTCGCATGATCTATAATATAAATCAAGCTATGCCAGCTTCCGTCGTTGATCTGGTCTTTATCGCCATAATAACCCGCGCCGGTGTCGGTCGAGTCAAATACAGAATAACTCCATCCTCCCGGCCATCCTGCCGTGCCGCCTTCCGCCGTGCCAAATGAAGGTTCAAAGCTAAACCCAGGATGCCCGAAGGTGGATCCAACGACATCACAGAAGAACGGCAAATCGTTGCCGATGTAATTCGGCGGCGTTTGAATCCACATGCTCACGGAGAAATCGCCAGAGCCAAACTCCAAATCCGGTCGAACGCCGATGCTTGCATAATTGGCCATGACATTTGTGCCGCTGACCGAGGTTGAATAAGTAAACGCCTCGCCGATGACGCCGGGCACGTAATTATTCGTGATCAACGTTGCCCCGCCGCTGGCTTCGTTCGTGGCATCGTTTCCCCGCCCCGTCGCATCACTCAAATTTCCATCAAATGTCAAATGCATCACCAACCCTGAGATGGACGGCGGATTCGTCGGCGGCGGAAGCACAACAATCGTGAGGTTGCTGCTCACGATTCCCCCCACGGAATTCGTAATGCCGCAGTTATAGACTCCCGCGTCTGAAAGGGCCAGATTTGCGATGGAAAACGTCGAAGCCGTCGCTCCCGACACTGGGCCGGTTCCCGGGCCGGTTAATTTGTTCCATTGATAAGTCAACGGAACTGTCCCAGCCGAATTCACGGAAACACTTACAGGGAGATTCACATAATTAGTGACGGAAACAGGCTGGTCTTTCACAAATGGCAACGTGTCCGTCCCAAACGCAGCCCCATAGTGTGTCGCCACTTGCTGTGCGCTCAGCGCATAAGCGTAAATGCCCACTTCATCAATCGTCCCGGCATAGGCCCAATCATAATCGCCAACAATCCCGGAGCGCTCGGCCCCAATGCTAATCGGGTCAGTCGAAGAAAGGATTCCTGCATTCGGGATTGGAGCGGTTCCAGCCACTGCCCCGTCGATATAAAGCGTCAACGTTCCCGAGTTGCCATTGCACACGCCGACCAAATGATGCCAGTTTCCGTCAGGCCCGGTTTTTGCCGTGGCCGCTTCCGTATTTCCGTGAGTATCGTTGGCATAGAAACGATACACGCCGGCGAGGACGTCAATCGCAAATTGCTCCGTCGCATAGTTTTCGCCCGCATTGCCGGTTCCCTTTGCAATGACCGCGGCATTGTCTGGTTCACCCGCAGCCCCCTTCGCCCAGGCCTCAATTGAAAACTCAGGCGCAGTCCCCGAAAAATTGATCGCTGTCGCCCCTATATCTCCGACAAAACTGTTGGTTTCTCCGTCGAACGTCACCGCTGTGTCAGAATCTTGCACCAACGCTCCTGGGCTTCCCAGCGCGCATCCGCCGTTGTACGTTCCGTCATTTCCACCCGCATAGTCGAACGCGGTCGATCCGCTTGTTTCATCCAACCTGAAATAAGAAAGCGGGTTATCCGCCACAATAACGCTCGCGTAACCCGGCGGCACAGTCCGCACCGAAACCGATGCCACCGAACTGGTGGCAACTCCGAAACTATTGGAATACACCAGCGTATATGCCCCAGCAGAAGCTGCTGTTGCTGTCGCCGTGTAGGTTAAACTGTTGGCTCCCGGTATCGCAGTCGAATTGGAATACCATTGATAAGTAAACGGCTGGCTCACCGCAATTGAAGGAGAAAAGCTTATCGGCGAACCAATCCACCGGGTTTCCGCCGCTGGAACCAGCGTAATCGGCAGCATGGTGTTTGTCACAACCACAGATACGATACTGGTCACTGCCCCGTACGCATTGGATACAACGACTGCATAAGTCGCGTTATTGGAAGGAGTCAAATTGTCAAACGGCAGATTTGTCTGCGTCTGCCCAGCAAGCAGAACATTATTCGAATACCACTGGTACGATAAAGTGCCTGGCCCGTCAGCCCAAAGGCTTAAATCCACCGACGATCCAAGATACAATGGAGGCGCGAAAGGAGCTTGTGTAATTACAGGCGGCCGATGCACTGAGTTGTAAAGGTCCAGAATTGTCGTGGCATCAAGCGCGTTTGTAAATATTGCCGCCTCAGAAATTGACCCGGGAAAATTGAATCCAAAATACGGGACGGGAACCGCGCGCGACCCGACCGACCACGGCGCTTCAACCTGGTTCGGCCCAATTCCCCCGTCCCCATTTGTCGCCACAAGAGAGCCGTTCCGATACAAATTCCACTCAGTCCCGTCATATGTGCCCACTAGAAAAACCCAGTTGCCGATGTCGCCCGAAGGAACTGGAAAAACCGCGCTGGCATATCCTCCAGCTCCGGTAAACACCGCCCCGGCCGATCCCACCTCATAATAAGTGATGTCTGGATCGCCAATCCCTTCCCAATCAAACGTATCTCCCATGCGCAAATAGTTTTCCGAAAGAACATCGTCATAACCTTGGGCGATAATATCACCGTTATACTCAATGCCAAGGGTGCTGGGCTTGATCCACGCCGCCAGCGTGATTTGCTCGCCAGTTCCAGTAAATGTCGGCGAAAAGTTGTTGGTATCCAATACCGTGGAACCAATCTCACCGCTAAACTGCACAGACCTGCTGTCGCTGCTTAATCCGGGCACGCCAGGCTGGCCCGCAGTCGTTCCGTAAGTATTGGTTCCCTCTTCCGCCAAAGAACCCAAATCCGCCGCAAGGGTAACACCATTAGTCCCAGTTGTGAACGCGGCCACATCGAAATTCCAATAGCCGACGGGGTGGGACGACTGAACAAGACTGTCATAAGTGCCAGGCGCGGTTGTGCCCGCCTTATAATGGTTTGCAATCGTGTTTGAGCTCAAAATCGTGTCATAGATCGCAAATTCATCAAACCAGCCGTCATACCCGCGATTTCCACTGAACAAAAAGATATATTGTCCGAGGAAAATATAACCATCGCCATCAAGCTCAGTCCCGCCAATGCGGATCGGCGTCCATTGATTGATCTGGAAGAAATTATTGACATGACCGGTTCCCATCAATGATCCGTTGACATAAATTGAAGCATTCGTTCCGTCAAATTCCCCGACGACGTGGCTCCAACTGGTGGTCGGAATGGTCATGTTCGCCACCGCCGTCGCGGCATAACCATTCTCTCCACCCAGGCGAAAAGTGAAACTGTTCGACCGAATGTAAAACAAATAACCCGATCTGCTGCTCTGGTCGGGATTCGGACTCATCGATGAAACAATGCACATGCCCGTGTCGTCGGGGATGAGGGCGCCTTTGGAATTTGTCCCATCATTGGGATAAAGTGGGGCGTTCGGCTTCGTCCAAAATTCAATCGTAAACGGAGGTTCCGGATTGAGCGCCGGCACATTCGGGATATCGACACTGTTGGTGGCATAGCCGATGTTCTGCCCGGTGTTGAGCAATCGCACGCTATTGCCGACAATTCCCGGCTCTCCTGTCAAAGCGCCGTTAAGCACGAATCCCATGCCTGAACTCCCGACGCTGCCAAGATTCGACACGGTATTGATCACCGAGGATTTGTTTGTTTCATTGAATCGCCAGTAATCAACCGGCCCCTGCGCCTGAATAAGGGTTGGAAAATTCTGCGCATGTGCCGGCAAGGCTGCCAGTGCCATTAACAAGCAAGCTCCGCTCAACGCGGAACCAATTTTCCAGTGTCGTCGTGTCTTCATAGTCGGGTTTGCGTGGGTCAGTTTAGTTGTGTGTGGTGGTTTTCAGTGGACGACGGCTGCGTTGCTCGTACAGCCGACACCCACAAAATTGCGGACTCAGTCAATTCCATTTTTTTGGATTTTCTAAAATCTTCGATATCGCCCGTCACGGAAGGTGTTTAACGGAATGCAATTGGAGCCATCTCACGTCAACATCCCGTGGAACAGGCAATGGCGAAGGCGATGCCGGGCCATTCACCGCTGTGGGTGTCGTATCTGATATCGGCACCAGCGGCGGCGTTGTCCTGGGATCCAGCCAGCGCTGAATGATCGCGTGCCCATCTGCAAACGCGAATCCCGCAGAACGGACGTGATACATTCCCGGCATATCCTGCACAAACTGATACAACCCCGGTTGCGATGGCGAGTCCCCAGTCATATCTGTCTTGTAATTTCCCGTATTGATGCAGTCTTGGCGTTCGTCGATGAAAACCCAGGTATCCGACGGTCCCGGTGACCGATCAGGAGTCAGGTCGGTTGTTTTCATGTAAATCGGATAAAGGCCATAATCTTCCTCGACTCCGTACCCGCCGAAACCACCAAAATAATAGTTCATCGAAACCGTCCGAACTCGAGGCAACAACACAATCCCGTTGGCGGTCTTGTGTTTGATTACAGAAGTATCAGCGGGACAACGATAAACCAAATAGGAGTTAATGTAAGGATAAAGTGGCCCCTTCTCGATATCGACTGAAGGATCATAATTGTACGCATTGTCGGAATAATCCTCGTCCTGCTGCGTCCAAACGTAAGCGTTCAGGGGGTCTTTTATCGTTGGAGGGGCTGGGCTGGACAAAACCACGCTCTCCCCATTGTCCTGCGCATACATCTTCCAGCCAAGAGCCATCTGCCGCATGTTGCTCATGCATTGAATTCCCTGGCTCTGTGATTTCGCGTTGGACAAGGAAGGCAGCAGCATCGCCGCCAAAATCGCGATGATCGCAATCACCACCAGCAGCTCAATCAGCGTAAACCCGGCGTCCCGATTTGGGTTCCCGTGTTCTCGTATAGTCATGTTTTCATGCAAGCCTGGTATCGTCTAAATGGTGATCCGGCTTGAAATCGCGCTCTCCTTTGAAGTCCTTCGCCCCAACCGGTTCCCACAGATTCCGACACCCCAACTCTCGACGTATTCGACCGAATTGCGCGGGCGACGCAATCGAACCTGTCATTAAACAACCCATTTCCCAAAATTAAAAGCTTCCCCATGGTTGCTCCGACTCTCATTTTCTGGAAACGACGAGCTTGCCTCGACAAACAATCCCAGCCAGAACTCTCCCTTTGTTCCAGACTTCGTGACTTAATCGTCACACACATAACCAATTACCTCACAACGGCAATCTCGTCAACGCCAAAACAGCAAACTTCTGCAGTCTTAAAATAAGCAAACCTAATAACAATCAACTTAACAATTTCTTAATCTTATCCTGATATCTTTATTCCCATTAAGCCGTCCCAAAAAATCTATCCCCTGCATCCCCCAACCCAGGAAGGATATATCCTTTCTCGTTCAAGCACCGGTCCACCGCCGCAGTATAAATGACGAGGCCGGGAAATTCTTTATGGACACGCTCAATGCCCGCTGGTGACGCCAGCAAACTCAGCAGCTTTACCCGCTTCGCGCCATACTTTGCCAGGAGAGCCATGGACGCCGTAACAGTGCCGCCCGTCGCAAGCATCGGGTCGATAAGAACAACTTCGTGATCGCAAAGATTTTTCGGAAAGCTTTCGTAATAAAAAGCGGGCAACAGGGTTATTTCGTCGCGTTTCAACCCGATAAATCCGACGCGCGCGTTCGGAAGGATTTTCAGTATCGGCTCCAACATTCCCAGGCCGGCCCGCAGAACAGGAATCAGCGCAACGTCCCGAGTCAGGCAGGTGCCGATCGTTGGTTCGAGTGGTGTTTGAATCTGAATCTCGCGCGTTTCAAAACTTCGCGCGATCTCGTAAGACATAAGAAGCGAAATCTCCCCCAGCAATCGGCGAAACTCCAAATGCTGGGTGCCCTGATTTCGCAGGCAAGTCAGGTTGTGTCGGACAAGAGGATGATCGACAACGACGAGGTTTTTCATATCGTCATCGTCGATTTTGTTGCGGCCGCCGTCACTCGCCGCGAACAATACTTCCGGCGGCGCTTCATTGCGAGCTTGAATCCGCCGATGTTTCACACATCTTGCACGGCAAGAATAATTATGTGCGGCATTATCGGTTACATCGGCAAGAAAGACGCCAGCCCAATCCTGGTTGAAGGACTTCGCCGCCTGCAATATCGCGGATACGACAGCGCGGGCGTCGCAATTCTAGGCGGATCGCAACTTCACGTTCGCAAGAAAAAAGGGAGTATTGACGATGGATTGTCCGTTCTCCTGCGCCTCGACCCCGCGGAGGGCTCGACGGGTATCGGCCATACAAGATGGGCGACACATGGGCCGCCCTCTGATGAAAACTCTCATCCGCACCTCGATCAATCCGGAAAAATTGCCGTCGTGCATAACGGCGTCATCGAAAATTGCGATCGGATAAAACAAAAGCTCGTCGCCAAAGGACACACCTTTAATTCGGCCACCGACACCGAAGTCCTGGCCCACTTGATCGGCGATTTCTACAACGCCAGTCCACATAAAAACGGCGAACAGTCGCTGACACAAGCGGTCTGCGACGCCTTGCGTGAAGTCATTGGAACTTACGGTCTCGCGGTCGTTCACGCCGGTCAACCCGGCGTGATGGTCGGCGCAAGGCGCGGCTCGCCGCTGATTATTGGGGTGGGCGAAGGCGAAAACTTTCTGACCAGCGACGCCAACGCGATAGTTGCGCACACAAGGCAGGCCGTTTACCTGAACGATTACGATGTCGCCACAATCACGCGCGACAGATTTGACGTTCAAAATCTCGGCGCCGAGACTGCCAAGGTGCAGATCAGCAAATTGGAATTTGAAGCGCAGGATGCGGAGCGCGGCGAATATTCACATTTCATGCTCAAAGAAATTTTCGAGCAACCGCGCACGATTGAGAATGCGCTGCGGGGCCGTCTTGATTTTGAAGGGGCAACAGCGCGATTCGGCGGCTTGAACATGACTGCGTCGGAACTGCGCGGCATTGGGAGAATCATCATCGCTGCAACCGGCACGAGCTGGCACGCGGCGTTGGTCGGCGAATATTTGATTGAAGAACTCGCCCACCTGCCAGTCGAAGTGGAGTTCGCGCATGAGTTCTACAATCGTAACGCGCCGCTCAATCGCGACAGCATCCTGCTTGTTATCTCACAATCTGGCGAAACAGCCGACACCCTCGGCGCGTTGCGCGAAGCCAAACGCCGCGGACATCCAGTGCTATCGATTTGCAACGTTGTCGGAAGCACGGTAGCGCGCGAGGCCGATGGCGGCATCTACATGCACGCCGGCCCGGAGATTGGAGTCGCTTCGACAAAGGCGTTTGTTTCGATGCTGACCGTTCTTACGCTTTTGGCCGTGCATCTCGGTCGGATGAGAATGCTTTCAGTCCATCGCGCGACGGAGATTTTACGAGGCCTTGAGGCATTGCCCGCCCAAATTTCCAGTTTGTTGAGCCTCTCGTCGGACATACAGAAAACCGCGCTGAAATACGCCCAGGCCAGAAACTTCTTTTTTCTGAGTCGCGGCTACAATTTTCCCATCGCCCTTGAAGGCGCGTTGAAGCTCAAGGAAATTTCCTACATCCACGCTGAAGGCTATTCCGCCGCCGAAATGAAACACGGCCCAATCGCATTGGTGGACGAATCGACGCCGACGATGTTTGTCATTCCCAAGGATGCGATGTACGAAAAAACACTCGCCAATCTCGCCATGATCCGCGCGCGAAAAGCACCGGTCATTGCCATCGCAACCGAAGGCGATACTGAGATCGCCAAAAAAGCGGATGATGTCATTTACCTGCCGCGAACGCAGGAAGCCCTCTACCCGATCCTGGCCAGCGTCCCACTGCAACTCTTCGCATACTACATAGCCGTAGCGCGTGGCTGCGACGTCGATAAACCCCGCAACCTCGCCAAAAGCGTCACCGTAGAATAGTTATTCCCCAACAAACTCGATTCTTGTAGAAAAACAATATTGTTATTAACTGAACAATTTAGTTTGTAACCAAACATTAAAGTATATAACTGTTTTTCGGTAATGACTTGATTCAGGCGGCGCAACTTTTTTTCTGTAAATTGGGGGTGTAAAAGGTTCATTTGCAACCGTTGGTATATCTCCTGCCTGAAAAAATTATTGTTGCACAAGCCTGCCGCTGTCTGCGGCTGGCCCGCCTCATCTTTCAATATCGGGGCGCACTTCGACAGGGAGAAACTCCTTTTACAGGGGAACCAAGAAAAATCATCGACGAATTCTTATCGGTCTTTTCCGGCATTTTACAGAAAGAGAACGTTAAATGTCTGCGTGGGAACAACACCCTAGAGGCATTTTCGAACTCAATGCTTTATGCTTTTTACAAAGATGAAAATTGCCCAGGTTGCCCCGCTTTACGAGAGTGTTCCGCCGAAATGCTACGGAGGCACAGAGCGGGTGGTTTCCTACCTGACGGAAGCGCTCGTTGAAATGGGCCATAACGTGACCCTCTACGCGAGCGGCGATTCGGTCACGCAGGCTGAATTGCGATCTTGTTCCGGGCAGTCGTTGCGGTTGGACAAGAAGAGCATTGACCCAATCGCAAATCACATTTGCATGATTGAACGGGTTTTCCAGGAATCTAGCGAATTCGAGATGATACATTCGCACATCGATTATTTGCCGTTTCCGCTGTGGCGCCGGATGTCAACGCCGCGCGTGACCACGTTGCATGGGCGGCAGGACATTCCGGATTTGCAAAATGTATATCGCGAATTTCGGGATGAACCGCTTATTTCCGTATCGGATTACCAACGTCGTCCCCTAAGTTGGGCGAATTGGCGGCGAACCATTTTTCATGGGTTGCCCGATGACCTCTATAGTTTCCATGACAAACCTGGCGCGTATCTGGCTTTTCTCGGTCGCATCAGCCCGGAGAAGCGCGTCGATCTCGCAATCGAAATCGCGCAACGAGCGGGCATTCCCATTAAAATCGCCGCGAAGGTCGATAAAGCGGACACGGAATATTATCAGACGATTAAACATTTGCTGGACGGCGAGAATGTCGAATACATCGGCGAAATCGGTGATTCTGACAAAGATGAATTTCTTGGCAACGCACTGGGGTTGCTTTTTCCGATCAATTGGCCGGAGCCTTTTGGACTGGTGATGATCGAGGCGATGGCGTGCGGCACGCCGGTCATTGCATGCCCATTCGGGTCGGTGCCGGAACTTATCGAAGATGGCGCGACCGGTTTCATTATACATGACGCCGACGAGGCAGTCGAGGCCGTCAAAAAAATCCCGCGATTGAGCCGAAAGCGTTGCCGGCACACTTTTGAACAACGCTTTACCGCCTCGCGAATGGCAAGGGATTATGTCGAGGCATATCAGCAGTTGATCGCCGCCCAGGTAGGTTCGGTTGCTGCGGCATTATGAGCGAAATTATCGAAGTCCAGGGCCAGTATTACATCCGCGCCAGCGCGTCCATCGCAGACGCTGGCACGCGAGTGTTGAAACACGGCGACACGTTTTCGATATTTGACCGGCATGGCGATATTCGCCCGTTGGGATTTGAGAACCAGGGCCTATTTTGCGATGGAACGCGCTATCTTTCACGCTGGAAGTTTAGGATCAACGGAGTCAGCCCGCTTTTGTTAAGTTCCAACGTAAAAGAAGATAACGACTTATTGGTTGTCGATATGACCAATACAGCGTTGCCAATTGCCGGCGGCAAGGTCATTCCGCACGGGGCAATCCATATCGTGCGCACCATCCTGCTTTGGGAGGGCGATTTTTTTGAGCGTATCGAGATTTCGAGCTTCGCCCTGCAACCGATTCTCTTCACCGTCGATCTCGACTTCGACGCCGATTACGTGGATTTGTTTGAGATTCGCGGCACCAAGCGGGAAAAACATGGCGAGTTGCTCGAATCAACCGTGACGCCCAGCCAGGTCAACCTTGGGTATCGGGGTTTGGATGCGGTGGTTCGCCGGACGCGAATTCAGTTCAACGAACCCGCGCGAGACATCAATCGCAACCACGCTGTTTTTGAAATGACATTGGAGCCGCAACAGAAAAAACGCCTGGAATTTCGAGTGAGCTGCGAATCCGACTCGACTTCTCGCAATGGCGACACGTTTGACAGCAGGTTTGCGAAGGTCCACGCGGACTATAAGGATTTCCGGGCAAAGATCGCGCCGGTCGAAACATCCAATCCGCAGTTCAACGACTGGCTCCATCAATCCCGCGCCGATTTGCACATGCTACTGACAAGGACATCCAACGGCTTGTACCCGTATGCGGGCATTCCATGGTTTAGCTGCATTTTTGGACGGGACGGAATTATCACCGCGATGGAAACGCTTTGGGTTTACCCGGAAATTGCGCGCGGAGTCCTGGCTTACCTTGCGGCAAAACAAGCGTCGGAAATAAATGAAGCAAGAGATGCCGAGCCTGGAAAAATCCTTCACGAAGAACGCAAAGGCGAAATGGTTGCACTGGGCGAGGTGCCTTTTGGCTGCTATTACGGGTCCATTGACTCGACGCCGCTGTGGTTGATACTCGCTGGTCGCTACTACGAACGAACGGGCGACAAGGATTTCATCGCGCACCTGTGGCCGAACATTGAACGGGCGCTGGCATGGATCGATGTGTACGGCGATTGCGATGGCGACGGCTTTGTGGAATATCGACAACGCGCGCACGGCGGCCTGAACAACCAAGGCTGGAAAGATTCCGAGGATGCGGTTTTTCATGCGGACGGCACGCTGGCAACGGCGCCCATTGCGCTCTGCGAAGTGCAGGGATACGTCTATGAGGCCAAGATTTGGGCCGCGCAGATTGCAGAAGTTTTAGGCCGTCGCGAACAAGCTGAAAAGCTTCGAGAATCGGCTGAACGCTTAAAGAAACGTTTTCACGAAGCGTTTTGGTGCGACGATATTGGCATGTATGCCATCGCGCTGGACGGCGCTAAACGCCCCTGCCGAGTCCGAAGTTCCAACGCCGGACAGTGTCTTTTTACAGGAATCGCCCAACCGGAAGCAGCCGGGCGAATTAAAGACAATATCATCAGCGAATCTTTTTTCAGTGGCTGGGGAGTCCGGACGATTGCAATCTCAGAAGCCCGATTTAACCCCATGTCGTACCACAACGGTTCGATTTGGCCCCACGACAACGCGCTGATCGCTTATGGGCTGGCTCGATATGGCTTTAAAGACGCTGCGCTGCGGATACTAGACGCGTTATTCGATGCGAGCCAATTCGTGGATATGAACCGTCTGCCGGAGCTTTATTGCGGTTTCGCGCGCCGTCCCGGCGAAGGCCCAACGCATTATCCCGTGGCGTGCAATCCACAAGCATGGGCTTCGGCCAGCGTATTTCTTTTGCTCACAGCGTGCGTTGGTCTTCGCATTGAGGCTTTGCGTGACCGGGTTTACTTCAACACCCCTCGTTTGCCCTCATCATTACATTATTTGGACATCAAAGGTCTGCGCGTAGGATCTGGGGAAGTCGATGTTTCGTTAGTGCGGCATGATCGCGAGGTGGCGGTGAATGTTGGTCGGCGCGTCGGCAAAATAGAGGTGATTGTGGTGCATTAAACGGTGTTTTTGCGCCAAAAAAGTTAGAGTCGTTTGCAATAAGAAATAATTGACACCGACATTCATGCAGCGTATTTTTTGTGCTACAGAAAGTCAAAAAACGACCTTGATTCTCGCGGGGGCTTTTGTCTCAAGCGGTTCATCCTTCGCGGATATTTGGGTTTCTCAATTCAAGATGTCCAAGTGTTAATGAGGGCCGGAAAACTCACACCACTGGGAAATGCTGCGGCAAACGCCCCAGAATGGTTTGCAACAGTTGAAATCGTTCAATTGGCCCTCGATCGTGAATGGCTGCACAGAGCCTACATGAACTCGCTAAATACTGGAGGCGTAAGCGGGAACGCCGTAGTTGTTCACTCGGAAACACGAACAACCTGCTAGTGCCTAAACCAACCCTGATCTTATTTCGACTAGCATCAGGCGAAAATCTCCTTTGCCCGACGTTTTGGAATTCTGGTACAGAGGATTTTTAGTAAGTCGGCTTGATCCTCGCGCCTCGCCGGCTTTTCAATCTCAGGAAGCAGCAAGTTTGGGCGAGCTTAAGTCAGTTCAGTCCCAGGTCCTGCAGAACCAAGGGTGTAACATGTCCGTCCATGTAAACCACGTTTTTTCCCGAGGTCGTGGAGCGCGGGTGATAATCGTCGTAATCCGTAAATAATGGCGTGGCGCCTGGAGGAAACGATAATTCAATGGTGCCATTGGTCGAGTTGTTTTGCCCGTTGGTCCCCACTCCGATGAAGCTAAACATGATATGGCCACTCGTCGTCTCGTCGATGCGGTGGCCGTTTAACTCGATATTCCATTCGTAACTCGATCCTTCCGTTTCAAACCGCTTTTGGTCGTCCGCAGGGCATTTGAATACCAACGCGCTGTTGGCGCCGCCGCCTGATTTTCCGACGTCCGGCCCGAGCACATCGCAAATGCGGGGCAATGGATTGGTGGAATTGAGAGGAGAAGTAGGGAGGAGCTCGACCGAAGGCATCTTGTCGTTATTGTCCCCGGCGTAGACGCGGGCGGCGTCGCCCAATTGGCGGAGATTGCTCACGCACACGGCGTTGCGGGCTTGATCCTTGCTACGGCTCAAGGCGGGCAATAGCAGGCTGGCCAGAATGCCAACGATCGCGATAACCACCAGCAATTCAATTAAAGTGAAGGCGTGACAGGGGGCAGCGTTCCCCGAAGTTGGCCGGGATTTTTTCTCAAACGGCATCCTCGATTTGAATCTTTGCGCGACAGTTTTCATATTGACTATTTCTTTCTGTGAGATTAATTGGGTTTGGAATCCTCGTCGGAGGTTGCGATCCGCATTTTATTGGGCGCATTTTGTCGGGCTCGTTCGACTTGCTCCTCGGGTGAACGGCTCATTTCGCTCAATCGCTGTTGTTGCTGCGCCTTCGTTATCATGCTGACAATGTCCCCGGGACCAGATAATTGACCGGGTCCCTTCTTGCGGGCGCCTCCCTCGGGTGAGCCCCCGATCATTCGCCGACCAAAGCCGGGCCCGGGCCCGCCCATTCCGAAGGGGGCCGAGGCGATATTGTAATATAAAAGACTGTGTCCATGGACCGTCGATGCAAGTTGTTGCGCCGATTCCTTTGTGGCCTCAGCGGGCGCATTGGAGCCGAGTTGCGGGAGTAAATCTCTTTCCAACACGATTCGTTTGGAACTCCAAAAATCAGTGGCGCCGTCGGGTAAAATTGTGATGGCTTGTCCTCCTCCGGGGCCAGCCATACCACCGCCACCCATGCCCGGTTCCGAACCGCTCCCGCCGCCGCCGGGCGGACCGCCTGGCCTCAACAGTCTGCGAAAGATACGTGCTCCGTCGGGAGGCGGCCCTCCGTTCCCAGGATTTATGGTCACCGGGCCTCCGCCGCCGGGCGGGACGAGCACTTGATTCGGCCCAGGTCCGCCTTCAATCACGCCTTCGCGCGGAACATCCAGCGCGGGGGGAGCGACATTCGTCCATCCGGCGTTCTCCAAATTCTCATTTCCTGAAAGGACCGATTCCAATTTTGACAGCAAATGCTTATTTGCGCCGACCGCGTAAGTTCTCTGCCAGCGCGCCCCTGCCCTCTCAGCGACCAAATCAAGAACGTTGTCCAGAAGGGCGTCCTTCACGTTGAGTGTGATTTTGGCGTTAATATGGTGGTCGTATTCGATTTTCTCCCAGGTTTGATGTTCCAGGGAGCGCACGACTTCCGCCAGCGGCACATTGCGAACGTGAAGTGTGATTAGATGGTGATGAGCCCGCCAGGCCAAACGCCCGAACCATAACCCGCCGACTGCAACCGCTACTGCTGCGGCTATTCCAATGTTTCGTGTTTTCATTTTTAAAATTTGCTTGCCGCGAACCGTTTGCGGTCATGGCATGATTTGTAAGCGATACTTCAAGTGCGTGTCGGGCTAATGTGACGAGTCGCCCAAAATCTGAGATGAAAGGTGCAGCTTAAGCCACGCCCATGCGCCGCTGAATCTCGGCCAGGCTGCAGGTCATTTTCACACGTGCGCCGTTCTTGAGGATGATGCAAAATTCGCCAGGTGCGACCATCGGTTGCAAGTGTTCGATGCGATTCAAGTTCACGAGTGCTGACCTGCTGACGCGCATGAAACTCGCCGATTCCAGCCGTATCTCCATCGCTGACATCGTTTCGCGCACGATGTGCTGCTGTTTGCCCGCGTGCAAGACAAGGTAGTTTCCCGCAGCTTCAATGTAATCAATCTCCTCTGGTTTCAGAAAAAGAACGTGCTCCGGTGATTTGACCAAAATACGGGGTGCGGGGCGTGTTGGGTTGCGCAATGTGGCGAGAAGGGTGGCAAGACGAGGATCAACGGAGTTGATAACGGGGCGCGAGGCTAATTGATCGCGGGCTCTTTGCAGTGCAGCCTTAAAACGAGCCTGTTTAAACGGTTTGAGCAAATAATCGAGGGCGCATACCTCGAACGCGCGAATGGCGTGTTCGTCATGCGCAGTCGTGAAAATAACCAGCGGCGTCGCCTCAGCGTCCAGCGCTTCGAGGACATCAAAACCATTTAATCGCGGCATTTGCACATCGAGAAACAGAAGGTCCGGGCGAAGCTTTTCTGCCTCTCGCACCGCGGACGCGCCGTCGGCGCATTCGCATATAACTTCCACATCCAGTTCCTCGGCGACGAAGGCTCTTATTCCCTCACGCGCAAGAGGTTCGTCGTCAACAATGATGGTGCGAATCTTCATGCGGCGGTCGTCGCCTCCCCAGATCGCGCCTCGCGCAGTGGAATTTCAATTCTGACGCTGACACCGCCACCGTCCCGGATTCCAACTTCGACCCGCTGTCGATGGCCGTAAAGTGTTTCCAACCGCGAGCGAAGATTCAGCAAACCGATGCCGGTGCCATTGCTGTTTTCCGGTTCTTTCGATGACAAACCGGCGCCGTTATCTTCAACCCTGACAAGAAGCTTTCCGTCTTCTTTATGAACAGCGACACGAACCATTCCCGGATCAGGCGAAGGTTCGATGCCGTGACGAACGGCATTTTCGACGAGCGGTTGCAGAAGCAGCGCTGGCACAACACAGTCGAGCGCTGACGGGTCAATTTCTTCCTCGAAGCGGAGGCGGTCTCCAAGACGCGTCTGCTGAATTTCCACGTAGCGTCGGAGAAATTCGACGTCCTCGCGGAGCGAGACTTCGGACTGGCTTGAGTGGGAAAGAGCCAGCCGCAGCAATTCGCTGAAGGACGCAAGGGCGTCTTGGGCGGCACATGTGTCGCGACGGAGCAAGGTGGAAATGGCATTCAGCGCGTTGAACAGAAAGTGCGGATGCAATTGCGCCTGGAGCGCGCTGAGCCGGGCTGTGGCGAGTTGCGCTTCAAGCGCCGAGGCGCGGCGCTCGCGTTCCCGGGATCGGTCGTAAAAATGCACGGCATGGACAAGACCGACGACGGCTGCATAGCCGAAAAGGTTGAGGATGTCCCAAAGTATTTGCGACGACCAACGGCGCCTGAAAAAGATGCCGTTCGGTTCTGCATCACCCGGCCCGCCGCCCCAGGCCATGGCGCCGCGAACTCGCCCGGCAAGGCGATTCGTTTCCACGGTTTGCGTCATTCCTCCGCCAAAGATGGCGGGCGGCGGCATCCACGGCGCAGCCAGAAAATTTGTCAATAAATTCGTGGAGGCGCTTGTGACTATTTCCTCCTTGCCGTCAGGAGAAATTCTCGCCTCCGAGCGAATGGCCACAAAGACGTGGCTTTGCGGGCCGAAGATTTCGGCTAGGAAATTGGAGGCGATCAAAAAAAGGACGCACGCCGCCAAGTGCGCCGGCAGACTTACGCGGCATCGGCCTTGCTCCAAATGAAATCGCATCGCGAACCATGCCGCATAAGGGGTCAGCAGAATGAATGGGTAAATCCCGCGAAAATTCAAATCGAACAGCTTGAACCAATTACTGATGCGCTCAGGGGTCGTTTGAATGGTGTCCCCACTGATAACCCAGTTCGGATTGACGGATTCCTCTGACCGATGCGTCAGCCACCAGACGACGGCGCAAGCGAAAACAGTCCAAGCCGCGAAGAAAAGAAGAACCCAACGGCGACGACGCAAAGCGCGCGTCGCATCCCGTGATGAGTTGTCGTTCGAATTCATTAAAGCGCCAGTTTCCATTCATAGCGCAGAGTTCAGCGTAATCCAAGCGTTCGAGGCACGAAAAGTGACCAAGAAGCAATCAGAAGGGACGAAGAGCAGACATGATGACGCGGACTGTGCGGATGCGGATCCCGTCGCCCTAACCATTTCAATGGGCCGTTTGTTAGCAAGTCAAGTATGAGGGCTCACCTTGACATCTCAGTGCCACATTCCAGAATGCATCCTAATATGAAACGCGTAGCTCGCCTGGGCCGAAGGTCGCTCGTAGCCGGGTTCGTCGCGATGGCTGTTACTACTTCCTTGTGGGCCGGAACAACTGTGGAATGGAAAGGCGGCGACGGTGATTGGGCGAATGCAACCAAATGGGGCGGAACACTTCCATGGCGGACGGCCGAACCAAGAATCAACGGCACTCAAGAACAGCCGAGTGATGTGGCCGTTACTCGGTCGGACGTTTTGGTAAGCCATTTGACCGTCGGGGACGGAGGCAACAGCCACGCAACGCTTCTGTTGGACGGTCGGACTCTAGCCGTTACCGCCGGTATGGATGTCGGCAAGTATGACGGATCGGACGGGAAGTTCACAATCAAATCCGGCAAGCTCTTTATCAACACGATCTTTGTGTCAGGCGGAGGCGGTCCGGGGATGAAAGGCCACGGCACGATTGAGATTCGGGACGGCAGCATCGTCTCCAAGCTCATCGAACTCGGTCTTTCCTCCGGCAGCGATTGCACGCTGCGTATGGTTGGCTCGAAAGCCTCAGGCGTGATGGTCGAAGACGGCTTGCAAATCGGTGTTTATAATTATTTGAGGCTGGAAAGCAATCCACCGCCGAGCAGGACTGTTTTGGATTTCCAGTTGGACGCCGAGGGTGTCACACCCATCTTTACATGGGGTAAGACCGAAGGGCGCGTTTACTTCCCCATTCCCGATGGCACTGGAAATGGCGTAGGGACATGTCAGTTGCACATTGGGCTGCTGGCAGCCCCGCCGTCGGGCGACATCCTTTTGGTTGGTTCGGCGAATCGGTGCAAAGGCGCGTTCACCAGATTGCCAGAAGGCGCGTCAGTGCGGGCAGAGTTTGCGAGTAAGGTTTACGAGTGGACGCTTACGTATCGAGGCGGGTCAAAGAAATGCGACATCATGTTAACCAACCCGAAAACTGCCGATGCCGAAGGCAAAATGATTCCTTACGCGAGTGGAAAACCCGCGAAGGCTTTTCGTTTTGACCCGGCCATCGTGCAATCCAGCTATCGCGATTTTTATCGGCAATGGGATGCCCAGTCACCGCCACTTGGCAACGGCGCCCTCGCCTTTCCCGGAGCCGAAGGATACGGGGCTTTTACGAAAGGAGGACGTGGCGGGAAAATCTTCATCGTTACCAATCTCAACGACTCCGGCCCAGGCAGCCTGAGGGAAGCTGTCGAGGCAAAGGGGCCGCGCACTGTGGTTTTCGGAGTCGGCGGCATCATCGAAACAACTGGGCTCGATGTCCGCGAACCTTATCTCACAATCGCAGGCCAGACAGCTCCGGGCGATGGAATTTGCATCAAGAAAGGCGCAGGCAACGCTAACGCATTCGACGTTTCGCAGACGCACGACGTGATACTGCGCTATCTCCGTTTTCGCTCTGGCAAGAACACCGGCGATGTGCGATGCGAATCTTTCCGCATCACCGACAGTGAGAATGTAATTGTTGACCATTGTTCGGCCAGTTGGGGCAATCCAGAGACATTCTCCGCTGCTGGAGCGGTGGACCGTTGCACCGTGCAATGGTGCATCATTTCTGAAGGGAATAATGCACAGAAGCACGCCTTCTCCACCATCATCGCCGGAGACCGCACCACCTGGCACCACAATCTCTTCGCCCACATGTTCAGCCGCGTTCCACGGTGGGGTGACATAACAGTGGAGTGCGACTTTCGCAATAACGTTATCTATGACTGGGGCCATACTTGTGGCTACGGAGACATGCGCACACTGAATTATGTCAACAATTATCTCCGACCGGGCCCTTCAACCACCCAACGTCCGCCCTACTTCATCATCGACCCAAAGATCGCCCTGCCAGCCAGCTTATACATTGATGGCAATGTCATGCGTGGCATGCCCGGTGTATCCAGCGACAATTGGAAAGGAGTCAAAACCGACCGCGTTTGGCAAAGCCTCACGCCATTTCCTGCTCCACCGGTGAAAACACAAACAGCCGACGAGGCATTTGAACTCGTGCTCAATAACGCTGGAGCGACCCTCCCCAAACAAGATGCGGTGGACGCGCGAGCGGTGGGAGATGCGCGTAACTGGACCGGAAGGATCATCAACAACGAGGACGAGGTCGGCGCTTGGCCCGAATACAAGCGGGGCGCTTCCCCGATAGGCAGCGAAAACGACGGCATCCCCGACGAATGGAAGAAGGCTCACGGTTTGCCGCTTAACGATCCGAGTGTGGCCAACGAGGTGAACGCCGACGGTTACACGACTTTAGAAGTGTACTTGAACTCATTGATAAGCGCTTCGAAGCCCGCAAGCCGGTAAAGCGAACCATGAACGGATTCAAAATGGGCCGCGCTACAGGCTAAACCTGCCGTCATCGCGGAAAAAACGCAGGCGAAAGTGAAACTCGCCGGATGCACTTTAAACTCTCAATTTGAATCAAGCTGGCAACAAGTATTTTGTTGGTTGCCACTTGGGATCATACAAGCATTATTTTTGGAGCGATATTCAACAGAGTGAAACTTACACGTCAATGTTCTGCTCTCGTGACAGCGCTGTGTGTTCTGATGGGCACGATTGCCACGAAGCCGGTGATGGCTGAAAACCCAACCGATGGGACGCGCTGGATTTCGTCTTCCGGATACTGGACTAACGCCACGTGCTGGTCGGAGGGTCTGCCGGATTCCTACAAGCGCGCCGAAGTTCACGGAAACACAACGATAATCATTCCATTCGGAACATTTTTAGCCGCGGATCTGGAAGTTGGACTCGACGGTGGCGACCGGTCGCGTGTCGAAGTAGATGGCGGACAGCTTGTCCTTATGCAGGATTCGTTGCGGGTGGGAGAATATACGGGCAGCGAGGGTGAATTCGATTTGCGGGATGGGGCCATGCACTGCGTGATGGACGTTTTTGTTGGCGCAGCGAGCTCGGTGCCGGGGCGCGCAACGAAAGCCGCGCTCCGTATTGAAGGCGGCAGTTTCATCGGACGAACATTGACGGTTGGGGCGGGATTGGGAGCGGAGTCGCTGCTGTCCATTGAAGGATCACGCCCCGTAGCAGTTCACGCGCTGGACTACGTTTACATTGAAGGCTTGGCGGCTACTGATGGCAAAACAGGCAATTCAACCCTTTCATTTACACTCGACGCGCACGGCGTGACCCCAATCACGATTCAATCTCGTGCGGACGGTTTGCGGATCATCAAGGACAAAGGAAGCCAATGCCGGTTGCAGATTAGCCTTAATGCTGTCCCGCCACGCAACGATATCACGCTCGTTTCCGCACATGTGCCCACACGCGGCACTTTCGATAGCCTGCCGGAAGGGGCCGAAATTACAGCGCAATATCAGGGTCACAGCTACCGCTGGGAATTGACTTATCATGGCGGCGCAAGTGGTGACGACTTGGTCCTCAAGAATGTCAGTATTTATTCTCCCGATGTGCCCGTTACCCGCACGCGACCTATTCCTGCGATGCCCCAGCCACTCTGGACAAAGCTTTCCCCCTTTCCACTCGCCATTTCGAAAGGTGATCCGGCTTTTCCTGGGGCAGAAGGTTATGGTGCCTTCACTCCGGGCGGTCGCGGTGGGAAAACCCTTTATGTGGATAACCTTAACGATTCCGGTCCCGGAAGCTTGCGTGCCGCAATTGAGACTCCCGGTCCTCGGATAATTATCTTCCGAGTCGAAGGCGCGATTTCGCTAAAGTCTGTGATCAACATCACTGAGCCATTCATAACCATTGACGGCCAGAACGCGCCTGGCGAAGGCGTCACGCTCTGTAATTACGGCATCACGGTAAAGGCGCAAGACGTAGTTCTTCGCTATTTTCGCATACGGCTCGGCGATGAGGATGTTCGCAATCACGCTAGACCATTGAGTTATTACCGAGGCGGAGCCGGAGATGATGCCCTTTATTTCATTGATGGCGCTAAAAATTGCATCGCCGATCATCTGTCGTTGAGTTGGTCCACCGACACAATTCTTTCAACGACCAAAGGCAGCGATCTCATCACAATCCAGTGGTGCATTCTGAGTGAAAGCTTGAACTTCGCAGGTCATGGGTATGCCTCAATCGCCGGCGGAAACCGCGTGACATGGCATCACAATTTGTTTGCGCACAATCAGAGCCGCAACGTTCGCTTTCAAGGAATGGTGGATGCCGATTTTCGGAACAACGTAATTTATGATTGGGGAAAGACTGCCGCGTATGGCGAATTTAACCGCCTGAACTACATCGGCAATTATCTCAAGCCTGGTTCGTCCACGACCCAAAACCCGTTGCTCTTTCACGATGGCAGGGCGGTTGTAGCGCCAAAATCCTTGTTTGTGGCTGACAACATTCTGGAGGGCGATAAAAAGGCGGATCAAAACAATTGGCGCGGCATGGGCTACTACTATTTTGATCGGGACAACCTTGGAACTTCCGAACCTTTTCCTGCTCCGAGTGTCACCAGCCAGCTACCCAACGACTCATACAAATTGGTATTAATGAATGCGGGTGATACGTTGCCTCAGCGCGATGCCGTGGACCTACGAATTGCACATGAAGTCAAAACGGGCACAGGGCACATCATTAACTGGGTCAATCAAAGCGAGAGCGAGGCCGAGCCGGCACCTTCGGCGGTCAAGCATCCCAACTAAGGTTTAATCGCCATAAAAATACTACACTCGCCGTCGATTCAGTCGCCCGAAATTTTGAGGACGTTGCATTTGTCATGCTAATTTTCGTGCAACGCCTGAATAGTTTTGAAGTCAAAAATACAACTTGAGTAGGCAACTACAATTCGGAGCAAACCTGTCAATCCTCTCAGAAATAATTCGCGCATGCAGACAAGTCGGCACGAATCCGTCCATAATGCTGGTCATCCTCATGTAATCGCACGGAATGCCGTATTTCAATCCCCGCACCGTCAGACCGGTTGAAAATCTCCGCGAGACGTTCCATACCGAGAATGCATGGTCCCTTGCGAGTAAGGAGGAATTTGAGAGCGCGCGAAATTTCTTCGATACATTCTGCAAGGAGAATCCTGCAATTGTTCGTTTCACTCGACCCGGCGTTCCCATCGGAATCACTTGGTTTTTCCATGAGCAATATTGTGTGTTTATTTTAAGTGACATGTCGCGCTTTTTTTCACGGGTTGCAGAAACGAATGATCAGCTCGTTTTCCTAAGTATCTTTTGGAAGAAAAACTCCCCCGCTTTTTTTCAAGTTTTGTCACTCGCCGAGCTTCCTCCAAAGTTGGTCACCATTTTCAATCGATTTATTATCGCGTCCTCGTCGCTCGGTCAGGAGAAATGAGAACCATTGCACGCATAACTTCCCCGCACGTTCCTTGATAATCTCGTTTAAAGCGGCAATAAAAGCGAATGGGTTTGTCGTAATGACCGCTCGAATTGCACGTAGTCGTTTGGAGAAGTAAGTTGCTTTATGAGGACGAGAGCGAGCTTTTTGATGTGTTCTCCGGATCATTATGAAGTGGATTATGTCATTAACCCCTGGATGGAGGGAAATCTGCATAAAGCGTCACATCCGGTTGCGGCCAGCCAGTGGGAGGCGCTGCGAAAATTGCTTGCACAAGATGCCCACTTGGAACGAATCGCACCCCAGCCAGGACTGCCGGACATGGTTTTTACAGCAAACGCTGGCGTGGTTATTGGTCAAAAATGCATTCTGAGTCGCTTCCGGCCACGAGAGCGCCAGGGTGAAGAGCCGTTTTTCAAAACATGGTTCAAGCAACACCGTTTTGAGATTTTTGAATTTCCCGTCGATCTTCCATTCGAAGGCGCGGGCGATGCGTTGTTCGATCACGAAGCGGGCTGCCTATGGGCTGGCTATGGATTTCGCAGCGAATTGGCTGCTCACCCCCTCCTTGCAGAATGGCTAAAGGTTGAGATCCGTTCGTTGCGTCTGATTGATCCCCGGTTTTACCATTTGGACACTTGCTTCTGCCCGCTCGAAGGGGGTTGGTTATTGTATTATCCGGCGGCTTTTGATGCTTACTCGAATCGGATCATCGAACAGGGCATTCCGGCGGATAAGCGAATCCCCGTTAGCGAAACAGACGCCGTGAGCTTCGCCTGCAATGCGATTAATATTGAACTGCGCATCATCCTGAATCGGGCAAGCCCGGAGTTGCAAAGCCGCTTGGAAGCGGCGGGCTTTTCCATTGTCGAAACGCCTCTCAGTGAATTTATGAAGGCAGGCGGATCGGCGCGTTGCTTGACATTGTGTTTGACTGATTCGGCCCCTGCGTCCGCTAAAGCCGCCACGACCGTGCAAAGCCGGGAGGTAAGGCTGGAAGGCCACTTACTCGATTCTGGTTTGCTGGATCGCGCGTTGGAAGCGACTCTTCAGAATGGCGGCAGTTTTCAGATTTTACATTTCGCTCTCGGCAAACAGCGTCAAAGCACTTCAAACGCGGAGATAAAGATTTCCGCGCCGACTGAAGGGGTGTTGGACAAAGTGATGGCCGAAGTTATCAAACTCGGCGCGGTGGCCTCACTCGAACAAGAGGTCGATGCCGAACTAAAACCGGTAACGCAGTCCGGGGTGGCGCCGGAGGATTTTTTGGCGACGAATATTTATCCAACGGAAGTCCGCGTTAACGGACAATGGCGGACGGTGGAGGGTCAGCGTATGGACGCGGTCATTGTCGTGAACCAAAAGGAACGGGCGGCGCGTTGCGCGCTTTTTCGGAATTTGCAGGTCGGCGAGTTGGTGGTAGTTGGGAGCGATGGCGTCCGAACGGTTCGGAAAACCGAGTCGCGAGATGAACGCCGTCGAGGATTGGCGGAGCATGAATTTGCTTTCATGGCATCGGGTGTCTCCAGTGAACGACGTGTGGAGTTGGTTGTGGACCAGATTTCATGGGAGATGCACCGTTTGCGTGAACAGGGTGGACGCATTGTCGTTGTGCCGGGCCCAGTGGTCATCCACACCGGAGCCGGGGACTCTTTGGCTTGGTTGGTGCGCTCTGGTTACGTTCAGGCCGTCCTCGGCGGCAACGCCGTCGCTGTGCATGACATCGAACAAGCGCTGCTGGGGACATCGCTGGGCGTTGACTTGAGCCAAGGGCGGTCGGTGGAGGGCGGCCACCGGCATCACTTGAAGGCGATCAACACCATTCGCCGCTGCGGAAGCATTGCGCGCGCGGTGGAGATGGGTGTTTTGACGAGGGGGGTTTTTTATGAATGCGTTCGTCGCGGCGTTCCATTTTCCCTGGCAGGATCCATTCGCGACGACGGGCCACTACCGGACACTCAGATGGATTTGGTTAAGGCCCAGGAAGACTATGCGCGATTGCTTAAAGGCGCGGACTTGATCTTGATGCTGTCAACGATGCTTCACTCCATTGGCGTTGGGAACATGACTCCTGCGGGGGTCAGACTGGTCTGTGTGGACATAAATCCGGCCGTGGTCACGAAATTAAGTGATCGCGGGTCGATTGAATCGGTCGGAGTCGTGACGGATGTTGGATTGTTCTTGAATTTGTTGACTCAAAGGTTGAAACGCCTCGAATCGGCAGTCGCTGCCGCTTAACTTATGACGACTGCCTTTTCAGACCGGCTTCTGGCGGAATTTAGTACCGAGGCAAACTCACCTCGACCGTCAACCCTCCAAAAAGCGCTTTTTGTCGCCCGATGCCTGCAAGAACGCGCAGTCGAATTGCAGACACCCGGCGAACGACGCCAACAGGCCGAGCTGGATCGCCTTCTGCAAACGCCCTCCGATAAAGCGACGCTCGCCCAGATGACCGATGAAGCCTTCCGCACAAGCGATCCCCATCGCGCCGTCGAGCACCTGATCCATATTCTCGATGTCCAGGGCGTGCCGCGATTTTTCAGTCCACTCGACCGCACCTTGCTTAAGGGATTTCAAACGTTTGGCAATTATGCCCCCGGCGTGGCGATGCCACTCGTCAAAACCCACATGCAGCAGGAAACCGCCAACGTCATCCTGCCTGGCGAGAAGGAGATGTTGACCCAACATTTGCGGGACCGTGCGCGAGCCGGCGTGCGTATGAATATCAATTTTTTAGGTGAAGCCATTTTGAGCGAGGCAGAAGCGGCGCGGCGGCTGGATCAATATCTGGAAAGCTTGCAATGGCCGGAAATCGAGGTGGTTTCCATCAAGATCTCAACCCTGTACTCTCAAATTTCGCCGCTCGCCCGCGAACACACGATTGCTGTTTTGGTCGAGCGCTTGGAACGGTTATTTCGCGCCGCGGCTCAAGCCCGGTTCACCCGTGCCGATGGCGTCGTGGTGTCGAAATTCGTTTATCTTGACATGGAGGAATACCGCGACAAGGAATTGACCGCGGAAGCATTCATGCGCGCGCTGGAGCGTCCGGGCCTTGGGGGTGTTTCCGCCGGCATCGCCTTGCAGAGTTACATTCCCGATTCTTATGAAACGCTGCTGCGCATTCAAGCCTGGGCTCGCGGGCGCGTTGCGGCGGGAGGCGGGCGCACGACCGTTCGGCTAGTCAAAGGCGCGAACATGGAAATGGAGCGGGCTGAAGCTTCTGTCCGCGGATGGCCCCAAGCGCCCTATCGTTCGAAGTTGGAGACGGATGCGAATTTCAAACGGATGCTCAACGAAGCGATGAAGGCTGAAAATCTTTCCGCCATGGATGTTGGCGTGGCCTCGCATAATTTGTTTGACCTGGCTTATGGCCTGGTTCTCGCCCAGGAACGCGACGCCTTGGGTAAAGTCCAATTCGAGATGCTTGAAGGAATGGCCAACCAACAGCGGCGGGCACTTTCAGAATTGACACACAATCTGCTGCTCTATGCTCCCGTCTGCGAAAAGTCGCATTTCGTCAACGCCATCGGCTATCTTGTCCGTCGTCTTGACGAAAATACTGGCGAAGAAAATTTCCTTCGCCATGCCTTTCGCCTGGAAGTGGGAAGCCCCGAATGGAAAAGACTAGAACAGGGATTCCTGGACTCCTTCGCAGCAATTCCTCAAATCAGCGCCCAGCCTCGGCGAACCCAGGATCGGCGAATGCCGCCCTGCCCGGCCCTCGGAGACGCGGTCAATGGCCGCCGCAAATTTGTCAACGAACCGGACACTGATTTTTCGTTGCCGCAAAATTCCGACTGGGCCGCCCAAATCATACAACGTTGGCAAGAGCGGGCGGCAGACGAAATTCCAATTATTGTTGCCGGAAAAAATAGATTTAACGGAGCAATCAGCGATTGTCTTGATCCGTCGCGACCCGGCACGGTGGTTGGGCGTTACCGCCAGGCTTCCCCGGAACAAATCAGCCAAGCCGTTGAATGCGCCGCCGCCGATCCGGATGGCTGGCGTAAAACGGAACCGGCGACGCGCTGGGAAATCCTGGGCCGCGTCGCGCAGGAGCTGAGATTGGCGCGCGGGGATTTGATCGGGGCCGCCTTGGCGAATGCCGGCAAAACAATCGCCGAATCCGATCCGGAGGTCTCCGAAGCGGTCGATTTCCTGGAGTTCTATCGCGGCTCGGCGCGATGGTGGCAGGAAATGCCGACGCTCAAAGCCTCGCCCAAAGGCGTCGTCGTGGTGGCCTCGCCTTGGAATTTTCCAATCGCCATTCCGTGCGGCGGAGTCGCGGCGGCGCTTGCTGCCGGCAACACCGTCGTCCTCAAACCGTCATCCGACGCCGTGCTCGTCGCATGGGAATTGTGCCAATGTTTTTGGCGGGCAGGAGTATCGAAGCAAACCCTGCAATTCACACCCTGCGCTGTCAACTCGGGAGGCCGCGCGCTGGTCAATCATCCGAGAGTTGATGCGGTCATTTTGACCGGAGGAACCAACGCCGCCATGCAAATGATCGCGGATAACCCTCGCCTGCCCCTGTTCGCGGAAACCGGCGGTAAAAACGCCACGATTGTCACCGCGCTTTCTGACCGCGAGCAAGCCGTCAAACATGTATTGCATTCCGCCTTCAGCCATGCGGGCCAAAAATGCTCAGCCACTTCGCTGCTGCTTCTTGAAGCTGAAGTTTATGACGACTTGAATTTCCGCCGTCTGCTAACCGAGGCGGTCGCAAGTTTGCAAGTCGGATCGGCTTGGGAACTCCAAACTAAAGTCGGACCGCTCATCCGTCCACCTTCGGGCGACCTGAAGTGGGCTTTGGAAAGCCTCGAACCGGGCGAAGAATGGGCGGTGCAGCCGCAGTCTATCGCCGGCAATCCCAATCTCTGGACTCCCGGCGTCAAATATGGTGTCAAAACTGGCAGCCGGACGCATTTGACAGAGTTTTTCGGGCCGGTCCTTGGCGTCATGCGCTTCGAGAAACTCAGCGAGGCGGTGGAACTTGTCAATCAGACTGGCTTTGGTTTGACCAGCGGACTCGAAAGTTTGGATGAGCGGGAATGGGACTATTGGCGCCGCAAGATTCACGCGGGCAATCTCTACATTAACCGTGCTACAACCGGCGCCGTCGTCCTGCGCCAACCCTTTGGCGGCATGGGAAAGTCTGTTTTCGGTCCCGGCATGAAGGCCGGCGGGCCCAATTATGTCGCGCAATTCATGACCTTTCGCGATCAAGTCACGCGCGGACAAGTAAGCTTCGACGATCTGCTAAAAAGCTTCCAACGGCCTTGGGATGAAGAATTCAACCGCGAACACGATCACTTCAAGCTGGTGGGGCAGGATAATTTCCGGGAATACGCCGCTGTAGGAACTGTTCTGGTGCGAGTTCATCCCAACGATTCGGCTGTCGATATAATCGCGCGCGTTTGCGCCGCGCACATCCTCGGTAATCACGTTCTCGTCAGCGCGCCGCCCGGGTTCGTTTCTCAATCGCTGATGCAATTGGAAGAAGCAACCCGATGGAGTGGAGCAATTGAGTTTATTGAAAATACTGATGAGGATGTGGCGCAACTCATTCACAGTAGTCAGGTGGATCGTGTGCGTTATAGCGCGCCGGAGCGAGTTCCCCTGGTCATCGCTCAAGCGGCGAGCCAGGCCGGCGAGTGCGTTGTCAGTGTCCCCGTCACCTCGGAAGGACGTCTCGAATGCCTCTGGTATTTGCGGGAGCGTAGCGTCAGTATTGACTACCACCGATACGGGAACCTTGGCCACCGATCCAAAGAGGAACGTGCCCTCATCGGATGAGGAGCCTCGCATCCATTCAATCTGGGCGCGACAGGTGTGTCGCGGAGGCCAGCCAACGCCCTCCAGACAATTGCACTTCTCAGCGTTCCGGTAGACAAATCTAAATTTTCTTGCTTTTGGCACCTTCGATTTGCTCGTCATTGCTTTCAGCGGTCGTTCGATTCACTTTTGGAATCTAGCACGTCGAGATTACCGAAAGATTACCGCTGAACTCCACGCTATAGGGGTGAAATTCCTCGACCACTCGAGCGGGCTGGAAGCCTCAAAAGTGCCGCTCGACACCGATGCCACTTTCGTAGAAGCCTGCCACAAAGCTGATTCATTTGTGCGAGGTTACTCGAAACCCAGATCTCAACAAATCTTCCATTGGACAACAGAATTGCTCAACGATTAGCCAAAGACTTTTGGCGCCGGGCTATTTCAGCGAAGCCATTGACTGGCTGCGTGCTTTGGCGTTGCTTGAGGCATCACGAGTCAGAGAGAGCCAAATTCAAATACTCGGTAAAACCGGGCATCGACGCCGAACGGCGTGGAGGATGTGGCAGGCGGACCGCTATCCGTCCAGCTTGAAATGGCATTTGTCGCGACAACTTCTCCAGTTGGTGAAGAAAACCACGATTGAAGGTCGGGCGAGTATTCGACCTGGTATGTGTGGTTGGTTTGTGACTGCCACGTTAGAGTGACGACGCCTTGTTCAGGCTGTGCCTGAGCCGCAAGGGTGACAAATGGAAGTGATATAAACCCTGCCCGTTGCAAACCCACCTGGATTTCCGGATTTTGCATGAAAAGCCGCCACACTCGCTGCGTGCGATAATTCTCAATCATGATGACGATTGGCCCTTCATCAATGCCCAACTCGTCCACGTCGTACCATCCCTTTCCCAGATTAAATGCGTCGCGAAAACCGTAGGCAGTCCAGATATGCGGGCGGTAGTGATTGTAAAAATAACTTAAGGTCGGCTCAGAAAATTCCGGCGTAAAAGCAATCGCCCCGCCCGCCGCCGTCGGCGCGATCGTGCCGTCGTCGAATCCATCGGGTGGGATGCCATGCGAAGTGTACCCTTGAGGATCGTCGGAGGCGGTCAAGCCCCAGACGTTGGTGCTGTAGCCGACATCAATGGAAGGATTTGGCAAAGACCCACAATAAGTGACCTGCGCCAATGATGCCCGGCGTGAATTCTCAAAGTACGTGCTGCCGTGATTGTTCATGTAGGAGTCTGCGACGTGCCGGAAATCAATCCAGCAGTGCGAGTATTCGTACGTAAACAACGGCGGAAAATAAACATATTGCTGCGCGTAGTTCGTCAACCATATGTATCCTTCGGTCCAGTAATTCCAACTTGAAGCCGGCAATGGACTTGTTGAGCTGCCCAGTCCAAGAAGGTAAATGATCATTCCTTCGTTGTAACCGGTCCAATAGCTTCCGCTAAAACCGGTGTTCGGATACCATGCTGTCGCAACCGCGTTGGTGCCATTGCTCATCCAGGCCCAATTGACTCTATTGAATATTTCGCCGGCCATTGAACGAATGGAGGTCTCGTCCGTGTTGGCGCCGTCGAAATACTGCTTGTCATAAAGAATTCCACCCAGCAGCAATGCCGTGTCAATCGAAGACAACTCAGAGTTGGCGCGCAGGCCGTTGGTCATGCCCAGGAAATGGTAAAACCAGCCGTTGTAGCCAATGACTCCCGTCTCACCCGGACCTTGTGGGCCGGAGAGAAATGTGTTGAGCGTAGTCAAGACTCGACCCGCGCCTTGCGAACGAGAAATCCACCCATGGTCAATTGCAATGCCTATCGCAGTCAAACCAAAGCCGACCACCGCGATGCTGCACGGTGAACTGCTCTCGCTCCGGTCGGGTATCAGCCCGTTAAGTGGATTCGCCAAGTACCAAAAGTAGTCAAAAGCAGTTTCCTGAATGTAATCCAGGAATTGGTCGGTGTTGGTGAACGGGTTGGCCGTCGCCGCCAAAACCGAGGAGGGAGCGCTCTCCATCGCGCTCGTGTTCACAGCCGTAACCTGGTAGAAATTGGTTTGACCGTTGGCAACGGTGAGATCGCAGTAGCCTGCCGACGGCAGCAGCGACGTATTCTGCTTTGTGAACAGGCCGGTACCGCTGGCGCCCCGATAAACGTTGTAACCTGCAAGCGTTGGATCGGTGCTCTGGTCCCAATGCAACACGATACTCTTGTCTCCCAGACGACTCACGAGATTTGTAGGCGTCTCAACGCCGGCTGCCGATTGAATGCACCTTGCAAAAAGGAGACTCGCCAATATCAGCTTCCACTTCATTCGTGCCACAGCCTGTAGTTTTTAATAACCTTGCATAAGAGCCGGCCTACGGCGCCGTCACCTTGAAGAACTGAGTGGACGATCCAGCAGGGATGGCGAGTGTCTCGACTTTGCCAGTGCCAAGAACTTTTGCTTCCAGTGTCCAGTTTCCGGTTCCCAGAGCGGTTCGAGAAAATAACCGATATGGCACACCCTGTTGTGTTGAGAAAGAAACCGACGCATTTGTTCCTGACTTAATTGCAGAGAGTTCAACTCCGGCGGCGGGAACCAGCATGAAGTAGTTCGGGTAGCAATCCCCGGTGGGCGTTGTGATGCGCAGAGTCTCGATGCCGCCGAGCTTCACTGCGATCGGCCCCATTAGCCCGTTATCGGTCAATGGAACCCATTGGTAAGTCGAATTGTTGACGCCCACGCCGCTCCAGTTGCCCAGCATGGTGACAGTCTGGTTGGTTGTCGTCGCGCCGCTGATTACCTTTTCCAAATACATCGTAAAGGCATTCAACCCTGCGGTGCGCATGTAAATATAAAAATTCCCCGCCGGATAATTTCCCGTGTAATTGGCCCAATCGCCGGGGCCAAAATCAGCGAGGTCATATTCAATTCCGCCAAAGTTGACGAAATTGGTGGTCAGATAATCGTGACCTTGCTCTTGTGGTATGCCATCGGGACGATACGGATACTGCTCGCTTGAAATTGTGGTATGGTCGAAGTCGATATTCGTCGTGGCTTCGAGGTTTGCGAACGCGTTGGGATACCAGTCGGGCGAGTTATAGTTATTGACATCAATCGGAATATACTGCCCGCCATTAAAGTCAAAGTCCGAAGCCTGCACCATGTAGTTATTCGGATAAAACGTGTCAAATTGGTTGGTTACAATCAAACCGTGGCCCAGCGAATTTGTCGCCATAATGATCGCGGTGTGCGTCGCATTCAAAAGCAGCGTCGGGTACACGATCGTCTCGTTGGAAGTCGGGCCGGTGATGACAAGGTTCGAGGAAACATCAAAGCCATCCAGCATCACCTTGATTCCGCCTGGTGGAAACGTGGAGCCTTTCGTTGATACGGTAAAGGTTAGGGCATTTGTGTATTCGAATGGGCGCGTGCCGGTGGGGTACATCCCGCTTAGAATCGGCTGATCCACGATAGCCTGCACCAATGCGAAGAAATTCGGGAGGATATTGCCTCCGCTGGAGACCTGCAGCGTCGTTTTTCCGTTCAACGGCACGTCAACCTTGTTTCCATTATCGTCCAGCAGATACACATTCTCAAACGTGGTCCAGCCGAGTCCGAATGGAGCGATTGTAAACTTTCCCAACGCCGTCACCGATCCGTTGGTATCGACTTCGCTCATTGTCAAACTGCCCGATAAATCTATATCAGTGGAAAGCCGTCCGATGACCCAATAAACGCCGTTTGAGAAGTCGCGTGTGTAGTTTACCGACTCACCGGAGTCAAATGGGTTTATCTCATAATCAGTTCGCCCCGCTGTAAACAGATTGGGACGAAAGTAATCGCCTGACACGCCGATATTTATCGCATCCTGTTCGCGATAAAGATGGCTGAGCGTTTCGCCGTCACTTTGCTCGTCCACGCCCGGGGTGCCGACGGTTCCGAAGTAGCAATTAGTATCGCCAGGGGCATTGCAAAGATCGGGATAATTAATAAACATCCCGCCGTTAAAATCAAAATCCTCGGCCTCCCACAAATACAGTATCGGCGGAACACCGACCCATGTCGTTTGGAAAAAATTCGTCGCAGAAGAACTCAGACTAAACACGTCCGTGACCGAGATCAATGCGCTATAAGTCATGTTTGATGCTAAACCTGTGTATATCGCCGTCTTATTGGACGAAGAACCGGTGATGGCGAGACCGCTCGAAACGTCGGTGCCGTTGAGCAATAGGTGAATTCCGTCATTGTTGATCGTCGAACCGCTCGGCGAACTGACGGTGAACGTCAACCCGTTGCTCGGCGGAACAAAAATCATGTTCTGCGGAAAAACATTGCTGATGACCGGCGGATAAGTTCCTGCGACCAGATCCAAGGCGGGATCGTCAAAATAAATCGATCCACCTTCCTGAGCTATTTGCAATAACGCAATCCGATACCGGACCTGCGTTGTCCCCGCCGGGGCGACCAGATTCGTCACGGCTCCGCTGACCGCGTAGTTGGTAAAATAAGGGTCACCCGTGGGTACCGGTTGCGACAAGTCGCACACATTGGTCACCTGAAATTGGAACCAGCCGTCTTGTCCGGTCGATGCGGAAAACTGGCCCGACATATAGAGCGCCAGCACGCGGTTGCTGGCGTCCAGAAAAGAAACGTCGATCCACGCGCGATTGTCCGCGCCCAATTCATCGCTGCTGGAAGTGTAAATCCAGCCTGTGGCCTGATATTGCGAACCGGCGGAACTCCCGTAGGTTTGCGTCATTCCCGCGACGTTATTCGCAGTTGGGAAATATCCCGCACCCCACTGCTTCCAATATTGAGTCCCGCTCAAAGGCGTCGCAAAAAAGCCGCCGGTCGGAGGACCGCCAATCCAGTAGTCCTTTGAGGACGCCGGAACCGTCGGAGGTTCGAAGTAAGTCCATGCGGTCGCGACAGCCTGGCCGCTATTGTCGCCAAAATTAGTATTGACCAAAATATTAGCCGCGTGGGATTGCATAGCCGGGAGAATCATCAATATTGCCGCGAGAAGGGCCAACCTGGACGCGCGGAACGTTTTCGCTTGAGGATTCTTTGTACAATTGTCGTGCGTATTATTCATGGTATCTCCCGGGCCTGGCGCGTTTTATCGGTCTAAACTGCGGTTGAGGAGAACAGTGCCCGTATCATAATGGCGCTTGCGTCAGAGGACATGGGGCCATTGCCCCATTCTAATGACAACGTCGGATTGGTTAGGGTTTGTTCATGAACCGAACCAACTCATTTTTCATTTGGCGTCCCCTCGACACGTCAAGCCCTCGGCATTTGGCGCGTACATGCGTTGCTCTTGTCTTTGGTCTCACACTGGCTGCGGTCCATTCGACGTTTGCGCAGGTGACCACGATCAATTCCGTTGCGCTCCAGACCAATCTGGTCGGAGGCCTTCCAGATGCCACCTTTACACTGGTGGACGACTATCCGTCGCTCATCTCGTTCATCTATACCAATGCCGGAACAACTAACACATCATTCAGCGCCGAACAGGATGCGTGGTCCTTCGCCGTTAACGGATCGCCTTATATGTTCCAAACGAATGACTACTATACGGCGACCATGCAAGTAACGCTAACCGGTGATCCTTCCGCTCCACGGAAGGAAGCTGGTATCGCCTTCGAGGACATTGACTCGAGTATTAGCGGGCAATTCATCCTCGACACAGACGCGGGCGAAATTGTGGCTTTTGGCGGAAACCTGCCTTTTTATGCATCGCCGCTCACTCACACGTTTAAATCGGGCGACACTGTAACAATGAGCGTTACCATCCTAAAGGACAGCAATGGTAGCAACGCCATCGTTTATAGCGCCAATGGCATTTCCAGCCCGATTCTTGAATTCAATGCCGACAGTCCCTATTTGGCCAACGGAACGACGCCCGCCCCCTATACTCTGGGAGGATATTTTCAAATTCAGGGCCAGGGAACCGCTCTTACTAACTCCGGGTCCGCCTCATTCCAAAACATCAGCATCGGGCCTCCGCTGACAATCGCGAACGCGGGCGTCAATGCCAATGTTGTTACATGGCCGGCATCCGCCCCAAATTACATCTTGCAGATGACCACCAATCTCGCTTCCACAAATTGGACGACGGTCATTGGCCAGCCTGTCACGGGGCTTTGGATACCAAATGCTTCCTCCAACGTGTTTTACCGGCTGCGACAAACGCAATAGCGACGAAAATCAAGCAACCATTTCACGCGCTTGAATCATGGATCGTATTTCCGCGTTCTTTCACAACATTTTTGTGAAGAACCAGGGTTGCTACGATTCCCGCTACAGTCGCTTGGACAACAACCGGTGAATCAGGGCGCCTTCCCCGTTGTTCTTTTGCCATTTTCCACACCTGAATCTGTTCAGTCGGGGCCATGTGTGCGATTGCGAAAACGGATTTCACGGCCTTGATTTGCGCAGGTCCGATTGCCAAAAGCCCACTCATCTGCAGCTTTTGCGCAAAATAGCTAATGACTCATCAACTACTGATAGGACAGCGTAAACTTGGCCCATCACGATTCCACTCCAGCCTCTGCCTGACGATCGAGCGTACGATTCCGTTTCAACGCGGAGACATCACGCTTCTTCCACCAGATGGTGACGCCCGTGACGCAGAGCGCGGTGGTGATAATACCCGAGAGGAAGATCAAGATTTTCATCGGCAGTCCAAGGAAGGTTCCCATGTGCAACGCGACCAGCCATCTCGTAATGATGGTGCCGGGGGGGGACTTCGACAGTAACCAATGATCGCGCAGCTCGCCGCTGTTTGCGTCGATGAAAACTCCCGCATCCTGAATCTCCGCGCCGGGCGGGGCCTTGGAGCTTATCACGTCGTATTGATAAACGCCGTAGTGGGGGAGCACCCGCATGAAGTACTCCTCCCGGACCGTGTAGCCTTCCTTCAGCCCCGTTTCGCGGATCAGCACCCGTCCCCTTTCCAGCGCCGCGCGCCAATCAAGCGCCGGAGGTCCGGGCGGCTTTTCAGGAATCGTGAGATGCTCACCCACACTATTGCGCACGGTGAGACGGAGGAAATTCATGGTTCTCATATAGGGTGCCGGCAGGTTCAAGGCCACCCCGGACCAGGCGAAGATGAAAAGCAGCAGCCAGGTCCAAAGTCCGAAGGCGCGGTGAATGTCGTAGCTCATGCGATAAGTCCCACCGCCCCACTTGATTTTCCAGGCCGGCATCCATCGCCGCCACCATGAGCGGCTGGGAGGTTTGGGCGTATCCTTCGTCTGTTCGCTCGCCTTGGAGCGCAGCAGCAGCAGCGGAAACGTCAGGTAGATGCCGATGATACTGGTGATCGTCCACACGAGCGAGATAAAGCCAAATAACCGGACGCCCCGGTTCCCGAATGTCATGCCGTAGTGAAGATTGAAAAGAAAGGGAATCAGCGAGTGGCTTGAATTCCGGCTTCCGACTTTTGCGCCCGTGTATGGGTCCAGATAAAGTTGGTCAAATCCCAAATCGTAAGGCTTGCCGGTCGAAGGGTCCGTTTTGGCTCTTACGACGCCGAGACAAAATGATTGGCCGGGGGTAACCTTGAGATTGAAGTATTCAAATGGGGCGTGCGGCTCCATCGCCGCGGCCCGATCCCGGAGCGCGACCGCGTCCAACAGGGGGGCGTCCCGCACCGGCACGGTCATCAACGCCGGATTCAGCATGCGGTCCAGTTCCGTGTGAAATGCGAGAATGGTCCCCGTCACGGCCATCACGATGATGAATGCCGTGATCGCGAGCCCGGTCCAACGATGGAGCCACAAGATACTTTTTCGGAACATGAGTTGCCTTTCGGGAATGGGTGTGCCGTTTGATGTTAACGAAACATGCGGGAAAGTCACCGGTGGATTTGCAACTCCTGGCAGCGCGGGACGGAAAGCGACGCCAACGCGCCTGAAAACGGCCGAATTTTCAACCGGGTCTATGAGAACAAACTCGTGTGCAAAACGTCGCACAATTTCACTCGCGAGCGACGAATCCGTTAGCTTGCGGGGGAATGTCGAGATGGAACGTAACGCGCAGCAAAGGCACTTCCACCATGCGTTTGAACAGCCGCTTGCCATTGTGGACGGCGTAGCCAACAAGCAAAATTTCTGTTTGTGCGTTCTCGATCATCGTCTGAACGGTTACCTGAGGCAGCGCTCAAGCAATTGCCAAAGGCTATGGGTGCCAAAATTTGGGTGTTGCGAATAAATTTTGAAACGGACCAGCATTTTCATAGAGTCGAACGTGGAATCGCTCGCGAGCGCTTTATGACGCTGGCCTCCTGTAAATCTCGCCTGTGGCGCGGCACACATTG
>DASXZW010000070.1:0-18235 GCA_036501665.1 Verrucomicrobiia bacterium
GTCCGTGGAAGTTACGGGCAAATGACGCTCGCGACTCCAAGCGGATCGGAGGCCAAACCATCGTGGAGGCAAGGGGGACAGGAAGATGGAATTTTCTTAAGGAACTGAACGATTCTGGGCGCCCTCCGGCCCAGAGTTCATGGCAACGGGACAAGGGGATTCGTGGAATGGCTTTGGGTAGTATATCCGCGCGGGATGGCTCGCGGCTTGCGGAGTGTGCAGCTCTGGTACTCGTGAATCCACGCTGAAAGCTCATCACCTTTATTTGAAAAGAAATACCATACGAAATTTCGGCCATTCGGTAATTCGTCAAGCCATCTTTCAATTCAGAGTATTCGACCTTCACTTATTTGCTAAATGTTTGGGTGCAAAAAGTGTGCAATGTGTCAAGTCGAGCAGAAATTTGTGCAAGAGTTGTGCAAAGCCAATGGGTGATTTTATCCGGCTCAGTTTCTTGGCGTCGCCCGCTTGCGCTTTGCCGTGTCCATGCCACGTTTTTGTCCTTGAGCGGGCCCCCATTGTGCCAAGTGTGGCCCCGGCGCGTTGTAGGGCATTCTGGCGCGTTGCACGTTTTTTAGCTGTCAGAGTCCCCTCGCTCTTTGTCCCCCGTTCCCAAACAACCAGCCTGCCCGCCATTGAGGGCATATTCAACGGGCCGGAGGCGGCGCGGCGCGACAGCGCCGCCCGCCCCGGCCCTTATTCATCAAAAGAGTCACAACAGCATTGAGATTGCATATTCTTGGAGGAAAACCCGGCACTTGAATATTGTCCCAGCGATACCCGCCATTCGGCGCGAATGCGACCGATTTGTGACCGGTCACATTGTTTGTATCTCGCTGTTATGCCGTGGATTGCGATTTTTCCGGTGTTCCAAAAGAGACCACTTCGCCGTTTACATGAAGGATTTAATCGAACATACGGGAGAGAAAACAGGATTTATCAACGAGAAAGAATTGCTGGCGCGATTGCCCATGAGCCGTCGTACGCTCGCGAACTGGCGAAAGCAAGGGCGAATTCCTTTCGTCCAACTGCCGGGCGCGCGGCACATTTTGTATCACTGGCAAAGCGTGGAAACATCGTTGCTCAGATTGCAACGCAATGCGTAAGTGTCGGGAAACCCAATGTTTGAGTGGAGGAAGCCCTAGCGGCAATGAGAGTTCAAATATGGCAACTTCGGTCGATCTTTGACGGTCGTTTTGGCAACAATGGAAAAGTAGGCCATTTTGTGGTACTTTTCTCACCCCCCCTCTCGGAAAGTTGTGAAACACGACGCGAAAATACTATTAGTCGAAGATACTGAGGATGACGCCTTCTTTTTTCGTCGGGCGTTGAAAAAGACTGGTATTAAATGCGAATTTGTTCAGGCTTGGAATGGTGAATCTGCAATTGCCATGCTGAAAGCGATTCAAGGGCAATACCCGCTCATTTTTCTAGACCTCAAAATGCCACACATGGACGGTTACGAGGTCTTGGAGTGGGTCCAAAAGCAGACATTTAAATCTAAATTGCATATTATAGTTCTCAGTGGCTCTGGTACAGCAAAAGACGCTGCAAAGGCCCGAAGATTGGGCGCCTCAGATTATGTTGTGAAGCCCATATCAGCAGATTTGCTGGCGAATACAATCGCCGCTTGGTGTAAAGAGCGAAATAAAGGGGATGAGCCTAAGAATGGATAAAACGCCATTAAATCTCTTTGACAATCAGGGAAAACCCCGATTGCAGTCCTTATTAGGCAATGTCACAGTCTGACTGTTGTTTGGCGGATATGAACCCGTCTGATGTTTGGTTGCGTTAGGCGGGTTTTTCTTTTAAGCGATCAATGAAGTCCCAAACGCCCATATATTTGGTTAGTCAACAACCTCCATAAAATCTTGGTTTGGATATCCTCGCGGGGGTTTACGCCAGCGGGATGTAATTCCGGGTCAAACATCTTTGCATTGCGCTACGCGTTGGCGACAAGTTAAGTATGTAGTCCACGTCGTCTCGGTATTTGTGAATTACATCATCGCCGCTCACTACAAGAATTTCGGCGGAATCCAGCGAGTCTTGAGTGCCCTTCAAGGCAGAGATAAAATGATTATCAGAACGCAGAATTTCCCACTCAGTCTGCGAAAAACAAGCTTTGAAAAATTGTATTCGGCATTCCGTCAGCATTTCAATCTCTTATCTGAGAAATTTCTAACGCAAGCCGGGCTAAATGGCAAGCCACTTGGCCGACGCGACAAAGGGCTTGCGTGTATAATATTTTCTGCGCGTCAATCCCGGTGCGGTTTCAGCGCAGGGAAACAAACCAGCGTTGCGCTGTGGCGTTCGCACTAGCGCAAGGCAGCGCAGCCGTTTTTGAACCGCTTCACTCGCTGGCCGCGCTTCCCGTTCTGCTCAGTCACAAGCACGGCAGGCTTTCGAGAGTTGGACCAGGGTCTTCGGGGTTTTCATCTTTCGACGGCCTGCCGGGAATAGGGGTGCTTTCTCTAGTTTCGGCATTTTTGGCCGGTCCATAGGGCGGTGTTTGACTGGGTGCTTGCTTCATCGACTTCTCCCCCCCCATTCATTGCGGCTGTCCGATATGCGCGTATGCGGTTACTATTAAATGAGTGAACACCCTGACTGACTGCGAACTTTTACGAGAATATGCCGAAGCCGGGTCCGAGGCGGCTTTTTCGGAAGTGGTGCGGCGATACGTGGATTTCGTTCATTCAACCGCTTTTCGCCTGGTCCGGGACGCGCATCTCGCCCAGGACGTGGCGCAAAAGGTGTTTCTGGCTCTTGCGCAGAATGCACGCCAACTCTCCAGGCGCGAGATGTTGCCCGGCTGGCTTCATCGCACTGCGCGCAATATTTCGGCCAACATCGTCCGCGCCGAAGTTCGCCGACACGCACGTGAGCATGAAGCCGCTGCCATGAACGAAAATGTTGCACCTGAGACAACTGCCGCATGGGAATCCCTTGCCCCGCACCTCGACGCCGCCCTTGGAGACCTGAATGAATTGGACCGAGACGCTTTGCTGCAACGCTATTTTCAACATAAGTCGGCCCGCGAAATGGCTGCTAGCATCGGCATATCCAGCGAAGCGGCCCAGAAACGTGTCAACCGCGCGACTGAACGTTTGCGAAGCCTATTCGCCAAACGGGGAATCGCCATCGGCACCAACAGCCTGGCTGCTCTCCTCGCGGCCAACTCGGTCCATGCCGCGCCTGCCGGAGCGGTCGCCGCCATATCCACCGCGGTATTTGCTACACATTCCATTTATAAAACAACTGCCATTGCGACATCCAAAGTTATTCTTATGACCACAATCCAGAAAATTGCCATTACTACGGTTGCGCTGGCCGTCGTCGGAATTACGATTCAAAAGACCCACAACGCCTTCGCCGTCCGAGGTCAAGTGCCCGCAATTCAGCAAGACCCAAAACACGCCGCGTCATCCGCACCAACTGCTAGCGCGATAAACGCATCGCAAAAACCACCATTCTGGAAGCGTCTTGCCGATTCCCACACACATCGGGGGCGAGCAGCGGGATCGTCATCGGCTGTCCCATTTCCGGCGACTAAAATGTACGCCTTGCTTAAGAGCAAGGCCCCGAAGCTGACCCCAGTACAGCTCGAAAAATATTTGGCCAGCCACGGTCGGAACGTGGACAGCCTCTTGGCCGCATTTCGCACGACTGGGGACCCGAAGTTACTTGCTGAAGCGCTGCAAAAATTTCCTGACGATCCGCAAGCGGCATTTGAGGCGGCTATCGGAAACAACGCCTCTTCTCAAGAGCAACGCCAGTGGCTGGACGCGTTGAAGCAGTCCGCACCGGACAATTCGCTGGCGAATTATCTGTCTGGTCTCGCCTATTTGAAAGCAGGCCAGACTGCTGAAGCCGTGCAGGATTTCGCCGCCGCTGCCAGCAAGCCGCAATTTCAGGACTATGCGCAGGATCGTATTCAATCCGACGAAGAAGCATATTTGTCCGCCGGTTATCCGCCCGGAGAAGCGAAGCTCATGGCAAATGCCTTTCTCGCGTCACCGCAACTCTATCAAGTCAAGGAAGCTGGTCAAAGTTTGGTGTCCTTGGCGGCGGCTTACCAACAGTCCGGCGATCAAAGTTCGCAGGCGGCGACATTGCAAATGGCCGCGAACCTCGGCCAGCGCTTCGACGATCCTTCCCTCGGCGCAACTCTGGCGAGTCAACTCATCGGCATCACTATCGAGCGGGCCGCGCTGAGTGCAATGGATTCTAACTCTTCGTATGGATCGTCCGGCGAAACGGTTCAACAACGGCTTGATCTACTCGCGGAACAAAAGGAAGGCATTCATGCTCTAACCGCTCAAGCCGACCCCCTCTGGCAAACCCTGTCCGATCAAGATTGGCTGGACTATCATAGTCAGTTGGCGACGTTGGGTGAAGGTCCCGCTCTGCAATGGTTGGTGAGTACCTATGGTCAATGATTAACGGTCGGCTTGCAGCGCAATGCGTGAGCGGCGGGAACGCTTTTGCGCCGTCAGTACAGAGCCTTCGGGAGTCGGGCCAGGGTCTTCGGGGTTTTCATCTTTCGACGGCCTGCCGGGAATAGGGGTGCTTTCTCAAGTTTCGAGGTTTTGGTGGTTGCATTTAGCAGCCATCCCACTCTCACAGTGAATATTCGTTTGACCTTCGGGAGACATCTCAGGCTGGAATCGTAATCCCCCCTTAAGGTGCAACGGTTTAAGAAGTCGAGCCGGGGGTATCGTGGGATTTGATTTCATCGCGCCCAATGTGGGGAATGGGAATTTCTCAATTTTCAAGAATTGGAGCAGTCAATATGGGCGCACTCGCCCTAACTAATTGCGCGCAATTCTCTGATGGCTTTCGGTTCGGAATCGTTGAGCACGTTGTGCCACCGTCTGGAGAAGAAAAAGTGTGCGCTTCGGTAAATCAAAAAAGCAATATTTTGCAAACAGCAAGATTAACGGCTTGGAAAATATACTCTCTGACATCACTTTCTTTTGCGGCTGTCTTTTGATCGTGAAACGTTTCGTTTGAAAGTCGCTTCGCAGGCAGCCAGGGCCGTATTCAGTCGAGCAAAAAAGCGACATTGAGGACCGCAAGCCTCAAACCTTGCAGATGACAGGCGAAGCTAGTGAGGACACGGCGCTCGTCCTCGTACGCAGACGTTCCATAGTCTCCAATGTTTTACCATCTTTGGTTTTCCATTCTAGCCAACCGTTGGCGACTCCGCCTGTAAGCGCCGCTACCGCCAGAGTCGGCGTAGGAAACAGGTAATCCACTTGAAACTCTACAGTCGCGCCTTTCTCTAGAATAACGCCGGTTTCAAGAAGTCTTTTCCGAAAGTCATGCGACTTTGAGTTGACAGAAACATTTCCGTTGGGACCAGTAGAACCTTTCAAAATCACAAATCCATGCTCTGTGTAACGGCCCATGCCGTTTGCGTCAGAAGTGGAGCAAAAAAAAGTTTCATCCTCCATTGGCACTTGAACGTCTTCCACTTCCACCCTCGGCACAAGCTTGGGTTTTCGGCTGCGAATCCACGCATCTTCAACACGAATCTCGTTTAGCCGATGCACGGAGAAAAGAAAAGCACCTGCCAACGCAAGACCGGCAATCCAGTGCAATGTCCGTTCAACGACAGGCCTGCCTTGGCCGGAATTTTCTTCATCAGGCTCCGACTGTTGCATGACGACTGATTGCTGTCGTGTCTGAAGCTGCCACGTCATGCTTTCAATGACTTTAGCGCGATCAGCCTGCTTCTTGTCATATCGCTCCCGCCCTACTTGCAATTTTTTTTGAAATGATCTTTCGGCGTCCTGGAATTGCGTTATGCGCTGCCTTTCTGCCGCGACGCTGTTAGTCAAAAACGGTCCTGCGGCGATGCCAGCGTTCACGGGAATTGATGGGACCAAGATCAGCAGCACAATTGCGGCTACGTTGATCCACTTGCGGCTGTTGTCTGAAGGGCGGATCATAGCCCTGTGCCGTCAGGTGCAAGCTCAGCGAATGAATTCACCTGGAGCGGTTTCCCCCAAGGCAAACCGAGGTTGATAAAATGATTCGGATTATTCTGGTATCGACTGTTGACGCGAGAGTCGTACGTCAACTCGAGATAACTCTGAAAAATAATCTGCTCATTGCGCGAAATAATTACTCCGTGAAAGACACTGTTGCCTTGATCAAGACGCATGGCAGCCGCGTGGTCAGTATAAAATATTCCCTCTAATGTTCCCATATTGTCAGTTGCAACCTGATTGTAAGGAACCGGATCGCCATTGGACGTAGGGTATCCTTGTATATTCGAGGCCCTGCTGGCTGTCATGTTGATATCGGTGTTATAATTGTAATTGCCCTCAACTATTCCGTCTCCATCAGCGTCGTACCATGTGTTCATTGTCCCATCGGAGTGACGAAAAGGAACATTGTCGTCCGGGGTTCCGGCAATCCCATCCTGGCCAAGCTGCGATTCATCACCGACACTGGCCAGGCCGCTGCCCGGATAATTGTAACAATAGTTTATCCAGTCCGGGTCCGTCACATCTCCTGTCAAAATAGAACCTCGGACAGCGTAAGCGACCAAATCATTGGTCATGTTTTGAGCAACCCAGTTGTCTCGAAGAGCAGGAGATTGGGTTTCAGGAGGGTCGCTAAAGTCCGGGCCATGAAGGTATGTGATATTACTCGCGACGTATAGATTGCCTCCAACATAAAGAGTGCCTTGTCCTGTGACCATACCTTGAATGACCAAGTCGCCGGGAATAACAACCGTTCCCCTAACCACAATGGGTGACGTCAGGGTCCCCTCCACGAAGAGTCCGGTTTGCGGGGTAATGTTGCCGCTATTACCGCCGGGATTAGGCGTACTTGAATTTGTCAGCGCGCCGAAAACGATCTGATTGGTGCCCACCCAGAGTCCGTTGCTGGCCGTATTAGCTAAAGCGGAGTTCACGTAATTTGAAAAATTTAAAAGGTTCGGCATCGTCACGCGCGGAGCGCCTTGATGGACGAGATTTGTTTCATTAGCTCCGGCCAATCCTGCGAACGGCGGCGTACTATAAGATTGCACAGGTTGTTCGTTTTCATCGACTTGGTCAGCCGCATAAATGGAGCCGTTGACTGTTGGGCCGTCTCGAAAATCGAAATCCCAATTCGCACGTTGAGCGCCATTCCCTGTGATTGTGCTCCCCCACCACCAACCCCAATTATTCAGAAAATATTCGTAGTCGAAGACCAGGCTCGCAGGACGAAGCGTAATCTGAGTCTGAATTGTCCGAACCTTATCATTTACTCCGGCTGACGCGGTAATGATATAAACATTGCTTAACACTGACGAGGGTTGAACAATTTGCACCCATGCGCCCTTGAAAGCTTGATCCCTGTTGGCGGATGAAACGACGGAGCCGACTGGCAGAGTTCCTAACGCAGTAGAGTAATAGTTGCTTCCACTCAAGCCAGGCGATGCGTCAAAGGCAGTCTGAGCAGCCCAAACGGCGGCATTTTCAGCATTGAAGAATGCCTTGTCCCAGTCAACGCGCCCGGAAGCATTACTGAGAGAATTGGCACTCATCACGAGCGTGCAGGCAGCGGAAACGCAAATCAAAGCGCCGACAATGACTACTGTGATAAGCGTCGAACCTTGTTCTGAACGTGGTTTGCAGGATTGAATTCGCATATTGACTAATCTTAATTATCGTTGCGCATCTGGACTGAAAACGTGCGTAAAATGCTGGCTGGATTGTTAACTGTTCCCTGTTGTGAAAACCCGTTGTCGCTCATTTGAAACGTAACATTCACCAGCGAATTATTCTGGGAGCCATCTGGATTAAAGGACGTCGTAAAATAAAGCGCCGTTAAATTGGCGTTCGGACTGTTGGACATCCAAAGCGTTTGCGTCGCTGGAGTGGAAACATTTGGCGTGTAGGCGACCTCTCCCAATGCCGACTCGAAGTTGATGTTTGCAGTAACGTAGCCGCCGTTAGTCGGATAAAATAAGGAAACCGACTGGTATCCCAGCAGGTTTCCATTTCCGTCAAGCAAACCGGTCGAATAGTCGGGTGTAAGTCCCTGATTGGCGCTCATGCAGCGAATGCAACTGGTAATATTAGCCTCAAGCATATAGGCTTGTTCCTCGACACTCATGTCAGCAAAGCCATTGCGCTGCTCGCCCGCGGATTGGACCAGCAATAGAACAGCGGTTCCGGCCAGTCCAACTCCGATAGAAGAGGCAACCATTAATTCCGGCAACGTAAAGGCTCCTCTTGACATTGCAATTGCTGTTTTGACGGATAACTTCATAACGTTGGCACGTTTGCGGTCCGTAAGAAGTCAACCTGGACCTCCAGCGTTCCGCCTTTGGCCAGCGGGGCAGTCCAATTCACTTTGGCATTAACCTCGATATCGTGCAGTACTCCGTTCACGTTATTCTGAGTTAAGTTGACCTGCATGGTTGGATTGAGGTTCGTCAACCATAGCAGATCAGGATAAAAGCTTTGGAAGGCTGTAGTATTTAATGATACCCAGGAATTGTTGGTTGGGATGGCGATCAAGGGCGCTCCGCCGACCCCATTGTAAATCGAATTAATCGGCAAGCCCGGCGACACTGAAGTAAAAGGAAGCGCTTTGACGTTTTCCGAATACTTCGTTAGGAAATTCATCGCAATCGCATATTCTTTTGCCTTTCTGTCGCAGATTTGATTTGTGAGGATCGCCGATAAACACGCGACAATAAAAACTCCCAGTAATCCCAACGCAACGGTCACTTCAATAAGTGAAAATCCCGCATTTCCTTTTACGACACGAATTTTACCTTTAACTTGGCCCCCGTCCCTGTTGAAAGCGCGTGCGAGAAGTCTTGAAGATTGGAAGCTAAACCCAAAACACGATCGCAATTTGAGTTTTTTGAGTCCGACGGGCATATGTGATTGCAATGGTTTAAAGCTCAATTCTGCGAAAAAGCATCTTTTATGCCATCACAGACCTACCCTCGGTATAACGGCAAAACACAATCAAAACTTTAGAAAACCTCGAAAATCATGCTTTTTGCACGATTTTAGGCGAAAGCGCTGCCAACAATTACTATTCCTGTGGATACTTGTCTTCGCGATAGTAGGTCAGCGGGTTTGTTGTCGAATAAGGGAAGCATCATCAGATTATAGGCGAGCCGGTGAAATTTCTCACGCTGGCCGATTGGACTGGCGACTGCGCGTTATCCCGTGTCGAAATTCACCGCAACCGTTGAGCCATTCGAGAGGGGCCGGGGTTTTTCGTTGCTTATGCTGAGGGCTGGCAAACCGCGAATTGTTGTCCACTTTGATAATATTAAGTAGGACTTCCTCGTCCTTGACGTTACGCCCCATTCACTTGTTTAGTCGAATTGTGAAACTAAACCGCAGGAGTTGCCCTATCACGAATCCGACAGGTTTCGTTGCCTTTTTGTGAGTTCTTCAGAAGATCGTGAGTTCCAAAATGTTATGTCAATCTCGTCGCCTTTCAGCGTTATCTTTTCGGTGATGCTCTCGACGATTTTGCGCTTCTCTTCGGTGTCGAGCTTCGGCCAGCGCCGGTGCAGGTCTGTGGCTTCGGAGACAACCTCGTCGGCTGACATCTGGTGCATTTCGAGGGCATCAATCTCGCCTTGGAGCTTAGGCAACTCGCCATGAAATTGATGCGACACAGCGACATTAGGCTAACCTCCAAAGTTTACACGGATGAAATGCAGTTGCCGATTTACGAAGCAATCAAGAATCTGCCGCGGTTGGATGCCGTGCCAAGCTATACACAAATAAGCGCACAGATTTCAGGCGTGGAAGTCAAAACGGGTCGCATCCTGACGCGGTGAATGAAGGGTCAAAGGCTTACGAAACCCCTGTAAACAAAGGAAATAGTCGTTGTTTGGCGGAAGCTGTCGCAACCTGTCAATTGGAGCGGGTGAAGGGAATCGAACCCTAGTGATTATTACCTTCCCGAACCAAAATTCCGACCCTGGCGGTTCAGGCCGCAGCAAATTCGCCTTTGCAGCAGCTACCGAAGAGTAATCCAGTGATTCACCAGCTTCCCCCTCGATCGCCAGCAGCGCCGCGACGATTCGATTCGCCCGGGATGGCCTCCGCTCGAATCCAAGTGCCCAACCGCGAATATATCCTCTTTCCGCTGTGTACGTACGGCGCAGCGGCCACTTGGAACGGCGAATCGAAGTAAAAAGGCACCCGTAAGCATCGATTCGGGTCTCGTATCGGCTATCAAGTTAGGGGCGCAGGCCGCCGTTTGCAGCCCCGGTTTGACTATTTGTTGCGGGGTCCAACCGCCAGACCCTGACGTATTGAACGCAAAAGGGATTATTGGCCCAGTCGGCGCCCTTGTTGTCGTTATCTATATCCCGCTCGCCATATTTGTGGCGCTGGAGCTTAAGGCATAGGGCGACCACAATGGCTTGCCATCCAGATAGAATTGCATGGAACCATAGGCTCCCGAACCATCCTCCCGCCAATACAATCCGTAGGTGTGCCAATCCGCGGATAGATCGGTAAGCGGCGAGGTCCCGCCAGGGCCACCGTAAGCGTTATCTTTCCGTGCGCCACCAAGACCGTAATCGTGGATGCCGAAGTAGATCTTGTTATTGGCCTTGTCAAGGCTGGCGTCCCAGGTCGGCCTCTCCCCCACATTTATTTCCGGCAGCCACTCGGTGGGGCTCCGAAGGCCCTCGGGGATCGGATGCATCCAGAAATCGGAGTGGAGGCCCGTACCCTCGCCATGAGTGTTGTGCGGCACCTTAATGCGGGCCTACCAAAAACCGAACTTCTGGATAAACCTGGCGTTCCGGGCCGACGTGCCGCCGGTCTGCAGCGCGGCGCCAGGAGCGCCCGGCGAGCGCATCTCCAAACCATTCGTACGGCTGAGGGTGCAGCCCTCGAAATGCTGTCCGCATGGGTCGTTAGTTTCGGCAAACATGTAGGCGCCTCCCGGCTTTTCGTGAAAGTTCAGGTTGCACCAGTCAGTGCCGCCGGCGCCACCGTTCCACTTGTTCGTATCGATGGAATTATCCTGGGTAAATTCATCATGGAATGTCATCGCCCATTGTTTGCCGCTCGGTGGGACTGCGCCGAACGGCTCAGCGCCGTGGCTGATAAAGCCCCCGGCGAAGAGGAGCAAGGCACACGCGAAAATTCGAACCGCGAAGACGCGCCACGGTGTACAGTGTTGCATTCGGGCATTTTTTAAATGACGATTGCCCGACGGTAGATATTCACACCCGCACTTGATTTGAGCGCCATGCCTTACGATCATATTACGCGCGAAACCGCTTAGCGGCGCTGTTCGGGCATGGCCAGCGTAAGCGCCATCGTCGCCCAACTCGTGCCTGCCGCCGACACAAACTGATCGAAGCCATGTGGGAAACTGCCATCGAAATAAGGTTGGAACGAGAGGGCGCGCGTCTTGGTAAACCATGAGCCGTCTTCTTCTTGCGTGGCAAGCAGATACTTGACGCCGCGTTGGTAAGACGGATCGGAAACGGGCAAGCCGCCGGTCTGGAGCGCGACGAGACTCCGGCCGGTGGCGTAAGCCGAACTTTGCATGTTAGGGAGGTCAGACCAACCACCATCGCGCCGTTGTGTGGCGAGAACTTCTTTCATGGCTCTTTGTATCTCGGCCGGGTTCGAGCCCGCCCAAGCCAATCCAATTAACCGCCAAGTCCGATCCTCGTTATTGGCGGATTGCGCTTGGGCCAGCCAGGACGCTGCATGGCGAACGGATTTTTCATAGGCGACCCGGTTGTGTTTGGGCGCATAGAATTGAAGAGCACGCATCGCCACCACGGTCTGGCCGATATAGTCCTCGCAAATCGGCGGGCGGCCGTCAACGCGCGGATAGGGCCATTCGCCGTCCGGCTTCTGCCGTGACTGCAGGTCCATGGCAACCGCGTCGGTGTTCAGGTCTGGTTGGTAATGTTCGGCGTGCAGACCCACCAGCGCGTAGCCCAGAACGGAATCCGAGTAATAGTCCTCCACCTCAAACACGTAGCCTTGGTGCAGCTTGTCGCGCCATGCTTCGAGTACGTCCACATTAAAACGCACCTGTGCGGACGCCGTCGTTTCGTCAATCCGGAAGCCACGCGTCCGGGCCAGACCCATCGTCATTGCCGCCATGCTGTTGTCATGGCAGGAGAAACAGGCGGTATTTTTCGCAAAATAGGAATCCGCATGCTGCAGCAACGGCAGGCTGTCCTGGACTGCGCTCCGTATGCTATTGTGGTGTCGCGGCTGGAGAATCGTCGCCGTCTCAGGACCGCTCTTTGCGCCACACTTCAGCAGCCACTCCACAATCGGTGTGTTCCCATTCAGCTTGGCGATGTCCAGCACGGTGTGTCCGCCATCACAGCCTTTGGCATGGCGGCACACGGCATTTAACGTCCGCTCCGTATTCGATCAGTAGCTTGACGACGTCCAGCGGCAACGTGTCCGACCCGGCGGCATACATCAGCGCCGTTTTGCCAAACGGGTCGAACGCATTAACATCGGCGCCGCGTTCCAACATCAGGCGGCTGCTTTTGAGATCGCCGAGGGTGGCGCTTTCCGTGAGTGCTGCGGAGAAGGCGTTTGTATCCGTGATTTTTGCCGCGAGCGCGCTAACGGCTTTGTCACAACGTGAGGCCATAGCCATGCTCAGCCCCTGATCGGCGGTGGCATTGCCGTCGGCGCCGTGTTGCAATAGCAACTCGATGATGGCTGCATCGCCAGCCATGAGAGCTTCCAAGAGCGGAGAGGATTCGGCCAGAGGATTACTATTGGGATTGGGATTGGCGCCATTGTCCAGCAGGAGCTTCACGATTTTGACCGCGCCGGCCTTGCGGGCCGCAATCATCAGCGGCGTGCGACGATAATCGGACTCTGCATTCACATCGGCGCCGTGGGCAATCAGGAGACGGGTTTTTTTCAGGTTCCGGGCGGCCCACATGAGCGCCGTGGCGTTGCCGTCATTGTGTTTGTTGGGGTCGGCGCCGAGCTTCAAGAGCTTGGCCAGTGTGCTCGTGTCCGAATAGAGAACCGCATACATGAACGGAGTTGACCCTTCCGGTCCGCGCGTGTTGAGCAGTGTCGGATCCGCTCTCGCGGCAGCCAGGAACGACGGCAGGTCGTCATTGCGGAGTTCTTCCACCATCGCGGAGGCTTTCGGATTGACGGGGGGCAATTCCGTTTCATTGGCAAGCCAGTCCGGCCAGTCCGCGCCTTGTTCAATCCATTGCTTGATGATGGCGATTTGTTCGGGGCGAATTTCACCCTTGGGTGGCATCTGCTGCCCGAATTGGTCCCCAATCAGCCGTTCATAGAGCATGCTGCTCGGGCTGTTGCCAGGCACAATGCGCCGCGAAAAGGGCTTCATGGCCGAACTCCGGCGGTCTAGCCGCATGCCGGCTTTTTGCTTTTTGGGGCCATGACATTCCAGACAGTTCGCCTGCAGCACCGGCCGGACATCCTTTGCGAAGTCGATCCTGACGGTCGTTTGAGCGGACAGACTAGCATTAAAGAACGAACAACCCAACATCACGGACACGAATCCTGCGCTTGAACCCTTTGTCAGCCAGGCGACCGAAAGCTGTTTTCCTAATGCTCCGATGAATGATGGATAGTTCATTGGTTTTTGAAGCCTTCAGCGCGAACATTATGAGGACGCATGATCATTACGTCAATTTTTGATTTGTCCACTTGCCCGCAGTGTCCAAAGAAAGAGAGAGCAAAGTCTGCGTTTATGGAGGGCTTTCGACCGTCTCACAACCGATTCGCGGGTGTTATGATTGGCAAGTTTGTGGCGGGTTTCGCGGGTTTGTAATGCGCGTTCCCGTTGCCAATCTGGAAAACCAAAAGTGAAAGAAAATGACTAAAAGTGGCAAAAAATGAGGGTCATTTTACTTGCACTTTACTTGCACCGATTTGCAAGTCGTTGATAATCAATGGAGCGGGTGAAGGGAATCGAAGCCTCCGCCGACAATTCGCAATCCACTGAAAATAAATGCGTTACGTGTGGCTGCGAAAGTGGCTATACACAAATACGCGCACAAATTGGCAATCCGGTAGATTCGGAGTTTGAAAAGGTCATCTCGGCGTGGCCGGAATTGTCTGCACCGATCAAGGCGGCGGTCATGGCGCTGGTCGGCACGGCGGCGGCATCAAAGGAGGGAAGCCGATGAGCGAGACTCCTGACAGCAATCTTGGTGCGTCGTCGGGTGGGCAAAAGATCGATCCAATAGCTGCACAAGGGGTGGCTCGTCCCGCACGTATCTACGTCATCAAGTCGTTCACTCCGGCCCAAAAAACTCCAGCGATGGATGCCGGGCCGGGGCGGAGCGGCGCGTTAGCGCCGCCCGCCTCGGCCCTTATTCATCAAAAAAGACACAGCGGCATTGAGATTGCCGCCACCGGGGAAAAGACGGACGCCGAAAGGTGCGCGGCGGTCGGTGTAATGATCCAACAAATGCCCGGTCGATTGCGAAAGAAAATGTTCGCCTTGCGTGAACGCATTGAGTGGATGGTCCGGGAATACGGAATCGAACACGTCGGTTTGCAAACACTCACTATCCGCGAAAACGTCACAGACGGGAAAGAGTTCAATAAACGATTCAAATCCATTTCGACGAATGTCTTCCCAAAACTCTTTCTCGACTGGATTCGCGTCTATGAGCGGCAGAAGCGCGGGGCTTGGCATGTGCATGTCGTGGTTGCTACCAAAGCTAATATTCGTGCCGGCAGCAATCCTGATGCGCTCAACAAGCTCTTGAAAGATCGAAACGAACGGAGAATCCCCAAGTCCACGTATTACGCGGGTCTGCAACGATATGCCTCGCCTAATCTGCGGGCTATTTGGAAGGAATTCCGACGACTCTGCGGCATTCGCGAGTTCAAACAGCGCCGCAAGTCCAAGGGCAAGCGGTACTACAAATTCGACGCCTGCCATTTACTTCCCATCATCAGCACGCCTCAAGCCTTGGCGGTTTATGTCTCCAAGTACATCAGCAAAGGATTCGAGAATCGCAAGCCGGAAGATAAAGGGATGCGTCTGGTCGGTTGCTCCAAGAGGGTTTCCCGGATTTGCAGTGAAAAATTCTCATGGGCGGAGGGTGTTGGCAGTCTATGGCGCACGAAATTGGCGGTTCTGGCGGAAATGCTGAACTTTCAATCCACCGAAGAGTTTGCAACTAAATTCGGATCGAAGTGGGCCTATCATCTGAGGTCGGCCATCGACATCCTGTTGCTGCCACACTATGCGAACATGAGGCTGGCACGGGCCGACGGATGGGATTTGGTGAACACCGCAGATGGTTCGCCCTGGCCGTGGGTTTCGCTGGATTTGCCTAAAACTCAAGTCCAGGAGTCAAGAACTCAATCATTCAGGATCGTCCAGAACTTAATTGCGCGTCGGCGCGGCAAATCGAAATTCCGGTCAAGGGCGGAAATGGCCTGGGACCCTGAACGTTACGAGGAAATCAAATCGCGTACGCGGGAATACAAGGTTTTCAAACCGCCGCAGAAACCTCGTGTGTTGATTCAGGATGAATTCCTGGGACTTGATCCACCGCAAATTATCAAAGACTAAAGGACAGCAGACTTAGGCTTGAGCAATGACTCTTCCCTGAATTCGTCGGCGCACATAATTTATATGGTATTCGTCCGTTTCGAGCGAACGGCGGAGGCGTTTCATTTCGATACGTCCCACCACATATGCGATTTTCTTCTCGGCGAAGACGATGGGGCGCTCTTGATCAAGGACGCCCATCAAATCTGAGAGTTTAAGGACGCCAGGGCCCAGGTCGGTCTTGAATTCAGCATCCCCAGTGAACACAACAAGTGGGATGAAAGTCGATTCAGGCAATGTGAACAAGGTTTCAAGAGCCTTAACATGACCGTAGTTTTGATGGATTGGATTGAGGAATTTGGATTTTTTCCGGTAAAGGGTTTGAGTCCATTTGTCTTGAAATGGGTCGCCAAAAATCCAGCCTGAATATTGCTTCGTTTCAATAACGAAGATGCCAGTATCAGCGACAAGAATGTGGTCGATCTGCGTTGTTCCTTTTTCCGTCGGTAACGTGACATTATTCAGAAGAACGTGAGGCGGGGAAAATTTCGACTCTATTCTGTCAATGACCCGCGCTTCTCCAATATTTGCGCTGTCCGGAAATTGGCGCCCCAGCCAAAAGCCAATCGCAAGCGCAACCAAAGAAGCCATCATAAAGACAGCAATAGCCGACGGCAGCATGTTCATTGTACCCACCGTGATTAATATCGGCTACTTGGACGTAATCCTGAATCGATTCAACCCTGATTGCCTTTCCATTGACGGGAAAGACTGCGCGAAAGCGTTCAGGCCAGCGCGAGCGGGAGGAGAGTCCAGAGACGGCGTCTCTGGCGACGGGGCTTGGGGACGGCGTGAATCCCCAACAAAACAAAAAGGCTGAATTGTTTCCAATCTAGCTGCGTGAATTCTCGGTTGTGTCAGAACAAGGCGACAATTTCGGTGTCGCGTGTGAAATACCGAACTGTATAAGTGCCTCGTTTGCCGGGGCGAACCTTGCGAATGGCTGCGCGAATCAGGCGGTGGCAAATTCGCGCCTCAGCTTTTCCAATTCGCATTCGGCGGTTGTGCGGTCGGGAATACAAACGAGCGAATGGCCGCGCTCAGTGACAATTATTTGAGTGAGCGGAAACAGGCATTGACGCCAGCGGGGAGTATCAAGATTCATAAGAAAATTGCGCCCCGCAGCGAACGGGGCGCGTTTGCTTCAATCCTCATCGGGCATTATTACGATGATGGCCGGTTGCGGGTCGTCAATGTCGCGAGGACCGCATTGAGCGACCAGCTTCACAAGTTTGGGGCCGAGATTATCATTGCGAACGTAGAGCGCGAAAGGCAAGCGATCACGTCCCGGCTTGGCTCGTTGGATGGCAAAACGGAGCATCCAGAGAATATCCCAAAGGCGTCCAAGACCGTCCTGTCCTTCCACGCCGGGTGGTATGACAACGTAAGCATCGTAAACAGCCCGCGTGAGGAAAACCGGAAAAACGATTCCGGCGTCCTTTGCGGTCGGGGTAACTTCAATCTGGAACCCGTCGCCAATGGCCTGAGCGCGGGTGTAACTATAAAGGATTCTCTCGTCAGTCATGACGCAAACTCCATTAGGCTGCTTTCTGGTCGGCTGGAAAGAATGAGCCATATTTGCGACGCGGATCGTAGTTCGCGCCGGACATAATTTGTCCGCAAGGGTGCTGCCAGACTTGACGGCGGTTGTTCCAATGAAAACCTAGCTCTGATAACTCGGCGGTGATGGTTGGCGGTTGCTTCCCATCAAATCGAATCCAAACCCACTTCCCCACCACTTCGGCTAATTCCCAAAAGCGCGGGGCTTCTTTTTGCAATAACTTCAACACCCTTTCAGTTGGCAAACCCCGGTTGTAATGCCTTGCGGCCAAGTTGATCTTTAACGTTCGGTCTTGCCTTCAACCTGCTGTGCGGTCCGGTTCAAGAGCCCTGAATCTGAATTTGAATCTTTGACTGAATTTAAATTTTTCTTTGTTTTCATAATCTTTTTTTTGATCTGCTGTGCGTTCTCGGACTGTCGCCCTTCCCCGAAAAAGCCCGTGGAGACAGGGCGGCGCGTGGGCGTAGGCTTCAGAGGGAACCACGCTGAGATTGCCCCCTGTTGAAGCGGGCCGGTAAGGGCGACGGGCTGAGAACGCAGAAGCTGGTTAAAGATTTGAAAACGAACAATTTTAAGTCATAGCCAATGGGGCCCGGGTCCTCGCTCTCCGTCTCTCGGGCAGAACGGACTTGGAGTGGAGCGTGTGAGGCTTTGAGAAAGTGGAACGGAGAGGCCGTTCTGTCGAAGTGACGGACTGGAATCGGGGCGGTGCGAGTGCGGCTGGTTTCGCGCAGGCACAGCCTCACAGGAACAAGAAGCGTAGCCGGAGCGAAATCAGCCGCTTTCGTAGCGGGGGGAAATTGGTGTATCTCCGCTGAATCAAGACGGTAAAAAAGGTCAAAATGAGCGGACTGCGAACAGACGAACAATCATGCACGCAACAACTTGGAGGATAAAGTCACGAGAATCAGGTTGCGGAAGCAGTCGCGGAATTCGGTTCTTCCGGAAAGTTGGAGTCTGGGATAAGGATTTGGTAGTATGAGACATGAGTCAAAGTCTTTTGTATCATGCGTTTGGCGTGCGGGAAGGGTACAAGTATTGGCGGACCGAATACCAGGACGGTTGTGTGCG
>DASXZW010000071.1:0-137062 GCA_036501665.1 Verrucomicrobiia bacterium
TGAGAGTCGCTTTGATCACAAAAACGGGACGGTGTATTTGGAAATCAAGGAAACGGCGCGGCTTTGGGAAGGACTGCGTTGCCCGCAGGAGGGAGGAAGGGTCTTTTGTTACGACCATACCGAAGCGTTAAGTTGGCGGCACCTTAATATTTTTCAGCATCGCTGTGAGATTACCTGCCGCCTGCCGCGGGGCAAGTGTCGCCAGTGCGGGCATGTCTTCCGGGTGCGTCGGCCGTGGGAAGGCTTGAGCACGCATTTCAGCAAGGAATTCGAGGCTTACGCGCTGCTCTTGATGCGGGAGATGCCCATTTCCAAAGTGGCCGAAGTCACTGGCGAGAGCGACACCCGTTTGTGGCGGATGCTCTTCAAGCATGTCGATGGAGCTTATGCGCAGGCCGATTTTAGCAATGTTTGCTGCGTCGGAGTCGATGAAATGAGCATCCACAAGGGCCATGAGTATATTAGTGTGTTTGCCGATTTAGTGGCCAAGCGGGTGATTTTTGGCGTTGAAGACCGCAGTCACCAAACCTGGCAAGCCTTTGTCCAAGCGCTGGAAGCCCACAATGGCCACCGCTACGCCATCACCCAGGTCAGCATGGACATGAGCGCGGCCTATCAGAAAGGAGTCAAAGAGAACTGCCGTAATGCGCAAGTGGTGTTTGACAAGTTTCACGTCCTGGCCAATGCCAGCAAGAGGGTGGACCAAGTGCGCCGGGCGGAAATGCGCTTGGGCGGCGAAGGCGTTTGGCAAGCGCTGCACAAGAGTCAATGGCTGTGGCGCAAGAACCCGGAGAATCTCAAACCGGAGGAGCAACTCCGGCTGGCTAGGATCAAAGAAAAGAATCTCTGCACGGCCAAGGCTTATCAGATGCGTCTGGTCTTGCAGGACATCTACCGCACTCCGATGGTCGCGGCGGCGCAGCGGCGCTTCAGGATTTGGTGCCGCTGGGTGCGGTGGGTGGCTCGGTTTTACAAAGCGTCGGTTTTTGGCCCGATGGTCAAGATGGCGCAAATGGTGGAGGACCATTTGAAAGGAATGCTGGCCCATTGGAAATGGGGGCTGACCAATGCCTTTATGGAGGGACTCAACAGCGTCTTCAGTGCTGTCAAACGCAAAGCGCGGGGGTTTCGCTCCAGCGTCTATCAGATCACCATGCTCTACCTGGTAGCCGCCAAGCTCCGTCTCCCCCACGTCTAATTCCACTGAAAACAGCGAAGAACCGGAAATATGGACGTTATCTGTTTGTGGACAACATGTTACGTTGAGTTTTGTGTTTTGATGCCAAAACGGCTTGCGAAAGCTCTACCTTGATCTGGCTAAGCAGCCCGGTTCTCCAAGTTGAGGGCACTCCCATCATGGCAATCTTCCACATAATGATGGGACTGGCTACTCGCCAGTCACGGCAGACGCATCATTTTCCTCGCCGGAATCGCCAGCAAGGAGCGGGCAACGATGCCCGCCCCAAAATCAACGCATCGAATGTGCGTTTTAGGAATTCGCCGTTACGCGCGCAGAGTGTGGTTGTGAAGGATTGTTGGCGGTTTCAACAATGCCCACCGGAGGCTCAATTGCGAAGCGACTTGGGTTAAATTTGGCACCCCGACTGGCTTGACAATGTAAGTCTGCGCTCCGAGTCGTCTGCACATCAGCAGATCGCGGTCACTTTCCGACGATGTCAGCACGACCACCGGTATGGAGGCAGTGCGCGAATCCGCCTTGGTTCGCCTAAGCACATCCAGGCCGCCAATTTTCGGGAGGGCCAAGTCAAGAAGGATCAATTGCGGGCGCAGGTCTTTGCGGCGAGTTGCGAAGGCTCCCACGCAGAAGAGATAATCCAGCGCTTCCTGGCCGTCACGCACCACTTGGATTCGATTGCAGATGCCTTTCAGCGCGCTGATGGTGATTTCGACATCGTTCGGATTGTCTTCGACAAACAGAATGTCCACCAGGTCTTCGGCGCCGCTTTGATCTTCCGGCAGGCCGGAGCCCGGTTCGTATGAAAAAAGTCGCGCGAGGGAAATTTGAAGCGCCCGGGCGAGCTTTTCGATGCTTTCGAGGGACACATTGCGCGCGCCTCGTTCAATGTCGCAAATGTAAGTGCGATGCAACCCGGCCCTGCCTCCCAGTTCCTCCTGAGAAATGCCCAGCCGCCTTCTCCAAGTCCTTACGGACACCCCAAACGGTTTGATGACTTCAATATTTTGCACAGGCTTATCCCTTTCATATTTTCAAATGATAACACCCGCCACAACAGACTATTGGTGACAGCGTTACATTTAATTTTTGCCGTTATCCTGTGGTCCCTGAAGGTTCTAAAATCCCCGAGGAAACCCCGTCAACTTTGACACCCATCCCAATTGATCCTGACTGATTTATACGCTACACGACCTTTTCTGGCAAGAAGAAAATTCTAGAAAATTCAAAAAAGCGAGAAAACGCCGTGGTGTGTTGAAAAATTCCGGCGCTTGCTCTTTGGCGGAAGGTTTGGCAGAGTGCGGGAGTCGGTTGCGCTTATGGTGGAATTGGCAGACACGCTACTTTGAGGTGGTAGTGGGGTAACCCGTGCAGGTTCAAGTCCTGCTAAGCGCACCAACTTTCCCTCGGAAACTTCTTGAAATAGTCTTTACCGCACAGTCTTTGCACAGAATCCTGCCGAATCAGAAGTAGAACCAGCTTTTGTCAGCGATAAAATTCAAATATTTCCTCTAAGAGAATTCCTCCTTGCGTGTCATATAGGGTGAAGATGGTGTCCGCTCATAATCAGAAGGATGCCGGGCGGGCTGGATGAATGATCTGCGCTGCATGACTGAGAATCAACCAGCCCGGACCGGGGCCGTGCTCGGTAACGAGTCGATGGAGGAGCTGTTCGCGGCTCTGGAATCGCCTCTTCTGAATTACGCGTTGCGATTGACGGGGGCATCGAATATGGCGGAAGACCTTGTGCAGGAAGCATTCATGAAGTTGCAGGAACAATTTTCGGAAGTGCGCGAACCACGGCGGTGGCTGTATCGAACGGTGCATAATCTCGCGCTGAACCAGCAACGCCAGGCGCGGAAAATTATTCCCTTGGAAACGGGCGCTTCGGAGGGTGAAAGCGCTGATCCGCGTCCGCTGCCTGATGAGCAGATCGCACGGTCGGAGGGGATCGGGATGGTGCGATTGACGCTTGAAACGCTGGATGAACGGAGTCGTGAGTTGATCCGGCTCAAATTCACGGAAAACCTTTCCTATAAGGAGATTGCTGAGCGCACGGGGCTGAAGCCAGGGAATGTCGGGTATCTGCTGCATCACGCCCTCAAGAACATGGCCGACGAGTTGGCCAGGATCGGAATTGTGCCATGAAACCCGAATTGCCATCCATGAACCGCGAAACGCTCGAAGCCAAGGTGACGGCTTTGTTGCTGGGTGAATTGCCGGAGGGGGAAGCGGCGTTGTTGCGCGAGTTGATCGCCCGGGACGCTGAGTTGGCGAAATTTCACGCGCAACTGGGTTTGACGCTCGGGCTTCTGCGCGAAACGGTCGCGACGCCTGAACCCGCGCCTTCCGCTCCAATGAAGTTTAGCGAGGAGCGCCGGGAGAAATTGCTGGCGCATTTCAAGACGGTCGCGCCGAAGGAATTTGCCAGGCCGCCGCGACGGAGAAATTCATGGCTGGCGCCGCTGGCTGCTGCTGCTGTTGTATTGCTGCTAGCAGTTGTAGTCCCCTATTTCAACCAAGCCCAAAAGTTGTCGATGCGGAAATCAGTTGTAAACGATCTAATATCGCTCGACAGCGCCAAGCATCAGTGGGCTCTTGAACAACGAAAATCCGACAGTGATGTACCGACGTTGAAAGACCTTGAGCCTTACTTAAATGGCCGAGGGGAAAGGGACAAGGCCCTCGCCAAAGATAGTCAAAAATATAAATTTGAAATTGGACCGGTTGGGAGACCGCCAGTGGCACGACCCAAGAGCGAGTCCGGCGCGCATCCACAGGCTAGCTATGGGGCCGGTGAAGATTTGACGATCAGATTGCCAGGGGATGAGGGAAATTTGGCGGTGGCGAGCACGGATTTAAATAGCGCAGCACGGTCATTAAACCGAGGCTCTATCGGAGTTCAGGGAGGAACAGCTCCATCGTATCAAGCGGAGGAGTTGGAGTCAGCGGCACGTTCCAAAGAGAAGGCGTTTATGGCTCGCGCCCGTCGTCGTGAGGCTATTGCTTCTGCAACAGAGTTTGGTTCGGGGAGCATTGAACCGCAGGCTCAATCCGCTAGTAGGATGACTGAAGGCCGTTCAATGATGCGCTCCGGTTCTGCGGTGCCGGTCCCTTTGCAGGCTGCCCCACCACCGCCAGGGTTTGCGAACGCCAACAATGGCGATAATCTCGCCCAATTACACGAACTCGATAACGCGACTCAGAACTCGCAAAACGCCGTGGCTCAGCCGCCAAGAGGTCAAACATATAATAATCTCAATAGGGGTTCGTTCGGCGCAAATCTCAATGAGCCGCAATCCGCCAGAAACCAGACTTGGGGGACAGTAGATAGCGCGATTGGGCACGCTGTCATACCCCGGGGGGGAACTGCTGCACCATCTCAGGAAGCTTCAGATGCCACTGGCCAAAGTGGCTTTTTGACAGGAGTTAACGTGGGCCGGTTATCCGCGCGCTCACAAACTGCCGTTCCAGTCGTTGCAGAAAAACAATCGCCCGCCGATGACAAAGATTCTCGTGATCTTTTCATTCCCCAGGCTGAAGCAGTAGCAGGGAATACCATCGGCGTGTCGAAGGTCGCCTCGTTGTCCAGGAACCCGCAATCTACAAGAACAGCACTGTCGGGGTCAATTCAGTCGTTTGGCGGCGGTGGCGGCGCGGGATCAACGGTCCAGGATTCGTCGCAAAAAGATGAAGAGGCTCGCGTCGGTAAGATTGCAACCGTTGGGGGCGGGTTTAGTATGCAAACCGCCACCCCGCCAACGTTTCCGGCTGTGGATCTTGCAGGCGTTGTTGTTGCGAATCCGGGAGGCTTGACAGGCGGAACCGGTGTCGTGGAATTGAAAAAAGAGGCGTTGGACGATAAGGCTGATGCTCCAATGGTCCAGTCGGTTTTGCCGCCACCAATTCCGCAACCTGAAGAGGAGACGCAGTCAAACAAATTCTCCACGTTCTCGCTCAATATCAGCGACGCCTCCTACAAGCTGGCCGCGGCGAGTTTGCAGAATGGCGCGATGCCACAGCCTGCCAGCATCCGCAGTGAAGAGTTTATTAACGCCTTCGATTATCGCGATCCAGACCCTCCCGCAGGCGCGCCGATTGGTTTCGCCTGGGACCGCGCTCAGAATCCGTTCGCGCACAATCGGGATTGGCTTCGGTTCAGCGTCAAGGCTGCCGCGCAAGGGCGGGAAGCGGGGCGTCCGCTTAATCTGGTTCTGTTGCTTGACAAGTCGGGTTCAATGGAACGGGCTGATCGCGTCGCAATTATTCACGAAGCGTTGCGCGTGCTGGCTTCGCAATTGAATGAGCAGGACACATTGAGCGTGGTTGTTTTTGCGCGGACGGCGCGGTTGTGGCTGGATGGCGTTCCGGGCAGCAAGGCAGGGGACGCAGCCAGCGGGCTGGACGGAATTACGCCGGATGGCGGCACAAATCTCGAAGACGCAATGAAGCTGGCCTACGAAACGACACTGCGACATTACGCGGCTAACGGCGAAAATCGCGTGGTTCTTCTGACTGACGGCGCTGCGAATCTCGGCAACGTCAATCCAGAAATACTCAAGCGTTCTGTCAAAGCGAATCGCGAGCAAGGGATCGCGCTCGATTGTTTTGGCGTCGGCTGGGACGGCTACAACGATAATTTGATGGAGACGCTGTCAAGAACCGGCAATGGGCGATATGGATTTATCAATACGCCCGAGGAGGCCGGAACGGAGTTCGCCGGGAAATTGGCCGGAGCGTTGCGTGTCGCGGCTTCGGATGTCAAGGTGCAGGTCGAGTTCAATCCAAGCCGCGTCACGGCGTGGCGGCAGATCGGCTACGCAAAACATCAACTCACAAAAGAGCAGTTTCGCGATAACACAGTCGCCGCCGCGCAAATTGGAGCAGCAGAATCCGGCAACGCGCTTTACACAATCGAAGTTAATCCCGCTGGAGATGGGCCGATTTGCACAGTGCGTGTTCGTTTCCGAACGCCGGGCACTTCCGATTATCAGGAGCACGCGTGGGACGTTCCTTACTCGGGCACTTCCGTAGCGCTCGACAACGCCACGCCGGCAACGCGACTTGCCGCGACTGCTGGCGCGTTTTCTGAATGGCTCGCGTTGAGTCCGTATGCGGGCGACATCACGCCGGATCAATTGCTCGGATTTTTGCGCGGTGTGCCGGAGGCGTTTGGGGCAGATGCGCGACCGAAGAATTTGGAATGGATGATACGCCAGGCCAAAAGCATTTCGGGAAAGTAAATCACGAGGACAATTATGAAATCGCTGACTCGTCACTTTCTTTTGTTTGTTTTGCTATGCGCTTTTCGCAGCTTGAATGCCGCGCCTGCGAACGAATCGCCGGTCAAACTGGAAGACTTTCAGTTGACAGGCGATTTGAGCGGTGACAGCGCCTTATTTACACTAACAGCCAAGGCGCGCGTGGATAATTCCCGAGGCGGAACGATTGATTTGCTGACGGGTCCCGTCGCGCTTTTGAGCACCGAACCAAATCCAAAGGTGCATTTGGGCGTGTCGCAGAACCACTACACTTTGACATTCGATCATCGAGGAGAATATCCCATTCGCCTGAAATTCAGCGCTTCGGTGACTGAGAGCGATGGATGGAAGCGGGTTGATTTTGGCGTCACGCCAGGAGCCTTGGAGAAGATTGTGATGCGAGGCCTGGCGGTCGATACGCAATTTCAATTTGCCGGAGCAGCGAGGCCTGAGCGACGCGGGGCAGATTTTGTCAGTTATTTGCCCGCGGACGGAGCGGTGAAGCTTTCGTGGAAAGAGGCCAGCGCTGAGACAGTGGGAAAATTATTTTTTTCCGCCGACATGCTGGCGCAAGTCAACGTCAGTCCTGGCCTGATGTGGCAAACGGCGCTGTTGCATTTCAAAGTGATGCAGGGGGAGTTGAGCCAGGTGACGTTGCGCCTTCGCGGGCCGGGAGAAATTACTCGTGTGCAAGGCGACCAGGTGCTGGCCTGGAATCTTGAGTCAATCTCCAATTCACCGGATCGCCGGCTTGTCGTTAAATTAAATCAACCGCAGAAGGACCAGTTCTCGTTTCAGGTCCAGGCACAGACGCCGCTGGGAGCGTTTCCGCAATCAGACGATGTGCTGCAGATAAGCCCTGAAAATAGCGCCGGTTTTTCAGGATTTCTGCGCATAGAAAACGAAGGGGCGGTGCGGTTGGAAGTGGCGCAATCCGGCGGCGCGTCTCAAATCGCCCCTGAACAATTTCCCTCGACCGACGAGACGCGCTCGGCGTTTCGGTCTGAGGGCAATCAACGTTTTGTTTATCGCTTTGCCGGAACCGACTTTGGTTTCCGAATTCAGGCCGACCAAATTCTGCCCGAGATTTCAGCGTCGGAAGTGGTCGCGTATTACAGCGGCGAAAACGAACTGTCAATCGACGCAGAAATCGAACTGGATATTCGCGAAGCGCCGTTGCGCGAATTATCATTACGCGTTCCAAAGGATTATGCCGTAGCCCGTTTGAATATTGCTTCTTTGAGCGATTATTTTCTCACCCAACCGGCGGGCGAGTCGCAGGCGGAGCTTCGCCTGGTTTTTGGGCAACCGCTATCAGGCCGCCAGATAATGCAACTCCGGCTCGAAGGAAACCGGGGGGCGGCCAGCACGAAATGGGCGCTGCCTCGTATTGACATTGCGAAAGCAAAATCGGTGCGCGGTTTTGTTGGAATTTCGGCAGATCCGGGGTTGCGGCTGACAGCGCAGCGAATTCAGGAATTGACGGAAATTGCCCCTGCGGTTTTTCCGGGCAAGGTTCCCGGAATTCAGACGGCATTTCGTTTGACAGACGCGCTGTGGAACGCCGTTGTCAATGTGGAACGATTGCCCCAAACCGTTCAAGCGGAAGCGCTGCATTTGTTTTCAATCGGCGAAGGAATCGCCTATGGGAGCAGCATCATCAATTATGTCGTTTCCGGCGCGCCGATGGGGTCATTCAAAGTGGAGTTGGCCGGCGAATACGAAAACGTCGAATTCACCGGCAAGGACATTCGCAATTGGCAAAAGGTCAGCGGCGGTTACGTCGTTCAACTGCATACGCCTGTATCCGGCGCCTACACTTTGCTGGCGACTTACGAACGTCCTTTCAGCGCGCGCGGTGCTGCGCTTTCATTCACCGGCGCACATCCCCTTGATGCCCAATCGGAGCAAGGATACACGTTGATCACCAGCGCGTACCAATTTGAAGTCAAACCTACCGAAGTTTCGCCAGGGCTGTTGCCGCTGGAGACTGGCGAAATCCCGCCTGAACACCGGTTTTTCTGCGATGCGCCAGTGCTGGCGGCTTATCGTTATGCGGCGCGGCCTTTCAACTTGACTCTCGCCCTCAGCCCGTTGGCACAAGGCGATTCGTTGAATCAAGTTGTTGACCGCGTTTCGCTGGAAACCCGCATTTCAAAAGAAGGCCAGGCGGTGACGGCCATTCGATATTTCGTCAAAAACCGGGGGAACCCGCACTTCCGACTTAAGATGCCCGAAGGCGCGCGGCTTTGGTCGGCTTCTGTGAACGGCGTGGATGTGGTTCCTGTAGTTGACGGCGATGCCAGTGTCATTCCTCTGCCGCAAATCGCTGATCCGAATGCGGTCATTGAACTGGATTTGAAAATCGCATCGCAATCGAGCGATCCCCAGCGCGTGCGCCTCCAGGCCCCGGTCACTGATGCGCCGGTCATGCTGGCGCAATGGAAGGTGGCCCCGGACACTGGCCAGAAGCTGCTTTTTCAAAAAGGGTCTGTAATGCCGGTTGATGGCCCGGATGACGTTTCGGGTTTCGCGCAATTGGCCCGACTGATTCAAGGAAAGACTTGGGCGCAATCTATTGTTTACGCGCCGAACGATATTAATCTTCTGGCTCCAATTCAAGAGTCCGGCAGCGTGCTCCAAGTGGAGATTTTGAACGTCGTGGATAAAACGACAGTTCGGGATGTAATCGGTTGGATTTGGCCGGTGTTTGGCGCTGTCGCAATATTTCTGTTTGCGCTTGGCACTGAAAGTCCACGACCCCGTTTTACCAGCAAAATTGCAGGTTGGACTTTGATTGCTTGGGCCGCGTTGAGAATTCCAAATGGCGTTGGAATCTTGCTTTTGGTCATTGTTGCGTTTCTGCTCTGTCAAACAGGAATTCCATCGTGGAAGCGAGTGCGTCACTGGTCACGAGTGCCAGCGACTGCAACTTTGTTGGCGATATTTGCTTGTTGGATTGGCGGGGCAAACGTACGTGCAGCAAACGCGCCGATTATTGCAGATTCGGTTACGCAGGCAGTCCGGGTGGAGGATAATTTCGTAATCGGTTCGGCCAAAATCCATTGGCAGGCCGCAAAAGGTCAGTCGCTCGATGTGCTATCATCGAACGCGGTTTTGACTCGCATTACATGTCTTCCGGGAACGTTTGATCTGGTTTCGGTGAGCAATGCGCAAAGTTTGATTGCGAAGAAAAGCGGCGCGTTTGACATCCAGATGCAATACGAAATGCGCGTCTCCCGTCAAAACGAAGAAAGTGGTTTTGATCTTCCAACACCTGTTGGAGTTATCCATCAAATTGACCTGATCGTCGCCGGCCTTGATGTGGATGTTGATTCTTCTCAGGCTGTGTCGATTGAACGTTCCTACGCTGCAAGCAATACACTCGCAAAAATCGAATTGACGCCTACGAAAACACGTCTCAACTGGAAGGCGCGCCAGCGCGATGTTGCGAAGGAAAAATCGGTTTATTACGCGGAACTTTCCCAGCTTTATGTTCCATCGGCAGGTTTTATTGAAGGGGTACATTGTGTTTCGATTCGACCCGCGCAGGGCGAACTCTCTGAATTGGTTCTCCATGTCCCGTCTGGCGCGGCGATCACCAGCGTTTTACCCGGTGATGATGATTCCGCGATATCGCTGTGGAGATTCGATCCGGAAACGCGGCTGTTGCGTGTCACGCTGAGCCGGGCTCAATCGCGACCATTCAGCATTGTAGTCCGTTCACAAACCACCACCAGTCCTCTGCCGTTCGAACATAGTGTCGGATTGCTTTCAGTCGTTAATGCCGCTGGACAAACCGGCGCGGCGGCGATTGCTACGGGCAGCGAGGTACAATTGGATTCTGTTTCCGCGCCTGCGTTTTCCACAATTAACCTGGAGGATTTCTCAGGCAATGCAGCGGCTGTTCTTCAAGCGGAAATTCCGGGTTTAAGCGTTCGACGCGCCTTTCGCTACTCCGACACTTCAGCATTGATTACTTTAAAAGCCTCGGCGGTGGAGCCGAATGTGCGTGTGCAAAGCGAGGACACGTTGTCGCTGGGCGAAGATCGGGCCGTTCTGGCGGACAATCTGACGGCGGACATTACTCGATCGGGAGTGTTCGATTTAAGCTTTCTGATGCCGGTGGGATTTGATGTCGAGTCAATCAGCGGGCCAGCATTGAGTCAATGGACCGAATCCAAGTCTGATTCGGACCGGGTGATTACGCTCCACTTGACAGGAAAAACGGTGGGCGCGCAAAACTTCGCGATCACGCTGGCGGGGCAGGGTGTGAAAACTGCGCGTGGCTGGGTTGCGCCTCAGATCATCGTGAGAGAAGCCTCCAAACAGCAAGGGACATTGCTTGTCGTTCCCGAAGTCGGAATGCGCCTGCAAATCAATGCGCGGGAAGGGTACACTCAATTGGACCCTCAGAAATCCGGGATTCGTCAGAAGGGCGTTCTGGCTTTTCAAATGTTGCAGACTCCGGCGCGGCTCAGTATGAACATTGATCAGGTTGATCCGTGGATACAAGTGACCGGCTGGCAACACGCCGCCGTCAGTGAAGCGCAGATCAAGGTCACCGCCAATTTCCAATATCAGATCGAAAACACAGGTTTGAAATTATTTCGCCTGCTGCTGCCGACCAATGCTGATGGTGTGCAAATAGAAGGCGATCAGATCAGCGATTTTTTTCCGGAACCTTTTTCAGGAACGGATGGAATGCGGGCGTGGAATGTGTCATTGCGCCGACGGGTCATCGGCGCCTACATGCTTCGAGTTAGCTACCAGACTTTGCTTGCCGCAAACGCCGCCGAAATTGTATTGCAAGGAATTCAGACGTCTGACGTGAATTTGCAACGCGGCTTTGTCACCGTGCAATCGGACCCACGCCTGGAAGTTGAGGCAAACCCCGTGCCACCTGCGCTCCAAACCGCCGAGTGGCAGAGCATTCCGCGCGAATTGCAGAAAGATTCGCCGGCGACTGCCGCCACGCTGACCTATCGCGTTGTCGAGCCTGTGTTTGCGCTTTCGTTGAAACTTCATCGTCACGAAGCGGCAAAACTGCTTCCCGCAAAAGTTGAAAGCGTCAGCCTTAATTCGGTGGTTTCAGATGACGGGGTGATGCTCACGCAGGCCCGGCTTGAAATCGTTCCGGGAGACAAGCGTCTTCTCAGTCTGACACTCCCGCCCGGCGCCCGCTTTTGGTTCGCATTTGTCAACGATAGCGGAGTCTGGCCCTGGCGCGACGGGTCAAATATTTTAATTCCACTGGAACAACAGGCCAATGGTCGTCAATCGGCGAATGTGGAAGTGTATTATGGCAGCAAGCCGGGCAGGGCGAGCCAGGGCGATCTGGATGTTGACGCGGAAGCGCCAAAATTTGATTTGCCGCTGGAAAATATCACATGGCACATTTCCCTGAGCGACAAGTGGCATGTCAAACATCACTACGGCGCGTTTCAACTCCAGGAAAAGGAATTGGCTCCGAGCGCGGAGACTGCCGACGCGCAATCCTACCTTGCACAGGAAAGTAATCTAAAATCAGCGCGAACTCAAGAAGCGCAGCAATTCCTCGCCCTTGGAAATAGTTCGCTGGAAAAAGGTGATCCGCAACAGGCCCGGCGCGCCTTCCAGGCGGCTTTCGGGCTTTCGACCGATGACGCCTCGTTCAATGAGGATGCCCGGGTGCAACTACACAACATTAAATTGCAGGAGGCGTTGATCGGGTTTAATGCGCGGCAATCCGGCGTCGCGGGAAACACCGGGGCGGTTGGCGAAAAACTAAGAATCCTCCGAAACAGGCGGGACCTCAACTACACTCAGCAAGAAGCCAAAGACATTATTGACATCAATGCGGCTGACGACAACGCCGCCTTTGGGCGATTGGCCGAAAAGTTGATCCAGCAACAAGATGCCGCCGCGAACAACCCCACCGCCGTTCGAGCAAGCATTCCGCAACAAGGACAATTGTTGACATTTCATCGCGCGGTTGCCGTGGATGCGCGGGCTGATTTGAAAATTGGCCTAAAAGCCTCGACAGTCACAATCACTCCCGCTGGCATACGGTTGTTGACCTTGGCAGGCATCGGCTTGGTTTTTGCGGGTTTGGCCTACGCCATTTCCCGATTCGTCTCGCCACAGGCACGTTTGCAAACTTCCGCGTTGCCTTGATTTCTTTAGGAACGGAAAACGATGTCCACCACGTTGCGGATGTATTGTTCAGGAGAAATTCCTTCCCAGGCTTCCGGTGGAAACGCCACGAGCGAACGAAAATGCGCGGCCATTTGTTCGAATAAAGTAATCCGCGCCTGTAAATCCAATTGATCGCGTCGGATCAAGGCTTGCAGCGCCAGGCCGGCTTCCTGCGGTGAAACGCGTTGCCGCAGGCGCGCCTCGAGATGGGGATATTCGCGCAGCGAGTTGTATTTTCCAGCCAGAAGCTGGTCCAGGTCCGGTTCGGCGATTTTTGGCGCGCGTACGACAATTGTATCGGCGACAAAATCACCGAGGCGTTGCGCTCGCGCGTTAAAGAGGGACGCCAGTCCGCCAACCATGTAACAGAAGGGCAGCATATCGACAAAGCGAAGCAGGTTGCGTAGGACCACCTGGCTGAATTGAAGGCGCAAACCTTGGGCGTCCATGACACGCAATCGCAACAGGCGTTTCCCAACGGTTTGCCCGCGCCAGAACCATTCGCAAACCATTCCGTAACCGATTTGCACGGCAAAAAACACGAGTATTCTTAGGGCATTGTGAAGATCCGTGCTCACAAGCTTTGTCAGCGCCAGGACGCCGCCGATCACCGCCATTGCCGCTCCCATGCAAGCCACATCGACAGACCAGGCGAGGCATCTTGTCACGGGGCAGGCGAGCAGCAACGAAAATGAGATTCCTTCCGGCGTGCGAATGACGAGGCTGCTAACACGCGAGTTGTTCATTTGACAGAGTCAACGACGGCCGGTTTAGCCGACGGTGATAAACCTGATCTGGCAAGCAACCACGAGAGCAACGCCAGTTCGACCACTCCAAAAAATATTTTGACAGAATAGGGGATCACCGGCTCGTGGTATTGGGAAAGAAAACTTTCCACGATCCCCGCCCAAATTAACAGGACCGCAACGCCAAATATCAACGTTACTATGTCTTTTGAAATCGCGCGCAGTCGGGTTTTCAGGCTGGCCCGGCCACCCCAACCGATCATGGCCCGCCCAAGAATCAGTCCGCCCTGGCCGGCGATCAATATTGCCGGAATCTCGAATGAACCGTGGGGCAGGAGCCAGCCGGCCAGGAATTTTGTTTGATCCGCGAGAATGTAATCCACAGCGACCGCGCCCAATATGACGCCATTATAGAAAAGCATTAGTATGGTGCCAACTGCCCACGTTGAACCGAGCGCGAGCGTGAAAATGGAAACCTTCGTGTTGTGAGTCATCAACATTGCGGAAAAGCCGCCGTGTTCGCCGGCAAATCGGTCATGAGCGGATTTTTCCTCCTCGGCAACGCGTTCAGCGGGATTGCGGAGCAGGTGCGGGAATGGCATGAGCACCGGTTTTGCGTCCGGGTCGAGCGCAATTGCCGCTCCGCCGAACAAACACCCCGCGATCGTGATCGCCACAGACAGCCAAAACGCTCGGATGTGCCTGCGAAACGTCTGCGGAAAGAGGTGGAAAAACCAGTGCGACAGGTCGAGTCGATTTTCTTTTTCACGAGATTCGTGGATTTCTCCGTAAGCTCGGGCGACCAGTGATTCGACGTAGCGCCGCGTGTCCGGCTCCGAGGCGAACGTGGCGAGTTTTCCCAGGTCCGCTGAAGCGCGCTGGTAGAGGTAATGAAAATCCTTCAACTCGGCCAGGCTCATCCGCCAATTGGGTTCGTCTTCCATCCGGCCGAGAATTTCCTCCAGGCGCGTCCAGTGCGCGCGTTCGGCGTCCAGGAATTTTTGCATGTTGATGATCACAACATCTGCCTCCGCTTGACTGTCAAATACTGTGTAATCAGTTGCGCGCTTAGACGCTCGTTTTCCACGAGGGAAAGCCGGACCCCGCGCCGCTCAAGTGTCTTTCCTAATTCGCGGAGATTGTTCCAAAGAACGTGCCCGCCCAGGCGGCGATAAAGTTCATCCGGCTGAGAGACATCCGCCCCGGAAAACAGGGGGCCGATTTCCGGGTCCTTCATCATGTTCACCAGCACGACATGCTGTCGGCTGATTAAATCCATTCCGCGTGTGAAGGCTTCCGCCAGCACCGGGTCATCCAACGATGTCAATATTAACAATAGCGCGCGCCGTCGCAGCCGTAGGCGAATGAAGGAGGCCATTTCCTCAAAATCGGTCGTCGCTGCCCTCGGTTGAAGCGTATAAATGGCGTCCCGGCAACGGTTGTAATGAGCCGGGCCGCTCTTGGCCCGCACAAAACTTTCGATGCGGTCGCTGAACGTGATTAGCCCGAACAAATCCCCTTGCTGCTCCGCGGCCAATCCGAGCACCAGACCGGCGTTGATGAATCGTTCCAAAATTGTGCTGCCACCGGGAGCTGTTCGGGAGCTTAATCGTGAAGTGTCGATGACCACATAAACTTCCTGGGTTCGTTCGATTTGAAAGGTTTTTGTCACGGGCCGCCCGCGTTTTGCCGTGGCTTTCCAGTGGATGTCTTCGTAGCTGTCTCCGGCAATGTAATCGCGCAATTGCTCGAAATCGCGGCCTTTGCCCAATTGGCGTTGAACATGGGAGCCGAACAAGCCGCGATTGAGAAAGAGGGAGGCAACCGTCTTTCGTTCTGTCAATAAATTGGGATAAACCCGCAATTCGCTCTGCGTCGGCGCGCCGGCGCGCACCGCCCAGAAACCAAGCGGAGACTGTCCTTCAAGGTAGCATTTATCGAGTTGGTAGCGACCGCGTCGCGAACCGGTGCAGTTCCACGCCAGGCGCGAGAGCGAAGCCTGACCGGGCAGAAGAACCTCCATTTCTTCCTGCCTTGCCGAAAATTCGCGCGGCAACGCAAGGCCGAGCCGGATGCGCTTTTCTTTTTGACGGTCATTTTGGATTTGAATCTCGATGGCGCCTTCCCGGTCTTTGTGCAATCGGACCACGGCGGGAAGTTGCACAGCGATGCCTTCCAACGCGCCCAGCCCAAGCACGGCGTCCAGCACGGTGATGGCGAGGAATAATGCGATGGCCGCCAGCATTGTTCCGGAAAAGGCCGGAAGCGTCCCCGCGATTGCCGCCGCGGGCAGGACGATGATCGCCGACCACGTCAATAATTTTCCAGAGGGAACAATCATGGGAATGACGCGTGGATTCGCTATCGCGGTACAGCCACTTGTTGCAGGATTTTTTGGATGACTTCGGCAATCGTCACTCCCTCGATCTCAAACTCAGGGCGCAGGATCAAACGATGTTCCAAAACCGGCAGCGCCATCGACTTGACATCATCGGGGGTGACAAAATCGCGGCCCGCAATGGCGGCTGCGGCGCGGCTTGCAAGAAGAAGCGATTGAGTTGCGCGCGGGCCGGCGCCGACCAGGACGCTTTCATGTTTACGGGAGGCGCGCATCAATTCGACCACGTAGGTAAGGAGATCGTCCCGCACGACGATCAGATCCAATTGCGCGCGCAAGTCAGCCAGCGTTTCCTGAGTTAGTACTTGACGCACATTTCCTGCGGCCAGTGACGCCTCCGGAGAGTCCTTGCCCAACATTCGTCGGGCCAGCGCGAGTTCGTCGTCGCGCTCGGGAATGCTCATGGTAATTTTGAGCATGAACCGGTCTTTCTGCGCTTCTGGAAGAGGGTAAGTGCCTTCGTATTCAATCGGGTTCTGTGTGGCGAACACTGTAAAATTTGGGGGCAGGGCGTGCGTTTCACGGTCAATGCTTATCTGGCGTTCCTGCATCGCCTGCAACAGGGCCGATTGTGTTTTGGCCGGGGCGCGATTGATTTCGTCAGCGAGAAGGAAGCTTGTAAAGACGGGGCCTTTGATGAGCGTGAACTCATTTCGCTGCAGGCTGAAGACGTTTGTGCCGGTGATGTCCGCAGGCATCAGGTCCGGCGTGAATTGAATGCGGCCAAATTCACAACCGAGCACATGCGCCAATGTGCGCACCAGCAGCGTTTTGGCGACGCCCGGAACGCCTTCGATCAGGGCGTGATGGCCGGTGAAAATCGGGATCAAAGCCTTGTCAATAACCTCCTGTTGTCCGATGATGACTTTGGAAACCTCCTGGCGCGTGGCGGCCAGGGCCTCTTTAAGTTGGTCGGCTTTGTTCATAGAGTCGTGTTTGGGCAATTCAGAGTCGTTGGGACAAAAGGCGGTGAATGGACCGATAAGTTTCCAAGGGCCGGCGCGATCCGGCTGCGCGCGATTTTTCTTCGGCGATGATTTGTTCGACCTCCGCCAGGCGCGCGGCGGCCCGGGGCTGGCGGGCGCAGGCCGACTTCCATTCCGCGAAGCATGTCAAAATAATATCTTCCGGGCGGATGCTGCGGCGCAAAAGGCTGGCAAACCCGGCGCTGGTTTCCTTTCCGGCCACGAGGGCAGATTGGCCGTCAATCGTTTCATCTACGGGCGGCGGCACGAGGGCTGCGCTGTTTTTCCAAACAAACAATCCCGCCACCAGCAGCAACCCGGCGATCATCCCTTCGAGATTATAACGCCGCATCAACCCGGCGATTCCCGGATGTTCCTCGACGCCAAGGTGGGTTTCATCGAAGACGATTTCGCGCGAATTCCCCAAAAACCACGCAAGAAATTCGGCGTGTCGTTCCTTGCGCATGGCTTCATTGCTTAGAAAGTAAGAGTCTGTGGAAAGCACAAGCGATCCCGTGCCGAAGGTCCGTTCGACGATCACAGGATGTTGCTTCCATTTATAAACTGCCCGCCATTTATTGGTGAGGTCCGTAAAATATCCCGCGCTATGCCAGGAGATTAGCCGCGGCAACTGCGCGAAGTCCTCGGACGCTTCCGCCAGCTCCGAATGTGTGGAACCGCGATTGTCAGTTAGGAGGTGATCGTTGGTGAGTGTCAGGCCATACTTTGCGAAGATGGAAACAGTAGCCAACGTAGTTTCCACGGAATTGGTGTTCGATTGTGGCGAGGATTTTTCCTTTTTTGAGGCGTCCTCTTTTTTTCGGGGCTTCGGCAAAAACGGATTGTCCTCGCTGTTTTGCGCAGTGCGAGCGCCGGAAATTGGGAGCAAAGAAATAATGACACGCCCTCCGCTTGTCATGAAGTTTTGCAAAGCCTCATAGTCGGAGGCGGGCATTTCATCCAATTCGTCGCGGGCCACGCCGATCACAAACAAAGTGCGCTGCTGTCCTGTGCCCAATTTCGATGACTCTTGAAAGAACCGGCTGGTTGAAATTTTCGGGACGTGTTGCAACCCTTCGTAAAGCACCTTGGCCCCAAGCGGGTCAGTCCGAAATGATGAGTAAGGTGGATAAATGTCCCCCGCGCTGAAGCGCAATTCAAAGAGGCGCACCATGCCAAAAACAAAAACCGCCAGCGCAACTGTCAAAAGCACGATTAAAGTTTTTTGGTGCTTCAACATGCGCGAATTCGATGAAGGTTGGCTTGGTAATCCTCCAACAAGTCGGTCGTGACTTCGTGAAGGCCGTACCAGGCGCGGTCGAACGCCGCAACGTTTTGGCTGAATGCGGCGAGCGCATCCGGGTAGGCGCGGGCGCGGCGGCGCAACTCATTTTCGTATTCACGATTGGATTTGAACAGGGCGATTGAAATCAATTCCCGCGTTCCCAGATGGGCCAGGCCCGCGAAATAAAAAGCCCGCAACGCCAGCCGTAAATCGCCTTTTGCAATGAGTTCGTGCGCCATCGTCAGCCAGCCTTGTTCCGGCAGCGTGTCAGCGCCGACATTTTCATCGCGCAGGTCTGGTTTGGCCATCACCACATCGGCCACGACAATTGAAGTTGACTGCCTATTTCGCAACATTCGGTAGATCAGGACGGCCAGGAACGCGACGATTACAGCGATGAGGACAATCAAGAGACCTTGCAGGAATGACGCCCATGCGAAACCGGTGCCGTTGGATTCGGGTTCGGTCGGCGCGGAATTAGGCCATGCTTTCCGCAAAGCTTCCCAAATCCAGCGCAACGTTTGGCCGATGCTATGACCGACCCATTTTAGGGCGTCCACAACTGCAGTGGCCCCTCCGTGCAATACTCGCGCAATCCAGCTTTTTGGCGCGGCGCTATTGTCCAGTTCCTCGCGCGGCATACGCCAGGCGAATTGGGGTTCCTTTAAAACTTCCTCGATTGAGGTGTTCAGTTCGGTGGGCGAAACCGTCGGTTCCGCGGGTGCTGCTGAGACTGCGCCAACCAGGCAAAAGAAAATCAACAACGCCTGCGCTGTCAACGAACCGGACGACGTTGCCCGCGCCCGCGAGAGTTCGACCTTCATGTCCTCGCCGGTTTGGAGCGACTGACCATAATAACAACGCAGCACATAAACGGCTTTGATCAGGGGATCGATCAGGACACAGGTCAACGCGACCGAGCAGGCCAGGTAAGTGGTGTTCAGCACACTTAAGCTGCCCGCTTTAGTAAAGGCCGTCTCCATGCCGAGCAACGTTTTCAGCAGGCTGGGAAGCATTGCCATGAACGTCGCTACGTTGACCCAAACAAAAAAGCCGAAGAGTGAGAGGATGCTGAGAACGACAAAATTCTGCTCCTGTCGCAGCGAGGCTTGCTGGGACGCGGATTTCCAGGCATCGGAAATCGACCCCGATCCTTCAGGTAATGTGGTGACATTTTGGAAAAAGCAGTAAGCCCAGCCGAATGGAAGAACGATAAGCGCCGCGACAGGAAGCGCGAACAACCCAATTGGCTGCAAGGCTGTTTGTGTCAGCGCCAACTGACCGCATTTTTTGGCGGTCCATGGAGCAGGATTCTGTCCAGCGACGCGCGCTCGAAGTTCGCTTGCGAAAATAGTCTGCCAGAATTTCATCCACAAAAAGGCCAGCGCCACTCCGATGGCGTTTCGCCCTGCGTGTTCCCCCGCGAACGCTCCGCGGCTCATTTCGGCCCAGAAGTAAAGAAATGCCAGCGCAAACGGGAGCGTCCCCAACGCGTTTAACGCCAGCAATCCCGCTGGGGCGCGTCGCAATAGATGGACGGCCTCCTCGATGAGTTCAATCGCGCCGGGACCTTCCGCGCGGCGTTTGGGTTTCATTCAGGCCCTCCAAAAGTCTGCCAGAGGGTGCCGTCGTGAAATGGCGTCGGAATCGTAAGGAGAATTCGCCCAACCAAATAGAAGAAAAGCAACGCTGTCAATAAGCCGCCGAGCCCCCATGCTGTGTCACCCATCAACCGCCAGGGATGCCACGTGCGGACTTGCGTTGCGGTGAGTTTGCGCAGACATGCCGCGCAAATCATCCGATCGTCGTGTTCCGCGATGCATTCCCGGCAATAATAGTGCCGGCATTCCGGACAGCGAGCGACGGCTTCCCGGGTGGAGTGGTTGAGGCACTGTTGTTGCGCGAGTGACACGACGTTTTAGGTGGGAGCAGAGCTTGTGCCATCGGTTTGACCGCTGATCTGTGTCATCATTTGAAGCCGCAATTCCTCCGGCGGCACGGTTCCTTGTGTTTCCTGAAGTTTTGGACGAAGCACGGCCAATCCCTTGCGGGCTGCGCGAATTCGATTCCATGCGGCCAGTTGATCGGTTTGCACGGCGGTTTGAATATGGGTCACGCAGGAAGGTCCGAGCCATAAACCGTGCAGCGCAATAAGGGCGAACAATCCACCTAGAATGAAAAGGGTTATTCGTCCGGCCATATCGGAAATGCTGAAGGCCCAGGCAAAAATTCCCAGGGCCAGGCTTCCGGTCACAGCGATGGTCGTAGTTGCTGAAGAGGTTCTGCGAATAACAATGGCCTGGATATCGGCAAAGTAAAAGCGTTTGTAGGATTCTGTGTAGCCAGTGCGATCCACGAGAAGCAAATGGTCACGCCCCATCCATAATGTGCAGACGGCGCGGGACGACGAGAAAAGACGAAACCCGCTTCCGCGCACGCCGCGCCCAGGCAGTCTTGAATATTCCTTTGGTGCCTTGGCCATGAAAGCTATTTTGTCAAAATGAGGATTAGAACAGTCGCCCAGCCGCCGATTTCCAACAGGGCCAAAATCGCGGCCAGCGCAAACATAAGATTGGATTTTCCGGTGAGGCTGCAAGGGGCTTTGCGATAGCGGAATACGAGATAAAGAGCGATCGGCGCGCCGACGATGGATGTCCAAACAAAGATCACTGGCGCCAGAGCGACCATCAGCGAAAGGTGGTCCCACAGCACGCGCGTGTTTTCGAGGTCTTTGAACTTGGATTTTTTTTGTCCCGACTCCAGGCAGACCGGGCACACGTGCCTGCCGTTCAACTCCAGGTCGCACAAGCCGCAGAGGAACCGCCCGCATCCTTCGCAAACAATCGATGCTTTCTTGGTTGGATGATAGAAGCAACTTGACTGGCCCTCTGCCATCAATGGTTCCGAGACAGTCCCGACAGGCGATTTCAAAATGGCCGGATAAATTTCAATCGCGAGTTGGGACTGGCAGGCAGGGCAGGGCGCAAACTGGAAGTTGTTGAATGATTCAGGAAATAACGTCGCCTGGCACTTGTTGCACTTAACGAGACTTGACGCCATTGACGCAATTATTTTCGGATCACGCGGGTGCTGCAAATGCGGTCATGCAACGCCCGTTTCTCATCATCCCATATGGCCATCAGGTAACCAATGCAAAGAGTAAACAGGCCGCTGATCCAGTCCGCTGAAAAATATCGGCCAAGAGCCTTGCCGTAGCCGACCTTTGAGCCGTCCGGGTTGACCACCAACAGTTTGTTGGCCATTTTTCCCGGCGTCGCTCCAAATTTGCCAACGAAAAATGTGTAGTAAGCCGCCCCGATGCTTATGCTGACGGGATACGTCACCATCAATACGGCGAAAGTGCCTTGAGGACGGAGAAAACGTCCCAGGAGGAAGTTCGCCGGAAGCATGATGACATACAATAATATGACATCCAGAATGCGTGAACCTCCTCGAATTCCAAAGCCGGCATAGTTCAGTTTGCCTGCAGGGGCGATGCCTTCCTTAAGTTTTTGGAGGAAGGTCGGTTTGCAGTTGGCGCAAATGTAAACATTGCCGTGATGAATCACTTCCGAAAGAGGAAATATCTGGCGGCACTCCGCGCAAACCACAGAGCCCGCTGGAACTGCCGGAACTGAGGGAGTCGCTGGCAAAGGGATGGTTGGATTGGATGGCTTGACCCGGCCGTAAGGTTTCCATTCGGGCAATTGGTCGTACCAGACCAGTGTGTCATTGTCGATGACGCCGCTTGCCGCGAGCGCCAGTAAATCCGCATCAGAAACCGGCCCTTTTTGGTTGGAACCGTCCGCGTAGTACCAAGTCATAGTATGGGGTGAAATTTCGTGCTGTTTCGGAGGAGATTGGAGCGTGGGCGGAAATAAGTAAAGTAACTTTATCCTCTTTTGCGTCGTGCCTTACAGGTAAGCGTTCCTAAAACGGGCCAATCATTGACAGGCGCGTTCGAATAATGTATAACAAGGTTGTTAAACATGAAAACCGCGAACGTAAGACAGCTTCGGCATGCCTTCGGTGACGTGATGAATTGGATAACAGAGGGAGAGCAGGTCGAAATCGTCAAGAAGGGAAAGGTCATCGCGCTTCTGTCCCCGCCGCCGCGTCGGAAAGGGAAAAGAATCAAGCTGCCCGATTTTCTGGCGCGCCAGAAACGAATCTTTGGTGATACGGTGCTGCCCGGCAATATTGTTGCTGAAGAGCGGGAGAGTCACGAGTGGTAGCTTTTGCCGACACGGGTTTCCTGGCGTCGCTCTATCTGCAAGAAACGACGTCGCCGCAAGCGCGGGCGGCAATGCAGGCTGCGCCGGTTGTGTTGCCGCTTACGCCGCTGGCCATCTTGGAACTGCGAAATGCCTTCAACCGAGCTGTTCATCGCCAGCGCATCACTACGTCGCAACGGGACGCGCTTTGGCAAGACATCGAAGCGGATATTGCGAGTGGCTTTCTGGTGGTTACCCCTGTTGCTTCTGAGGAATTGCATGTCAAAGCACGGCAATTGAGCGACAGTTATACGCCCAGCCTAGGCACAAGGAGTTTGGATTTATTGCACATCGCGGCTGCGCAGATATTGGCCGCCCGAATTTTTTTCAGTTTTGATGATCGCCAGCGAAAAGCCGCCGCCGCCGAAGGCCTAGAGGTTAAGCCATGAAAGTCGAATGAACTGTTTGAATGAAACTCCTTTGCAGTTGTGTCGCCATCGGGCGCAGGGATAGGAGTTGCAATGGGACGTTCGGCTGGTACATTGGCTATACCACCTGAAAGGACCGAAATGAAAAAGAAAACTACATTCACGGTTGCACTGCTGGCGGGAGCGGTTGCAGGTTATTCGCAGGGGACGATTTCGTTCGCTAATCATTATTCGGGAGGGCCTTATAATTTTATTTCTCTCGTTATTCAGTCAGCACGACTTTCTCCACCTTACACTCCCACAATTGTAACACTTGGAGGGTCTAGTACCGTCACGACAGGCATTATCGCGGACGCCCAGAATGGTGGCGACTGGACTATCGAGCTTTACGGAAATGCAGGTTGGAACGATCCTTTGAGCACTCTCATTCCGGCACCAGAGGCTGGCAGTATATCGGTTCAGAATCCCCAAGGTATTCCTACGACGGCGACCTTGGCAGGGGTCACTGACATTGCTTACTTGGGACAATGGTACTCCACCGCGGTCGCTGACATTCCAGGAGTGTCTTTCGCAAATCAACCTGCAACGGTTCAATTGTACGCGTGGTACAACGGCGGTGGCAGGTACAACAGCTACAGCGCCGCGCTGGCTGCCGGAGAGCCAACTGGCTTTTCCGCAACCGCTAACGTGATTACTGGTGGTCCCCAAATGGGTGGTTCCCCGCTTAACGCAACGCCATTGCCTGTTTTTCAAGATGGAGGAGCTATTGTGGGGCCTGCAGGGATCGTTTTTAATGGTGGGACTATTCCCGAACCGAGCACGTTTGCTTTTGGCATTTTAGGCTTGTCAACAATCTTCTTGCGCCTCCGGAAAACTGGCTCGTCGCCTTCTGGCTGAGCGCGATTTGCTCAACCATCGCGACAAACCCGTCTAATCTGCGTGACCCTCCACGGAAGTTTTCAATTATACATCGCAGATTTGCACGCCTTGTTTGAGCGATGCCAGGGCATCCGGGCGTTTCGGGACGAATTCCTGCGCGACGAATCCTTTGAAGCCGGTTTCCACAATGGCCTTCATCACGGCGGGATAATAAGTCTCCTGAGACTCGTCGATTTCGCCGCGTCCGGGAACGCCACCCGTGTGATAGTGCGCGAAATATTGGTGACTCTCCTTAATCCTTGCGATAATGTCGCCTTCCATGATCTGCATATGGTAGATGTCATAGAGCAGTTTGAATCGCTCCGAGCCAACCTGCTTGCAAAGCTCGATTCCCCAGGCGGAATGGTCGCACATGTAATCAGGGTGGTTGTGCCGACTGTTGAGTAACTCCATGCAGACGTTCACTCCGTGCTTTTCCGCGAGCGGGGCAATCCGTTTGAGGCCGACAGCGCAATTTTCAAGTCCTTGCTCGTCGCTCATGCCTTTGCGGTTGCCGGAAAAGCAAATGATGTTCGGATATTTTCGTTCGGCAACAATCGGCAGGGTTCTCTCGAAGAATTCCACGATCTTGTCGTGGTTTTCAACGCGGTTAAGACCGGAGGTTATGCCGCCGGGAACACCGGAAACCATTGCGCAGACGAGGTCATATTTTTCGATGGTGGGAAAATCAGATGCCTCGAGCAAGTCGATGGATTGGAGGCCGATTTCCTTCCCGGCGCTGCAAAGGTCGTCCAACTTGATTTTGTCATAGCACCAACGGCAGGCGGAATGATTGATGGAACCTTTGAGCTTTGCGGACGAAGCATTCTCCGCTGCGGCAAGACCACCACGGAGGCTTGAAACGGCGGCGATGGCAACTGCGCTGCCGGTGATTGAACGAATGGAGGAACGGCGGGACATCTTGGTGTTCATGGTGAGCGGATTATAGTGAGGCGGATGACGATTGCACTCCTTTTTTGTGTTGGTCAGCCCGTTCGGAGAAGAGATAAGGCGCGACCGAGTTATCCGACTGACCACCGTTTTTCTGACTGCGTTCATATACCTTTCTTGAGCTAAAAAACCGATGGACGAAAATCGAGGCCTTTTGCCCAAATTTGAACAACCTTGATTGGTCTTGATTAGGCTTGATTGATTGTTCATTGGCATTTGCATTCAACTGGCGTTATTCGTTGAATGGTAATGGTTTGTGTCGTGTTTTCACAATAGAGGACAAAAAGCGTCCATAACGTTCAACCTTGATTGGTTGATTGAGCCAAGATGGCTGAATTATGCGGCAATTTTTGCCTGAAATTCAACGAACAGGTTTTGTTCACAATCGGACTATTCCACAAAAAAGTGGGACCGCAATAGGTTCCGATATGGACGAGGTGGACTAAGTGGACAGGATGGACAACAAATGGAATTGGGTTTGGATTGGTTGGCTCCTTCTCGTGGAAGAGAGGGAGAGTTCAAGGCGTTTGGCGCTTTTTTCTGCGAGGATGGGGGAGCGTTTCGACATCCAACATTGATGCGCGGAGCTCGGCGGCTTGCCCTGATGTACGCTGAGATGGTAAGATTGGAAGATCATGGAAGTGGAATCCAGCCTGACCCTGGCTGATTATGGCGAGATTCTTGTCTAACGCCGATATGAGTTTGACCAAAAACGAGCAGTCGTCGTTTCAAGATGCCGAATCGCCGTCTGGTGAAAGTCTTTCTGCTTCTCAGGTGGCGAAACCCTCTGAGGAGTTTTTGTTCTCTTCCCGGTTGCCGGATTGGGTGTGGAGTCTCCTGTTGATCCTTGCCACGTTGCTTGCGTATCAGCCGGCGTGGAACGGCAAACCAATTTGGGATGACGCGGCGCATTTGACTTATCCGCATTTACAATCGTTGCATGGATTATTCCGCATCTGGACCGAACCGGGCGTCAATCAACAATATTATCCGATGGTTACAACGGCCTTCTGGGTCGAGCATCGGCTTTGGGGCGATTCAACTCTTGGCTACCATCTGGTCAACATTCTGCTCCATGCCGGTTCGGCATTGTTGCTTCTAAGGATTCTGCGATTGCTCGATGTTCCGGTGGCGGGTTTGGCCGCGGCGATATTTGCTTTGCATCCAGTCCAGGTTGAATCCGTGGCGTGGATATCGGAACTTAAGAACACTCTCTCGGGATTTTGTTATTTCGGCGCTGCATTGATGTATCTTCGATTTGACAGAACTGGAAAAAAATCCGCGTATGCGATTGCGCTGGCGTTGTTCGCGGTCGGTTTGATGACCAAAAGCGTCATTGCGACAATGCCTGCGGCCTTGTTGGTGGTGCTGTGGTGGCAACGTGGAAAGATTTCATGGAGAAACGATGTTGCGCCGTTGATTCCGTTTTTTGCCGTCGCGTTGATTGCTGGTTATTCTACGTCGTGGGTTGAGCAGGAATATGTGGGCGCGCACGGAGCGGGCTATAATTTTTCCCTCGTTGAACGTTGCCTTATCGCCGGGCGCGCGCTTTGGTTTTATCTCGGGAAAGTTTTCTGGCCGGTTAACCTGATCTTTTCATATCCCCGCTGGAAAATAAGCCTGAACGTTTGGTGGCAGTTTCTGTTTCCTGTTGCAGCGGCAATTGCGCTCTTCGCTCTTTGGCTTCTCAGAAAGCGGAATCGCGGGCCGCTGGCTGCGGCCCTGTTTTTTGGCGGAACGCTTTTCCCGGCGCTCGGATTTTTAAATGTTTTCCCGTTCAAATATTCGTTTGTGGCGGACCATTTTCAATATTTGGCCGCTTGCGGGCCGATTGTCGCTGGCAGCGTTGGGATCATCTGGATTGCGCGCCAATTCGGGGAACGAAGGGCGATTTGGGAAGGGGCTTTTTGCGCAATTTTGCTGGCGAGCTTGGGTGTTTTAACGTGGCGAGAGAGCGGGATGTATAAGGATATTGAAACGCTCTGGCAAACGACCATTGAACGAAACCCGGAATCGTGGCTGGCCTATAACGACCTCGGCGGCATTCTTTATGCGCGTGGGCAGCTTGATGACGCGATCAAATTATTCCAAAAAGCCGTCGCGCTGGACCCGGACAATGCCGAAGCTCAGAACAATCTCGGCGCAGCGCTTGATAAAAGTGGCCAAATTGACGAGGCCATTGTCCGGTTCAGAAAGGCGCTAGCGGCTCGACCGGACTTTGCGGAGGCTTTATGCAATCTCGGCAACAGCCTCCAGAAAAAAGGCCAATCGGACGAGGCGATTACGGATTTTCAAAAGGCCGTTGCCATTCGCCCGGACGCGCCGGAATTGCATTTTACTCTTGCCAATGCGCTGCTTCAAAAAGGCCGATGGAATGAGTCCGCTGCGGAATTTCAAAAAACGCTGGAGCTGACTCCTGAAGACAGTCAGGCCCATTACGATCTTGGAATTGCCCTGCATCAAAAAGGAGACATCGACGGCGCAACGGCGGAATTTCAGAAGGCGGCAACCATTCGACCGGAGTTTGTCGAAGCGCAAAATAATCTTGGCAACAGCTTGTTGCAGAAAGGGCGTGTTAATGAGGCGATTTCGTATTTACGGAAGGCTGTGGAAACAAAACCCGATTATGCCCAGGCGCATTATAATTTGGGAAATGCCTACCTTCAGAAAGGCGCAACGGATGATGCCATCACAGAGTTCCAAAAATTACTTTTGCTCCAGCCTGGCTCGCCGCAAGCGCGAGGAAGCCTCGCAAGAATTGCCTGGCGTCTGGCGACTTCGCCAGTGGCGTCGCAGCGCAACGGGGTGAAAGCCTTGGAACTGGCGCAGGAAATGGATCGGCTTGCTGGAAACGCCAGTTCAACGACGGCTGAGATACTGGCCGCCGCTTACGCCGAAACGGGACAATTTGAACAGGCGGCGGCGGCGGCTCAGCGCGCTTTGGAATTGGCCAGAAGCGAGAACAATGGCGCGTCTGTTGCTGGCATTGAAGCGCAACTTAACATTTACAAGGCTGGCAAACCGTTTCGCGACGAATCGGGTGGACATTGAGAATTTGACAACGCAGTTGAAAATTGCGAATTGAGCCTTTTACTCTTTGAAGTTAAGAATCGGCAGGGTACAAAAAATTATGCGATTTATTGCCAGAATCATTGAAAAGCTGCAGCGGCATCCCAAACGGGTTGTTTTCCCTGAAGGAACGGAGCCTAGGGTGTTGCAGGCCGCGCGGCAATTTTATTCACTGCGCATGGGCGCGCCAATTCTTTTGGGCGATCGCACGCAGGTCAAACAGGCTGCCGCCGAACTGAATGTCTCGCTCGAAGGCGTGCGGATTATTAATCCGGCCGAAAGCGAAGACTTGCCAGCATTCATCAAGCGGTTCGAGTTATTACGGCGATTTAAAGGGATCGAGGAAAAGGCCGCGCGGGAGACGATGATCAACCCCAATTATTACGGCGCGATGATGCTCGCGATGCATCAGGTTGACGGGTTTATTTCTGGCGCGAACCAAAGTTCAGGCAGCGTTCTTCGACCGCTTTTCCAAATCGTCAAGGTTGCGCCGGAAGCCACGACTGCTTCCAGTTGCATGGTCATGGAAGTTGAGGACACGCGGTTCGGGCAGGACGGCGTGATCTTCATGGGAGATTGCGGCGTCATCCCGGACCCGACGGTTCCACAGCTTGCGGACATTGCCGTTTCGACCGCGCAACTGGCGCATCAACTTTTAGGCGTCCGGCCTCGCGTCGCTTTGCTGTCATTTTCGACGAAAGGCAGCGCGACGCATCCGTCGATTGGCAAGGTGCAGGCAGCCACTGCGCTGGCGCAAAAGATCGCGCATGATAACCGGATCGAGGCGGATTTCGACGGCGAGTTGCAAGTGGACGCTGCGTTGGTCCCGGAAATCGCCGTGCGCAAATTGCCGGAAAGCCAGGTTGCCGGCCGGGCCAATGTGCTTATTTTTCCCGATCTCAATTCGGGCAACATCGCCAGCAAGCTCATTCAACACGTTGCCAAGGCGCACGCGTATGGACAGATTTTGCTAGGGATGGACCGGCCCAGCGCGGATGTTTCGCGCGGCGCAAACGCCCATGACGTGCTCGGAGTCGCGGCGATTGTCGGGTTGCAGTCGATTTCGTACAACGAACTTTATCCGCCTAATCCAGGGCAGACCGATCTGCCGCTGAAATGAGCGAGCGTTCCAATTCCATGCCGACCTTGAATACAGTTACACCGCGCGTTTTCATTGCGGCGACCCGCCAGAATGAAGGGAAGACCACCGTTTCTCTCGGCTTGCTCTCCGCGTTGCAACAAACTTATCCCCGAGTTGGCTACATCAAGCCGGTGGGCCAGCGTTTTGTGGAAATTGAGGAGCAAAAAATTGACGAAGACACTGTGCTGATGGACCAAGTCTATCGGCTCAACTGCCCGCTGGTGGATATGAGTCCCATCGCGGTCGAGCCGGATTTCACGCGCAAATACTTACAATCGTCGAATAACGAGGCGCTTGTAAAAAAAATCGTCAAGGCTTTCGACCGAGTTGCATGGGAAAAGGAGTTTGTGCTTTGCGAAGGATCAGGTCATGCCGGGGTCGGTTCCGTTTTTGATTTGTCCAACGCGACGGTTGCAAAAATCCTCGGCGCCAAAGTGATTATCGTGAGCCAGGGCGGGATCGGCAAACCGATCGACGAAGTTTATCTCAACCACGCAGTGTTCGAACGGGAAGGGGTCGAGGTTATCGGGGTGATTCTCAACAAGGTGACGACAGACAAGCTCGACTTTGTGACCGAATTTGCGCGCCGTGGTTTCAAACGAAAAGGTCTGGAACTTCTGGGGGTGTTGCCGCATCGACGAATTCTTTCAAGCCCGACGATTGCCGCGATCTACGAGGACCTGGGCGCAAAGCCGCTTAATGAACGGGGTCGCGAGGGAAAGTTCGTTGACAGCGTTGTCATCGGCGCGATGGGAGCGAAAAATGCGCTGAATTATTTCAAGCCGGGAAGCTTGTTGATCACGCCGGGCGACCGCGAGGACATTATTCTGGCCGCCGCTGCCGCCGCAACGGACAGTCGAAAATTGTCGGGGATGATCCTGACCGAGCAATTGCCGCCCAGTGAAGAGGCGCTGCGAGCGATCACGAAGCTTCCGTTTCCTGTGCTGATTTCGGAATTGGATTGTTACGAAGTGGCGTCGCACGTTCACAGCATGATTGTCAAGACGCGCGCGGCGGACACCGAAAAAATTTCCGTGATTCGCGACCTCATCGCCGATCATGTGGATGTGAGCAAAATTCTCAAAGCGCTTTAATCTCATTTGCATGAATCTTCCGTTTTCACTGAATCCGGCGTTGGAAACTCTTCCAGTTTATCAACCGGGCCGGCCCATCGAGGAAGTGGCGCGCGAAACGCGGCTGCCGGTCAATCAGATTATAAAACTGGCTTCCAACGAAAATCCTCTGGGACCGTCGCCCAAGGCGCTGGCTGCGATGAAACAGGTTCTTCCGCATTTGCATTTATACCCGGATGGCAATGCTTTCTACTTTAAGCGAAAACTCGCTTCTAAGCTGGGGGTGGAACCGGAGAATCTCGTTTTGGGAAATGGCTCCAATGACATTATTGAATTTCTCGGTCATGCGCTGATGGGACCGGGAGCGGAGGTGGTTGTTTCCCAGTATAGCTTTGCGGTTTATTTCATTGTGGCGAAGTTGCTCGGCGCGAAGGTTGTCACGGTGCCGGCGCGCAATCACGGGCACGATCTTTCGGCTATGTCGAAGGCGGTGACAGGCAAAACGAAAATCATTTTCATTGCCAATCCGAATAATCCCACCGGCACGCTTGCTCCGGCGAAGGAAGTGTTGCGATTGATTGAGGAGACGCCACCGAATGTTGTGATCGCGATGGATGAGGCGTACATCGAGTTTCTTGATAAGCCGTTGGATTTGGTTCCTACGGTATTGTCGGGAAAGAAGCCGAATCTGATTTTATTGCGGACTTTTTCAAAGATTTACGGATTGGCGGGATTGCGTCTGGGTTATGGAATTGCGCATCCGGATTTCATCGCGGCGCTGGAGAAAATTCGGCAGCCTTTCAATATTAATTCTCTGGCGCAGGCGGCGGGGTTGGCTGCGCTTGATGATGCCGCGCATGTGCGAAAGACACGGGAGAATAATAATCGCGGGAGAAAATTTTGGGAAGCAACTTTGTCGGCGATGGGTTTGGAGTTTGTTCCTTCGTCGGCGAATTTTATTCTCGCGCGAGTGGGGCGTGGGGCGAAGGTTTTTGAGGAGTTGCAGAAGCGCGGAATTATTACGAGGCCGATGGGCGGATATCAATTGCCGGAATGGATTCGCATCTCGATCGGGACGCCGGCGGAAAACCGAAGGTGCGCGCGGGCTTTGAAGGAAATTGTTCGATAGGGTGATTGAAGAAAAATCTGTCAAATTTAATATTTTGACGACTATTGGAGGGGAAGAAGATATCAGGATTTTCCGCTGGCGGGTTGAGAAGCGGTTGCGGCTGGTTGTAATAGTAGTATTGACTTTATTTTTGCAAGCGATTGGGTTCGGGCAAGAGATGCCGGAAGTAATACCGGATGGACGGAGCGGCTTTGGCGGGAGGAATGGTGGGCCTGCCCGGACTTGAACCGAGAACCAAAGCATTATGAGTGCTCTGCTCTAACCATTGAGCTACAGGCCCACAGTGGAAAACACGATTTCATAAACAAGGGCAACTTTCAATGCCTTACTTTCCCTTTGCTTTCATCCGTCGTTTCCGTTTTGACTCGATTAGGTTGGTTCTGCGTTTCGGTTATTGCCGTTGCTCGTTGACTTTTTTAGATGGGGCGGATAACGATAATCGCCTTTTTATTCTAAAACCATGCGTTCGATGAATTTCAAAATTCCCTTCAAAAATTTTCGCTTTAGCTCCCGAAGCCTTTCATCCAACGAATCAGACTTTTTCATGCCGTTAATGCATGCTCGAAGAGGAATTTTGCTTTTCGCGGTTATGGTGATTGTCGGTTTCTCGAGCAAGCTGCCATATCCCACGGGCTTCGCGCTTGGCGTCGGCGAGAAATTGACGGTTAATCAATGAACATGGCTTGCAGGGCCTCGTTACTTGCAAGAAAAGTTGAAGGAGTGGCGCTCGCTTTGGCTGTGAGTTTTCTGGCGATTCAACCGGTCCTCGGACAATCCATTCGAGTCCCCTGGAGTGGTTTTGCGCACACCCCGCAGCATGACGGCATTTCAGCGGTTCCGTCGCAGCCGCTGAATAAGATCAAATGGTCCGCGCCCGTCGTAAAGGGAGTTCCAGTCGGTTTCGCGCATTTCAGCGGACCGTTGGTGACACGTTCGAACACCGTCATCTTCCCGATGAATCTCACGAACACCGGCTATGACTTCAAGATTGAGGCGGTCGATGGTGGGACTGGAAAAACCAATTGGGAACGGCCCACGGATTTCACTGGATTGGCTGGCGCTCCAGTGGTCGGCCTGGCGCTGACTCCGAAAAATCGACTTTTTTTCGCAGGCATTGGCGCGACTGTTCTTTATTGCGATTCGCCGGATGCGAAGTCGCGGCCTTTGTTTACTCGCGAAGCTTTTTTTGGCACGGCGAATTACACGGCTCATTCCAAACTTTACAACTCCAACGTTTTCATCTGCACACCGCTGACCGTGGATCGTTACGGCGATATTTTCTTCGGCTATCGAATCACCGGACCGACACCGTTAGGCTCGCAAGGCGGCCTGGCCCGGATTGATTACACTGGGAAGGGTTCGTGGATCAGCGCTTCCAACGCGATTACTGTCAGCAATTCGTGTCAACCCGGCTTGAACTGCGCGCCGGCGTTGAGCATCGATCAGAAAACGGTTTATATGGCGTTCGTTTCGAGCGAATTGGAGCCGGCATACCTTGTCGCGATGGACAGCCGCACACTGGCTCCAAAGGCTTCGGTGCGTTTGGCCGATCCTGTGACGGGCACCTCTCCCAATGTAGCTTATAGTCCCACTTCATCGCCGACTATCGGACCGGATGGGGATGTTTATTTTGGAATTTTGGGAAGCGCCGATAGCGAGGGTTGGCTGCTGCATTTTGACGGCACTCTCTCGGTTTCCAAAATCCCCGGCGGATTCGGCTGGGACACGACGGATGCAATTGTCGATGCCTCGCTTGTTCCAAATTACTCGGGCAACTCGAAATATTTGTTGGCGACGAAATATAATATGTATGACAGCAAGCGATACAGCATGGCGCTCCTTGACCCGCAACAGGGCGTTGTCAGTTCAAACACCTTTATCAACGTCATGGCCACGGTGCTTTCCGTGCCCAGTCCAACCGGATTGGAATGGTGCGTCAACGCGCCTGCCGTCGATCCTTTCACCAAGTCCGTGCTGATGAATAACGAGGACGGCAATCTGTATCGGTGGGATATCACTCGCAATCAATTGACGGAGAGCATTGGTTTGACTGCGGCCCAATCAGTCGAGGCTTACACGCCGACGGTTATTGGAGTAGATGGAACGGTGTATGCGATTAACCACGGCTATTTGTTTGCTGTGGGGCAATGATGTCAAAACAACTTCAGTGCGTGATGGCGGTCGTGTTGCTCTTTGTAAGCGCGGCGCAGGGGCAGCTTTCGTTTATCTTGACACCACCAATGCAAAACGGAACCGCCACAAACGAAATGGTTTTGACCGGGACGTTAAAAAACCTCGGTCGAACGAATCTTTACTTGAATGACGCGCAGTGCGTTTTGATTGACTCGGCGTCAAACGTGCTTCTTGCCGATTCCAACACGTTTTTCGCCAATGTCCCCGGAATCCTCTCGCGTGGCGAAACTTATACGGACATCGTTTTCGGCGTTACACTCGGCCCCCTTGCGCCGCCGGGCATTTACACGGGCATCATGACAATTCTTGGCGGCTCAAACATTTTTGTAACCTCGAATCTCGCGAGAGCGTCCTTTCAAATATCGCTGCCAGATAGTGTCGGGGACGGCATCCCGGACTGGTGGCGGCAACTTTATTTTGGAGGCGATGGCTCGATTACCAATGGCGAATCCTGCGCAACTTGCGACGCAGATGGCACTGGCGCCGGGAATTTCTTTAAATATGTCGTCGGTTTGGACCCGACCAAAGCTTCTTCCATGTTTACGCTCAACATGACAAACGAGTCATCTCCCACGTTATCTTTTGGCCCGGTGGCGGCGGGGCGTATCATTGTACCCGAATTTTGTGATGATCTTGCAACGGCGGAATGGACTAATCTCGTCAACGCGGTCACAACCACAACAAACGGAAGTTGGTTTATTTCACGCGACACGAATCCACCAACAAATCAGCGCTTTTACCGCGTTAAAATTGCTTTGCCGTAGCTGTTTGTTCGCCGATTTGGATCGGTGCATCAGTGTCGATTGCCAGTGAAGGAGGAGAGTCAAAGTTACAATTCGATCAAAAAAAGCTTGACGACACGGCCTCTTTTTTGAGAGGGAATCCACTACAAAAATGCGGGGTAAGGTCGTACATCGAAAATTACGCGATTGTCACAAAGCGCAATGCGCTGACGGAAAGCCGCGCTTGAATGGGATTACGACACTCGTAGGCGGACGTGAGATGAGGCTGCGATAAAAACCAAAATCAACCCCGCTTACTGTTGCGTGTCAGGCCAGAGCTGTTTGCATGGCCGTCGAACCAGCAACTTTAGTCACTACTTAAACAGAGCCAATCAACCCAATGGAAAAAACCAAATCAAACGCCACCCACAACCAAATCCGTCAATTTTGTGATCGCTTCTTCCCGCTGTATGGAGCCATCAGATTTTGCGCCTGCAAATTTGGATCATCCCTTGCTCCAGCGGGCGGCGCAGGGCTTCTCCGCATCCTGTTTGCGGCGATGATTTTTCCTCTAAACTCACATGCCGAGGACGTGTTGACGTATCATAATGACAATGCGCGAACAGGCCAGAATCTGAATGAGACACAGCTCACTCTGGACAATGTGAACACAAATACGTTCGGTTTTTTGTTTTTTTGCCCCGTTGATGGCCAGATATTCGCCCAACCGCTTTACTTGGCTAATGTCGCCATCACCAACCACGGAACACATAATGTCGTGTTCGTCGCCACTTCGCATGACAGTGTTTACGCCTTCGATGCCGATGCCAACGCCTTTGCGAACAATTACAGCAGCATCTACGCCCCCCCGCTTTGGCACGTAAGTTTCATTGATACGAATGCCGGCGTGACTACTCTTTCTCCAGACGACGTCGGCTTCTCAATTCCCTCCGAAATTGGCATCACAAGCACGCCGGTAATTGATCCTGCCACCGGGACTCTTTACCTGGAAACATCGACCAAGGAAGTCAGTGGGGCGACGACCAATTATATCCAACGATTGCACGCTCTGGACGTTGGCTCAGGATCGGAGAAATTCGGGGGGCCAGTCGTCATTCAGGCTATGGTGCCGGGAACAGGCATGGGGACTGACGGCGCCGGCAATGTTCCTTTTGATGGATTGCGCGAATTTAATCGCGCCTCGTTGCTGCTTGACCACGGCATTGTCTATGTAACTTTCGGCTCACATTCGGATATAGGCAACTATCATGGCTGGGTTCTGGGCTATAATGCGAAAACGCTCAAACCGCAGGGGGTCTTTAATGACACACCCAACGGTTTGCGGGGAGGCATTTGGCAAAGCGGGGGCGGCCCAGCCGCTGACACCAACGGCAATCTTTACTTCACGACGGGCAATGGCACGTTCGACGGAGCCACTAACAATGATTACGGCGACAGCTTTGTCAAACTCACCCTCGACGATACGAACCTCGCTCTCTCAGATTATTTCTGCCCCTTCAATCAGTTTTATCTCGAAAATACAGACTTGGATTTAGGGTCTGCCGGCCTTGTTGTGTTGCCCGACGAAGTCGGTAGCGCACTTCATCCCCACCTTATGATTGGTGGAAGCAAGAATCAGGAACTTTATCTGATTGACCGCGATAATATGGGCGGGTTTGACTTCATTAGCAATGCTAATATAGTTCAGGATTTGACAAATAATATAGATCCCTGTTTCTCGACACCCGCTTATTTCAACAAAACACTTTATTTGATTTTGCGCGGAGCGCCGCTTCAAGCCTTCTCGTTTACAAATGGCCTTTTATCAACAAATCCTACAGCAGAGAGCAGCTTTACTTTTTATCCGCCAGGCTGCACGGTGTGCGTTTCCGCCCACGGGACCAACAACGGGATCGTTTGGGCGTTGAACCACAATTACCCGTCCGGTCTTTACGCTTTTAACGCCACCAATGTCGCCAGGGAGCTTTACGATTCCCAACAGAACCCCGATCGCGACCCAAGTGGTTTTCCCTCCACATACTCGACTCCAATAGTGGCCAACGGAAAAGTATATTTTGGCACCGTCAGCGCGTTATTCGCGTACGGACTAATCGTTCCATTTGGACAGGTGGCGGCTGCGCCCGCGCCGGGCAATCAAATTGCCCTTACGTGGACCTCGTATTTCAATTATTCGGTGGAGTTTACCACCAATCTTGTGCCTCCGATTGTTTGGACCCCCGTGAAGCAAAGTCCGGTTGTAAAAGGGACCCAAATGACCGTGACAGTTCCGAGGGAAAACAACGCCGCTTTTTACAGATTAAAGGCCGCCCAATGAACGATATTTTGCCAGTTGCTGATCGTTGGAAGTCTGCGACATTTCCAAGGGATGAGCGCTAAAATCGTTGAGATCAAAACTGACGACGGAATCGCGGAATGCCATTTTTTTAATCCGCCTGAAAAGGGAAAGTTTCCGGGAGCCATTTTGTATATGGACGCATTTGGAATTCGTCCGGCATTGTGCGACATGGGCGAAAGGCTTGCCTCGAACGGTTACAATGTTCTTCTGCCCAATCTCTATTATCGGTCGGGTCCACACAAACCGTTTGATCCCAAAACCGCGTTTAGCGGCGGCCCGGAAAAGGATCGCCTTATGGCGCTTTATCAATCGATCAATAACCGATTGGTGATGCAGGACACGGCGAGCTTCCTCGACTTTCTGGAGAACGAAGCGACTGTTTTGCCGCGAAAATTTGGATGCGTGGGTTACTGCATGGGCGGACCGTTTGCGCTTTCCGCCGCCGGCACTTTTCCAGGACGTATCGCTGCCGCAGCTTCATTTCATGGCGCGAGGCTGGCAACGGATCAACCCGACAGTCCGCACCTTCTCGCGCCGAAAATGCGCGCCGGAATTTACGTGGGAGTAGCGGGAATTGACGCAAACTTTTCCGTGGATCAGCGGAAAAAACTCGAAGCAGCGTTGCAATCCGCGGGTGTCACACATGCCGTGGAAGTTTATCCTGGAGCAAAACACGGTTTCGCCGTGCCCGACACTGTCGGCTACGACCAGGCCGCGTCTGAACAGCATTGGCAAAGGCTGTTGCACTTATACGACGAGAATCTTCGTGGTTGAAAACCAATGTGCTGAGTCAGGTCAATTGGATTTCGAGCGTTCTTTAGACGGAGGCGCGGGCGGCGAAGTCGCCTGCACGGATTTGATATATTCGCTCCAAAGTTCCTGCACTGTCATTCCTGTGAACTCCTTCCAGAGATCGGGATTGTAGCGGCCCTGACGAAGGGCGGCGTTCATTTTGACGACGAATTCGTGGTCGTGGTTTTTCGCCACATACTCCAGAAAACCGGCGGTAGTTTGATAACTGTCCGAATACTTCGCCCGTCCAATGCGCCTGGCTGAAAGTTTTGGATGATGTTCGACAGGCTCATAGTGAAACCAGCGATAGTAATCGGCAATGCCTTCGGTCATCCAACCGGGGACGCGCTGGTTGCCGTATTGCTGAACGACGTGAACGAGTTCGTGAATGACTGAGCCGATGGCTTCGTTCCAATCCGGCTTCTTAATCTGGCCTTTGATCCATTTTTCGCTGACTTCGATATCTGTGCCGCCTGTCGCCGCCACGCCATCCATCGGTTTGATTGTGATTTTGAATTTCTTTGGCGCCGAAAAACCGTCGCTTGCCAGGCAATCCACCCAGACGGGATACCATTGGTCAACCGCCGGTTTTAACTTCGTCTCCGCCCAATCCTTCAAGTCAGGCGATTGCGATACATCGAGGGTCCACTCGAAATTCTTCACGCGAGTCTTGAATTCAATTCCCGCTGGCGTTTCGGTTTCCGTTGGAGCAACGGCCCGGACGTCAATCTCGCTGAAGAAGGTTTGGCCGAAGGTGTCATTGTTCTCGGTCTTGAAGATGTCGAAGAGAAGATACTTAAATTTGCCGACAGCCCCTGAGTCGTTTGAAATACTCACGGCATATTGCCCGCCAGTGTTCCCAAAATTCTTTCGACTATCGACCTTTGCAAGCAACTTCCAGCCGCATGTCGCTGGATCGACGCCGCGTTTTGGTTCCGCGTTAAACCCGGCCACCTCGCCATCGGCGGCATAGAGGTCATAAACTTGAGGCGCTCGTGAGGCGGCATGCCAGGAATATGTATTGACTTGCTTGATCTCAACGACCTCATGCAAATCGACTTTCAAGCGGCCTCCGTCGCTTCCAGCAGTAAAAAAGAAATTATTGCCGGGATCGTCGTCATCTTCCGGTAAGCGCCCGTCGTTGAGCGCCCGGAGCCGGCTGCCGTTTGGGTCGTTTTCCCCATCGACGACGCTGATCGTGGCATTGGCCCGGTCTCCCGCATCGTGCCGCACCGGTTGAGGCGCGTTTTGAAATTTAAACTGGGGATTGCCGTCGCTGTTGTGATCGACCAGAACTTTGATGTCGGCGCGCGCGATCAGTCCTGAGACAAGCAGGAACGCGCTGCCAAGCAGAATATTGCGAGTTGTTTTCATGTTGCTTCTCCAAAGCCAAAATCAACCTTCCTGAACGTGTTCTCCAGCCACCCAGCGGCCTTTGATCATCGTTGCCGAAGCCTCTCCGGCATGAGTAACGATTCCCCCGGCTGCTTCTGCAATTCCACCCTTGAATGGAATAGCCGTCAAGTCCGCCGAACAGCCTGGGAATATTCCGCCGATGCGGTCCTGCAATCCCAAGGCGACCGCTCCGGCATGGGTCGCCATTTGCACAATTTCTTCCGGCGCGACGTCGGGATTGGTTTCCGCGAACTGTCGCATCTCCGCGAACATGCTTAATTCCGGTTTTCCGCGTCGTGGTTTCAGCATGCTCGCGAGGCTGTCAGTGCCAAGGCAGACGTTTACTCCAGCGGCAGCGACTGCTTTGCAAGGGAAACGGGCGTGTTGGAAATAAACATGGCTTCGCGGACAATGCACGACATGGCTCCCGCTTTCGGCCAGAGCTTTTATGTCTTCGGGCTCGAGGTAGTTTGCGTGGACCGCGATGAAGTTTTCCCCAAGCAATCCGCAGCGGCGCACTTGTTCCATGGGCGTCTGTCCCGCGCAATCCGACATATCGCGCTGATTCTTCAGCCAATCAAAGAGCGCGCCGCGGCTTTCCTTGTACATTAAATTTTCCTCCGCTGATTCCGCGACGTGCATTGCGATTCGCCAGCCCCGCCGTCGCGCCACTCGCGCTGTTTGTTTCAGCAGCGGCGGCATCGTGGAATAAAGCGCGTGCGGGGAGAGGCCGGCGCGATGCTTTCCATCGGACAGAGATTTGATTTTTGCAGACGCTTCCCGCAAAATCTCTGACGGCTTCCTTTTGCTTTTAACCCCTGTCAATTCGAGGAACGAAAACACGCGCAATGGCGTCGAAGACAACACTTCCGGGAGCAGTTCCGGCACTGCTTCGATATCCGCGACAGTCGTCGTGCCGGTGCGGATGAGCATCTCAGCCCCGCGAAGCCACGCCGCCGCGTAATCTGTGTAGCTGGCACCTGATTTGAGCGCCAGCAGGCCTTTGATCCAATCGGGAAATTGCTTTTGAGGGGGCAACCCGGTCATGTCGGTGTAATCGAGGTGACAATGAGCATTCACCAGGCCCGGCATGAGGATGGTTTCGCCAAGGTCAACGACCGGCTGATGATTTTCCCTTTTGATTTCCTCCCAGCGTTCAACCGACACAACGCGGTCATCGGAAATGGCGACGGCGCCATTTTCGATCGGAGGACCGCAGATCGGCAGAACGATGCGTGCGCGCACCAGCATTCTAAACAGTTTGAAACTTATTCAATTATTTGCAAATTGAAAGAAGACCGATCAGAAAAACAGGCTGCTTCTCTCTTGCAATTTCCAGCGAGTGATCAAAGCACAAACTCGACGTCGATCTTCTCCGACAAACGGCGGACGGCTTCGTCGTGTCGGTTTCTCGGCATCGACATGTTCTGAGCGATGCGTTTTAGCATCGCCTGCGGATCAATTTTAGAAGGCTTAGAAATAAAATCGGTTTCCACCGGAAATTCCAGTATCCCCTCGTTGTCTCTGGATTCCTCGGGCAGTTTTTCCATACGAGTCGATAAAAAAACGCACAGTAGCCAGGAACGGAATCTTAACACTGGCACTTTGCCTTTTTTTTCAAAACGGCTGTCGAGAGGATTTGCGGCGTGCTATGCCTCGGCGTTCGAAATCGCCTGCTTGCCGAGCGCACCTTGCTCGTGTTTCCGGGCTTTGTACTTGTTATGGCGTTTGCGGAGTTGCTGTTCGATTTTTTTCGAGACGATGTCAATGGCCGCATACAAGTCGGTCTCGCTGGCTTCCGCGAATAAATCCGGCCCCGGGACAGCCAGACGGATTGAACAGGAAAACTGCCGTTCCGGGACTTTAAGATGATTGTGTTCGAACGTCACTCGCGCGCTTGTTACGAAGCGATCCAAGTGCTCGATTTTCTCAATTCGGGATAGCGTGTGTTCTTCAATGGACTGTGTGAGGGTTACGTTGTGAGTCGAAAGAATGAACTTCATGCAATTAACCTGCCCCATGTCTGTATTAAAATCCAGCGGCTAAATTCAACCGCGCAAATTCCTTTCCCGAAAACGCAATTTGCGTTCTAATTTGATCGTGTCGGCAAAAGTAATCTCCGTGGCGAATCAAAAGGGTGGCGTTGGGAAAACAACGACCACAATCAATCTCTCTGCATGCCTCGCGCAGTTGGGCCGACGGGTGTTGCTGATGGATCTCGATCCGCAGGCCAACGCGACGAGCGGCCTTGGGCTGGAAAAAATCGAAGGCGCAAGCGCTTATCGTCCTTTGCTGGGGGAGGGGAACCTGTTTGATAAAATCAAAGCGACTGCTTTTCAAGGTTTGGAAATCATCCCCAGTGAAGTTGACTTGTGCGGCGCGGAAATTGAGATCGCGCGGGCTGAGGATCATTTGCAAAGACTCGCGAAACTGATGCGTCCCATAGCGGACAGCGGACGGTTCGATTTTATCATGATCGACTGCCCGCCTTCGCTCGGCTTGCTGACCTTGAACGCTTTTGCCGCTTCGGATTACCTTGTCATCCCGCTGCAATGCGAATATTTCGCGCTCGAAGGCATTTCGATGAGCCACAAAGTGCTCGGCCAGGTCAAGCAGAGCGGCATTAATCCGCGACTGGAACTGCTTGGGGTAGTGATGACGATGTTTGACGGGCGCACCCGTCTCTCAGCGCAGGTCGTTGATGAAGTCCGCCAGCACTTTGGCGACCTTGTGTTTGACACTGTCATTCCGCGGGCCACCCGCCTCGCCGAAGCCCCGAGTTTCGGGAAACCGATCATACATCATGATAAATATAGTCCCGGCGCAGCCGCCTACGAAGTGCTCGCCGGCGAATTGCTGAAGCGTCTGAAAATCTAAAATTCGCAAAGGATGCGTTCGCGATCGGGCCAACCACGCTTCGCTAGGACATTTCGTTAAGCAAAGCAAAATATTGGTCGCGCGAAATGCCAGCGGTCTTCAAGTTGTTTCGGATGATAAATACCGGGACTTCCTTGTACGTTGGAATGACAATCGGTCGGGGCACTCCACTCTTTACGTAGGAACGATGGCTCCCTTCTTGTCTATCAAAGGCAAAACCCGCAGCCAGAAACACCGCCTCTAATTTGCGCCAATGCTGTGGCGTAAATCTTGGCATTTATACTTCAGCAAGACGTTGCTCGATGCCAAGCCACGCAGGGCTGCGCCACTTCTCGGTTTCGCGCTGATAACCTGCGTCTTCCAGGACTTCATCAAGCGTGCCGTGAGTGTTTGCAGTGGCAATGAAAAGCCGAACTGCTTCATCGACAGCTTTGCGAGCGTTTTCGGGAGAATCGCCTGAACTCGCCACATCAAGCGGCATCGCGTGCGCAATGAATTGGGTGCCTTCACGCCACACTTGAACTGTGTAATCAATTGTCACTTGCAGAACATTATCACTAATCCTTTCTTTGAACAATAAAAAGCCAAGAAGTGCGCTGGAAATACACTATTTGCGATTTCCAATTTCAACTTGGAAGTCCCTGATTCATTGTTAGGCTGTTATGGATGCAGATTGCCTTTACCAAAATGAACGGGGCAGGGAACGATTTTCTCCTGATCGACAATCGCTCAAATGAAATCCATCTGACCCCGCAACAAATTACTCGTTTGTGCGACCGGCATCGCGGCGTGGGCGCTGATGGGATTATATTGCTGACGCCTTGCACGACGGGCGACGCCGATTGGGCGTGGGATTTTTACAACAACGACGGCGGCTCCGCTGAAATGTGCGGCAATGGCGCGCGTTGTTTTGCGCGTTACGTGGGAAAATTGACCGGGGTTAAAAAAGACTTCCGTTTCAAAACGCGGGCCGGAATCATTTCAGCGCGTTTCAATGGCGACGACACCGTCACCGTGACTCTCACCGCGCCGCGCGATTTGCGTTTGCGCGAAAATGTTTCGCTGAACGCCGGTTCTTCGGAAATTCATTCCGTGAACACCGGTGTTCCGCACGCGGTTCTTTTTGTTACCGACGCCGACAAAGCGATGGTGCAACCCATTGGATCTGAGGTTCGGTTTCATTCCCATTTCGCGCCGCGCGGCACTAACGTGAACTTCGTCCAGGTACTCGGGCCGAACGCCATCCGTGTACGGACTTACGAACGCGGCGTGGAAGGCGAAACACTCGCTTGCGGCACTGGAGTGACAGCGTCCGCGTTGATCGCATCGGAAATTCACAAATTCAAATCGCCGATTCGTGTGCAAGTCCAGGGCGGGGACCAATTGGAGGTTAGTTTTGAAGGGCAGGGCGGGAAGTTTGCCAATGTCGCGTTGACCGGGCCAGCGGAGTTTGTTTTCGAGGGAAGGATGAAAGTTTGAGGGAGCGACGGACGGGGCCTTACGCGATCCTGCACAATCGGGACTTCGTGTTGTATCTCACAGGGCGCTTCATTGCGTCGTTTGGCCAGCAAATGCTTGAAGTCGCCGTCGGCTGGGAAGTTTATGAGCGAACCCACTCGGCTTTGGCGTTGGGGCTGGTGGGATTGATGATTTTTCTGCCGATGGTGCTGATGACGCTGCCTGCCGGCCATGTCGCCGATACTCGCGAACGTAAAAAAGTCATCGTGGCGATGCAGTCCTTGCTGGCGATGACATCTCTTGGCCTTGCGCTGATTTCCTGGCAGCAATCACCGGTTTTGTGGGTTTATGTCTGTTTGTTTATTTCAGGCGTTGCGCGCACTTTTTTGTGGGCCGCAAGCGCTTCGTTTCTTCCGCAATTGGTGGCGCGAAGTGAATTTCCGCTCGCAGTAACCTGGTCGTCGAGCACGTTTCAGACATCTGCGATTGTCGGCCCGGCTGCCGGGGGAGCACTGATTGCGTTGACGCATAGCGCCTTGGGCGTCTATTTGTTCAACACGACTGCAACAGTGGTTTGTGTCGCATTGATCTCGCTGGTGGCCATTCACAATCCAGCATCGTCCAAGGAACGATTTTCGATGGAAACAATGTTTGGCGGCTTTCGCTTTGTTTTTAATCATCGCGTAATCCTGGGGACAATCACGCTGGATTTATTTGCGGTCTTGTTCGGTGGGGCGACGGCTTTGCTGCCGATTTACTCCAAGGATATTCTTCACGCCGGGCCAAAAGGGCTCGGACTCTTGCGGGCGGCCATGCCCGTCGGAAGTGTTCTTTGCGCGTTCCTTTTGGCGCATCGCCCTCCGATGCAACATGCCGGCAGATCGCTCATTATTGCCGTCATCGTCTTTGGGCTCGCAACGATCGGTTTTGGCTATTCAACGTCGTTCTGGCTTTCGATGCTAATGCTTTTTATCTGTGGCTTCGCCGACAATATCAGCGTGATTGTGCGGCATACGCTTGTTCAACTGCTCACTCCCGATTCGATGCGTGGCAGGGTTTCGTCAGTCAATAATTTATTTATTGGAACTTCCAATGAACTCGGTGGTTTTGAATCCGGCCTTGTGAGCCAATATTTGGGACCGCTTGTTTCAGTTGTGTCCGGGGGAATTGCAACGATCATCGTGGTCGCCGCGGTGGCCTGGAAATGGCCGGAGATTCCGCGGTTCGGATGCCTCGTTCAGCCAGAGCCTATAAAACCGGTTCCTGACGCCGCCACGGTTCCACCGTCGCACTGACGAAAGATGCGGTATTCAGCCGCGCGATCTCTGGGCGTTCAACATTATGATTTCCACTTAATATTGCAGCCGATGCCTGGCATTTGATGCGTGGGGACAGGCTTGCCCGCCAGCAAAGCGTCAAGGGCGCCGCGTAAATCATTGCCGCTGACAGGGACGCCATTGCCGGGTCGGCTGCCATCAAATTGCCCTCGATAGGCAAGCTTCTGATGTTTGTCAAACACAAACAAATCCGGCGTGCAGGCGGCGTCATAAGCCTTCGCCACGGACTGCGTCTCATCGTAAAGATACGGAAACGTGTATCCCGCCAATTTGACTTCCAGTTTCATGTTTTCCGGGCTGTCGGCGGGATAATTTTCGACGTCGTTGGAGCTGATCGCCACAAATGCCGCGCCGCGCTTTTGATATTCCCGGCCAATTTCCGCGAGCGTCGCGCGGATATGTTTGACATACGGGCAATGGTTGCAAATGAACAGGACAACCAGCGCGGGGGCCGTTTTAAACTCGGCCAGCGTCACAATTTTTCCATTGGTGTCAGGCAGCCGAAAATCCGGTGCGGGAGTTTCCAGCGGCATCATCGTCGATGGAGTCAGAGCCATGCCAAAATCTATGCCCGTAGGCGCAACTGTCCAATTCTTTTTCGGCAAGGACGGTTTTCTTTTAATATTTAAACGGAAACAGATCGGGCGTATTTATTTGGGTGAATGTTTGAGCCCGGCCAATTATTTGATTTGAAACAGACGGAGCACGCCGCAATTTTTGACGGCTGCAAATTCGCCTGGCAAGCTTTGTCCAAAATTGCGCCCTATATTGCAGCGCGAACTCGCCACACTTTGCAGAATCGCTGCCAAGGCACAGCTTACATCGGCGAAAATGTTTCGATTGGCGAGGGGACTGTCCTTGAGGATGGCGTGATGATCGTGGGGCCGGCGATCATCGGGCGAAATTGCCAGATTCGCCACAACGCCTACATTCGCAGCGACGTGATCGTTGGCGACAATTGCGTCGTGGGAAACTCGTCTGAACTCAAGAATTCCTTTCTGTTCAACAACGCTCAAGCGCCGCACTTCAATTATATCGGCGATTCCATTCTCGGCTACAAAGCGCACTTGGGGGCGGGCGCAAAAATTTCAAATTTCAAAGTCTTTCCCGACAACATTACCGTTGAAATCGACGACAAACCTTTTGACACCGGCTTGCGAAAATTTGGCGCCATGATGGGCGACCGAAGCGAAGTCGGCTGCAACGCCGTCCTGAGTCCCGGCAGCATCATCGGTCGTGAGTCGGTCGTTTATCCAAACGTGACCTGGCGAGGGACTTTGCAGGCGCGAATGATAGTCAAGAATAAGGCGGGCCTGGACATTGTTCCCCGTCGCGACCCCGCGTAGAACATGATCAGCCTTGTCGAAGCCCAGCCTGCCGGCGCGCCTCCTGGATTGGTCTCGCAAATCCAGGAAATGTTCTCGCCGGCGGGGCGGCTGTCGCAGTCGCGCAATTTTGAATACCGACCGCAACAGCAGGAAATGGCGGTTGCAGTGGCGCGCGCTCTCGAACAAAAAGAGCATTTGATCGTTGAAGCTGGAACTGGCGTCGGCAAGAGCCTGGCGTATCTGATTCCCGCGATTTTCCACTCGGTCGCCCACAACAAGAAAGCGGTCATCTCGACGCACACGATAAATTTGCAGGAGCAACTCATTTTGAAAGACCTGCCGATGCTCAGCAAGGCGCTCCCGGTAAAATTCGATTTTACAATGCTTAAGGGCCGGCACAATTACCTTTGCGCGCGGCGGCTGGAAAAGGCGATGCAACAGGCGACCCAGCTTTTCGCGTCGTCCGAAGTTCAGGAACTGAAGCGAGTTTGGGAGTGGTCTAAGAAAACCAAGGATGGAAGCCTTTCGGATTTTGAAATTGAGCCGGACCCGCGCGTGTGGCAGCAGGTTTGCTCGGAACGCGGGTTGTGCAGTCCCGCTTTGTGCGGGAAGCAATCTTCGTTCGTCAAAGAGGGCGGGGCCCCATGCTTTTTCCAGGAGGCGCGAAGCCGGATTCTTGCGGCGGACGTTCTAGTAGTCAATCATACGTTATTCTTTACTCTCCTTGGCGGACAGGAGGAAGACACGGCGGGAGGCGTTCTTTTTAAGAATGATTTCGTAGTATTCGATGAAGCCCACACTGTGGAGCGGGTGGCGTCGGGGCACATCGGTTTGAGTGTTTCCAGCGCGCAGACTCGGTATGGACTTCAGCGGTTGTGGAACCCCAACACTCAAAAGGGTCTTCTCGCCGTTTTGCGCCGAGGCAAGGTCAACCTGGTCGAGGACGCGCTCAAGGAAGCGGACAAGTTTTTCGCCCATGCGGAGTCCGCCTGCGACAGCATCGCCGCCGCGCGCGAACGCGGACAATCGTCCAATTGGTGGAACGTCCTGCGGGTTCGCCGTCCTGACATTGTCCCGGATACAATCACCACGCCGCTTGAGCGCGTCCGCGAGGAGGTCAGCGCGCTGATCAAAGTTGTTGAAGATCGCGATACGGCTCAAGAACTTGCCGAATGCAATCGCCGCCTTGTGGAGATGCGCCAGCAGATCGCTGTTTTTTTGACTCAATCGGCCAACGAGCACGTTTATTGGGTTGAACGAACTGGAAAAACTCAGCGCAATTTCGCCCTTAACGCCGCGCCCATCAACGTCGCTGATTTCCTGCGCCAGCGTTTATTCGGCGCGGACACTTCGGTGATAATGACCAGCGCGACTCTCGGTGTGCAATCCGACGATTCGCGCGCTGCCGGAGCGCCTCTTCAATATTTTGCCAAACACGTTGGCGGTGAAAAAGCGAACCTGGTCCAGGCCGGTTCGCCGTTCGATTACGAGCGACAAATGAAGGTTCATCTTGTCAGCAAAATGCCCGATCCGCGCGACGCCACTTATCGCTCCAGTCTTGTCAAATGGATTGAGCATTTCGTCCGCATGACCGACGGCTCGGCGTTCGTGCTGTTTACGAACTTTAAATTGATGCTCGAAATCGGCGAGGAGATGGAGCCGTTCTTCGACGAATTGGGAATCGAATGCATTGTTCAGGGCACTGGAACGCCGCGTTCTTTGATGCTCGAAAAGTTCAAGAACGACGTGCGGTCAGTTCTTTTTGGCGCGGACAGCTTTTGGCAGGGCGTCGATGTTCCGGGCGAATCGCTTTCCAACGTGATCATTACGCGTCTGCCATTCGCCGTGCCGGATCATCCGCTGATCGAAGCGCGTATTGAGGCGATCGAGGCGCGGGGCGGCAATTCATTCATGGAATTTTCGCTGCCGGAAGCGGTTTTGAAGTTCCGCCAGGGCGTCGGACGCCTCATTCGCACGAAGACGGACACCGGAATTGTCGTCGTTCTGGACAACCGCATCTTGACAAAGCGTTACGGCAAAGCTTTTCTGGCCTCCATTCCGAAGTGCCCGGTTGAAATTGCATAAAATCCAATTATGAATATTGACAGTCTCTTACGCCAATCGCCGCGAATCGTTCCGCCGTTGGACCCGGATTTTCGACCCGCCGCGCTCGGGCATCGCGCTTTGGCCGCGCAAACGAATGGCGCAGGCGCGCCGCAAGTCCGAATCGCATTGGAGCAGGCGGACGGTTCAACATTTCGATTTGACAGGAAAATTCTTCCGGCAACGCACGGGGCGTCCGAGGAAAACTTTTTTTATCTGGAGCGCCTGATCAATTTTCTCCTCTGGTCGCGCGGCGGTTTCCGAATTTATTTTGACGGCCCCGCGGAGTTGGGCGCGCGGCTTCAGGCGCATTTTAAGGACACGCCGACGGGCCGGTTCGATGCGGAAATCATGGGTGAAAAAATTTACGGTCGGCCGTTTGAAGTGGCCCTGACGAAAAGCGTTCCTGAGCAGCGCAACAGCAGCCAGCCATTGGGGCGGCATCTCAAGGGCAATCGAATCGGATTCGATCTCGGCGCGAGCGACCGCAAAGCCGCCGCGGTGATCGATGGCGAAGTTGTTTATTCCGGCGAAACACTTTGGAATCCGGTTCCTCAATCTGATCCGCAATGGCACTTCGATCAAATCATGGTTTCCCTCAAGGAAGCTGCCGCGCATTTGCCGCGAGTCGATGCGATTGGAGGCAGTTCGGCGGGCGTCTATGTCAATAATCAAGTGCGGGTGGCCTCGCTGTTTCGCGGCGTCCCTGCGAATCTTTTTAACAGCCGCGTGCGCGACCTGTTTGCCGAATTGAAAGCTGCCTGGGGAAACATTCCTTTCGAGGTCGTTAATGACGGCGAAGTCACCGCGCTTGCCGGTTCCATGGCGCTGGGGAAAAACTCAGTTCTCGGCGTCGCGATGGGTTCCAGTCAAGCCGGCGGTTTTGTAACGCAAGAAGGCGGAATTACTACGTGGCTCAACGAACTGGCTTTTGTCCCGGTGGATTACGCTGTCGCAGCGCCGGTGGACGAGTGGTCGGGAAATCGCGGGTGCGGCGTCCAATATTTTTCACAGCAAGCAGTTGGGCGCTTGATTCCCGTCGCCGCCATCGAAGCTCCCGCGGGCGAGCCGTTGCCGGAAAAACTCAAGCGCGTTCAAGCCCTCATGGAGCAGGGCGACCCTCGCGCCGCAAAAATTTACGAAACCATCGGCGTTTATTTTGGATATGGCGTAGCGCACTACGCGGAGTTCTACGATTGCGAGCACGTATTGGTTTTGGGCCGCGTGACAACCGGGACCGGCGGGGAAGTCATCCTTCACAAGGCCCAGGAAGTTTTGCGAAGTGAATTTCCTGAGTTGTCCCGGAGGATTTCCTTTCACATTCCTGATGAGCGGCAAAAGCGTCACGGCCAGGCCATAGCGGCGGCAAGCCTTCCCGCGATTTAACGTCAATACGATTCTATGAATCCCTACACCAAACTCGTTGCGGACGCCGCCGCTGTCGTTACGGAAGGGCGCTCGCTTCCGTTGGGTGGATTGCCTTCTCTGTCACGTCCTGAAATTTCTGCCAACGCTCCCAAAGCGCTTTTTTTCTCGCCGCATCCGGACGATGAAACGATCGCAGGTGGACTCGCGTTGCGTCTGATGCGCGAGGCGAAGTGGAACATTATCAACGTCGCTGTAACACAAGGCAGCCTTGAAGAACGCAAAGCGCCGCGTTTGGAAGAATTGCGCGCGGCTTGCAACTATCTTGGATTCGGCCTCGAAACGACAGCTCCCGGCGGCCTGGATGGCGTTCGGCCTGCGACTAGGGCGAAAGATCCGGGAGCATGGGCGCACAAAGTTGAAATCATCGCTGCGCTGCTGGAAAAGCATCAGCCAAAACTCATTTTTTGCCCGCATCAATTGGATTGGAATCAAACCCACATCGGGACACATCTGCTGGTCATCGACGCGCTCAAGCTGGCGAAAAATATTCGATGCGATGTCGTCGAAACGGAATTCTGGGGGCAGATGCAATCGCCGAATCTCATGGTGGAATATTCTGCCGCCGATTTGGCGGACCTCATGGCCGCAACTTCGTTCCATGTCGGCGAGGTCAAACGAAACCCGTATCACCTTTTGTTGCCCGCCTGGATGCAGGACAACGTCCGCCGCGGCGCGGAATTAGTGGGAGGGCAGGGCGGGGCAGCTCCGACGTTCATGTTCGCGCAAATTTTCCGGGCGCAAAAATGGGATGGCGCGGAGCTTCAACATTATTATGCCGGCGGGCGTTTTCTTTCCGAATCTGTCAACGCTGGGACGCTTTTTCCGTGAATCTGTAGCGAGTAATTTACTGCGACCGGCCGAATTTTTTTTCCAGCTCGCGAAAATTCATTTCGATGAGCGTCGGCCTTCCGTGCGGGCAGGTGTAAGGCATCGCGCAATGACGCAGGTCCTCGACTAAATTCCGCAACTCCGGCCCCGCGAGCAGATCGTTCGCCTTGACAGAATGGCGGCACACGGTTTTTGCAATGACGTGTTCGCCCAGGCGAAGCGCATTGACCGATTCCCCGGCGGATTTCAATTCATCCACCAACTCAAGCATGAACTGGCGCGGATTTCCCGCCTTCACATAGGGCGGCAGCGCGTCGAGAAGAAATGTGCGCTCGCCAAATTCCGATAATCCCACGCCAAGGCGCGTCAAAGTCGGCAATTGTTCCCGGAGAAATTGAGAGTCTCGCGCTGTCAATTCAACGGTTTCCGGCAACAAAAGACGTTGCGAAGGCGCGGGGCCGCCTTGTTCAAGTCGATTCAACATTTGCTCGAACAAGATTCGCTCGTGCGCGGCGTGTTGATCCATCAGCACCATTCCGCGATCAGATTCAAGCACCACGTATAGTTTCCCAACGACGCCCACCACTTTGAGCGGGACTTGCAACAGCGCGGAAGGATGGGGCGGATTTGGCGGAACCGTTGCGAGAACGTCGGTTTGGACTTGCGGTTGACGATTAGTGGGCGGCGGAGTTGGCCAATTCGCAAGCGGTTTGGCTCGCTGCAAAAGCACGGGTAATTCGGCAGGCTCGAATCGGGGCAGGGGAGCAGCCGCTTTCGCGACTGCTTCTTGCTGCCGAATCGGCAATTCGATTACTGCCGACGCATGAAGTTTCAGAAGTGTTTCCCGAACTGCTTCCGCAAGAAATTGGCGGACCATTTTCTCGCGGTGAAACTTTATTTCCCTCTTCGCGGGATGAATATTAACATCGACTTCGCCCGGATCAATCTCGATGAACAGGCAACTCACAGGATACCGGCCTTTCATCAGCGCAGTGTGATAGCCTTCGAGCAGCGCGAAATTTATTCCGCGATTTTCCACAGGACGTCGATTGACAAAAACATGCTGGTCCTGCCGCGTCGCGCGCGAAACTCCCGGCGCGCCGATGAAACCCCAAACAGCAAATCGCGCCGGGGTGGCCGTCGATCCTTCCGATTCCTCATTGTTGTCAATCACTGGCAATTCCGCGGAAAAATCGACGGGCAATAATTTTTCGTCCGAGCCGGAAATCGCCCGAATCCGCTCCCGCAAAGCCGCAAGACGGTTTGTCGTCTTGACAGCCGGCAATTGCCAGACTGTCCGCGCGTCCTTTAGAAATTCAATGGCGACCGCAGGATTCGCCAGCGCGGCGAGCGCCATATAATGCTGCACATGGGCGGACTCAGTTTCCTCAGTTCTTAGAAACTTGCGTCTCGCGGGCAAATTGAAAAATAATTGACGCACCTCCACACTCGCTCCCGGCGCGCTGCCGTGAGCCGTCACGGAAGCGATCTTGCCGCCGTTGACGATGATTTGCGTGCCTTCCGGCGAGTCAGTGTCGCGCTCGCGCGTGGTCAGCGTAAAACGAGAGACGCTGGCGATGCTGGGCAGCGCTTCGCCACGAAAACCCATCGTCGCAATGGAACTCAGGTCCTCGGCGCGAGTAATTTTGCTCGTGGCATGGCGTTCGAGGCAAAGCAACGCGTCATCGCGGCTCATGCCCATGCCGTCGTCGGTCACGCGAATCAAACTGCGCCCGCCCGCCTGAATTTCCACCGTGAGCCGCGAAGCCTGGGCGTCGAGGGAATTCTCGACCAACTCTTTGACAACGCTTGCGGGGCGTTCGACCACTTCGCCGGCGGCGATTTGATTGGCCACCTGCTCCGGCAACAGTCGTATGCGGTTCATCTTCCGCCAATCCGGCGATTAAGCTGATTTTACTTCCGCGACAGCGCTGGTCGGGAGAGTAAACCCGAACAGCGCGCCGCCATTGGGGACGTTGCGGGCGTAAATCTTGCCTTTGTGGTCCTGGACGATTTTCTTGCAAATGGAAAGTCCCAATCCAGTGCCGTTGGTTTTTCCAAAAGTGGCGAATGCTTGAAATAACTTGTCCAAAATTTGCGGCGGAATTCCTTTGCCGGAATCCTCCAACTCGGTGGTCAATTCCTGCCCGGCCCAATTAAATCTCACTTTGACTGTTCCACCGTTGGCCAGCGCGTCAGCCGCGTTGCCGATCAAATTATGAAAAACACGCGAGAGCCGTTGCGGATTGATTCGCACCATGACCGAAGGCGCACGGTTGACGTATTCGATCTTGACCGACTTGAGTGAAACCTCCGCCTGAATCTCCTCCATCAATTGCTCGACAAATATTTTGTAATCCATCTGTGCGAGAACGAAATTCGTCTGTGCGCCTCGCGTGAATTCCAACAGTTCGTTGACCATGTTGCTGATCCGGTCAACCTGCTTGCGGATGCGCACTTTTGACACTTGGCGCGATTCATTGGTTGCCGTCGGCATGCAGGCCATGTCCGCGGAAATGCCGATGATGTTCAGAGGGTTTTTTAAATCATGAACGATGGAACTGGCGAATCGCCCGACAAGCGCCAACCGTTCGGCATCGAAAACTTCACGAATATATTGATCGTTAAAAACGCGAATGCGTCGAATCACTTCTTTTACCAGCGCCGATCCAAGATTCGGCGAGGTCCCCATGATTTGAAGCAAGTCGGGTCGCGCGATAAAATAAACGGTTGTCGGTTGTTCCGCCACAGCATTGGCCGAGCGAGCACCCTGATCCAACACCGCCATCTCTCCGAATATTTCGCCGGGAGGAATTTTTGACAGCACTTTCAAATCGCCTGTCCCGACCACTGCTGAGATTTGCACCAAACCGTCCTTTACAAAATAAATTCCGTCCCCGGGATCGCCCTGATTGAATATCGCCTGGTTCGCCGCAAAGCTCAACTCGCGCGTCGCTTTCCGCAACTTTTCCAACTCCGCGGGCGCGAGATTATGAAAGAGCTTGTTGCTTTCGAGAGATACCATGACTTCATTTTAGGAAAAATTCGGGCCGCGTAAAGGAAAACGATTCGCAAATTGCGATTGAATACTTTACGTTTCGCCAATGCCGTTGCGCGGAAAAAAACTGTGCGTGCTCCTCTCCGCGCCTCCCGACCGCAAGGGATTTCAACATGGCTTGGGCGTCGCTGAAGCTGCCCTGATTGCGGGCGTCGAGGTGTATTTCTACTGCATAGACGAAGGTGTCCAAAGCCTCGCGGAACCGCGCCTGCAAGCGCTCGTTTTGCGCGGCCTCAAGCTTTACGGATGCGCTTATTCCGCCCGCCTGCGACGGTTGCCGATTGATGACAAATCCAATTGGGCCGGGCTGGCGCTTTTAAGCGACCTGATAGCGGCAACCGACAAAATGGTTGCATTCAGCTAATGTGAAGGGCTTGACCAAAAGTTTGGAAAAAATTCCGCGCGCCCCGTTTGAAAGCGGCAGAGGACTGCCGCACTCCATGACGCTGTCGCGAGTTATAAAGGTCCAACCAATAGGCGCGAAGCGTTTTGGAGTGCGGCAGTCCTCTGCCGCCTTTCCTCAAACTATTCGAGGACAATGACCCGCAGCATCCTATTTGTGATTTCAGATGACCCTCGCGTTAGTGGTCGGCCTGCGGAGGCAATTCGCATCGCTGCTGGCATCGGACAATGGGACAAGGTGGACGTGTCAGTGTATTTGCGCGATGCGGCGGTTTTAATTCTCGGCGAAAACACGGTTGAGATGGTGGACTCGGATAATTACGAACGCTATCTGCCGTTGCTGGCCAAGGCACACCGTCCTATTTACGCGCAAAGTGGAGCGCTCTCGTTGAACCGTATGGAAAAAGGCTCTTTTGCGTTCCGTGAAATTTCCGATGTGGAATTGGCCCAATTGGCGGCGCACCACGCCCAAGTCATTCGCTTCTAATGGCACAAATTCTGCACATCTTAACGCGCCCTGACGATTTGCTGGCGACAGAAATCATCGCGCGCCAGAAAGAATTGGGGACGAACGAAGTCGCTATCGTGGACCTGACGAAACCGAACCCAGACTACAAAAGTCTGCTCGAAAAGATATTCGCCTCCGACTCTGTGGAATCGTGGTAAGCCTGCCTCGCCGATTTCCTTAACCTTTTTCCCGTATCTGCCGATATTGGCTGGATAATTGCTTTACGTGAGGCTTGCAGAATATTTGGGAAAAATTGACACGGAAATAGACGCGCGTTTATGCCATCATTTACATACGTAGCCAGGGATTCGGCCAGCGGCCGGGAAGTTCGCAGCAATGTGGACGCCTCCTCCGAGGCAAACGCCATTGCGGCGCTGTTGAATCGCAACCTGTTGGTTGTCTCAATTCAGGAAAAAATCGGCAAAAAAGGCCGCACCAGTGGCGGCAAAGTTTCCCTGCAGGACCAGGTCATTTTTACCCGGCAACTGGCCACCATGTTGGACGCCGGTCTTGCCATGGTGCAGTCGCTGCAAGCCCTTTCGGAGCAAACCGAGAACAAGGTCATGCGCGATGTCATTAAGGACATAACGACGCGTGTTGAGGGCGGCGACAGCTTTTCCGAGGCGCTTCAGAAGCATCCGAAGGCGTTTAATCGGCTTTATTACTCAATGGTCAGCGCCGGTGAAAAGGGCGGTTTGCTCGCAGAAATCCTGGCCCGTCTCGCAACTTATCTGGAAAACACGGCCCGTTTGCGTAAAAAGGTCAAATCGGCCATGATGTACCCGACGGTTGTCACGGTCGTGGCCATTGGAATCACCATATTCCTACTCGTCAAAGTCGTTCCGGTCTTCAGTTCGATTTTCACCAGTTTCGGAGGAGAATTGCCCGCGCCGACCCAATTCCTGATTGATGTCAGCAACCTGCTTCGCCATTACTTTCTCGGTTTCATCGTCCTTGGCGCCGCGATTGTGTTTGGATGGCTTTATTACATCAAAACGCCCAGCGGCCTCAAATTCTGGGATGCCAAGCGCATCAAGCTGCCTATTTTTGGCTCTATTGCTCATAAGATTTGCCTGGCGCGATTCACCCGCACGATGGCGTCTTTGATTCGCAGCGGTGTGCCAATCCTGGAGGTGCTTTCCATTGTGCAAAACACCGTCGGCAACGTCATCATGGAAGCCGCCGTCAAGGCTTCCGCGCAGGACATTGAACGCGGCGAAGGCATTTCCGCAGCCATCAGCAAACATCCAATTTTCCCCACGATGATCATCCGCATGATGAGCGCGGGTGAGCAAACCGGCAAAATTGACTCCATGCTGGAGCGCATCTCGGACTTTTTGGACGAAGAAATCGAAAATACCCTGAACGGTCTTACGGCGTTGATCGAACCGCTCTTGATTGTCTTCCTCGGCGTGGTGGTTGGCGGCATTGTGATTTGTATGTTTCTGCCGATCTTCAAGCTCAGCGACCTTGTTTCTGGGAAGCACCCGCATCACAAACCGCATCCGTAAAAACTGGTTCAGGCGGTGCTTGCTGTTGGGACGCACAGTGGCTAAAATTGGGACATGGCAAAAGTTCTGTTGATCGACGACGAGGTGACAATGGTGCAAATGGTCACGGAACTTTTGCGCCGCGAAGGTCATGAAGTGTTGCCTTTCAGCAGCTACCTGCCCGCAGTCGAGGCTCTTGAATCCCAAAATCCTGACCTTGTCATCACGGACCTTTACCTGGACAAGGCCCATGCTCATGGTTTGGAAATTCTCCAAAAAGCCCGCGCCCTCAATCCGCCCGCAACGGTGATCGTCATCACGGCGTACGGCACAATCGAAACAGCGGTTGACGCGATGAAAAAGGGTTCATTCGATTACCTTGAAAAGCCTTTCAAAGTTGAAGACCTCCGCCTCTGTGTGCAGCGCGCGCTCTCCTACAACGAGGCGATTTCTGAAAACATTTATCTTCGCAAGCAGCTCAAGAAAAAATATCAGTTCAGCCAGCTCATCGGCAATTCTCCGACCATCCAGGATGTCTTCAAGATGATCGAGCGTGTCGCCGACACCGACAGCACGATTTTGATCCTGGGAGAGAGCGGCACCGGAAAGGAGCTAGTTGCGCGCGCGCTTCATTTTAACAGCCGCCGCCAATTTGCCCCGTTTATTCCCATCAACTGCAGCGCGTTGCCTGAAAATCTGCTGGAATCCGAATTGTTCGGCCACTGCAAAGGCGCTTTCACCGGTGCGATCAACGATAAGAAAGGACTTTTTCAGGAAGCCGATGGCGGCACCATTTTTCTGGATGAAATCGGCTCAATGCCATCGGTGCTGCAAAGCCGCCTCCTCCGAGTGTTGCAAGAGCGGGAAGTCAGGCGCGTCGGCGACAACGTTCCTGTCAGCGTCAACGTCCGCGTCCTGGCGGCGACAAATGAGCCGCTCGAAAAGCGGGTTGAAGAAGGAACATTTCGCGAGGACCTTTTTTACCGACTCAATGTCATACCGATCGTTTTGCCAAGCCTGCGCGAACGGCCGGAGGATATTCCGTTGCTCGCAATGCACTTTCTGCGGAACAAGGTTAATCCACGGAGCGGAAAGCTTTACAGTATTACTCGCAAAGCGCTCAATCTCCTTTCCACTCACGATTGGCCCGGAAATGTTCGTGAACTGGAGAACGCCATCGAACGCGCTTCCGCGTTGTGCGACGACAGCACGATTCGCGTTGCCGATTTGCCCGCGCCACTTCGCCGAAATGCCACTGCGGAGGGCGGTGAGGACTTGGTGGAAACTCCCGAGGACACCGCGGAAGAGCCGGTTGGGCTTGCGGTTGGAGGCGCTGCCGCGCCGGCGCAACATTCCTTTTCTCAACCGATTGGTTCGCTCAAAGATTATCTGCGCGATCAGGAATTGAACTACGTCAACCGCGCGCTTTCGCAGACCGCAGGCGACAAGGAGAAAGCCGCGGAATTGCTCGGCGTCAGCGTGGCGACTCTTTACCGCAAGCTTGCCGAGGAAGAAGCGCCGCGTCTCAGCGCGTAGAAATCTTTTCCAGGAGGGGAATTGCGATGCAAATTTTCAACTTGACATTCCGTGTTAAAAAGTGTTTTTATCCTCGCATGAAGAAGGTTCTCCCATCCCTGGCTGTCGCGCTGCTGCTTTCTGGCTGCGCGCGGCATTACGATATGACGCTGACCAACGGCATGAGGGTGACCAACGTCACCAAGCCGGTCCTTGACGAGGAAGCAAGCACTTACAGTTACAAAGATGTGGCCGGCAACGAACACAAGGTCAGCCAGGTTCGTGTGCTCGAAATCAAGCCGCACTCGCACCGCAAGGACCTTGTCAACAACGGGAAGTGACGAAGCGTTCCACGAATTTTCCCAGCATGTCAGCTTCAAGGTTAACGGCATCGTCCACTTGCCGTTGACTTAACGCGGTGACTGCGCGGGTATGGGGAATGATCCAAAGCTCGAAGCTCTTCCGATGAACGGCCGCGACCGTCAAACTAATTCCATCGACAGCAATCGAGCCCTTGAAAACGACGTACTTCATGACATCCGACGGCGCTGAAATTTCCAAAAGATAATCTTTCCCCGACGGTTCAAAACGCGTGATTCTCCCGATGTTGTCAATATGCCCGCTCACGAAGTGACCGCCAAGCGAGTCGCCGACCCGCAAAGCTCGCTCGAGATTGACGCCTGTGCCCGGCTTCACAAATTGCAGATTGGTGCGCCGCCAGGTTTCCTGGAGAACGGAAAATTGCAGAATTTTCTCGCGCAATTTGGGCTTAATCTTTTCCACGGTCAGGCAGCAGCCATTGACGGCAACGCTGTCGCCGATTTTTAACTTTCGCCCGCCAAGGCGCGCGCGCACTTGAAGCTGCATTCCGCCGGTGGCGGGCCGAACGCTTTCAATCACTCCCATCTCTTCAACAATTCCAGTAAACATATTAAACTTGACGTTTTGTTGCGGCGACGCGGGCGGTCAATAACAAGTCAGGCCCCAACCGTTTCCACTTGGGTTCCTGCAACTGAATGGCATCGCGGGTTCGTAAAACGCCGTTCCCGCCGACCGCTTTCGGCGCGAGGCGTCCGCCGAGGACCATCGGGGCGTAAAAAAATTGTATTCGTTGCGCGAGGCCCTGTTCCAGGAAACCCGCGTTGGTTTCGCCGCCACCTTCAACAAGAATACTGGTCACATTTTCCTTTCCCAGCGTGCGTAACAGCCAACGCAAGTCAATCATACCGTTTCGTTCAGGCGCTTCAATCACATGGACGCGCTCGGAGAACTCTTTCAGTCGCCGTTTCGCGGCTTTTCGTGTCACCACAAGCGTTGTCAGGTCTGCGTGAGAATCGTTGAACACCTTCGCTTCCAACGGCGAACGACCATTTGGATCAAGAATAATTCGCCGTGTAGGCTTATCGCCGAAGCCGCGCAAACGAACTGTTAAACTTGGATTGTCCGCAGTAATGGTATTGACGCCCACAAGAATCGCATCCACGCCAGCCCGCAATTTCATTCCCGCTTCTCGCGACTTTTCTCCGGTGATCCATCTCGATTCGCCGATTGTAGTCGCGATTTTTCCGTCCAATGACATGGCGGCTTTGATTGTAACGAACGGCGTACGATGAACGATCCAATGGTTAAACACTTCGTTCAAATCGGTTGCTTCTTCCGCGAGCAATCCAGTGCTGACCGAAATCCCCGCTTTGCGCAAAATTGCAAACCCTTTTCCGCGATGGGCTGGATTCGGATCTTCCGCCGCCGCGACAACACGCCGTATGCCCGCGGCAATCACGGCGTCGGTGCAGGGCGGGGTGCGGCCATGAGTTGAACATGGTTCCAAAGTCACAAAAAGCGTTGCTCCTTTGGCGTCGTTTCGCGCGCTTGAAAGGGCTTCGATCTCCGCATGAGGGCAGCCAGCGCGTCGATGCCAGCCTTGTCCTATAACAATTCCGTCGCGAAAAAGAACGGCTCCAACCATTGGATTGGGAGACGTGTGCCCGAACCCGCGCCGCGCCAACCGTAGCGCCAGCCGCATAAACTCAAGATCGGCAGGTTCTCCAGCATGGTCGGGCGCATCCTTCATTTTTCTGAATATTATTGCGCGCTTTTTTTGTGCCGCTAAAGAAATTAGCGTAATGATTCCAGCAAAGCTTGACGCTCCACACCTTTATGGACGGCTACAGTTTTGAGAATACTGTTGAGCGTCCCAATTCGGAGCGGGTTATGATTTGGGATTGAAATTCGTTGATGCCCCGGCGTCTTTGTCTGCAATATAATGTGACTACCCTCTTGGTGAATTACTTGATAATCCCAATCACGGCAAAGCACTTTAATCAATTGCGCGCCGCTTAAATCCCGAGGCACTTTCATGCGCCGACCAAAATCTCATCACGAACAAGACGCAGGCGAATTCGTCTCGGTGACCGAGGTTGATCGAAGTAATAGGCGCGCACGGCCTCCTGGACATTGGTGCGTAGAATATCCCAATTATCCCCTTGGGTGAAGATATTCTCCGAAAGGCATTCCGCACAAAAGCCGCCGTCTTCCTCTTGCGTCACTTCAAAAACCAATTCGTTCATCTCTGCAAAAATATCAGGCTATTACTTCACTCTGACAAGTCAAATTTTGAGTTTGCAAACAAGAAGCAGCCAGTTGATAGTTTTTTTGCCGAAGATGGAAGAGCGTCCGAACGTATTGTTAACCAAATAATCTCCGCGAAAATGGAACCCAACGACCGTGATTTAGTTTTTATTCGCGCGGCGATTGAGATTGCCGTCGAACGGATGCGCGCGAAAGAAGGCGGCCCATTTGGCGCGGTGATCGCACGTGGAGGCGAGATCATTGCTCGCGGTTGGAACAAAGTGACTTCGTCCAATGATCCTACGGCCCACGCGGAAATTATCGCGATTCGCGCGGCGGCACAGGCGCTGGGATCATTTCGACTCAGTGGGTGCGTCCTCTACACGAGTTGCGAACCGTGCCCGATGTGTTTGGGCGCAGCTTATTGGGCGCGAATGGATCGCCTGGTTTTCGCCGCCAATCGCCATGACGCCGCTGACGCCGGCTTCGACGATGAACTGATTTACAGCGAAATCGCGCTTCCTCCTTTTTCGCGCAAATTACCCACACAACAAGTGTTGAGACAAGAGGCGTTGGCCGTTTTCGCCGAGTGGCGTCAGATGCCCGATAAAATCGAGTATTGACGCGTTATTTCTTTTTCTCAAGCAGCGCAACGCTGTTGGTCATCATCGGAGCGTTCGTTGTCCAGCCTCCGCCAAGCGCTTTGATTAACTGGACGGTTGTCACCATGCCTTCGCCGTTCAGTTGGTAAGCCGTCACCTCGTTATCCAGCAAGGTTCGGTCTGCCACGACAACTTCCAGGTAGCTTGTCAAACCTTCCTTGTAACGCAGTCTCGAAAGTTCGGCGACTTTCTTTGCGCCGTCCACCGCCTTCATTTGCGTGTCAAATTGTTCCTTCAAAAGGCGCACCCCGATCAATCCGTCCTCGACTTCGTGGAACGCCACCAGCACCTGCGATCTGTATTGCGCGATAGATTCCTCGTAGGCCGAGCGCGCGCGTTGAAGGTCCGCTCGCAAGCGTCCGCCTTCAAACAATGGAAAGGTAATATTCGGCCCGATGCTCCACGCGCGGCTTTCCCAACTGAAAACGTCCTTCAAATCCACACTTTCGGTTCCCGCCGCCGCTGTCAATTGTATGGATGGGAAAAAGGCCGCCTTGGCAACGCCGATTCCTTCGCTGGCCGCGGCCATCGAACGTTCCGCCGCCGCAACATCCGGACGCCTCTCCAACAAATCGGACGGAAGGCCGACCGGAATTGCCGGGGGGCGGTAGATTCGCGATGACTCAGCGAGCGAGAAAGTCGAGGCGGGTTGGCCGCACAGGGTGCCAAGCATATTTTCCAGTCGCGCCCTTTGAAGATTCAATCCCAGCAAATCCGCCTGGGCTGTGGCGAGTTCTGTTTGAGCTTCCGCGAGGTCCAACGCGCTGTCCGCCCCGCCTTTGTGAAGAGACTCGACAAGGTTAAGGTTCGTCTGGCGCAAACCGATGCTTTGGCCGACAACCCACCGATCAAGATCAACCGACCTGATCGTAAAATAAGTCTGCGCGATTTGCGCCTGAAGCGAGAGAAGGATGTTCTGGTAAGCGGCTGCGTTCGCTTGCGCTGTTTCGCGCGCGGACCGAAACGAACGCCGGACACGACCCCACAAATCCACTTCATAACTCAGGTCGAACGGAAGGAAAAATTCATTGCCCGTATAACCTGTCACGGTTGATCCCGGTTCGACGGTTCGTTTTGCCGAATAATGCGTTCGGTTCCCGTTTGGGTCAAAACTCGCCGCAGGAAACAACTCAGACCTTGTAACACGAGCAATCGCGCGGGCCTCTTCCACGCGTTCAAATGCGGCGCGAACATCCGGGCTGTTCGTCGTCGCTTCCATTTCGAGGGCGCTCAAAATGGGATCGGAAAAAACTTCCCAAAAATTCTGCTTCAACTCGGCGTCCCTTGGCGTCCCTTGTTTCCACGGTGGCTGCGCCTTCCATTGGTCGGGGACTTTTCCCGGTTCGGGCCTGTGATAATCCGGCCCAACCACGCACCCTCCCAGGAGCAATACGCAAAGAATGACGACTCCAACTCGACCGGTCGGGCGTCTCACGCGGCGGTTATTCATGGGCCGGTTTGGCGGCGGACTTTGTGGGTTCGGCAATCCGCACCTTCGTGCCTGACTCAAGGGAATCCGAGGGGTTAAGAATCACATTGTCAGATTCCTTGAGGCCATCGACGATTTCCACTGTGGTCCCGTAATCGCGTCCCATCGTTACGTTGGCGAGCCGCACGGTTCCATTGGCATCAACTACGCCGGCTTGCACTCCCTTTTCGTTGCGAAACAGCAAAGTATTGACAGGGACAACCACCGGATCGGTGCCGTTCTGCAAACTGACATCCACCATCGCGTGAGAACCCGGCAACATCGTTCCGTCGCGATTCGAGACAAGGATCTCTGTCAAGAGCGTGCGCGAAACGGGATCAATCGCGCCCGCAGTGCGGTCAATATGCCCTTTGAATGTCCTCCCTGGAAGTTCGGTGAATTTCAGCACGGCTTCGTCGTTCGTCTTGACCATCTGACTGTAGGATTGAGGGAGACTGATGTAAACACGCAAGGGATCGGTCCGCGCCAACCGGAAGATTTCCCGCGACGAACCCGCTGTGATCAACGTCCCGGCATCCATCGTCCGTGCCGTGATCGTGCCGGGAAATGGAGCGACGAGTTTTTTAAAGTTGGACATTTCCGTGAGTCGCTGAACGTTTGCCTTTTGCGCGTCGAGGCTGGCTTCATTCGCGTGAAAGGTCGCGATTTTCACGTCTGTGTCCTGTTGCGAAACCGAATCGCTCTCGCGCAACTTTTTCCAGCGATCCGCGGAAATCCGGGCAATCTCCAGATTTGCGTCGGCGAGCGACACCGCGGCGTTGGCCTGGTTAAGTTCCTGGTCCAGCTCGGGCGTTTCAATTTCAGCCAGGGGTTGCCCGTTCGTTACGCGCGTCCCAATGTCCGTGTACCATTTTTTCAAATAACCGCTGACTCGCGCGTAAATTGGCGCTTCCTCGTAAGACGTCACGTTGCCGGGCAATTCCAGTTTGATTTGCGCCTCGGTGCGCTTCGGATGGACTACGCTGACCGTCGGAATGGCATTTTCCGCGGTGTCGCTCTCCAATTCCGCGTTCGCCCGCGCGCGCGACATAACGGTCAGGCCAACGCCAATCAATAACAACAATCCAACCCCGGCCAAAACGACCACTGGAGCGCGTCCAGCCGGTGCTGGTGGCGCGCCGCCGGAAACTCCCAATTCCGCCCCGTGCGGAGTTGAGTGTTCAACGGGCTTCGAACTTTGGTGAGTTTCCCCTTGGTTCATATATCTATGACGATTGTGCTGTTGCAGAATTCACGGTGTTCTCGGGTTCGACGGCATCGCGGCTTCGGACCATGCAAAAGACAACTGGAACGAAAAAGAGCGTCGCGACTGTCGCGAATAATAGTCCGCCGATGACCGCTCTGCCAAGTGGCGCATTTTGTTCGCCGCCTTCACCCAGTCCCAATGCCATTGGGACCATGCCAATAATCATTGCGAGCGCTGTCATCACGACGGGCCGCAACCGGATATACCCTGCATCCAAGGCCGCCGTGAAGGCGTTGCGCGTTTCCTCCAATCTCTCTTTCGCAAAAGTCACCACCAAAATGCTGTTGGCGGTGGCCACTCCAATGCTCATTACCGCGCCCATCAATGATGGGACGTTAAGCGTTGTTCTAGTCAAGAATAACATCCAGACAATTCCACACAGCGCGCCTGGCAGCGCCGTGATGATAATGAAGGGATCGCTCCAGGATTGGAAATTGATGACGATGAGCAAATAGACCAGCAGAATGGCGAAAAGCAGTCCAAAACCGAGCCCGATGAACGACGACTTCATCGTTTCCACCTGGCCGCGAACTTTGATTGAGCTGCCGCGCGGCAGCTTTTTCTCCGCTTCCTTCACGATTTTTTCAAAGTTTTTGGCCACCGCGCCGAGATCGCGCCCCTGCACGTCCCCGTAAACGTCAATTACAGGCTGGATGTTATAATGACTGACAACGTCCTGTTCGGCCCCGCGCGAAAATGTGGCCAGATTGCCCAGCAACTGCGGCACAGCACCGCTGGGGCCCGTGACAGGAATTCCTGCCAGCGATTGAAGCGAATCGAGATTGTATTGCGGCACTTGCGAAGCCACCTGGTAACTTACGCCGTTGGCGGGGTTCAAATAAAATGACGGCGTGGTTTGGAAACTGCCGCTCAGCGCAACCAATAGGCTCGACGCCACATCGCGTTCCGTAAATCCGACCTCTTGAATCTTCGTTCGGTCCGTATTGATCTTTAAACTCGGAAGGTCGAAAGCCTGTTGCACATGCACGTCCACAGCTCCGGGTATCTGGCGGACTTTGTCGGCGATCTCGCTGGCAATATGAAAATTCGCCAACTCGTCGCGACCAATTACCTGGATGTCGATGGGCGATGGGAGTCCAAAGTTCAACACTTGACTGACAATATCCGCCGGCTGAAAAAAGAATTGGACTCCCGGAAAATCCCGGGTCAGGTCGCGCCGCAATTTTCGAGTGTAATCGGCGGTGGGATGATGTTTCTCCTGGTTTAGCGAAATCAAAATTTCGGCGTCGAACGGCCCAATGGTCCCCCCGTTGGCGTACGAATTGTTGATTCCGCTTACGGGAAGGCCGATGTTATCGACTATGCTTTCCAATTCGCTGGAGGGAATCATCCTGCGAATGGACTCCTCGACATGGTCGCATAGCGCCGCCGTTTGCTCAACGCGCGTGCCGGTTTTGGCCCGGACGTGAAGCCGCATTTGTCCGGCATCGACTTTCGGAAAAAAGTCCTCGCCGAGAAATGGCGCAAGGCAGCATGAACCAATGCAGAAGAACAAAAAGCAACCCGCAAAAAGACCGCGATGATGCAGGCAGGCGTTCAACCAGTTGCGATACGCGTTCCGCATCTTCTCGAAGCCAGCCTCAAATTTTGCGTGAAACTGCCCGAACCAACCTCTTGCTTCGCTTCCGGTGTCATGCACGTGATTGCGAAGAAAATACATGACAAGAGTCGGAACCACGGTGCGTGAAAGCAGGTACGACGCGAGCATCGCGAACACCACCGCTTCCGCCAAAGGAACGAAAAGATACCGGGCGGTGCCAGTCAGAAAAAACATCGGAACAAAGACGATGCATATGCACAGCGTCGAAACAAATGCCGGAACGGCAATTTGCGCGGCGCCATCGAGAATGGCAGTGCGCAGTTCTTTTCCCTGGCGGAGATTGCGCTCGATGTTTTCGATTTCAACAGTCGCGTCGTCAACAAGAATTCCAACGGCCAGCGCCAGCCCTCCCAAAGTCATGATGTTCATCGTCTCCCCAAGCGCGCTAAGCGTGATAATCGAACAAAGAATTGCCAGGGGAATTGAAATAACGATGACAAACGTTGTGCGCCAATTTCCCAGGAAAATCAAAATCATGATGGCCGTCAGACAAGCGGCGATAATCGCCTCCCGTATCACGGATTGCACGGCGGCGCGAACGAATATTGACTGGTCAAGCAGAGTCTTGATCTCCAGTTCCGGCGGCAAAGTTTTGACCACCTGCGGAACCGCCTTTTTGACGCGGGCCACAATGTCCAGCGTCGAAGCCGCCCCCGCCTTTATAATTGTCAGCAGCGAAGCCCGAACGCCGTCGCTGCGCACAACGTTTTGTTGCACCGCGTAACCGTCGCGGACGTGCGCCACGTCCCGGACATAAATCATGTGGCCGTTGATGACCCTAAGCGGGATGTCATTGAGTTGCTTGATGGTGTCGGGGCTGCCATTCAATTCCACCGCATATTCGGCGTCGCCGATTTTTTCCGTGCCCGCCGGGAGTATCAGGTTTTCCGCGCCAATCGCATTCACGACATCGCTGGGGGAAAGTCCCGCTCCGTTCAACGCGGAAATATCAATGTCCACCATGATCTCACGCGTTTTGCCACCGTATGGATAGGGCATCGCCGCGCCCTGGACTGTTGCCAGGCCAACGCGAAGAAAGTTCACGCCAAGGTCGTTCACTTGCGCTTCTGACAAAGTTTTGCTGCTCAAGCTCAACTGCAAAATCGGCACGCTGGACGCGTTGTAAGTAATGATCAACGGAGGCGTGATTCCAGGCGGAAGGCCGCGAACAGTCGCCTGGCAAATTGCAGTGATTTGCGCGATTGCCATGTCAATCTTCACGTTCGGATGGAAAAACACCTTGATGACGCCCATTCCGTTGAGGGACTGTGACTCGATGTGTTCGATGTCGTTGACCGTCGTAGTCAACCCTCGTTCGCTGTTCAGAACGATGCGGGATGCCATCTCCTGCGCCGACATTCCCGCGTATTGCCAGACAACGCTAACAACAGGAATATTGATGTCGGGAAAAATATCCGTCGGGGTGCGCAAAATGACGACCGGGCTGACGAGCAGTATCATCAGCGCAAGCACGACGAACGTGTAAGGCCTGTTCAAGGCCAGGCGGACAATCCACATAATCGAATCAGGTCAGGCGGTCTTTATTCCCTAACCCGGATAAATTCCAATTCGCGAAATTCATTTGTATCGGACATTTGAACCCGCCACGCCTTTGTTGTCATCCATAAATAATTACTCTTTAGCAGACACTGTGCCAACAGGTTTTCAGGCAACAGGAAGGCTCTTTCCGCCTTGTTTTCCAGGATTCTGGCGCGCTTCCCGGCAAAGTCGCAAAGCAACTATGCGCGGACGGCACATTTGGTAGGCGGGGAATCAAGTGCGCAGGACGTAGGGTATCACGCAATCAAATCGCGGATTTCTTCCCAGGTAAGTGTGCCCGCAAATTCTTCGTCGCCGGCCAGGACAGCTTGCGTCAACTCCCGTTTGCGCGCCTGCAAGTTAAGGATTTTTTCTTCAACCGTGCCACGCGTGATCAGCTTGTAACTTGTGACGATGTTTCGCTGGCCAATTCTATGCGCACGGTCCGTCGCCTGCGCTTCGACCGCGGGATTCCACCATGGGTCAAAATGAATCACAGTATCGGCGCCCGTTAAATTGAGTCCCGTGCCTCCGGCCTTGAGGCTGATGAGGAATATCGGGATTGTCGGATCATTCTGAAATTTTTCGACGACGCCCGCCCGATCTTTTGTTGAGCCGTCGAGGTAACAAGATTGAATGTTTTGCGATGTCAATTCCTCGCGCAACAGTCCGAGCATTGTCGTGAATTGGCTGAACACCAGCGCCCGATGGCCGCCGTCCAAAGTTTCTTCGATCAACTCGTGAAAAAGCTCAACTTTGCCTGAAGGTGGAGGCGTTTGGTCGGCGCTTCCGGTCTTAAGCAAACGAATATCACAGCAAATCTGCCTCAACCGCAGCAGCGTGGTCAGCACGAGCATACGGCTTTTGGCCAATCCGTTCTTATTGACGGAATTCAGAATTTCGCGCCGGCCGGATTCGAGCATTTGCCGGTAATACGCGCGTTGCTCCTCGCCGAGTTCGCAATAGCTGACCTGCTCGATTTTCTCCGGAAGATCGGCGGCGACTTCCTTCTTGGCCCGGCGAAGGATGAACGGGCGCAGTCGTCTCGCAAGGCGTGTTTGCGCGGCGGAATTTTTCTCTCGCGTCATTGGAATTTCATAACGTTCGCGAAAATCCTGCGCCTCGCCCAAATAACCCGGCATCAAAAAATCGAAGATTGACCAAAGGTCCAGGACGGAGTTTTCCATTGGCGTTCCTGTCAAGACCACTTTATGCGCCGCGCGAATCGTTTTAACCGCCTGGGCATTTTGCGTCTGGCGGTTCTTGATATGCTGGGCTTCGTCCAACACCAGAGTGTCAAATTCCACTCCGCGATAATGTTCCGCATCGCGCCGCAACAACGCGTAACTTGTCACCACAAGATCATGCGATGAAATTTGTTGGAACAGCGCCATCCGGTCTGAGCCTTGCACCGCGAGCACTCGCAATTCCGGCGTGAATTTTTTCGCCTCCGCTTCCCAATTGAACACCAGCGATGTCGGACAAACTACCAGCGCTGGGCCTCTCTGCGGCCCCTTGAGCGCGCGCAACAGCGCCAAAACTTGCAAGGTTTTGCCAAGACCCATTTCATCCGCCAGAATTCCTCCAAACCGATTCAACCGCAGAAAATTTAGCCAGCCAACTCCCTCCTTTTGATAAGGCCGCAGAACAGAATCGAGATTTCTGAGCGGCGGGATTTCGGGTTTGACTTCGCCGCGCTGAAGGGCAGCCCGCTCCAGCCATGCCTGTGGGGCCTGCACACTCAAATCCGGGCGGCCACGAAACGTCGCATCCAGGAAACCGGCCTGGGAATTATTGACGCGATACCCGCCTTCATGTTGCTTTGGCGCGCAGTCGATTAACACTTCCTGTAATTCTTCGACCGCGCCTGTGTCCAGCAGCGCAAATTTCCCGTTTTTCAACCGCGCATGATTCTGTCCCGTCAGCAGAAGACGTTGAACTTCCGAGGCGGCCAGCGGTTCGCCGCTCGACGTATTATAAGTGACAGCAAGATCGAACCATTGCTCGCCCGACGGCGTGATTTGAAATTGCGGACGGACGCGCTCCAGGCTTTCAGCGCTCTTTTCGAGTCGCTCTTCGAGCGTTACTTCCCAATCATTTTCGATCCGCTGATAATCCCGCGCGAAGAAATTTAACACCGCATCCTGCCCGCGCAAATACAAAAAGCCCGCCGTATTCGGCCCGATGAACCCGCTTTGAGCAAGGCGCGCGATTGCCACTTGGCCCGACCTTGTGTGAAGGCCGCCATCCAATTTCGCCTGCAAGCCTGCCAGACCTCCGCTTAGATGCAAACTGACCTTCGCAGTCGCTGATTCTTCAGGTTCCGTGGTTCGCCCCGGAACTAATGCGGCGTTTGATGAAACAGGCTCGGGCGTAGAAGTAGCCTTGCGCGGTGGACCGTAAATTACATGCAATCCGACGGCTATTGAGTGCGCGCAAATCAAGCCGCGTTGGCGGGAGTCGCGACAAGTGCAAAGATTGTCCGCATCCGTCTCGCTCCGAATAAGCAACCCGGCGCGATAAGTTGCCTGGCCTTCTTGGACGGTTCCGCGCAGCGTCGGCGGGAGCCATTCCGAGGTCAGCACGCGATCCGCCGCGAGGAGGCTGCGGGCTTGCTTCGTGGCCTGCCATCCCGCCAATTTCGCCAGCAACGGATCTGATAACTGGATGTCGCTCACCGGAAGTTCTGTAATTAATGCGCGGTCAGATTTTTCAACACTTCGTTCAAATCCAAGCCGGAATGCCCATTCGACGATGACCCTCGCATTGCCATTAGCAGAGCCACACCGGCGATGTCTGCCTCCGATTTCACGTTGTGAAAAATCTGATTCTTGATGCCGAAACTCACTTCCTCGTCCTGGCCCGATTTCAAGTTGGAAACACGCAGTTTCCCTAGCGTCAAATCGAGCTTGTCGATTCCTTCAAATTTAATTCCGGTGCTGGGGTCCGTTCCGGACTTTGCTTTGCTTTGTTTCGCAATCGAATCGAAGTTCGACTTGCCTTGCTTGTCCGTCACGACATCGATCTCCGCAAGATTCAGGCGGACCAACGGAAACCGATACGTCCCCGCGCGCAATGCCATTGGGTCGTATTCCAAATGCAATTCCGGCATATCGAGGCACAATTTCCCTCCAAACTCAGCTGTGTTGTAAAGCTTCAAGCCTTCAATTGTAATCACCGGTTGGCGCAATCCGACATGCACCGATGCGATTTGCACATTCATCCCGGTCGAACTGTGCAACCCTTTCACCATGACGCTGCGAACAAAAGTGTCCAGCAACATGATTCCCGCAACCACCGCGATCACCACGAGAAGAAACAACGCCGCCGCAATACGAAGCAGCCAGCGAATCGGACGAGTCATAAAAAATATGAAGTCAATTATCTCACGCAGAGGCTCAGAGGACGCGGAGAAAAGGATGGCATCCCAATCGCTTCTGCCTGGCCGTGCCCATGAACTCCCCGCAATTGACAAAACTTTTCTTCACTTCGTTGCCTTCGTTTCCTTCTGTTGAATTCTTTCAGTTGCGATTTTTTTTTTGCTGCTCTGCGTTCTCTGCGCCTCCGCGCGAGAATTTTCTTTCAACAAGTAAGTCAGATGACAATGTCTTCTGGTCGAACCTCCAGGCATTCATCCTGATCTTCCCAAACGATGGCCGAATAATGATCGAGAAACGGCGGAAGCAGGCGGCTTCCAGCCGTCGCAAGAAGTTTTTCTGCTTTCGCGGCGGCGTCTTCGCAAGCCTGGTCGTAATCGCGGACGCTCCGGCGCATGCTGTCCTCCCAATGAGCGACCGCGTGGACCGGCGCGTATTCGTCTGCCCATTTCTTCGATGACTTCTGAAGTTCCGGCGCCAGGTCTTCAAACGCGATCAACGTTTCCGAACAATGCTGGCAAATGAGACCGCTCTGAAGAATATCGCGGCTGAAAAGCGGCAGAGACGGCGCCCGGCAGCAGGGTGAATCAATGAAACTTTGCGGAACGCTCGCCAGTCTTTTAAGCCAGATTTGCCGACGATGCCCAATTTCCGCCGCCAGTCGATACGCGCCAACAAGTGGATGCGAAAACCGCCATACGCGCCCGCTCAATTGACCCAGCGTCTGCGCCAGCCAGCGCGCCAGCGTCAAGTCGTCGAATTCCTCGAAGACCGCGCTGTATTCCTTGAACAAATTGTCCGGCGACGTATCAGCCATCGTGTAACAGTAGGGTCAAAGCGTAATGTTTAAAGTTCAAAGTTTCGGAATTCCGTGCCGGAGCGAAATCCATTTTACAGAAATGCTGCCGGGACCTTCGGGTGGATGAGCATTCGCCCGATTCCGCTTGGTACCACGAAGCGAATATGATGCAATATGTTCGTTTTGCCGCGCCGTTTGGCCAAAAACCAATCATCAAACCACAATGAAAATCCGCCAGATCCGTTTCTGGGCCATGTTATCGCTTTTGGCACTTGTTCCCGCGATTTGTTTTGCGGCACCTCCGTCAGCAGACTTGAGCGTGAGCGCCAACTATTATACTGGCCGGCCGTCCAGCTTGGGACAGGGAGAAACATACACACTTACGATCAGCAACGCTGGTCCCGACACGGCAACCGGCGTGATCCTCAGCGACCAGATTCCTGCAAATGTTCGGGTTTCCGATCTTTCAGCAGGCGAAGCGATAGTCACACCTGATGGCCGTGTGACCATCGGCTTTAATACCTTGCCCGCCGGTCAATCTCTGACTTTCGATATTGTAGAAATTACCAGCGCCCAATTCCTTACTTCGACCAAAAGCGTAAATCCGATTGATCTTTTTCGCACCACCGTCACGAACAAGTTTGTTGTACTTGCCAACGAAGCCGATCCTGTCCCCGCCAACAATACCGCCGCTACCGTCATTGATGTGGTGTATTCATTTCCGGGAACACCCAGTTCGAAGTACGATTTGAAGCCCCTGCAACTGACCACTTCAAATCGCGTCTATGTCTTTTTTTCCCCCGACCCCAATGACGACCCTACTTTTTATGGCGGTGCGGCATCGTATGAGTTTCCTTATGGTGGAGTCGGACTACCAAGCGGAGTTCCTTTGAGTTTTGACATTGCCTACCCCGGCGACGTTGTCATTTTAGGCGGAAGCGACACCAACAGTACTGCCAATACGGATATCACGAACTGGCTGGCGGTCATCAGGTTCTTCAACCCTGGCGATCCGACTGGAATTGAGGCACCGGCCAACGAAAAACAGGCGTTTTTTCCCACGAGCATCATCGGGCCAGACGGTTTTACAAACTTTACATTATTCCCCAATGTCATCTACGTCACGGGAAGCACAACTTCGTCAAACGGCTTTGCCACAGCCTCGGTTTCTTATGGGGCTGAAGCAATTCCTTATTATTACTACCTCGAATTGATCGCCACCCATTCTCCCACGGGAGTCCGATTAACTGCCAGTTCGACGCCGGAACCGGTGGTTGTTGGAAATGATCTGACCTATTTGCTTGCCATCAGCAATTCCATGCCGCGATTGGCGACCGACGTTACAATCAGCAATCTGTTGCCTGCAAATCTGAGCTTTGTTTCGGTGACAGGAGGAACTGTGACCACGAATAAAGGCGCTCTGCTCATCAATGCCGGTTCGCTGGGGCCCGGAGCAACGAATCTCATCACGCTCGTCGTGAAGCCGAACACTGTGGAAAATCTCACCAATGTGTTTCATGTTTCCGCCGACCAACCCGATCCCGACCCGAACGCCGGTTTCGCCACAGTGGTCAGCACCGTCAACGGAATTTCGACTCAATTATCGGCGGACGTTAGCGTAACGACGACGAATTTCAGTCCAAATTATCAATATATAGTCTTTCCAAACAGTACCCTTACTTGTTGGCTCACTGTGAGCAATGCCGGGCCGGCGACCGCCACCGGCTTAACCCTGCGCGATTTTATTCCGCCGAATGTTAGTTTTGTTTCTGCAACGGGTGGAAACGCTACAAGTAATAATGGGGTCATCACGATAAATCTTGCCTCGCTGCCCGCGGGAGCGACCAATCAGGTGCAGATTGTCGTACAGCCTTCCATGCAATACCTGAACACTTCTCTAATTACCACCGCTTCTTTTCTCACCAATTTTTATGAGGTTTCCGACAACGAGCCGGATCCGGTTGCTGGTAATAACACAACAAATGTAGTTGTTGATGTTATCGACTTCGTTCCAGGAACTCCTGTGAACGGGCCGGGAACCAACAAGAATAATGCTGGAGCTGTAATCGTTTTATCGGCATCTGCGGAAAATGACTTGGTTCAGTCGTACTTCACAGACGCAAGCTTATATGTTGACAACGATTCGGCAACCGATTCAGTAGCCATTCCTGGTGACCTTGTGCTTCTTAACGGCACTAACGGCGGAAACAAGAATATTGCAAACTGGGCTTCTATGATGAGGTTTTTCAATCCTGCTGATCCCGATGGCACCCTCGGATTGCCAGCTACAGAGTCCGAGGCGTTTTTTCCCTCCAGCGTCGCGGGCGGTGTCGGTTTTACCAACTTTTCGTTGTTTCCCAATACATTTTTCGCCTTTGAAAACACCGGTTCCCCGTCAGATGAGCCTGTCGGCTCGATTACGGAGTTCGGACCTGCCGGTTTTATTATCCCCGGCCAAACAGCAATTATACTTTACATCTCGTTATTCATACCAAAGGCAGACCTAAGCGTAACTGTAAGCGGCCCGGATGCTTCAATTCGGGTGGGGAGCAACCTAGTCTTTTCGCTCACGATCAGCAACGCCGGGCCGCAAGCTGCCACTGGAGTGACCATCAGCAACCAACTCCCGGCTAATGTTGATTTCGTCTCGGCCACTGGCGTAGCAACGCTGACAAATGGCGCAGTGCTCGTTGCCCTTGGGCCGCTGGACGTCGGCGCAACCGAAACCGCGCAGATAGTCTTGCGTTCCGCACGCCTGGGTCAATTCACAAACATCTTTCAGGTTCTTGCCACGGAGAAAGACCCCAATACCACAAACAATTCCGCTGCGGTGGTCAGCCGCGTGGATGACGCATCGACAGCGGCTGACTTGGTTCTGACCGCGCAAGGCTCAAGTGGATTGATAACGGTGGGCAGCAATTTCATCTATTCGCTGACGATCAGCAACTCCGGTCCAGTGCCCGCGACTGGATTGGTTGTTAGCAACCAGCTTCCGCCAAACGTTCATTTTCTCTGGGCAACCGGCGTGTCAAGAGTCAACGCAACAGATGGTTCATTGCTGCTGAATCTTGGCCCGCTCCAATCCGGCGCAAGTGAACAAGTGCAAATCTTTGCACAACCGACTGCGCCCGGCGGAATAACGAATCAATTTCAAGTCTCCGCCAATGAAGCGGATTTTAATGTATCCAATAACATCGCCACGGTCGTCAGCACGGCCACGAGTGTTCTATCCGGCGGAGGCTCTCCGACACTCATGATGGCTTCGCCGAAGTCCGGCCAGCAATTGAGCAATCAGATTACGCTTGAAATTACTGGAGGCACACCGGGTCTGAATTATGTGATTGAGTATAGCAGTAATCTTTTCACCTGGTTGCCTGCGACTCCAACCTTCGTCGCCAGCACGAACGGAGTTCAATGGACCGACGCCGGTCCTCCTCAAACTGACAGCATTCCCGGCAAACGCGGCGTTCGATTTTATCGTGCTGCGCTTCATCTTGGCGACTGAATGGTTAACAATTATTTGGAGCGACACCTGGTTTGCTCCATTTATTAAATCTGCGTCACCAAGCGATCCAGATTTTGTATGGGATATACATGGCACAGAAAGTTGTGGTCAATCGCCTCAACCGAAATATCTTCCAAAGTTTCGATCAATTGCGGGTAAAGGCACCGATTGACGCAGGGCGCTTGTGATGCAACTTTTATTCAGAGGAGATATGACGAGCTTCACCTTGGTTCTGCAACTTGTCGCGGTGATGGTGCTGGGTCTTATGTGCGGCAGCGAGTTGAATGTGGCAGTATTCGGAAACCCTACACTGGATCGCCAGCCACTTGATGTTCATATACCAATGCGCGCTTCATTTGCGAGCTTGTTGGGCCGCGTGATGCCGTTTTGGATGACCGGTTCTGCGGTGATGAATCTCCTTCTTCTGCTGCCATTTGCCGGCGTTTCAGGCCTCGCTTGGCGTTTGTCTGCCATTTCTTCCGGGATTCAGATCGGCGCGGTTTTATTTTCGCTTGTGGCTCCAGTACCTATCAATAAGCGAATAGAGAAATGGACATCCTCGTCGCTTCCCGAAGATTGGAGATTCCAGGAACACCGCTGGGGCGTATATCACTGGTTCAGGACTTGTGGATTGGTCGTTGCGTTTGCGCTGCTCGGTCTTAGCCTTGCTGCACGATGATTTTGGTTTTGGATTCGCAACTTTTGCCAGGCAGTTACAAAGGCGGTTCTGCCATTCACGCCTTGGTGAGTTGACAACGGTTTCGGTGTGCAAAGATTCGGCATGGGCGTTAAGATCTCGCGGTGCCGGGCGAGAAAAATCCACTCGATACGCCGCTCCTTGGATTACCTGGAGTCGGCAAGGAACGCGCGTCGCAGTTGGAACGCCTGGAGCTTCGCACGGTTGGTGATTTGTTTCTGCATCGTCCCGGGCGTTATGAGGATCGCCGTCACTTCGAGAAAATTGCGGGATTAAAGTTGAATGAACCGGCGCTGACTCACGGCAAGATCATTGCCAGCGGAGTCCGACGGTTTCGCAAGGGCAGTCAGTCAATATTTGAATTCATCCTGGACGACGGCACCGGACGCCTTCATTGCCGCTGGTGGAACCTGCCGTTCATGGAGAAGTATTTCAAAGTCGGCGATGAAACGGTTGTTTTCGGCAAACCCAATTCTTTGCGCCCGCGCACGATGGACCATCCGGAAACCGAAGTCATTCAAGCGTTGGAAAATTCACTGCATTTGAATCGCATTGTCCCGATTTACCCGTTAACCGAGGGATTACCGCAGCGCTGGCTCCGTTCACTCACATGGCGGATTCTCGAACAATTCGGCAATGCAGTCCCCGAACCGAAGCTGACCACCACAGGCAAATCAGCTCTTGGCGTGTCGCTCCTTTCACGCGCAGAAGCCATTCGTCTTCTCCATTTTCCCATGGAGATCGCCGATACCGAAGCTGCCCGTCGGCGTCTGGCTTTGGATGAATACATTGAACTTCAAAGCGCAATCCAAACACGCTGCAAGAACCTTGAACGCAACGCGCGCTCGGTTTCGTGTTCCGGCGATAATCATCTGATCAAACCATTTCTTGCTGCGCTCGGTTTCCATTTGACAGATTCCCAGACTGGCGTCCTGCGTGAAATCCGCCGCGACATGGCTGGGCCGACTCCCATGCGCCGCCTGCTTCAAGGCGACGTTGGTTCTGGCAAGACAGTTGTCGCGGCTTGCGTGGCTTTGATGGCGTTGGAAAGCGGGGCCAATGTCGCGCTTATGGCGCCAACGGAAATTCTGGCGGAACAACACTGGCGCAATTTTCGGCGGTGGCTGGAACCGCTCGGCATCGCCGTGGAATTGCGAACTGGCAGCACGAAAACAGGGATCGAAACAGGTCAGGAAGAACTTCGTTTGCACAGGTCCAACGTGGTCAACCAGAAGGTGTGGGTGGGTACCCACGCATTGGTTCAGGAAGGTTTTACTCCCGAAAAGTTGGGTCTCGTGATCATTGACGAACAGCACAAATTCGGCGTCGCTCAACGAGAAACACTGGTTCGCAAAGGCGCTTATCCTCATCTTCTTGTCATGACCGCGACGCCAATTCCGCGAACCTTGGGCCTGACGTTGTACGGCGATCTGGATATTTCAATTTTGGCCCAAAGCCCGCCGGGCCGAGGTAAAATCAAGACTTTCGTCCGCGATTCGACTGGATTGCCGAAAGTATGGAAATTTGTCGCAGAGCAACTTTCCAAAGGACGCCAGGCTTACGTCGTTTATTCCCGCCTCGAAGCAGAGGACACAGCCGCTGGCGTGAAAGCCGTTGAAAAGGAATTCCACAATTTGGAAAAAACTTTTGCGCCGTGGCGAGCGGGGTTGTTGCATGGCCGACTTAAGAGCGAGGAGAAAAACCAGGTCATGGCCGCTTTCGAGGCGAATCATGTGCAGGTGCTCATCGCGACTTCCGTGGTGGAAGTCGGCTTGGACGTGCCCAACGCCACTGTGATGGTCATCGAAAACGCGGAGCAATTTGGCCTTGCCCAACTGCATCAGATTCGCGGTCGAATTGGGCGCGGCAAGGAGGATTCTTATTGCATTTTGATTGCCGCCGGCAAAACTGAAGATTCCATCCAACGCCTGAAAATCATGGAGGAAACTTCGGATGGTTTTCGCATTGCCGAGGAGGACCTGCGGTTGCGCGGACCTGGGGAGTTTTTAGGCCGCGAACAAAGCGGCGCGCCTCCACTGCGCTTTGGTGAATTGTCACGAGACATTGCGCTCATTGAACAGGCGCGCGAGATTGTCAGAGAGAATCTCAAGTTGAAGTAGGCTAACACCCACGTTGCGTCGAGTCTGCCGGGCGGCGACGGTCTTGCATGACGCGAATTCTCTTACTGATGGCTATGGGACTGCTTTTGATGAATATAACCAGCGGTTGCAACAAATCGGACGATACATCGACGATGTCCTCCACTAACAGTGTTGCGACGAACACTGCGCCGGTTACGCCTCCCAAATAATTCTGAGTTCGTCGCGAGGCCGTTTGATTTTTGGGCTGTGGCCGGGTAAGTTTTCTCCAATGAAGATTTACCTCAGCCCAAGTGTTTTGGTTTGCGCAATTTTGGTTGCGGGCTGTGGGAAGAATGAAAATGCCGCGCCTGCAGCTTCGAGCGCTTCGTCGGGGTACATTGGCACTTTGGAAAAAGGGCAACAATCATCGGTGAAGGCCGTTGATGTCACTTCGCTGAATCAGGACATTCAACTTTTCAACGTGCAGGAGGGGCGGAATCCGAAGGATTTGGACGAGCTTGTCAGCAAACATTATATCGGCGCGCTTCCCGAAGTGCCGCAAGGGATGAAGTTCGTTTATGACGCGACGCAGGGCAAAGTCAGCCTGGCGTCGCAATAGCGCGCCACTCGACCTGTGCGCCTCCGACATACCAAAACGTCCGTCAATGCAGCCGCATTCTCATTGCTCGAGCTTCTCCTGGTTGCGACGATTATAATCGTCTTGTACGCGCTGACGATGGGGCAGTTCAGCACGTCCGCCCGCCGCAAGGAGATGACTGCGTGCCGATCGAACTTGCAGAAAATTTATCTCGCGCTGAACCTTTACCGCAGTGACAATGGCGCATTCCCGTTCGTGCAAGGCGCAACCTCACCTTCAGCGCCCTTGAGCCTCCTCATTCCAAAAAGCACGACCACAACCGAAATTTTCATCTGCCCCGGCAGCAGCGACAAGCCGTTGCCTGAAAGTGAGCATTTCGCCGAGCGCCGGATTAGTTATGCCTACTACATGGGCCGGGCCACCAATGATGGCGGTATTCTTATGAGCGATTGGCAGGTGGACAATGCGCCGAAGAGGGCGGGGCAGCTTTTGTTTTCAGTCGATGGGAAGAGGCCGGGGAATAATCATAAGGATACTGGGGGGAATTTGCTTTTTATGGATGGGAGTGTGAGGGAGAGCGGGACGAAGGCGAAGGGGGATTTTTTGATTTCGGCGCCGGTGGTTTTGTTGAATCCTTGAAATTTTTTTTTGGAAATGACGAAGGAAGGGACTTGAATTATCAGGATTTTCCTACGGTGGGTTTGTTACTTTCGTGTGAACAGGGGGTGGATAACTTTTTTTCCACTTTTTTCTTGCCACCACAATGGGTGGTGGTAGTCTGGCGGCAGACTCCCTACTGATGGGGTTCGCAAGATAATCACAAGTGGTTGAAAATGCGGCCCAAAGGGATGTTTTTGCCAGTTTTTTTGAGTTGGTTTAAATTTAACAAGCAACACTATTAGAAGGATGTCCATGATCGACGCACGCGACCAAGTCCAACCCTCGGCCCAATCCATTCACCGCAAGCGGCCCAAAGTTTCGACGCTTTCCCGCAACCGCGGTTCAGAGTCCGGCGCGGCGACGTCGTCCCTCCCGTTTGAGCGCGTTTTCAGCAGCGCGACGGTGAAGCCGTTTGACCAGATTGAATGGGAAAAGCGGACGGCGGAAATCACCGATGACGGCGGCAAAGTCATTTTCAAACAGGAAAATGTCGAAGTGCCGAAATCGTGGTCGCAACTGGCGACGAAAGTTGTGGTTTCGAAGTATTTTTACGGTGAACAGCATACGAGCGAGCGCGAGACTTCCGTGAAGCAACTGCTTCATCGTGTTTGCCGGACGATGGCCGATTGGGGCGTTCGCGACGGTTATTTCGACAAGGCGAAAGGCGAGTTGTTTTACGATGAACTTCTCTGGCTATGCCTGAATCAATATGGCGCGTTTAATTCGCCGGTCTGGTTCAACGTCGGTCTGTACCACGAATACCAGGTCGGCAACAAGTCGGCGAAGGGGAACTGGTTTTATAATCGGCAGACTGGCGAGGCGGAACGCGCGCGGACCCAATACGAATATCCGCAGGGGAGCGCCTGTTTCATTCAATCGGTGGATGACAACATGGAGAGCATCATGCACTTGACGTATAGCGAGGCGATGCTTTTCAAATACGGTTCCGGCACCGGCACCGACCTGACGCCGATCCGTTCCAGTCGCGAAAAGCTGAGCGGCGGCGGACGCCCGAGCGGGCCGCTCTCGTTCCTGCGCGTCTATGACCAGGTTGCCAATGTCGTGAAATCCGGCGGCAAGACACGTCGCGCGGCCAAGATGAACACCTTGCGCGACTATCATGGCGACATCGAGGAATTCATCGACGCCAAGCAGCGCGAGGAAAAGAAGGCGTGGGCGTTGATCGAGCAGGGTTACGACGGCTCGTACAATGGCGATGCGTATGGCAGCGTCATGTACCAGAATGAAAACCTTTCCGTTCGCGCCGGCGATGAGTTCCTTGAAGCGGCGCTGGCCGGCAAGGAATGGTGGACGCGCAAGACGACCGACCATTCTCCTTTGCAAAAGAAAGACGCGGCGACGCTGTTGAACAAAATTGCTGAAGGAACGTGGATTTGCGGCGATCCCGGCATTCAATACGACGGGGCGATTCAAAAGTGGCACACTTGCAAGGGGACTGAGCCGATCCACTCGACCAATCCTTGCTCGGAGTATGTTTTCATCAACAACACGGCCTGCAACCTGGCTTCGCTGAACCTGATGAAGTTCAAGCGCGAGGACTCGAAGTTCGACATCGCGCGCTTCAAAGCGGCGGTGCGGATTTTCATCACGGCGCAGGAAATTCTGGTCGATAACGCCAGTTATCCGACGCCGGAGATTGCAGTAAATTCCCATATTTTCCGCACACTCGGTTTGGGATTTGCAAATCTCGGCTCGCTCATCATGAGTTACGGGTTGCCGTATGATTCCAACGAAGGCCGCGCGCTGGCGGGGGCTGTGACCTCGATCATGACGGGACACGCTTACGAGCAATCGGCTGAGATTGCGTCGGTTATGGGGGCGTTCAAGGGGTATCGCGACGCGAAATGCGCGCATGTTTCCAAGCCGCTCGCAAAGGACAACGTGGATTCGATGCTGGGCGTGGTCCAGCTTCATCGCGACGCCGTGGAAGACATTCATCCGAGCGACGAATTTGCTTATTTGAAGGAAGAGGCGCGCCACACTTGGAATCGCGCGTTGTCCCGCGGCAAACAGTCCGGTTATCGCAACGCGCAGGTCACGGTTCTTGCGCCGACCGGCACGATCGCGTTCCTGATGGATTGCGACACGACGGGCGTTGAGCCGGACATCGCTTTGGTCAAATATAAGTTGTTGGCGGGCGGCGGCATGTTGAAGATCGTCAATCGCGGAGTTGCGGACGCGCTTCGCCGACTTGGCTACACGGAATCGGAATTGGCGGCGATTGTGGCGCATATTGAGAAATACGACACGATTGAGGACGTTCATGAAAACGGCGCGACGATCAGCAGCGGGTTGAAAACGGAGCATCTGCCGGTGTTCGACTGCGCGTTCAAGGCGTATCGCGGCAAGCGGAGCATCAGCTACATGGCGCACCTGAAAATGATGGGCGCGGCGCAACCGTTCATCAGCGGCGCGATTTCCAAGACGGTCAATTTGCCGCACGAATGCACCGTGGAAGACATCAAGGACGCCTACGTTCAGGCTTGGAAGATGGGGCTGAAGTGCGTCGCCATTTATCGCGACGGTTCGAAGCGTTCGCAGCCGTTGAACACGCGCAAGGGGACCGAGGGCGAAAGCACCTCGACCACGCGGGTGAAGGATTTGGAAGCGGAGATCGAGAAGATGAAGGGCGAGGCCGGGCAGCCTTTGCGCAAGCGCCTGCCGGATACCCGTTCCGCTGTCACGCACAAATTTGACGTCGCCGGGCACGAAGGATACTTGACGGTGGGCCTGTTTGAGGACGGGCAACCGGGCGAATTGTTTATCACGATGGCCAAGGAAGGTTCAACGATTGGGGGGCTCATGGACTGCATCGGCACGCTTACGAGCATGGCCCTGCAATACGGGGTGCCTCTGGATGCGTTGCTTCGGAAGTTCGCGCACCAGCGTTTCGAGCCGTCCGGTTACACGAAGAATCCCGAAATCCGCAATGCGTCCTCCATTATTGACTACGTGTTCCGCTGGCTGGCGTTGCAGTTCATTCCGGGCTATCGGGAGTCCACCACTAACTTGATTGGGCGGAATCAGACTGAGATGCAATTGCCGGGACTCGTGGAAGAGTCCAAAAAAAAAATAAATCGCCCGGTGTCTGACCTGGCGGTGGCGGATGAGACGGAAATCATCCTGCAACCGGTGAAGGGTGGGGGGACTAATGGGAATGGACTGGGTGGACATGGTGGACACAATGGACATGGGGCTTCCGCGGGTGTGGGGCAGGTTGTCACGAGCCTGAGCCAGAGCGTTTCGCATTTTCAACTTGACGCGCCGACTTGCCCGAATTGCGGGCATGTGGCGGTGCGCAATGGGGCTTGCTACAAGTGTTTGAATTGCGGGGAGAGTTTGGGGTGTAGTTGAACGAAAATGACAGCGCAGCAGAGCCGAACTAAAAGCATTTCACAGAAGGAAACGAAGGAAACGAAGGATGGAAAGAATTTTGCCTTACATGGAGGGTTTTCAGGAATAGCATTGCAAGGACTCCTCCGCGATGGGCAGAGCTTTATGCAATTCATGAGTAACCACGGATTTCACGGATAACACGGATAAAAAGCGCGGAACCAATTGTTTAACGCTTTTTTGGCAAAATTTTCTCGCGCAGAGGCGCAGAAAAAAGGAAAAATAATAGCTTCCTCTCTGTGCCCTCAGCGCCTCTGCGCGAGATTCAGGGTTTGAGTTTTTGTTTGCGGCTTTTGCCGCGCTAAGTCTTTGCGTTGATTTCCGATTCCTGCATTCGGTTATGGAATTGAAACAGAAAAGTATCGTTGCCGAAGGGATTACGTCCCGGTCCTTTGTTATTCTTGGACTATCGGTGATTATCGGGCTGGGGATTTTTGGGGTTGAGATTGGGCGGGCGGTTAGGACGGGGCGGGAGTTTGATCGGTATTTGACGGTGAAGGGGTTGTCGGAGCGCGAGGCGAAGGCGAATCTGGCGATTTGGCCGATTCGTTTTTCGGTTTCAGCGGAGGATTTGAGCGGGTTGAAGACGGCGATGGAGTCGAATGGGGCGCTTGTGCTTGACTACTTGAAGTCGAGCGGCATCGACGCGAAGGAGATCACGCAGGGGTTGCCGGAAATTGCGGACCGCGAGGATGAACGGATCCAGATGAATCGCCCGGCGTTGTCGCGGTACAAGGCGGTCGTGACTTTTGTGATCCGGAGCGCGGGGGTGGACTTGGTGAAGAAGGCGATTCAGGGGGTGGATGCGTTGCTGGAAAAAGGGGTGACGCTCGATGGCGGTGGACAGCAAACCGAATTTATTTTCAATGAGTTGAATGCTGTGAAGCCGGAGATGATCCAGGAGGCGACGGCGAATGCGCGCGCGGCGGCGGAGAAGTTCGCGCAGGATTCGCACAGCAGGGTGGGGCGCATCCGCAAGGCGAATCAGGGGTTGATGGAGATCGAGAATCGGGACGCGGCGTCGCCGGAGGTGAAGGTGTTGAGGATAGTGACGACGGTGGATTTTTTTCTGGAGTGATCAGGCTGAGGCATCGTCAATGAATGCGCTTTTTCCGCAAACTCCACAGTTGCTTGAGGCGACGGCAATTTGAGCGAGGGAACCACTAAGCCGAGTGTTGCAGGTCGGGCATCGATAGCCAAATCGACGTTGCTGGCGCTTTGCAAAAAGGATTATGAACACATAATTTCCTATAAAAAGGATCAACCAAATAACAAATATGGTATTGTTGACCCACTCTGGCGCTCCATGTCGCTTGGTATATGCGCTCACTGGCACAATTCCAAGGATTATGGCAAAAAACAGTACAAGCCATACTTTCATAGGTTTGCTTGAATTTTGCTTCAGCGCTTTCTGTCTGGAGATGAAATCCTGTTTTGTCATAAGTGGCTATCGCGCAGATGACAACTTTGCGCTCTTTATGTGCGTTGTCAATTATGTTGTTTCTGTAAAAAAAGCATCGCGGGCGCGAACGATTGAGCGTAACCTTTTTGCATGATTCAACCGGAAGATTTGGTTGGGGAGGAATGGGCGGAGTGGTATCGGCTCACCCCGGTCGAGCGCTGGTTGGAGAGCGAGAAGCTGTGGCAAACGTATCTCGCGCTGGGAGGCTCTCTTGATCCCGAACCCGATTCGCAAAGTCCTTTCTTCGATGAACGAGAGGCGCGTGAAAGCGCAACTTCTCAGGTAAAGTTACCTTTGCGCGTTTTGCGGCGGGGCAAAATTTAGCGGTGACGGCAATCTTTCGATTGGATCCGGACGCGAATTTTCAAAAGCTTCATCATTCAAGGTTAAAATGATCCAGTTGGCGTGATCCAGGCCGTTCCGGGTTGTCTATCTAATTAGCCCGAATCTCCGTTCGACGGGCGTAACAATAGCTGTGCAACTGTCATCAAACATTTCGGGAATTAGAAAGCCGAGAATTCCTCGGATTATAGTGGTCTTGTCGGTGTTGGTGATGGCCGGACTTGTTTGGTGGGCCGTGGGTATTGATTCTATGCCGAGTTATCAGGGGTTGCCTGCGGGTTACTGGTTGACAAACGGCGACGTGAACGCTTTCAGAGCGATGGGGCCGCCCGGGGCGCGATTTCTTGGAAGGGTATGGGAAATGGAACCGTCGAACCTGGCTTCCAACAAGGATTATTATTTGAACCTTATTGGATTAGCTCGATACGCTCATTTTCAGGACGAGGATGATAGTCGGATGGAACTGCGTGGCGACGCAGCCAAGATTCTCGAAGAATTGCGACGCGATGCGGGGCCGGCATGGCCGTCGTTCTTGCGCGTCTTCCGCAGACCGAATTCGGATTCGACAGACTGGAGGGAAACAGCCTGGCTGATGAAGCCGATGGGGCTGGACATTGGTTTTTTTGCTCCGGAGTTGTTGGGAGACTTGCTCAGGTCCGACGAATTATCAGGGGACAATCGGGCGAGTTCGGACCAACGAGACAACGCAGAAGAGAGAGTCGTCGCGGACATCGATTTGCTCGGCGCGATCGGGCCGCCTTCCAAAAACGCGATTCCGACGTTGTTGCACTGCGCATCAACGCCATCGCCGTTTTCCCGAATGAGAAGGACGCACGCGGCAGTTGCGCTTTGGAACATTGACGCTCGGACGAATGTGCTGATTGACGTCATCTCGAACGAGATTAGCAGTCGTGACAGGGACGGAGCGATGGCGATTCGCGATTTGGGCGACGCCAAGGCGCCACCCAAATTTCTGGGGCCAATTCTCGAAAGAGCGCTGCATAATCCTTATCGGGAAGTTCGCGAATGGGCGGAGTTTCGGCTGAGTCAAATCGATTCAGAGCGGCTGAAGGGAATCGCTCACGAACTCAACAGCCATCAGTCCGAACTGCTGCAGCAGCACATCGAACTTCTCAAAAGCACAAATGTAATTGACCGATTGAATGCCTTGGAGGCGATTCGATTCTTTGGACCGGAAGGTGCCCAGGCTGAGCCTTTACTGGCACGCATTCTCGCTGCCTGTCTTGCGCGCAATTCAACAACGACAGCTAACCGGCAAACGACGATGGTTGAGCGAATCGAGCTAATAAAGGAACAAGGCGCCGCCGTGCGCGCTCTGAAGGAAATTAACGCCAAAAGTCCCGCGTCTGCGTCAGCGCTAATGGATCTCTCGCGGACTATTCCAGGGCCGGACGAGGATTTACTATCCGCTCTTGCAACTGCGGGGCGAGATTCTTCTGATGTGCTGCCTTATTTGAGGCAACGTCTTGCGAATTGTGACCAACGCGTCGGGTACGGTCCGCATTTCATTGCCCGGGCAATTTGCAGCATTGCCCCGGATGATTTGAAGGCAATTGAAGTTCTTAAGTTTTTGGAAACCAATGCGGTGGGCCTCAGTTCGAACGGACTTAATATCGTGCAAACATCGGCGGCTGTAACTCTGTGGGAGTTGGGTGTGGAAAAAATGTCGCCGATAGACCTTCTGAGCAAGCAAGTCGATGCGCCTCCTGGGCAAGCTTTTGATCGCACGTGGGCCATTGATTTGCTGGGCGAAATCGGCCCGACGGCGCGGGAGGCATTGCCGGAATTGGAAAAGTTCATGAATGCGGAATTTTATCCGTATCCAAATCCCAGCCTTCGCGCGCACATCGCCATGGCGATCCGCAAGATTGACCCGGATAAAGCGAAGCGCCTCGACCTGCCGGGGGTTTTCATCATTTGCCCAGACAAACTATAATTTCCGAATTGCTCCACTTTCTTCGCTCATGAATTCTGAGTCCTAATTTCTGAATTCTCTCCTCATCGGCATTGCTTGCGTATGGGGGAGTTATTCCTTACGTTCGCGGGATAAATGACTAATGGCGAAAGAAAGAAGGCGGCTCTGCTCGTAACGGATAGAAAATCGACTGCGGCGTCGACATCGACGCGCAGCGGTCGTGTCAAGAAAAGCGTTTCAAAGCGCGCGGGTCAAGGCGAGGCGGTGTCGGAGATTTCTGCGATGCCGCCGGGGGCGAGGTTGACGACGCTGGAGAATGGGTTGGTGATTATTACGCGGGAAGATCACAGCGCGCCGGTGGTTTCTGCGCAGGCGTGGTGCCAGACGGGGAGCATCAGCGAGGGGAAGTGGCTCGGAGCGGGGTTGTCGCATGTGTTGGAGCATATGCTTTTCAAGGGGACGACGACGCGGCCGGGCAGCAGGATCGATCAGGAGGTGCAGGGGGCGGGCGGTTACATGAACGCTTACACGTCGTTTGACCGGACGGTGTATCATATCAATGTTCCGAATACGGGAGCGTGGACGGCGATTGATATTCTTTGTGACATCATGCAGAACGCGACGTTGCCGGCGGATGAGCTGGCGAAGGAGTTGGATGTGATTCGGCGCGAGATGGACATGAACCAGGATGATCCGGGGCGTCGCGCGGGGCGGAGATTGTTTGAGACGGCGTTTGTAAGAAGCCCGTATCGGTTCACGATCATTGGGTATCCGGATATTTTCAACACGCTGCAGCCGGCGGATATTCTGGCGTATTACAAGGAGCGTTACGTTCCGAATAATTTGTTTTTCGTTGTGACAGGGGACATCAAGCCGGACGAGGTTGTTGAGCAAATCCGAAAGGCGTTCGCTCAAAACAAGTCGAAGGCGCTCGCGCCGATGGTGCTTCCGGGCGAGCCGCGGCAATCTTCGCCGCGCGAGGTGATCGAAGAGGCGGCGGTGGAGCTGGCTTACTTTCATTATGCGTGGCACATCCCGGACGTCCGGCATCCCGATGCGCCGGCGCTGGATATTCTGGCGTCGCTGCTGGGGAGCGGGCGGAGTTGCCGGATTTTCCGCGAGGTGCGGGAGAAGAAGGGACTGGTGACCTCGGCGGATGCGTGGACTTACAGTCCGGGCGAGCAGGGGCTTTTTGGGGTGAGCGGGGTGACGACGGCGGACAAATTCGAGGCGGCGCGCGATGCGTTGCTTTTGGAAATTGAGCGGGTGAAGAGCGAAGCGCCGTCGCCGAAGGAATTGGCGAAGGTGATCAAGCAGTTTGTCACGGCGACGCTTTCGACGCGCAAGACGATGCAGGGGCAGGCGCAGGACATGGGCGGGAGTTGGATGGCGGCGAATGATTTGAATTTTTCGGAGCGTTACCTGGCGGCGGCGCGGAATGTCACGCCGGCGACGTTGCAGCGGGTTGCAAAGGAATACTTGACGGAGACGAACCGGACTTTGTACGGGTTGCTGCCGCAAGGGGCCGCGCCGAAGAGCGGCGAGACGGCGCATGTGCCGGTGGAATCGACGGTCAAGAAGATTGAGTTGCCGAATGGGTTGCGGTTGTTGGTGAAGGAAGACCATCGGTTGCCGTTTGTGGAGATGCGGGCGGTTTTCCAGGGCGGGGTGCTGGCGGAATCGGCGGAGAACAATGGGCTTACGCAACTCGTCGCAAAAATGCTGATGCAAGGGACGCGTCGGCGCAGCGCGGAGAAGATTGCGCTGGAAGTCGAGTCGTTGGGCGGGAGTATTGACACGTTTGGCGGCAATAATAGTTTTGGCGTCAGCGCGGAGGTTTTGAGCAGCGATCTGGGGGCGGGTTTTGATGTGTTTGGCGACGTGATTTTGAATCCGGCATTTCCGTTGAAGGAGTTTGAGCGCGAACGATCCATCCAATTGGAATTGATCCGCGCGCAACGGGATCAGTTGCTTCAATGCTGCAATCAGGCGATGCGGAAGGAACTCTTTGGCGCGACGGGTTATGGGCTGGACGCGCTGGGGTCGGAGAAGAGCATTGGCTCGCTGGGCGTTGCGGATTTGGCGGGGTATTACAAGAACATGGCTGTACCGAAGAATTGTGTGATGGCCATTTTCGGGGACGTGCAGGCGGCGAAAATTGAAGCGCTGGCGCGGAAGGTTTTTGGGAAGTGGACTTCAAATGCGCCGAACATTCCGTTGCGCAAGGCGACTCCGGCTTTGACGAAGATCAAGCGTGTCGTTGAGGAGCGGGACAAGAAGCAAGCGGTCATCGTGGTTGGGTTTCCGGGATTGACGGTGAGCAACCCGGATCGATACGCGCTGGAGTTGTTGCAGGAAGGGTGCAGCGATCTTGGTTCGCGGCTGTTTATGCGTGTTCGCGAAAAGCTGGCCTTGGCGTATTACGTCGGCGCGCAGCATTTTCCGGGACTTGCGCCGGGATATTTTTCGTTTTATGCGGGCACTGCGCCGGAGAAAGTGGATTTGGTCGAGAAGGAATTGCTCAAGGAGGCGGCGTTGCTGCGGTCTGAAGGTTTTACGGAGGAGGAATTGGTGCGGGTGAAGGCGAAGGTGATCGGGCAGAGGAAAATTTCGCGGCAGGACCTCGGCGGGCTGGCTTTGACGATGGCGCTGGATGAGCTTTATGGGTTGGGTTATCAGAATATCGACGGCGAGGACGCTCATTATGAGGCGGTGACGTTGAAGGACATTATTGATGTCGCGAAGAAATATTTGACGCCGGATCGGGCGGTTATTTCGATTATCAGGCCGGGAAAATAAGGGGGTTTTGTGATTGATCGGTGGGGGGGCGGCTTGCGTCGTCTGCGGACGCCTCGGCGAGGCGTCCCTACCTCGAAGATTTTGAGAAGAGATTTTAGTGGCGTCGCGGCAGCGACCTACCAAAATTATTAAATGAATTTCTGGGACCCCATACGAGTTGAAATTGACGAAATCCATCAGGGGTCTCGCGGTTCTTTAGTTTCCTTCTCGCGTTCAATTTGAGTTCTGGTCATATTTTTGTCATTCAATGAAAACGACCTCGTTCACGGCGCGGAATTATAGAATCTCCATTATTCGTGGAATTACGATTTTCCTTTTGGCCATCGCTTTCGCTGCTTCGCAGGGAATCACGACGGGAGAAGAGACGAAAGCGGCAACTTCGTTCGAGGGTGAAACAGTGCAGTGGCACGGATTTGACCGCTACGATTTCATGATGGACGAATCGGACTTGAGCATCACGCCGTTCAAGCAACCGCAAAAAGAAAAATTTGGCGTGGGCCAACCGCCGGACGGACATCGACGCTGTATTGTTGTCGTACCGAAAAATCCGGCGCCCGGAAATCCGTGGTCGTGGCGAGGCTGTTATTGGGACCATCAGCCGCAGACGGAAATCGAATTGCTCAAGCGCGGTTTTCACATCGTGTTCATCACGCCCGACCCGGATAAAACCTGGGACGCCTGGTATGCCTACCTCGTCGAAAAACACGGACTGTCGTCGAAGCCGGCGTTCATTGGGATGAGCAAAGGCGGCTACAACGAATTTGTTTGGGCCACCGACCACCCGGACAAAGTCTCCTGCATTTACGCCGATAATCCCGCGATCAACCGAACGAGTCTGCTGAAACTGGACGGGCTTGCGAGCAATGACGTTCCGCTTCTGCACGTCTGCGGGAGCATTGATCCATTGTTTCCGAATCATACACTTGCGGCAGAGAGCCTTTATCAATCTTTGGGTGGGCGCATCTCGGTGATGATTAAGGAAGGTTTCGGCCATCATCCGCACAGCCTGCACAATCCGACGCCAATCGCTGATTTTATCGTGGCGAGTCAAACACCGATTGTTGACGCAACGCCGCCGTTCACCGGCAATAAAATGAGGAAAACCTGGTTTTACGGCGTGAAGAATGATTACCGGGATTTTCCGTCGGAGAAAACGCGCATCACTTGTCGGGGGCCTTTGTTTACGGACCGTTATCGGCGTTACGAGTTTGAAATGAAAGGGATTCAAGGTTCCATAACGATCATCGCTCCAAAAAGCGAAGCGCCGGGAAAACCGTGGGTTTACCGCACTGGATTTGTTGACAGGAATGCGGCAGTCGATCTCGCGTTGCTCGCGAAAGGATATTATATTGTGACCGGCCCCGTTCCTTATAACGCCGACGGCCCGTTGAAGCCTGACTGGGACGCAGTTTATCAATATCTGGCCAGCGTCGGTTTCGCGGCAAAGCCGGTTATGGAAGGAGCAGGCGGGGCTGGTGGAGTCGTGTATGCATGGGCCGTTCAGAATCCCGACAAAGTTTCGTGCGTTTACACGGAAAATCCAGTTCTGCGCGGCGCAATGTCGGTGTCGTCGCTCGTTGATCATTTTGAACCGCTGGCAAAGGCGGGAGTTCCGTTGATCAACGTTTGCGGCGGGGCGGACCCGGGAATCAATGACAACACTCGGTCGCTGGAAGCCAAGTACAAATCGCTTGGCGGAAAAATCACGGTCATTGTCAAAGAAGGGCAGGGGCATTATCCACTCGCGCCGACCGATGCTTCCGCCGTGGCAGATCTTATTGTCAAGAATAACCCTTAAATTCTGTATGAAACGGATCAGTTTGTTCTTCCTGTCACTCGCGCTGTTCGTGGCTTGGGTTTCAACTGCCTGGGCTGAAGCCGCGACCGGCGAACTTCGCGCCGGCACGGCGAAAATCAGCATTACTCCCGAAACCGCGGAGCCAATCCATGATCCCGTTTTTGCGCGGAGTTTGGTCCTTGAAGTGAACGGCCAGAGGTGGGCTTTTGTTTCGGCGGACCTCGCCGTTTTCACGAGCGACAACGTGGAAAAGATTTGCCACGAGAAGTATGGGCTCGACAAGGTTTTCATCTGTTCCACACACAATCACACCGCGCCGTCGAAGCCCGGCAAAGGCCCGGAATACGCGAACTTGAAGGAGTTTTTCGAAAAGCAAATCGTCGAAGTTGTTGGGATGGCCCTGACGAATATGTTTCCCGCGAGGATCGCTGCCGGGCGCAAAAGTTTTCCGCAATTGGGATTCAAGCGGTTGATCGTGCGCGAGGACGGCCACTCGCGCGAATCGTGGATGGGCGACGATCATTACGCGCCGATCAATCCGGACCGGATTCCTTTCGGGCCAGTCGATAACGAAGTGGGCGTCATTCGCATCGAAGACACCAACGGGCAGCCGCGCGCGATTGTGATGAATTATGCTTGTCACGCGGATGTGGTTTGCCTGAGTTTCGCGATTTCTGCGGATTATCCCGGGGTCGCCACGCGAAAGGTTGAGGAGGCCTTTGGAAACGGCGTGGTTTGTTTGTTTGTGAATGGAGCGGCGGGAAATGTGGCGCCGCTGTTCACGGTTCCGCGTCGGACCGGGCCGGACGACCCATTCAAAACCGACTACACGCCGATGGAGCGGATGGGCGAATTACTTTCATATGAAACGATCAAGGTCGCAAAGTCGCTCAGCGGAAAATCAGGCGAAACCACGATCAAGGAAAAAGACACCACGCTGGAATTCACAGGGCGATTCGACAAGTCGCGGCATATTGAAGTTCATCTGAGCACGCTGATGATCAACAATGATATTGTGATTGCCGCGAATCCCGGCGAGCTGTTCGCGGAGTTGGGCATTGATTGGAAAGCGAGGATGCAGGCGGAAGTCGCGAATCCGTTTTATTTTGGATACACATGGAGCGGCGGCCAATGGCCCGGTTACGTTCCGAGCATCAAGGGCGCGGCGCTGGGCGGCTTTGGCGCTGACCAGGATTCGCGGATGATTGAAGTCGGCTCCGGCGAAGCGATGTTTAACAAGCACCTTGAAAACTACTATGTGCTTTCCGGATTGATGCGCGACAAGCCCGGCCCATCCGGTTTCAAACAAGGTCCTCGATGGATCGTCGTCCCGGTTCCAGAAAAACCGGAGTAATTTCGGTCGCCGGCGGCCTTGTCAAATTTGACCAAACGGTGACGCGCTCTCGACTCAGCGGCGGCGATGCCGTAGCGTGACCGCACCATTATGACCAACCTGAACCGTAGAGCGTTCCTTCAAAAATCGGGGCAGGGCGCGTTGATTGCCGGAGTCCTCGCCGGAGATATTCTTGACGCCAATGCCGCGGAGACGAAGCCGCGCAAAATGACGGCGGATCTTGTTTGCGGCAACCTTGGAATTTCCGCCAATCAGAATGAGGCAATCGAATTGGCGGGGCGGCATGGCTTTGAGTCTGTCGGCGTTGACGCGGAGTATGTTGCATCTCTGGAGGCCAGTCAAGTTGAAGAAATAAAATCCAAACTGAAGAGCAAAAATCTTGTGTGGGGCGCTGCCGGTCTGACGGTGGATTTTCGCGGGGACGATGCTCGTTTTGAATCAACCCTCGCAAAGCTGCCCGCAATTGCCGGCGGACTTCAGCGGGCCGGAGTGCAACGTGTTTCCACCTGGCTCAATCCGAGTCATCATCAACTGACTTACATGCAGAATTTTCGGCAGCACGCGTCCCGGATGCGGCGGGTTGCGGCGGTTCTTGCGAACGAGAACATTCGCTTCGGCATGGAGTATGTCGCGCCAAAAACATTGTGGGCGAGCGGGCGTTATCCGTTTATCCATACGCTCGCGGAAATGAAAGATTTGCTCGCTGAAATGAACTCGCCGAACGCCGGCGTTGTTTTGGATAGCTGGCATTGGTGGCATGCTGGAAACACTGCGGAGGACATCCTCACTCTCCGGGGCCGGGACGTTATTGCTGTGGATTTGAACGACGCTCCGACCGGCGTTCCAAAAGACCAGATGCCGGACAATCGCCGCGAATTGCCTTGCGCAACGGGAGTCATCGATCTTGGCGCGTTTTTGAGCGCTCTTAACGAAATCGGGTACGACGGCCCGGTTCGCGCCGAACCTTTCAACCAGACTGTCAATCATATGCCAAAGGACGAGGCTTGCGAGGCCGCGGTCGTTTCGATCAGGAAGGCATTCGCGATGATTCATTGAGCAACTTGCATGATGTGAAAAAAACTATTGACACAATTATTGGGCTTGCGTTGGTATTGTTGATGATGGCCGGCCTCGCTGGCCGCGCCGTTGCCGGGCCGCTCGAAGACCTGGATAAGCCGATGGAAGGCCGTTCGATGCGCGCCACCTCCACGATGCGCGAAGGCGAGAGCCGCCGCATGGGCCACGATGTCCGTCATCCCGAAGCGCCTCCTCGCGGCGATACCAACGAGATGAGCAATTGGGATAATTTCACCGTCGCTCCGGGGGACACGCATGTATTGCTCGACGCGCGAGGGCCGGGCGTCATCAACCATATCTGGATGACCTTTCTCGGGCCGGAAAAGCAAAACTGGGCCAAGAACGGTTCGGCCAATCACCAGGAATTATTGCTGCGCATTTATTGGGACGGGAACGAGCGGCCCGGAGTTGAAGCGCCGGTCGGTGATTTTTTTGCAAGCTGTTTCGGGCAGCGGCACGAAGTGATCAGCCTGCCGGTTGTTGTCACGGACGGGTCCGCATACAATTGCTTTTGGCCGATGCCCTTTCGCAAATCCGCCCGGATCGAAATCGTCAATCAAAGCAAAAAGCCGCTCAGCCTGCTTTACTACAATATTGATTGGGTCAAGAAGAACAGCGTATCAGAGGACACACCCTATTTTTACGCGCAATACCGCCAGGAATATCCGGTCGGGCATGGGAAGGATTACGTAATACTTGACACCAAAGGGAAAGGCCATTACGTCGGCACGGTGCTGGCCGTCCGCACGCGCAGCCCGCTCTGGTTCGGCGAAGGAGACGAAAAAATTTATATTGACGGTGAAAAATCGCCGTCGATCTGGGGCACCGGAACTGAGGATTATTTTCTCATGGCCTGGGGCTTGCGCGCCCACAACACGCCGTATTTCGGATGCCCGTGGACGGACCAATGGGGGATCATCGGCGGCCATACCGAGGCGTATCGCTGGCACATCAACGATCCCATCATCTTCGACAAAGGCATTCGTGTGACGATCGAACATTGGGGCTGGATTTCGCCTGATGAAAATCCCGATTACAAACAAATGAGTTGGAACGAACGCGAGGACGATTATTCCAGCGTCGCGTTTTGGTATCAGACCGGCCAACCGACTTTTGATTATCGCGCTCCCGATGCCGTCGAACGCGCGTTGCCCAGCCTCGAAAAACTGATCGTGCCCGCGACAAATTTTATGGACGCGCAGTTTCATGGAAAAGGCGTCGCGTTCCCGCAGGAGCTTGATCTGTACGACGAACCGCAACTCTTTTTCCGCCCAAGCGACGTTTCGGACGGCTGGATGGAAATGCACTTTACCGTAACCAAAAAGGAGCCTGTCCGTCTTTTGCTCAATACGACGAAAGCCCCCGATTTTGGGATTTACCAGATTTCGCTCAACGGCGTTAAGCTCGGCGATCCGGTTGATTTTTACAGTTCCAACGTCGTCAACGAAGAGACTCAACTTCTGGATTTCTGGCCCGATCCCGGCGAATATACTTTGCGCATGGAATGCACCGGCAAAAACTTCGCCTCCAGCGGTATTTATTGTGGCGTGGAATCGCTTCGATTGCGCGGCCGCCGTCCGCGCGTCACAACGATGGGTCACGACAAGGACAAAGACTGGCGCAAAGACCCGAAGATGTACAACGATTGAACAAACCTCATGGACGGCGATCCCGCCAATCTGAGTAAACAAAAGCGGAATTATCCGTTGTTGCTGGCGAGTCAGTTTCTGAGCGCGTTCGGCGATAATCTGATTTTGATGATTATTCTCGGCCCCTTCCTGATAGAGCGGAACAAGGGACTGATCACCGAGCAGCAGCAAAGCATCGCGAACGTTTTTTACACGAGCCTGTTGTTTGTTCCTTATGTGTTGCTCGCGCCGCTTGCGGGTTATTTGAACGACCGATTTTCCAAGAACCGCGCGTTGATGGCCGGCAATCTTTTCAAGCTCATCGGCGCCGCGATCACCGCCGCTGGAATTGGCGCAAATAAAACCTGGCTTGGCGTCGGGTATTTTGTTGTTGGCATCGGCGCTTGTGTTTATTCGCCCGCAAAATACGGCATTCTTCCCGAAATTCTTCCGAAGGAACGGCTCGTCAAGGCGAACGGGCTGTTGGAATTGTTGACGCTCGTCGCTATCCTCACCGGCAACATCGCCGGCGCAATGGCATTTGACAGACTGGCGCTCTCAACGTGTTACGCAATCACGATGGCGATCTACGCGCTTTCACTCGCGCTGAATCTCGTGATGACGCGGACTCCCTTTTATCGCGAGGTGCAATTTGCGGGAATTTCCGGCGAATTCTTCCACAACGTTGGCCAGCTCTTTTCGCAAAAGCGGCTTGCTCGTATCCTGGTTGGAACCGCTCTTTTTTGGGTTTGCGGCGCGGTGCTGAAAATGAATTTTCAACCCTGGGGCCAGCGCGTTTTGAACCTGCAAACGATGACCGCCATCAGCCTGTTGGGTCTATGGCTGAGCATCGGCGTCATGGCGGGGAGTGTGTTGGCGGGGCAACTTTATGCCGTTGGCGATTTGCGCGCGACACGGCGATACGGCTGGCTGCTGGCCGGTGGGATTTTAGCGCTTGGCAGCGTAAGGGCTATTGTTGACTCTGGGTTCAGCCATGTTCTCGCGGTTGCGATTGCGATATTGATTGTTACCGGTCTGATTGCCGGCTTGTTTTTGATTCCGCTCAACGCCGCGCTTCAGGCCGAATCGCACAAGGACCGCCTCGGCAAAACCATCGCCACTCAAAACGGAATGGAAAATCTCGCGATGCTCGGCGGGTCCGCAATCGCTTACTTGAACGTAAAAATCGACTTCAACCCTTCGCAACTTCTCCTGGTCCTTGCGGTCTTCGTTGCAGTGGTAGTCGTCTGGTTAAAAATTCCGCCAAAGCAGCCCCTTGCAGAAAATGGTGAATGAATTCCGGCCCACCCATAACTGACAAGCCGGTGTCGATCTTGAAGGCACTTGCGCTCGCAGTCATCGCGGTGGCCACTTTTCATCTCGCGTATTTATTCGACGGTTGCGAATTCCTGATAGCCATCTTTCTATTGGGTCTGTTTCAACTCGCCAGGCTGCGCAGCGCACGGCTTGCGTTCTATTTCGGTTTTGCGATTGGCATTGCCGCTTACGCGCCGCATTTGGCGTTCTTTTGGGAAATATTTGGAGGAGGCGCTATTGCGCTATGGTGCATTCTTTCCTTCTGGCTGGGTCTGTTTCTTCTTGTTGGCAGGGCATGTCGAAATCGGTTCGGGCCAACCATTTGGGCCTGCCTTGCGCCATTTATTTGGACCGGTATTGAATTTTTCCGAAGCGAGCTCTACTACTTTCGATTTTCCTGGCTGAATCCTGGTTACGCATTTTCGCATTTTTCTGGTCTGCAATTTCTAGCGGAATTCGGCACATATGGAATTGGATTTTTGCTCATGGCATGGGTCGCTTTTTTAAGTTCGTTCATTTGCTTGCCTGCAAAAGTTCGCATCGCGTATGGAATTGTTCTGATTGGAATTTCAAGTCTGCCGTTCCTGTATCCGTTTTCTCCAACGCTGGGATCAACTGAATTAATCGTGACGGGCGTGCAATTGGAAGAATGCACGGCGGGACAAACCAAGCTTGCTCTGGATGGCGCTCTGAAACATTTCCCGCAAACGGATCTTTTTGTTCTAAGCGAGTATGCCTTTCACGGGCCTGTGCCTCAGGCGATTCGCGATTGGTGCAAAGCGCATCACAAATTCCTGTTGGCTGGAGGAGAAGACGCAATTTCGCCAACTCAATATTATAACACCGCCTTTGCGATTGCTCCCGACGGTGAGATTGCCTTTAAGCAAGCCAAGTGTGTCCCGGTTCAATTGATGAAAGACGGCACGCCCGCCTCCAGCCAACATTTATGGAACTCTCCCTGGGGCAAGTTGGGAGTGGGGATTTGTTACGATGCAAGCTACTCGCGTGTCACTGATAATTTGGTTCGACAGGGCGCACAAGGGTTGATCTTTCCAACGATGGATCTCGGCGATTGGGGCCGGCACGAACACGATCTGCACGCGAGGATTGGCCCGATGTGCGCCGCCGAATACCGGTTGCCGATCCTTAAGGTTTGCAGTTCGGGAATCTCGCAACTAATTTCTCGTCAAGGCCGCGTAGTGGTTTCGGCGCCGTTTCCCGGCGAGGGCGACCTGATCTCTGGGCGGCTCGAATTGGCCGGGAAAGGTCAAATGCCGCCAGACAGATTGCTCGGACGAATTTCGGTAGCCATTACTCTCGCGCTGGTCTTGTGGCTTTTGATTGATTCTATTCGAGGGCGGCGAATTAAACCTTCAATTCCATGATGAAAACAATCGTCCGTTTTCTTCTGCGCCTGTTGTTTAGGTTTCGCGCCGAGAATGTTGCGGTTCTTGACACCACGGGGCCGGTCATCCTGCTGCCGAACCACACTTCGTGGCTCGATTGGTTTTTTGTGGCGGCGTGCGTTGATAGCACCTGGCGGTTTGTGACGTCGAAGGAGGCGGCGCAGACCAGCTTAGTTCATCGGTTCATCATGATCAACCGATTCACTTTTCCCGTCGAAATTGATTCCCCGTTTGCTGTCAAGCGCATGGCGGAGTTTCTTCAAAGCGGCGGCAAGCTCGTTCTTTTTCCCGAAGGCCGCCTCTCCCGAACCGGCTCGTTGATGAAGCTTTTTGAAGGCACCGGTTTTCTGCTGCTCAAAACGAACGCCAAGGTCATCACCTGTTATTTGCGCGGCGCGAGGCGGCTCCCGTATTCTCCCAATCCCAACCGCAAATTCCTTTTCCCGAATGTCTCCGCCCATTTCAGCGAACTTCTGACCGCGCCAAAGCCCGAAGGCATGAGCATGATCCGCGCACGGCAGCGCGTGACGCGATGGGTCTATGATACGATGGTCCGTCAACAATTTGAATGCGATTTCGCCGCCTCGCCGGATTCTGTGCTGGGCTTTATCGTGGAAACCGCGCGGCAATTCCCCGCGAACAATGTCCTCCAGGATGTGTCGCGGAAAAAGCTCACGTTGCGCCGATTGCTCGCGGGCGCAGCGGCGCTCGCGGAACAATGGCCTGCTCGGTTGTCCGCGGAACAAGGTGAACACGTCGGCGTCCTTCTTCCCAATTCCAACGCGGTCCCGGCGGCGCTTCTCAGCCTTTGGTCAGTTTCCAAAATCCCCGCGATATTCAACTTCTCCACTGGCATTCCGACAATGCTCGCCTGCGCGAAACTTGCGGGGGTCAAGAATATCATTACTTCCAAATTGTTCCTGGAGCGCGCCAAGCTGAACCTCCAGCCGATGACCGACGCAGGCGTCAATATTATTTATCTGGAGGATGTTCGCGCCGCGATTTCCAAACCGCAGCAATGGCGCGCGCTGCTTCGCGCGACTTTCAGCGCGAATTCCCTCGTCGGCGCTCAGAAGCGCGATGCCACGGCGGTCATTCTTTTCACGAGTGGTTCCGAAGGCCCGCCCAAAGGCGTCGAGTTAACCCACGCCAATCTTATTTCCAACATCCTCCAAATGCTCTCGGTCCTAGACCTCATGGACACCGACCGCATTTTCAACGCAATGCCGCTGTTCCATAGCTTTGGCTTGCTGGGGTTGCTTCTCGGCGTTTCGCGCGGGATTTATGTTTTTCTTTATCCTTCGCCGCTGCACTACCGCATCATTCCGTCGCTCCTTTACGAATTGGATTGCACGATTTTTTTTGGCACCAACACGTTCCTCAACGGATACGCGCGCAAGGCCCACGCGTACGATTTTCGCAGCGTGCGAATGCTCATTGCCGGCGCGGAAAAATTGCAGGAAGCCACCGCCAACATTTGGGCGCGGCAACTCGGTGTTCGCGTGTTGGAAGGCTACGGCGCGACGGAGTGCAGCCCGGCGATCACTATCAATACCTTGCTCAATCCGCGGTTCGGTTCCGCAGGGCGGTTCCTGCCGGGAATCGAGTCTCGATTTGAGCCGGTCGAGGGCGTTGCGGAGGGCGGTCGATTATGGGTGCGCGGCCCGAACATCATGCGCGGCTATCTCAATCCTGAACCAAACGCGAAATTCCAGGAGCAGGGCGGGTGGTATGACACCGGCGACATCGCGCGAGTTGATGAGGACGGATTTCTTTTCATACTGGGTCGCCTTAAGCGATTCGCAAAAGTCAGTGGCGAAATGGTCAGCCTCACAGCGGCCGAGGAAGCGTTGGCGGGCGCTTTTCCACAATATGGTGTGCGCTTTCAAATCGCTGTGCTTGCCCGCCACGATCCCCAGCGCGGCGAGGCCCTTGTTGCCGTTTCAAACGAACAAAAGCTGAACCTTGAAGAAGTCCGCGCCGCGATTCGGTCCGCCGGGTTGAGTAATCTTTACGTCCCGCGCGAGGTCAAGTTTTTACGCGAGATTCCGAAATTGGGCACCGGCAAAGTCAATCATCGGGAACTTCAGCGATTGATTGACGAGTAGCATCGACTTCCCATCCCTGGCGGCATATTGTGGCGCGAATTTATGAAACTGCTCTTGTGTTTTCTCCTTGCTGCGTGTGCATCCATTCGCGCCGAAGCCCAGACTCCGCCTCCTCCTGCCGCCGACGCCGGGACGACGAGCGTCGAGACGATTGTTTGCGTGCGCCACGGGGAAAAACCAAAAGGCGGCCTGGGCCAGCTTAATTGCAAAGGTCTCAATCGCGCCCTGGCTTTGCCGAAAGTCTTGCTGGGAAAATTCGGAAAGCCTAATTTTGTCTTCGCACCCAACCCAACGGAAAAATCTGATGGGGACAACTATTTCTACGTGCGTCCGCTTGTGACCATTGAGCCGACCGCGATTCGATGTGGGCTGCCAATCAACACTAAATTCGGGTTTCGCGACGTCGCCGGACTGGAACAGGAACTTCAACAGGCGCAATATCACAAAGCCACAGTTTTTGTCGCCTGGGAACACGCTTTGCTCGACGTTTTTGCGAAGGAAATGGTAAAGTCACTTGGCGGCGATTCTGCGCAAGTTCCAAGCTGGGCCTCGGATGATTTTGACAGCATTTTTCTGATCAAAATCACACGCGCGGGGCAGCACCAGACAATTGCATTCAGCGTCGATCACGAAGGCTTGAATGGCCAGAGCGACGACTGCCCGGATTAAACGCGCCGCTTTCGCAATACTTATATGTACACTTCAAAATTATTTCGTGCGATCTATTTAACCGTGGCGATGCTCGCCAGTGTCATCGTTTCTCCGGCGAACGCGGAAGTTCGATTGCCAAAAGTTTTCGCAACCCACATGGTGCTTCAACAGGAAAAGCCGATTGTGGTGTGGGGTTGGGCGCAACCGAATGAAACAGTGACCGTGACTCTCGACTCGGCAACCGCGCAAGCACAGGCCAATGACCGTGGTGAATGGAAAACCACTCTTCCTGCAATGAAAGCCGCCGGTCCCTTCACACTCAAAGTGACCGGCTCCAGCACAGCCCAATTTGATGACGTAATGATCGGCGAAGTCTGGCTTTGCTCAGGCCAGTCAAACATGGAAATGGGAATCGGCGCGGCCAACGATGGCGAAAAGGAAATCGCCGCAGCGGACCATCCTGGAATCCGCCTCCTCCTCGTCGCAAAAAAATGGGACCCGCTGCCGCAAAATGATATTGACGGCGAATGGAAGGTTTGCTCGCCACAGACGGTGGGGCAGAACGGTTGGGGCGGCTTTTCCGCCGCCGCCTATTATTTCGGGCGCGAACTCAACGCGAAGCTCGGCGTTACCGTCGGATTGATCGACTCCAGTTGGGGCGGGACGCTCATTCAGCCGTGGACGCCGCCTGAGGGTTTTGCCTCCGTCCCCGCGCTCGCTGGGGATTACAAACTGGTCCAACTTGCTGACCCCACAACTCCGCAACATCAGGAGCGCCTCAAACAAACCCTCGACGGCACCGAAAAATGGCTCGAATCCGCCCGCAAAGCTTTGACCGACCGCACCATCGTTCCGCCGATGCCAGCTTACCCGGCTGATTTGCTTGCGCCACACGAATTGCAAAACTCCACCGCTCTCTACAATGGAATGATTCATCCGCTCGTCGGATATGGAATCCGCGGCGCAATCTGGTATCAGGGCGAGGCAAACCTCGGCGACGGAATGCATTATGCCGACAGAATGAAGGGCCTCATCGGTGGCTGGCGCACGATTTGGAATGAAGGCGAATTCCCGTTCTACTTCGTGCAAATCGCGCCATTTAATTACGGCGGAAATCCAGAAAAGGAAGCTGAATTCTGGGAAGGGCAGGCCGCTGCCGCTCAATCCATTCCGAACACCGGCATGGCCGTCATCAACGATATTGGCAACCTTAAGGATATTCACCCTAAAGACAAACAAGATGTTGGCCACCGTCTGGCTTTGTTGGCCCTCGCAAAAACCTATGGTCGCACCGATGTGACGTATTCCGGGCCAAGCTTTAACTCGATGAAGGTCGAGGACAACAAGTTAAGACTCACCTTTGACAATATCGACGCCGGATTGGCCACCCGCGATGGCACTCCGCCGAATTGGTTTGAGATCATTGACGCGGACGATGGCGGATTCGTGAAAGCTGACGCGCAAATTGATGGGGCCACAGTCGTTCTTTCCGCGCCCGGCGTCAAACATCCGGTCGCCATGCGATACGCCTGGAGCATGCTTGCCGAGCCGAATCTCATGAACAGCGACCGCCTGCCCGTCAGCGCATTCCGCGCCGGCACCATTCCGAAACGCGATCTTCTTGCGATGAAAGTTCCCGAAGCCAAGGAGTATCGGCTCGTTTATGATCTTGACCTCGGAAAATTGGGCAGGGAGATCCAATACAGCGCGGACAATCATCAATCCATTACCCAACCCTTCGACCGCATCGCCTACTTCGTCGAAGTTCAGGAAAATGACGACAACACGGAATATTTATATGTCTCAATGGATGCTTTCACGACTGACCTGAAAAAAATCGGCGTGCCGACTGTCCAATCCGGCGCGCATTTCCAGGAGAACGTCGCGAACTTGAACGTTTTTTCAAACGTTAAAGGAATTGAAACAGGGTCGAATCTTCCCGGAGGCAATATTGAATTCTGGCCAAACAACTACGCTCCCAACAACGCTTCAAAAGTTCCCAACGCTTCCAATGAAGCCTACGATTTCGGCGACGAACCGGTCGATCCGCCCGATGGCTACGGTTCCATGCAAGTCCACAACCACGATGCCAAACAAACACTATTCGCGATCAACCATTGGAGCGAAGGGGGCAGGGCGGACATCGGCATCGGCAATCAGCCAGGCAACAACGCCGATTGGACTTTCTCCGCCAACGCTGGGAACTTCCCCGTCAAGCGCCTCCGGGTCCTTGTGCGTTGCCGCTAAAAGCCAAGGCAAAAGGCGAACCACGGATTTCACGGATTTCACGGATTTAAGAAAATCCTTTTCCCATCCGTGAAATCCGTGTTTATGCTTATGCCCTGTATTGCCTAAGGTTCTGGATGCGGCTGATGATCCGGCAAGTGTGAAAGCATTCGTTCCGATTGGCTGTGGGGGATTGATGTGTTTTGCGGGCACTCGTTTCGTTGACAAGATTTTCCTTTCACTTTCGGGAATCTCTTTTTATTATTTGGTTCTGGGGCGGCTCAAATACCCCGTTCGCCGCCTGTGAGACAGATACTTATGCCACTGACACATACTAAAGAATTGTTCGGCAAAGCCCTCAAAGGCAAATACGCCCTGGGCGCTTTCAACGTAAACAACATGGAACTGCTCCAGGCCATCATTGAGGCTTGCGAAGAGGAAAAGGCGCCCGTGATGCTCCAGATTTCCAAGGGCGCGCGGCAATACGCCAGTCCTGTTTACCTCAAAAAACTTATTGAGGCCGCCGTCAGCACTTCCAACATTCCCATTGCCGTTCACCTTGATCACGGCGATTCGTTCGACCTTTGCAAGGAGTGCATCGACGAGGGCTTTACCAGCGTCATGATCGACGGCAGCCACGAGCCATTCGAGAAAAACGCCGAAGTCTGCAAGCGCGTTGTCGAATACGCGCACAAACATAACTGCGTCGTTGAAGGCGAACTCGGCATGTTGGTCGGCGCCCAGCACGACGACGGCGAAGAAGGCGGCAGTTACTCCAAGGGCGGCGTTTATACCCATCCCGAGGAAGCGGTCCAATTTGTCCGCCAAACGGGGGTTGATTCCCTTGCCGTCGCCATTGGGAATTCGCACGGCGCTTATAAATTCAAAGGCGAGCAACGCCTCGATCTTGACCGCCTCAAAGCGATCAAAAAAGCTCTCATGGACGCTGGTTTGGGCGATTATCCCCTGGTTCTGCACGGAGCTTCAAGCGTCCCGAAGGAGTTGGTCCAAGAAATCAATAAATACGGCGGTAAAATGGGTGAAGACACGGCTGGTGTGCCCGAAGCCGACATCGAAATTGCCCGCCGCGTCGGATGCACCAAGGTGAATATTGACACCGATTTGCGCCTTGCCATGACGGCGGCTATCCGCAAGGTTTTCACTGAAAGTCCTAAAGAATTTGATCCGCGAAAATATCTCGCTCCCGCTCGGGCAAAGGTCAAAGAACTGGTTCGCCACAAGGTTCGTGATGTCCTTTGCTGTGCTGGCCACGCCTTTGATTGATTTGTGAAGTTGGTAGCGCGGGCCGTCTCGCCCGCCGCCTTCGGCGTCCCGCCGAAGGCATCACAGCCAGTGAGTGGTGCTCTCTACAGGAAGTCTAATTATGTAAGAATCCAGCAGGCGGGACGCCGACTGGGGCGACCAAGACGTTCGCGCTCCCATTGCTGAAGTCTTATGGGTCATATTGTCTCTTGTTGATGCCTCGAATTTGCGCCATTGTGATCCAATTGCGCAAATTTATAAAAACATAAGTCGCTTCTCTTAAGCGTGTTACAGATTTTACAATCTGTGGCACGTCTTACGCTATAATGTGTTGTTGCATTTAGCACACAACAATAGAAAGAAGGAAACGATTTATGAACTTAGCAAAATGGCAAAGACCGGCATTTTGGGCCTTATCGCCTGTCCGGCACGTGGCGAATCTTCGCGACGAAGTCGATAACCTGTTTAACCTGGCGTTTGCGCGCCTCGGAAACACTCCAGAGGCCGAACCGCGATCCCAATTCCTCGAAGGTTGGTATCCCGCCGTGGATGTGACGGAGGATAAGGACACCTTGTCGGTGCGGGCGGAGATTCCTGGCATGAAAAAGGAGGACATTGAAATCTCCCTGCACGAAGGCTTCCTGACTTTGTCGGGCGAGCGCAAGGGCGGAGAAAAGCTGGAAGGCTCGGAAACGTATCGTTCAGAGCGGTGGTTCGGGCGATTTCATCGCACGATCAGCCTGCCGTATGCAGTTGTGGCTGACCAGATCAAGGCCACTTACACCGACGGCGTCCTGACGGTCACTCTGCCGAAAGCAGAAGAAGCCAAGCCGAAACAGATACCCATCACCGTAAAGTAAACAACAAAGTAAATCAATCATCGGGCAACTTCGGTTGCCCCGTCACAAAACAACAAGAAATAATTTTATGAACACAGTTGCACAAGAAGAGACAAGACCACAGACCGCGCCAAACGTTGAGACGCCGCGCGAGTATATTTCGCCGGGAGTCAACATCGTTGAGACGAAGGAAGGCTACATCCTGGAAGCTGAGATGCCGGGCGTCAACAAAGACGGGCTGGACATCCAGTTGGAAGAAAACGTATTGACGCTCGTGGGGCGCCGCGCTCCGGCGCCGGGGGGAACTTCGCTTTATCGCGAATCCCGCGCCGCCGATTTTCGACGCGTCTTTGAGTTGGATCCGTCGATTGACACCCAGAAGATCAACGCCCGGATTGACCAAGGCATTCTGACTCTGACTCTGCCCAAGGCGGAAAAGGTCAAACCGCAAAAAATCACCGTAGGATAAACGAGCCACGAAAGTGGCATAGCCAAACGCCGGAAGCTCAACAAGTTTCCGGCGTTTTTTTAGAGAGAATCACAAAAACCGTAGCCATTTTGGATCCCCTCTCTTGGCGCTGCGCGTCCGTTCTCTCCCCGCCATGCGGGGAGAGAATTGAAGAGAGGGGTGCCAAAAAACTGTTGGAGATTTTGTTGAAATTGCTTTAATTCTTAATTCCCGCCACAAAGCCCAAGATTCTTGACAACCTGCGATGTCGAACGCGCCTTGTTCAGCGTATAAAAATGAAGCCCTGGCACGCCGGACTTAAGCAGTTCTTCGCATTGCTTCGTTGCGTAATTGATCCCAAATTCCGCGCAAGCTTCGTCGTTATCGGCATGTTGTTCCAGGCTGGTGAGCAGGGTAGATGGCAATTGCGCGCCGCACAGCGCGGTGAAACGCTTGATCTGGTGCGCGCTGAGAATCGGAATGATCCCCGGACAAATCGGCACGGTGACGCCGCGTTTCGCCAAATGATCGCGGAAGCGAAAGAAATCGTTGTTGCTGAAAAATAGCTGCGTCAAAACGAAATCGGCGCCGCTATCAATTTTCGCCTTCAACCGGTCCCAATCCACTTCGCGGCCTTCTTTGCAGGCGACATGGCCTTCGGGGAATCCGGCGGTGCCGATGCAAAATCCGCCCATTTCCTTGATGAATTTCACCAGTTCATACGAAAACTCAAATCCGCCCTCGGTCTTCGTGAATTCGCCGTTGCCGCCGGGAGGATCACCGCGCAACGCCAGAATATTTTGAATCCCGCGCCGCCGCGCCTCCAACAGAACATCGCGCAACTCCGCCGAGGTCGCGTTAACGCATGTCAGATGGGACATCGCGGTCAAGCCGTGTTCGCGCTGGATTCGATCGACGATTCCAAGCGTTTTTTCCCGGGTGCCGCCACCGGCTCCGTAAGTTACCGAGCAATAGTCCGGCTGCAATTCCTTCAGGGCCGGAATCGTTTTTTCCAGCAGAGTTCGGTCGCCTTCATCGGTCTTAGGCGGGAAAAACTCAAACGAGATCACCGGCCGCCGCGCGGCGGCTTTTTTGGCATGAATATCGCGAATCAACTGCATCCTCCCATTATCGGCAAGTACGCGCCGGACTCAAGAGCAACGTCGCGTAAACGTGCATCGCCGGCAGCCGAAAATTAACCTTCGTTACATCCGTTCAAGTGATGTAAAAGAGCGGTATGCACTTACTCGCCCGATATATCAAACCGTCGCACTGCTTTCTGATTCCCGTCATTCTTGTCGCCTCGATTCCGTTGTTCGCTGACTCCGTGACGAATGCTCTGCCGACTGTTCTCCCCGGCAAGGGACTGGCGCAGCATGATTTTTTCTATGCTGGGGAGGGGAAAGCCGAGAAAATGTCCATCGTGCATGACGGAAAGATTGTGTGGACTTACACGCATCCCGGGCGTGGCGAAATTAGCGATGCGGTGTTGGAGGCGGGCGGCAAAATACTTTTTGCGCATCAGTTTGGCATCGCAGAAATCACGCTCGACGGCAAGGTGCTTTGGAATCTTGACGCCCCCGAGAAAACGGAAATCCACACCGCCCAGCCTTTTGGCGAGGACAGCGTCTGGTACATTCAAAATGGCGATCCGGCGAAGTTCGCTGTAATCTACAAGAGCACCGGCGCGATTGAGCATCAATTTGAATTGCCGGTGAAAAACCCCAAGAGCACGCACGGCCAATTCCGTCACGCGCGAATGACTGCGGCGGGAACGATCATGGTCGCGCACATGGATCTCGGAAAAGCTGTCGAATACAATTTGGAAGGGAAAGCGCTTTGGTCGGTCGATGTCCCGGGAATCTGGTCAGCCACGCCATTGGCAAATGGAAATATTCTGGCCGCGAGCAATAAAAAGTTCGTCCGGGAAATCAATCGCGAAGGTCAAACCGTTTGGGAATGGACCGTCGCCGATGCCCCTGAATATGCTGTCAACAATCCACAACTCGCCGCGCGTTTGCCGAATGGAAACACGCTGATCAATAATTGGTTCAACCAATGGTCAAACAAACTGGACCCCGCGAACGAACCGGTCCAGGCCATCGAAGTTACACCGAACAAGAAAATCGTCTGGGCGCTGCGTTCGTGGGACGCGCCTGCCGATCTTGGCCCGTCAACAACGATACAGATTCTCGACGGCGCTGAAATGCCCGCGATTCCTCCGGGCCACAATTAGGCAAAGAACATGATGCGCTTTGTCCAGTTGATCATAATCGTTTCCGCGTTTCTCTTCGCGTTCGCTGGCTTTTCACAATCCGCGAGCGACATCGCTTTTCCCGTAACGATTACTGTCGATGCCAGCCAGCGTCTCGGCGAGTTGACGCCGACGTGGAGATTTTTTGGCGCGGATGAGCCGAATTACGCCTACATGAAGGATGGCAAGAAATTGCTCTCCGAACTTGGCCAACTCGGCAAACCGCAGGTTTATTTTCGCGCGCACCATTTGTTGATAAGTGGCGACGGTTCGTTCGCGCTGAAATGGGGTTCCACCAGCGCATACAAGGAAGACGCCGAAGGCAAGCCAGTTTACGATTGGACGATCAACGACAAAATATTTGACACCTATCTCGAACGCGGCATCAAGCCTTATGTCGAGATCGGTTTCATGCCCGAAGCGCTTTCAACGCATCCGCAGAATTACCCACACAATCCGCCGCAAAACCGACGCGCGCCCGTCGAGGGCGGCCAATCGTATCCGCCCAAGGATTACGCGAAGTGGGGCGAACTCGCGCATCAATGGGCCAAACATTGCGTCGAGAAGTACGGCAAAAGCGAAGTCGAGCAGTGGTATTGGGAGGTGTGGAACGAGCCGAATATTTCTTATTGGCACGGCTCGCGGGCGGATTATTTCAAGCTCTACGATTATGCCGTCGATGGCGTCAGACGCGCGTTGCCGACGGCCAGAGTTGGCGGCCCTGAAACTGCGGGCGGCGCAGGCGGCGGGTTTTTGCGCGATTTCCTCGAACATTGCTCGCGCGGCACGAACTTCGTTACGGGCAAAACCGGTTCGCCCCTGGATTTTGTTTCATTTCACGCGAAAGGTTCGCCCGACTTCACGAATGGCCACGTCCGAATGGGAATGGCGAACCAATTCAAGGACATCAATGGCGCATTCACGATGATCGCGTCGTTTCCTGAATTTAAAAAATTGCCGGTCATCATCGGCGAATCCGACCCCGAAGGTTGCGCCGCTTGCCGGGAACCGCGCGACGCCTATCGCAACGGCACGATGTATTCCAGTTACACGGCGGCCAGTTTTTCCCACGAATACGAACTTGCGGCCTCATACGGTGTCAATCTGCAAGGCGCGCTGACCTGGGCCTTTGAATTTGAAAATCAACCTCCGTTCGCCGGTTTTCGGCAAGTCGCCAGCGCCGGTATTGATTTGCCGGTGCTGAATGTTTTCAGGATGTTTGGTAAAATGAGCGGCCAACGCCTCGCCGTGGAGAGTAGTTCAGGTTTGTCCGCGAAAACAATTTTTGCGTCGGGCGTGCGCGGCCATCCTGATGTCTCCGCGCTGGCGAGTCTCGGCGACCGCCAAGTTGCCGTGCTGGTCTGGCATTACCATGACGACGATGTGCCCGGTCCTGATGCGAGCGTGAACCTGTCGCTCAATCACATTCCTTTTTCCGACGGTAAGGCGACAGTGACGCGATATGTCATCGATGCCAATCACAGCAATTCCTATCAGGTCTGGCTGCGCATGGGATCGCCGCAAAACCTTTCCGACGAGCGACGCCTCGAACTGGAAAAAGCAGGGCAACTTGCGATGTTTGACAATCCGGAATCAATCCGCGTGGAGCAGGGGAAAGCGAGGTTAAAATTCATCTTGCCGCGACAGGCGGTGACGCTGCTTTTGTTTGCGTGGAATTAACAATGAAGACCGATACCCAAGTCCGAACTGAAGGAATGATGGCGTTGATGGACCGCCTTGGTCCGGCGGAAGCGACGCGGTTTATGACGCTTATCCAACGAGAAGGGTTCGATTACACCAAATGGCGGCAGGGACTATTTGAAGGAAAAAACGTGGACCAGTTAGCAGACCTCGCAGGCGGGGAAAAAGCACAAAGCCCTGATTGATCAAGCTTGTAGCTTTCTCTTAAATTGAATTGAGATATCCTAAAAATGATGTGGTAACATCACAGCGGCAACGTGCTGAACTCCACTTGCAGCGTGCTCGATTTACCCGCAGGCAAAGTCACCCGGTTATCCGCGACGTTCCCGGATTCCACACAGACCATACGCAAATATTCGTCATCGCCGAAGTCCGGCATCGCCTGCGCCTTTTCCACCCACGGGTTCCAAAGCACGGTGGACGACGAACCGGTTTTCTCGATTCGGATGCGGCGGCCGAGCTTTGAATCGTGAATCTCCACGGGCGACGACGTGTTCAAATAAATTCGGTCCGTCTCTCGCGAAATTTTTGCGTGTTCGACATGCTCAGTCCTTCGGGAGAAATTCTCCGTTTTATCGAGATACTCCGCGCCCTTCAGCCCAGTAATGGAAATGGCGCCGATGTCGCCCACGTGAAAATAAGTGTGAAGACAATTCTCAAACGTAAAATCCCGGTCCTGAGATTTATTTGTGACAGTCAGTTTTGCCGTCAATGTCTTCCCGACTGTGACAACGTAATCCGCCGTAAAATCCGGAAAGAGCGCGGCAGAAGGGGAGAAGGGCAAAGAAAGCTGGACCGAGACTTCTCCAGAGGCTGATTGCGAAAGTTTTTGCGCAACCCACGTTTGAGTGCGGGCGAAACCGTGCGCCGATTCGCCCTCGCGCGCGCCGAACCAGGGAAAAATAACCGGAATGCCGCCGCGAATGGGCGTCGCGTGCTTGAAACTACTCAGTTGGCTCAGGAACAACAGCGGAGGCTCGTTTTTGCGTTGAAAGTGAGTTACATGGGCGCCGTGCAAATAGATTTCGGCGTTGCTCCACGGCGTGCTGATTTCGAGGCGCGGCAATTCACCGTTGCCTTCCGAAAGCAGCACCCGACCGGGAATTTCATCGGACTTTTGCCATTGTGTCGTTGACATAGCGTTGGTTCCGTTGTCCACCATCATAGTTGGACGCTGCGCTTGTAACAGCAAATTCGGGAAATCTTTCAAAGGACGCTGGAACTGAAAATGACGGCTTACTTTTTCCGATTGCGCCCGGCGACTTTTTGTCCAGCATTCCGCAATGATTTTCGGCGCACATTGTTCCACGGCGGGAGGAGTCTATATGGCCTTGCGGCGCGCGGAACAAATTTCCGGCCAATCAGTCCAAATTTTCGTCAAGAATAACATGCAATGGTTCGGGCGACCGCATCCGGCTGGCGACATCGAGAAATTCATGGACGCGCGAGAACGAGGAGGTTTTTCGCCCATTTTTGGCCATGCCGGTTACTTGATTAATCTCGGAGCTGGGCCTTCGGACAATCGGACAAAATCAATCCAATCACTCATCCAGGAACTCACGCTCGCATCAACACTTGAACTGCCATTTCTCGTATTGCATCCAGGAGCGCACCTCGGCGCGGGAGAAGAGGAAGGATTGCGCCAGATCGTTGCTGGTTTGGATGAAGTTTTTCGCGAAACCCAAAAATTAACCGTTCGCGTCGCGCTGGAAAATACGGCGGGGCAGGGAAGTTGCCTCGGAAACCAGTTCGAACATCTGGCCGCTATTTTCGACGCGTCGCAATTCCCGGAGCGGCTTGCAGTTTGCATTGATACCGCTCATCTTTTCGCGGCGGGCTACGATATTCGCACTCAGAAAGGCTGGGATGCAACTGTCAAACAAATGGATTCCGTGTTTGGAAAAAAGCAAATCGTCGCATTTCATCTCAATGACTCCAAGACCGATCTCAATTCGCGTGTGGACCGTCACGAGCATATCGGCAAGGGGAAAATCGGCCTTGAAGCGTTCCGTCACATCGTCAACGACGCGCGATTTAAGAAAATTCCCGGCTGCCTGGAAACATTTAAGTCCGAAGACTTGCACGAAGACATCGAAAACCTGGCAATGTTACGTTCGCTGGTAAAAAAACCTTCGTAAACGCTATTTCGTCAGCGCGACGAAATTGCTCAGGAGCCGCAGCCCAATCGCCTGGCTTTTTTCCGGGTGAAACTGAGTCGCATAGACATTGTCACGCCAGACCGACGACACAAAAACCTCGCCATAGCTGGTCTCAGTTGCGGCGATGGAACGATCCGCCGGCTTCGGGAAAAAGCTGTGAACAAAATAGACGAAACTTCCGGGCGCGATTCCTTGAAAAATCGGGCATTCAGGCTGGACGATTTCAATGCGGTTCCACCCGATTTGCGGAATTTTCACGCCGCTGTTTTCCGAGAACCGCACCACCTTCCCCCCGAAAATTCCCAAACCCGCCGCGCAACTGTTAAACTCCTCGCTTTTGTCAAACAAAGCTTGATAGCCCACGCAAATTCCGAGAAATGGCCGACCGCCCTTTATAAAATCCTTGATGCCGCCGAGCAATTCCTGCCTCTGCATCGCGTTGAGACAATCGTCAAACGCGCCGACGCCCGGCAGCACGACTGCTGCAGCGTCCTTCATCTCTGAAGGAGTCTTGACCACGCGCACGTCCGCGCCGACTTTGAGCAACGCCTTTTGGACGCTGCGCAAATTCCCCGAACCATAATCCAGAAGCGCAATCACAAGGCCGCAGGCTAACATTGGAACGCTTCTGTTGCAAATTTCCGCGTCGATCATTTTGCGGGCGTTGCTCTATGTTTCGATTGAGTTGAGAGACTTTCCGCTTCAACTTGTTGGAGTCGTGATGAAAAAGGCCCTCTGTATCAGCGTCGCCGCGGTCTGTTGGTTGCTCGCGGGATGCGCTGGCAGTCCAAACGTCAACCTCCTGGTTCCCGGCCCCGGTTCATGGATTGTTTACCCGTCTCCGCCGCGAGTAACGCCTCTTGCGGGAACGCCGTTGACGACGGTTTTTCGCCGTGAGTTTGTGCTAGCGTCGCTCCTGTCCACGGCGACTTTGTCGTGGCGCTGTTTGAAGTCCGGCCAACTAAACGTGAATGGAACGATCGTAAACATTGCGTCGTCTCCTGACTGGACAACGAAAACGGATTTGGATGTCGTAAATTTTCTTCATCCGGGAACGAACTTCATCGTAGCGCAAGTTTCATGCACCAACGCGTTTCCTGCCTTGAGCCTCGCGCTGAAAATGGGGGATTTGCAAATTGCCTCCGACGAAACGTGGGAAAGTTCGATGGCGGGCGCGGTTTGGAAACCGGCGCAACTCGCCTTCAAAACAACGGAAGCTTCTCCCGGCAATCCCATCCACGGCGCAGAAAATTTCCCTGGCGCCTGGCGCAAATCATTTGGGTTAGTTGCCATATTAGCTGTCGTGGCGATTGCCGTCGTTGCTTTATTAAATCTACTTGCGGCTATGCGTCCGGCGCGGATTCATCTTGCAGTTGTTCTATTGACGGTCTCTTCACTGACGCTGTTGGTTTTTCACAATGCCAGGTTGCTGCCGGCGTGGTCGGGCTTTGACGCATCTGCGCATCTTGCCTACGTGCAATTCATTCAGGACCATGCGTCACTGCCTTCGGCCCGCCAGGGATGGGAAATGTTTCAAGCGCCACTTTATTATCTACTCAGCGCTGTGTTGCTTGGCGCGATGCATCTCAAGGCCATTGAGCCTTCGGCAACCTCGTTTTTTTGCGTGTTTAATTTTGCGCTGGGGTTGCTGGGATTGGTTTTGATTCTGGATGCTATGCGGATTTTATTTCCGAGCCGAAGGGGGACTCAAATCGTTGGCCTCCTTCTCGCGGCGTTTCTTCCCGCGCAAATTTATTTAATTCACTATCCGACAAATGAAATTCTTGGCGCTGTGACCACAACTACTTCTCTCTGGTTATGTCTGCGAATATTAACCAGCGATAAGCCCGGCTTGGGACTTTATATCGGATTGAGCATTGCTCTGGGTGCATCGCTGTCAAGCAAGGCTTCAGCAATTGCCGTGCTTCCGGCGATATTTCTTGCGCTCGCGGGAAAAGCGGCATTGCGCCGCGATCCTGTTGTTGTCAGCGTCCGAAATATCGCGCTGACGTTTGGTTTGTGCGGAATTTTCGGAGGCTGGCACTATACTCGGTTATGGCGGGAATTCGGCAGTCCTTTTGTGGGCAACTGGACCCCATCCGTCGCCGGAGTTTGGTGGCAACAACCTGGTTTTCGAACGCCGGGATATTATTTGAACTTCGGGGAGTCTCTGGTTCGCCCGTATTTCAGCGGGTTCCACAGTTTTTGGGACGGCCTCTATTCGACTTGGTGGGGAGACGGTTGTTTCGGCGGCGCAACCCGCCTGTATGGGCGGACGCCCTGGAATTACGATCTGGTCACAATTGGTTTTGTGCTGGCACTGGTTCCCTCGGTGCTGGTGCTCACCGGTTTTATTCTGGCATTGCACGAGGCGATACTGCTGAGGCGGTTGGAATGGATATTATTGACTTCGGCGGCGCTCCTTATGGGTTTCGCGGTGTTAGTAATGAGCGTCAGGCTTCCGTACTACTCAGAGTCGCGGGCGATGTACGCGCTTCCTGCAATCCTACCTTTCTGCGCATTTGGTGCGCTTGGCATGGAATTCTACTCTACCTGCTTTCGCCAAATGCGGAATTTCCTTTCTGTTTGTCTAGGGATTTGGATCCTTGTTGTTTACGCTTCGTTCTGGATCAGGCCAAATGCCGTTGAAACTCTCGTCTCTCGTGCCGTAGGCCTTCTTTCCGCAGCCCCGAAGGAATCCGCCTCGGCATTCGAGAAAGTTCTCGAAATTGATCCGCGCAATCCGATTGCCGTCGATTCATTGGTGGAATTAGAAAAGGACACCATTGGAATCACAAATGCCATCACGCGGCTGGAGACCGAAGCGCGCTCTGTCACTAACGAGATTGTATGGACAACATTGGCGCGGTACCTCGGTGAACAAGGCCGCGCCGAAGAAGCAGTCGATTGGCTGAGGCGGGCTTGCGAAGTTGCTCCAGATTATCCCGCCGCGCCGGCTCTTCTCTGTTTGCTCTCGTTAAGATCCAATCAAAACGACGAGGCAGTCCGCGCGGGCCAACTGGCTCTTCGTGTCGCGCCACAGGATTACGAAGTTCAGTTTAATGTCGGTCTTGCTTTGGCTCGACAGAAGCGATTTCCAGATGCTGCCGCTTATTTCTCCAACGCGCTCGATTGCAATCCGCGGGGCGCCGATGCCCATTTCTGGCTCGGAATCACGCTCTGGAACTTTCCTCAAAGAAAAGTCGAAGCAATCGAACAAGTTGCGACAGCCGTCCAGCTTGCGCCGCAAAATCCGCACTGGAAATCGACTTTGGAGGAAATGCGAAGGGAAATCGTTCCTCGGTGAACTTCCTCAAGACGCCAAACGAAGTGTTCTGAAACAATCAGCCGGACTTGACTGGGTTTGGAGGCCGCGCCTACGATTTGGCGATGTTTACACGGCGGATTCTTTTCCTGCTTTTCTTTCTCTCGGGCTTTTGCAGTTTGGTTTATCAATTGGTCTGGACACGGCTGGCCTTTGCGTCGTTCGGCATTATCACGCCGGTTCTGTCAGTCGTTCTCTCTGTGTTCATGCTCGGACTCGCGCTGGGATCGTGGGCCGGAGGCCGCGTCGTGGCTGGGCTTTCCCGATCCACCGGCCTGTCACCCATCTTTTTTTATGGCGGCGCCGAACTGATCATCGGTTGCGGCGGCGTCCTGGTCCCCAAACTGTTCAAAATCGGGGAGCGCATTCTTCTTTCCAGCGGACAAAGCGATTCCGCCGGTTATCTGTTTCTTTCGGCATTGGTGCTTTCGATTTCAATTCTTCCGTGGTGCATTTTCATGGGCGCAACATTCCCGCTCGTGATGGCCTATGTGCGCGAGCAGGAAACGCAAAGCACCGAAAGCTTCAGTTACCTTTATTTCGCAAACGTAGTGGGAGCGATGTGCGGCAGCGTTCTTTCCGTCCTTGTGCTGATTGAAGTGCTCGGTTTTTTTCATACGCTGGTTTTCGCCGCAGTGGGAAATGCCATTATCGCGGCCATCAGTTTCGCCCTTGGTGTAAAGTCGAAACAGGGCAACCGTGCCGTGACTTCCGCTGAAAGCGCGCCAGTTCCCGTAATTTCCAAAGAGTCCTCACGCCTCGTCCCGTGGATTTTATTCTCGACAGGTTTCAGCGCGATGGCGATGGAGGTTGTCTGGACGCGGATGATGACCCCTGTGCTCAGGACACAGGTTTATTCCTTCGCATTCATCATATTCGCATATCTTGGGGCGACGTTTGCGGGTTCGATGCTTTACCGTGACCACTTAAAGCGGAGCCTCGTCGCCCCGGTGCCGTTTTTGGTGGCTCTCCTTGCGGCGACAGCCCTTCTTCCCATCATAGCAGTGGATCCCGCTATTATCGACGTCCGCTGGAATATGTCTTCCGGGATGTACGGGGATACAGTGGTCGGCAAACTTTTAGTGCTGGCAAGCATCGTTCCCCTATGCGCGTTGCTCGGTTATTTGACGCCCAGCCTCATAGATCAATACTCCGGCGGTCAACCTGCGAACGCTGGAAAGGCCTATGGGATCAATATTGTTGGCTGCGTCCTTGGCCCGCTCGTCGCGTCGTATCTTCTCATTCCAAACATGAGGGAGCGATACGCGCTGGTCCTCCTTGCGTTGCCATTGCTGGCGCTCTTTTTAATTTCAAGCGCGCGTCTAGCCCGAACGGAGCGTCTCGTTTTGGGTCTGGCCAGCGTCGCGATGCTGGCGTGGTCAATATTCGGAGCGGGTGACTTTGACCGCCTTCTCGTGCAGAACGAGTCCGGCACTCAAATCCGCCGGGATTACGCCGCTTCCGTGGATTCCTTCGGGGAGGGGATGGGAAAACGGCTTTTGGTCAATGGCATTGGAATGACCATTCTCACGCCAGTGACAAAGTACATGGTCCACCTCCCGATGGCGTATCATCAGGGAAAAGTTGAATCGGCGCTGATCATTTGCTTTGGCATGGGAACCACATTTCGTTCCGCGCTGACCTGGGATGTCAAAACTACTGTTGTTGAACTTGTGCCGAGTGTGCCGAAGGCCTTCCCGTTCTATCACGCGAACGCCGCGGAAGTCCTCGCCAATCCCAACGGCCACATCGTCATCGACGATGGGCGGCGTTACCTGGAGCGTAGCGGGGAAAAGTTTGACGTCATTGTTATTGACCCTCCGCCGCCCGTCGAGGCTGCCGGCACGAGCCTTCTTTATTCGAAGGAATTTTATGATCTGGTCAAAGCCCACCTGAAGCCAAACGGCATTCTTGGAACCTGGATCCCCGTCGGCTCGCTTGAGACGGAGAAGGCCATGGCTCGCTCAATGTACGAGTCTTTTCCCTACATCAAATGTTTTGATAGTCTCGACAGCATTGGCACCCATTTTCTGGTGTCGATGCAGCCAGTCTCTTCGATGTCTGCCACGGAGGTTGCGGCGGCCATGCCCGCGAAGGCGCGAAAGGACATCATGGAATGGACGCACACTGGAGTTTTGACGAACGACATTCAGATGGTCCTGTCAAAGGAATTTGAAATCACCAACGCGCTGGATCCCGACTTAAATGTCGCCATTACCGATGAGCAGCCGTTCAATGAATATTTCATTTTGCGTCAGAGCGGTTGGTACCGCCCTTGATGGAAAACCCTGATCGACTACATAAGTTAGTGAAGAAAAAGCGGTTGCGGCTTGATTCAGCAAAATCTTACCGTATGTTTTGCAACTCGAATGAGGTATCGAACGGTTGCTTTGACAGCGGTGGGGGTTTTTCTCTGCGCAGTTTCTTGTAAAAAGAAAGAGCCGCCCAAGCCTGCGCCACTTAAGGTTCAGGTCATCACTGTCGCCACGCAGGACGTCCCAATTTACCAGCAATGGATCGGGACGCTCGATGGTTATCCAAACGCCCAAATTCGCGCGCAGGTCAGCGGCTATTTAATCAAGCAGGATTACTCAGAAGGCGGCGCTGTTAAAAAGGGCGACCTCCTTTTCGAAATCGACCCCCGGCCTTTTCAAGCGACTCTCGACGCCGCAAAAGCCAAGCTCGCCCAGGACGTCGCCCAATCCGGCAAAACCGAACTCGACGTCAAACGCTACACACCTCTCGCGCGCGACCAGGCTGTCAGCCAGCAGGAATTGGACGATGCCGTTCAGGCCAATCTCGGCGCGCAAGCGGCGATTCAAGCCGACAAAGCCACCATCGAAAGCGCCACACTCAATCTGGAATTTTGCCGGATTACATCGCCGGTCGATGGAATCGCCGGAACCGCTTTGGCGCAAATCGGCGATCTCGTCGGCCCCGGCGGCGCGTTGCTCACCACAGTATCCACTGTCGATCCGATACGCGTTTATTTCAGCATGAGCGAGCAGGATTATTTGAATTTTCACCGGCAATTCACCAACTCCGCCGGGTTGGAATCGTTTCGTTCGGAAATGCAACTGCAACTGATTCTCTCTGACGGGTCAATTTATCCACAATCCGGCAAGTGGCTTTTCACCGGTCGGCAAGTCGATGTCAACACAGGCACATTCCAGGTCGCGGGCGTTTTTCCAAATCCTGATTTTTTTCTGCGTCCCGGCCAATACGGTCAGGTTCGCGCCAAAGTCGAAACTCATCGAAACGCCGTCCTCCTCCCGCAGCGCGCCATCATGGAATCGCAGGGTTCCTATCAAGTGGCGACCGTCAATGAAACAAACGGCGTGCATATCAAGAGCGTCCAGGTTGGCGATCAGATCGGCAAGAATTGGCTGATCAACAGCGGCATCGATCCCAACGACAAAGTCATTGTGGAAGGCGACCAAAAGGTCAAAGAAGGAACTGTCGTCGATCCTCAACCTTATAATACAGATTCGACCAACGCGCCGCCCCCTTCAGCAAAACCATAGATGTACCGCTTTTTCATCAACCGGCCCATTGTGGCCATGGTCATAGCCATTTTGCAGGTCGTCTTGGGACTTGTCACGATGTTGAGCCTGCCGGTGGCGCAATATCCCAACATCGTCCCTCCGGAAATCCGAATCCAGACCACCTACGTCGGCGCTGACGCTCAGACTTTGGCGGAATCCGTTGCAACGCCGATCGAGGAGCAGATGAGCGGCGTGGACAACATGAACTACATGTATTCCGTCAGCGCGAACAACGGCGTCATGCGGATGGGCGTCAATTTCGATGTCAAGACCGACCCGAACATCGACCAGGTTTTGTCCCAACTCCGCGAAAATCAGGCGCAACCGCAACTGCCCGCTGCTGTCAATAATTTCGGTATTACACTGATTAAATCGCCCACGACCCCTCTGATGCTCGTGGCGTTGACCTCGCCCAAAGGCACGCACGATTCCACATTTTTGGCCAATTACGCCTACATCAACCTGGTCGATCAAGTCACTCAGTTGAAAGGAATCTCAACCGTCACAGTCTTCGGCGCGGGACAATACGCCATGCGCTTTTGGGTAAAACCGGATCAACTCGCCAAGCTCAATATTACTGTCAGCGATTTGCTCAGCGCCATCAACGCGCAAAACACCGTCAATCCCGCCGGGCAAATCGGTGGGCCACCTACGCCAAAGGGGCAGGAATTTACTTACGCCATTACAGCGCAAAGCCGGTTGGTGACTGAAAAAGAATTCGGCGATATCGTTGTGCGCGAAAATTCCGATGGTTCCGTCGTGCGGTTGCGCGATGTCGCGCGAATCGAACTCGGTGCGCAAACCTACAGCCTTCTCGGCAAATTAAATGGCAAACCTTCAGCGGTCATGGCCATTTACCAATTGCCCGGCTCAAATGCCATCGACGCCGCCAACAACGTCAAGAACCTCATGGCGCAACTCAAAGGCCGTTTTCCCGAAGACCTGGAATACGGCGTCTCGCTCGACACGACTCTTGCTGTCTCAGAAGGCATGCGGGAAATCAAATGGACTCTCGGAATTGCCTTGGTGCTTGTCATCATCGTCGTCTTTATTTTCCTCCAGGGTTGGCGGGCCTCGCTAATTCCACTGCTGGCCGTTCCGGTATCGTTGATCGGGACGTTTTCCTTTTTCCCCATTTTTGGCTTTTCGCTCAATACGCTCTCGCTGTTGGGGATAACGTTGGCCATCGGCCTGGTGGTGGACGACGCGATTGTTGTGGTCGAAGCCACCGAACGCCATATCGAGGAAGGACTTAAACCCAAGGATGCCGCGCTCAAGGCGATGGACGAGGTGTCGGGGCCGGTGGTGGCGATGGCTTTGATATTGGCGGCGGTGTTCGTCCCAACCGTCTTCATCGCCGGCATCTCCGGCAGACTCTACCAACAATTCGCCGTAACGATTGCGATTTCCGTTGCGCTCTCGGCGTTCAACGCGCTTTCGTTAAGCCCGGCGCTGGCGGCAATGTTGCTACGGCCGAAGAAAAAGGGAAGAGCGCGCGGGCCACTATGGCGTTTTTACGACTGGTTTGACCGCGAGTTCGACAAGGCGCGCCACATCTACCTCGGCGTGAGTTTGTGGTTCATCCGCAAGGCGGCATTCGTCCTGGTTGCTCTGCTGCTGGTCGGCTTGGCTGCTGTTTTACTGGCGCAGCATTTGCCGACGGCATTTGTGCCGGAAGAAGACCAGGGCTACGCCTTCGTCCAAGCCCAATTGCCCAACGCTTCTTCATTGGAGCGCACTGATGCTGTCGCAAAGAAAATCGAGAACCTGATGAAAGACATTCCCGGCGTGAAATATTACACGACTGTGGAGGGGTTCAGTTTGTTGAGCCAGGTGCAGGCGACTTACAACGTATTTTTCTTCGTCACGCTCAATCCCTGGGGCAATCGCCATAAAGATTCCGAACATTTCGACGCCATTAAAAAACGGCTCAATACCGACTTGGGTAAATTGTCCGAGGCGCAAGCCTTTGCTTTTTCGCCTCCCTCCATTCCCGGCATCGGAACGGCGGGAGGTTTTACGATCATGCTCGAAGACCGTTCGGGGTCGCAAGACCAGGCGTTTCTGACGGAAAACCTGAACAAATTCATGGCCGCCGCAAAAAAGCGGCCCGAACTCTCCGGACTCATCACCACGTATTTGCCCGATGTGCCGCAAATTTATGTCAAGGTGGACCGCGACAAGGTCTTGAAGCAGGGAGTGGCGCTGAATGATGTTTACGGGACGTTGCAAACGTTTATGGGCGGGAATTTTGTCAATTATTTTAATCGCTTCGGCCGCCAATGGCAGGTCTATGTCGAAGCGGAGGATAAATACCGCGCCAGCGCCGACAACCTCGGTTTGTTCTATGTGCGAAACAAAGCAGGGCAAAGTCTTCCGCTGACTGCTTTCGCAAAGGCGGAACGCCGCGTTGGCCCTGAATTCATTCTGCACTACAATGAATATCCCTGCGCGCAAATCAACGGGGCCGCCGCCCCGGGTTACAGCTCTAGTCAGGCCACTAAAGCGTTGGAAGAGGTTTTCGCGCAGAACATGCCCAAGCAAATGGGCTTCGACTATTTCGGCATGTCCTTCCAGGAAAAGAAAGCGGCGGAAGGTGTCAAGCCGGCAGTGATCTTCGGCGTTTCCTTGTTCTGCGTCTTTTTGATTCTCGCCGCTCAATACGAGAGTTGGACGCTCCCGTTCAGCGTTCTGCTTGGAACGCCCACCGCTATTTTAGGGGCGTTCCTGGCGCTCAACGCGCGCGGTTTGCAGAACAACGTCTTCGCTCAAATTGGTTTGATCATGCTCATCGGTTTGGCCGCAAAAAACGCCATCCTCATCGTCGCCTTCGCCAAAACTGAGTACGAGAATGGCAAGCCGATTATCGAAGCCGCGCAAACCGGCGCATCCGTCCGTTTGCGCCCGATTCTCATGACTTCCTTTGCGTTCATCCTGGGATGCGTGCCTCTCTGGGTCGCTTCGGGCTCGGGCGCGGTAGCTCGTCAAACTTTGGGCACGGTCGTCATCGGCGGCATGTTAGGCGCCACTTGCGTGGACACGCTGATCGTCCCGGTGACTTTTTACATCGTCGAAAAAATGGGCGAACGATTCCATAAAAAACCCAAGCCAGCAGAGGAGGGGGAAAAACCGCCGCCGCCGCACTCGGAGGGCGCGAAGGCATGAACGCCCTTTCTTCATTTTTTCCTAATCTTAATCTTAATCCTAATCATAATCCTCTTCACGTAATGGGAAAAGAGATTATGATTAGGATTAAGATTACGATTAGGAGTGTCCCCTTATTGTCGGCTGGTTTGATCGTTCTACTATTAGCCGGCTGCGCAGTTGGTCCAACATACAAACGCCCCGCCGTCAATTCTCCAACGACATTTCGCAACGCCGGTTCCGACACAAATTCCCTCGGCGATCTCCCGTGGTGGCAACTCTTTCAGGACCCCGTCCTCAAGAACCTGATCCAAACCTCCCTCACCAACAATTATGACTTGCGCATTGCCGCGGCGCGAATCGAGCAATCCCGCGAAATTCTGGTGCAAACCCGTTCCGCCTATTACCCGCAAGTGGGTTACGAACTCGGTGTCGGCGGCGGAAAAAATGTCTCGGGAGGGTTGCCATCTCCCACGGGCAAAGGCGCCGGCAAGGAATATTTCGGCGCTCTCGATGCCTCGTGGGAAATCGACCTTTGGGGCCGCGTCCGCCGCCTTTCCGAATCGGCCCGCGCCCAATATTTTGCGACCGAGGAAGCGCGCCGGGACGTGACCGTCAGTCTTGTCAGCGGAGTTGCGCAATCGTATTTCCAAATTCTCGCGCTCGACGACGAATTGGTGATTGCAAAGAACGCCACCAATTCCTTCGCGGAAAGCCTGAGAATATTCGACGAACGCCTCCGCGGCGGTGTCGCGTCCAAACTGGAAACTTCTGCCGCCGAAGCTGCGCTCGATTCAGCCGCCGCGACGATTCCAGAATTGCGCCGCCAAATTGTCGCTCAGGAAGATTCGCTGAGCGTGCTGCTTGGCTTCAATCCCGGCCCAATCTCGCGCGACACAAACGCCTTCAATCAGACGACGCTTCCCGATATTCCGCCGGGCTTGCCTTCCTCCTTGATGGAGCGGCGTCCCGATGTTCGCCAGGCCGAGCAGCTCATGATTTCTGCCAATGCGCAAATTGGCGTCGCGAAGGCCAACTTTTATCCCCAACTGTCGCTCTCCGGCCTCTTCGGTCGCGTCTCTCCTGAACTTTCTATGTTGACAGGCGGAGGAGCCAACGCATGGGAAGCCGCCGCTGAAGTCGTGGGCCCCATCTTTCAAGGCGGCCAGCTTCGGGCGCAAGTGCGCGAGGCCCGCGCCGTGTGGGACGAAACGCGCCTTTCATACCAATCCACAATTTTGCGCGCATTCCAGGAAGTTGCCGACGCTTTGACTTCCCGCGAAGAACTCAGTCGCGAGCGCGATTTTCAATCACGAGCCGTCGCCGCCTACGAGGAAGCCGTCAAAGTCGCCAACCAACGCTACCGCGGCGGTCAGGCAAGCTACTACGAACTCCTTCAGGAGCAACAACTCCTTTTCCCCGCGCAAAACACGCTGGCCCAGGTCCACCTCAACCAGCTTCTCGCCACCGTCCAACTCTACAAAGCCCTCGGTGGCGGCTGGATTGCTCCAACTTCACCCGGTCAACCCGCCGATTCGCCGAAGAATTAAGTGAGGCTCTTCGCTTTTCCGCGATTCAGCTAAGTCAACTGCAAACTCAACCACCCAATCGTTGTGTTCCTCGGGATCGACCAGCATCTGTTGCACACGCCAATTTTTTTTGTCCTCCGACACCGTGACATACGTGTGCCTCGCGTTTCGCGCGTTCGGATCAAGACAAATGCGCTCGTGCTCGACATAAAACGCGTCCAATGCCTGTTGCAATCGTTCCGGCGTCCAAGGCTGGCCGTCCGCGTCGTTTGGCGAAGAAAGATATCCGATGGCCTCGGCAAAATCGCCAATGACCGACCCACGCAAAAACGTGAAAATGCGATTTCTAATTGACGCAGTGAAACCCTTCGTATCACGCGTGACATCCCGTTCAGCTTCATCAGAACCAGGAGGACGGACTTCTTTCGCTTCGGCGCGTTGAAAATTCGGGTCCCGCATTTTTTCCCATTCGTCCAATAAACTCGAATCGACCTGGCGAATCATCGTTTGCAGATAAAGTTCCATTTCGCGGACGGCGTCATTTTTCGCGGAGTCTGGGACCGTTTGCGAAAGCGCCTTGTAAACGCTGTTCAAATGTCGGAGCAAAACACCCTCCGCCCGTTGCAATTCGTAATCGCGAATGTAATCCGAGAATGACCGGAAATTCTCAAACATCTCCCGCGCGATGGATTTCGGACGAATATTTTCCTGACCGACCCACGGATGCTTGTCAGCGAAAGCGTTGAAGGTCGAATAAACAAATTCGCGATTGGGCTTCGGGTACTCGAGCTTTTCCAATTCCTCAATTCGCTTGTCGTAATCGATCCCTTCCATTTTCATCTCAGCCATCTTCTGTTTTTTCAACTTGTCAAGCTGCCGCCGCAGCACAATGTCCGGGTTTTCGAGAATCGATTCCACGAGCGTCAGCAGAACCAGCGCGTAATCCGGTTGTTGCGGGTCAACCAAAGGAATCGTGTCCAAAAGGTAAAGCGAAAGCGCCTGGTCCATCGAAAAATCATCCTGCAAATTCACATTGACGCGCAGATATGCCCCATCTTCCGTTTTCGGGATGAATTCGATTATTTTTCTATCAAGTAAGGACCGAAACAACTGCCAGGCGCGCTTGGTGTGCTCCTTCTTGGCCTTTGGAGTCTCGTGGCTGTCGCGAATCAACCGTTGCATCGCCGCGCACCCGTCGCCTTTTCTGCTAAGCACATTCAACAACATTCCGTGCGACACCGAAAACCGCGATGTGAGCTTTTCCGACGGGGCCTGAATCAATCGCAAAAAAGTTTGCTTGTCCCAATTGACGAAATTCTTTTCCGGGGGCTTGCGTTTTACCGATTTCTTTCCTTCCTTCGCCTTCTCCTCCAGCTTGATGTTTTCAATCGTGTGTTCCGGCGCTTGCGCCACAACCCAGCCACGATCGTCAAATCCTTTTCGCCCCGCGCGCCCGGCGATTTGGTGAAAATCCCGCGCGCTCAAAATCGCCGTTTTCTGCCCATCAAATTTGCAAAGCTTCGTGAAGAGCGCGGTGCGAATCGGCATATTGATCCCAGCGCCCAACGTGTCCGTTCCACAAATGACTTTGAGCAGCCCTTTTTGCGTGAGTTGTTCCACCAGGACGCGATATTTCGGGAGCAAACCGGCGTGATGCAGGCCGATTCCGTGCTTGAGCCAGCGGCGAATTTCCGGGCCGTACGGACTGGTGAATTTAAATCCTTCAATCGCGCTGCCGATGGCGTTTTTTTCCTCCCGCGTGCAGACATTGATGCTTGTGAAATCCTGCGCGCTCTGCGCCGCTTCAAGTTGCGTGAAGTGGACGACGTAAACCGGACTTCGCCCCTCGCTCGCGAGCCGCTCCAAAGCCTGTGCCAATGTGATTTCCGAATAGGCGTACTCCAGCGGTACCGGCCTGTCCGTTGATGAAATAGTGATTGACTGTCGGCCGTTTCGCTTCGTCAGTTCCTCCTCAAAAAAAGCTGTCTCTCCCAACGTCGCGGACATTAACAAGAACCGCGCCTGCGGCAGCGTCAATAATGGAACCTGCCACGCAACGCCGCGCTCCCGGTCCGAGTAATAATGGAACTCGTCCATGATAACTTCCTGAAACGGAGCGTCCCGCCCTTCGCGAAGCGCGATGTTTGCGAGAATTTCCGCGGTGCAACAGAGAATCGGGGCGTTGCGATTCACCGTGGCGTCGCCTGTGCTCAAGCCGACGTTTTCCGGCCCAAACTCGCGGCAAAGCGCCAGCCATTTCTCGTTGACAAGCGCTTTGATCGGGCAGGTGTAAACCGAGCGCTTTCCTTGCGCGAGCGCCTTGAACTGCACGGCGGCGGCAACGAGCGATTTGCCGGAGCCTGTCGGGGTGTTCAGGATGACGTTCTTCTCCTCAAACAATTCGAGCACCGCATTCTCCTGCGCCGGATAAAGTTCAAGACTCCGACTTTCGACATACTCAAGAAACCTTCCTAGCAGGGCATCGTTTCCGCGCTGCTCTCCGGTCGGTATAAAATCCAAAAGGTTTTTTGCCACTGCGAAAATACGTTATTTGTCAAGTAGATGTCTAAGCGCGCTCGCCAGGGCCTGATAATCTCCGGGTTTGTTGTACAATTGAGCGCAGACACGGATCAGCCTCTTCGGAAATCCGGGCCAGTAAATCACCGGGACTTCAATTTTGTGCTGGAACAGAAGCGCATCCTGCAACGAATCAATGAAGAATGGCTGGACTGGTTTTCGATCCACGCGGGCATCGGGCAGGGGAACCGAAGCCATCGCGCCGATGCACTCGTCGGGGCAGGGGTGCGGAATTTGCAATGCTTGACACAAAAGGTCTCTGGCTTGTAGCGCGAGTTGCCGATTTCGCGATTGCACTTCAGTCCACCCGCCAGGAAGCAGCGATCCTACGATTCGCAACGATTCGGGCACGCTCAACGCCGGTGTCGGGTCCCAGGTTCCCGGCCAGCCAAATTCAACCAGCAACTGGGAGCGATCAGTTCGCGCCGTGTTCAGACCGTGACTGATAACCAGCGGATGAATCAAGTGTTGACGGTCGGGGCGGATGTGCAGCAGGCCGACAGTTTTCGGCGCGCACAACCATTTGTGACAATTGCCCGTGTAGTAAGCCGCCCCAAGTTCCTCCAGGCGCAACGGCACCATCCCCGGCCCATGCGCTCCGTCAACAAGAGTGTCCACGCCGCGCTCGGCAAGTTCCCGCACGATTCGCTCAATCGGCAGAACCAGCGCAGTCTGGCTCGTGATATGGTCGATCAAAGCCAATCGAGTCCGCGAGGTGACCCGGCTGACGATGGCATCGACGAGTTGATCCGGCGACTCAAGCGGAAAAGGAAGCGCAGCGACGACGACCTTCGCGCCCCATCGCTTTGCGACGAATTCCAGAGAATTTCGGCAGGCATTATATTCGTGGTCGGTGACAAGCAACTCGTCGCCAGGCTCAAATGTGAGCGACCTTAAAACAGTATTGACTCCTGCTGTGGCGTTCGGGACGAAGACGATGTTGTCCGGTTTCGCGCCAATGAACCGCGCCAGCGCCGCGCGCGCTTCGTCAAGCATCGGTTCCATGTCGCGCACCAAAAACTGGATTGGCTGGCGTTCCAGCCGGTCAGTCATCGCGCGTTGAAATTCCAACACGGGCTTCGGGCAACTTCCAAAAGAACCGTGATTTAGAAAAATAATCGACGGATCAATCGGCCAAATATCGCTCTTGTTCGTCATAGTGCGGTTAAGATGGAAGCCGTTTCCTGAACTCTCGGCAAGCTTCGGCTACATCGGGCGCATTCAAAATCGCGGAAACAACGCAAATTCTTTGAGCGCCCACGTCGAGCACGTCGTTCAAAGTATTCAAGTTGATTCCGCCGATGGCAAACCACGGAATTTTTACGTTGGTTGCGGCCCATCTCACATAATCCAGAGTGACCGGAGGCACACCGGGTTTTGTGGCCGTCGCATAAACCGGACCGATGGCAATATATGCAGGATTTTCCTTCACCGCCTGCTCAGCCTGCGCGGGAGAATGCGTGCTCAAACCAAACGGCGTTCTTGGACGCGAGACTGCCGCGAAATCTTCCTGGCCCAGATGACACAAGTCAGCGCCGAGTTTTTCTGCGACTTCAGCATGGTCGTTGATTACCAAACCGACGCCAGCGTCGCGAAGAATCGGAAGAATTTCGTCGGCCATTTGGAGAACTTCAGCAGCCGTCGATTTCTTGGCTCGAAGCTGAATCAAATCCGCCCCGCCAACGCAAAGTTTCCGCGCGATGTCAAACGGAGTTCGCCCATGCAGATAATCAGTATCGATAAACGTGTAAAGCCAGCATTGGTCGAGCGGTTTCATTGATTCAAGCAAATGCCAGGAGTGTATCAGCGCAAAGCCGGCGTTGCAAAGAACGCTTCACCTACCCGTAAAGCTCTGACGAAAAGGAAAACGCCAATTAACTGAATTTGAACAGGAGCGAACAGAGTTCACAGAGATGTTTTCTCTGCTTCCTCCGCTGCCTCCTGTTTAACTTTAATTGCGCTGAGATAAAATAGTAGTTGAAACGGGAGACGAACGACTTAAATAATGGCGCGCGACTATAACGATACGTGAAATTAACGGACCTTCGAGGAATTCTTCAATACATCCCGCGCTTTCGGGAAAAGATTTTCGTCATCAGCATTGATGGCGCGATCATCACCAGCGAAAATTTCGGCAATATCCTTTTGGACATCGCCGTGCTGCGCTCTTTGAGCATCAAAGTTTTGCTCGTCCACGGCGCGGCGGCCCAAATCGAGATTCTTGCCAAAGAACAAAATATTCAGGCTTCAGACCTTGACGGCGCAGGCATCACTGACGCCGCAACTCTCAAACTGGCGCTGACGGCCGCGAATCGTTTGACACACGAAATTCTCGAAGGTCTCAGCGCCAACGATCTTCGCGCCGCTTGCGGCAATGCGCTTATCGCCCACCCGATGGGCATCATTCACGGCGCGGACCATCTTTTTACCGGCAAGATCGAGCGCATCGACGTTGAAATGCTCCAGGGCCTTTTGTCGCAGGGTGTGATTCCAGTCATTCCACCGCTCGGATTCGATGGCGATGGGAAAACTTACCGCGTCAATTCCGACGCCGTTGCCGTTGAAGTCGCCAAGGCCCTCAACGCCGCGAAGCTGATTTACATATCGTCGGTGGACGGCCTGGTTTACCAGGGCCGTCTCATCAAACAAATTCTCGTGGCCGACCTGGACGCGTTGCTCGCCCACAACAAGGGTAGTTTCGCCCCTGAAATTCTTTCCAAGGCCCACAACGCCTCCGCCGCCTGCCAGGCCGGAGTGCCGCGCGTCCACGTCATCAATGGCCGCGTCGATGAGGCATTGCTCGCCGAGGTTTTTTCAAACGAAGGAATCGGCACGCTCGTTTACGCGAACGAATACCAGCAAATCCGCCGCGCGCTCAAGAAGGACATTCGCGCAATAATGTTATTGACAAAGAATTCTGTCGCCATCGAGGAACTGGTCAAGCGAACCCGCGCCGGCCTGGAAAAAACCATCGGCGATTTTTATATATTTGAAACGGACAAAAATCCCGTCGCCTGCGTGGCGCTGCATCAATTGGACACGACCAAAGGCGAACTCGCCTGCCTCTATGTTTCGCCATCGCACGAAAACCAGGGCATCGGACGCAAGTTGATTGCGTTCATCGAATCCAAGGCGCGCGAGTTGGGAATGACCGAGTTGATCACGCTTTCAACGCAGGCGTTCACCTATTTTCAATCCAAGGGCGGCTTTTCAGAAGGTGTGCCGGAAGATTTGCCGCCTGCGCGTCGCGAAAAATACGAGCAAAGCGGACGCAACTCAAAAATCCTCATCAAGCGATTCACCCCGAAATAAACGGCGCGAGGCTCCGGCGCTGTTGCGAAAATCTCCCAGAAGAACGCGAAGCGTCGTGGAGTGCGGCAGTCCTCTGCCGCCTTTCAACGGATTTCTGACATCCCATCACTTCACGACTAACTGCCGTAGCGGACTTTTATTTGGATCACCGATCGGTAAAAGAGCCGCCGTCGCTGGAGCGTTCTGAGGTTTGTCCCGCCGCACGACAATAAACCACGATTCCAGCTTTTCGCCGTTGTCACCGCCGGCGATATAAAACGCTGTATCGACGGGCTGCGCTCTTTTGCGAGTCAATTTTCCGTCGAGGTAAATGCTGACCGTCATGTCCGTGGGAGTCGGGAGCGAAATTTCGATGTCGTGATTGCGCATGACATGGCGTCGAACTTTTGCGCCTGAAGAGAGTTCGACGGTTTGTCGCTGGATTTCCCAATAATTCTTCCAGCGAAACATCTGGAGCCGGCGGTTGAGCGCGTCCCCAATCAATGTCGCCCCCGTCGCGGGAGGCATGTCGGCGTCCGTGCCCTGCACCAATTGAATGTAAAATGTGACCCCGTCCTTCGAGGCCCCAACAGCCGAACTTCCCAGCATCAGCGACGCCGCAAGTCCAACAACCAACGTTTTAACAATCGACCACATTGAAAGACACCTCTTGGACGAGGTGACATGTGGATTTTATTCGGAAGAAAATAAACACCCTCAGAAAATTGCGCGAGTGAAGGGCTTGCTTGCAATCGCCGGGGTTATCAGTGAAGTTTACTTCACGAGTGAAGGGTTTTTTTCTTGTCCGCTATTTGCAGGGGCTGTCAGTGCAGACGCGGTCACTTCTGCACAGCTGCGCGTTTGGTCTTGGCGCGGGCCTGTCGGCGGTGGCGTTTCAATTGACAATTGCGTGGTTATACAATGCAGGATTGGTGCGACTGTCCCACGAATCCAAGCTGACTTTTGCTTTGGGCAGCCTCGCAATCATGGTCGTTTCCTCAGTCATCGTGGGCGTCCTGCTCGCCGTTTACTGTCCTGTAGCGGCGGGGAGCGGTATTCCGCAATTGAAACTGGCGTTCTGGAAGGACTTTGGAACTGTCCCATGGCGTGTGGCCTGGGTTAAGTTCATTGCAGGCGTAGTAAGTATCGCTGGCGGCGCAAGCCTGGGCCGGGAAGGTCCCAGTGTTCAATTGGCCGGAGCGGTGGCGTCGAATCTTGCCGGCCTTGCCGGTGAACCCAAACAAAACCGCCGCGCCGCCGCTGCCGCAGGAGCCTCAGCCGGTTTAGCCGCCGCGTTTAACGCTCCGCTTGCCGCGACGACCTTCGTTCTCGAGGAAATTATTGGCGACCTCAACAGCCGCTTGCTCGGCGGCGTCCTGCTCGCGTCGTTTCTGGGCGCGTTGGCGGTCAATGGAATCATCGGCCCGCAACCGGCTTTCGCGCTGGCGACGGTTGGAACGCCGACCTGGGTCTGTTACGTGCTGACTCCTGTAGTCGCGGCGCTGGCCGCGCTGGCCGGGGTTTATTTTCAGAGAAGCGGACTGGACCTCCGGCGCCGATCCAAAAAAGTTCGCTGGCTGCCGCAATGGTGCATGCCGGTCGTGGGCGGCCTTATCACCTGGGGATTGGGTGTGGCGGTCTTTTGGAAAACAGGGCGGTTGGGAGTGTTCGGGCTTGGTTACGATGATCTTTCTGATGCGCTGGCGGGGAATGTGACCTGGAAAATCGCCGCGATTTTGCTCGGCGCGAAGCTGATCGCAACGATCTGTTGTTATGGTTTTGGCGGATGCGGCGGAATTTTCTCGCCCTGCCTTTTTTTCGGCGGAATGGTCGGAGTTATCGTCGCGGGATTGGTCGGTCTTGAATGGAGCGCGGTGCGCGGGGACCTCGTGACATTGATGGTGGTTGGGATGAGCGCGACTTTGGGTGGGGTGGTCGGCGCGCCCGTGACCGGGATTTTGATCGTTTTTGAGATGACCCATCAATTCACTCTCGTCCCGGCGCTGATGCTTGGAGCGCTCGTCAGCCAGGCCGTCACGAGGAGCTTAACTTCCGAAAACTTTTACGACGCCTTGCTCGTTCAAGACGGCCACCGCATCGATCACGTTCGACCGCCGCGCGATTTGCATAGCTGGCAGCAGTTGCCGGTTTCGTTAATCATGACGCAAAAACCGACGGTGCTCACCGACCTCAGTTCCACAACCGTTCAACAGGAACTAAAAGCGCATCCCTACGAACGTTTTCCGGTCGTACGGGATGGCGCGTTGACAGGAATTCTCACGCGGCGCGAAGCGGTTGCCGCTGCGGCTGCGAACCGTCCGCCGGTGTTGGAGCCTGCGACAACCTGCCGCCCTGATCAAACGATTCTTGAATTACAGAATTTGTTAATTGAATCGACAACGCAATTTGTCGTCGTGAAAGATCGCGACGGCGAGGTGAAAGGAGTCATCACGCTGCACGATTTATTGCGCGCCCAAGTGCAGAAGGCAGGCGGGTGAATCTCAATCCCAAGGCATCAATCGCACAACCGCTCCGGCGGGCAAAGTAGTTTGCGGCGGCACATCGACCAATCCAGAAGACTTCGCCAGCGAACTGACGTAATGCGATGCCTGCGTCCCAGCCGAGCGCGCGTAACCCGTAGCGTCAATAACAACCCGCATGAAGTGCCAACGGTCTTTGGGATTCACCAGCGGCTCCGCCAACACCGCCGACTGCACCGGCCCAAAAACATCGCGCGCACCCTGCATTCGAAGCAAAGCCGGACGTGTCAATACCATGAATGTCACCAATGCCGAGGCCGGATTGCCGGGCAGACCAAAAAATCGCTTCTCATTCAATCTGCCAAACGCGAACGGTTTGCCCGGGCGCATGGAGACTTTCCAAAAATCCAATTTCCCGCCGATCTCTGTGAATGCCGCCTTTACAAAATCAGCGTCACCCACCGAAACCCCGCCCGTGGTAATCACCACGTTGCATTCGGCGAACGCTTTTTCCAACGCGGATTTTGTCGCGGCCAACTCATCGGGAATTAACGGATAAACCTTCGGAATTCCACCTGCCTGCCGAACGAGCGCAGCCAGGCCAATGCGATTGCCTTCGTATATGGCGCCAGGGGGCAGGGGACTTTCCGGTTCGCGAAGCTCATTTCCAGTCGCCAAAAGCCCCACGATAGGACGCCGCGTCACCCGCACATTAACAATGCCAACAGCCGCGAGTTGACCCAGCATCGGCGCCGTTATCCTCTCTCCGATTTCAGCGACGACCGCCCCGGCCTTAATATCCTCACCGCGCAATCGGCAATTTTCCCAAGGCGCTGCTTTATCAGAAAAAATGATTCGCGAAGCATCCTGCTCGTCACACCTGACATCTTCCTGCATGACGACAGCATCAGCGCCATGTGGCAAAACAGAGCCGGTGAAAATCCGCACGCAAGTCCCCGTTTCAACAACGGTGTCAATCATAGAACCAGCAGGCGCATGTCCGATCAATCGTAGCGCGACTGGTTTTTTCTCATCAGCCGAAGCAAGGTCTTGCGAACGAACCGCGTATCCATCCATTGCAGAATTGTCCCAGGGCGGCAGGTCAATCCCGGAACGAACCGATTCAGCGAGATACCGCCCAAACGCGTCAACAAGCGCGGCTTCCTCAGTCGGCAACGTGAAAATGGAAGCAAGTATCTGTTCCTGGGCTTGCTCAACGGAGTGCATTTGACCCGCAAATTGCAGCGGACGTCAGGCTCCCGCGCCCGCAGTCGCAAGAAGAGTCTGTTCGAGCGTGGAAACGCCGTCCCGCGCTTTTCCGAGGGCGACATCCCGCAGCGTTTTCATCCCTTGTTGGATGGCAAGATGGGCGATTTCCTGCGCGCCGACACGTTGAATCACCAGCTTGCGAATTTCGTCGGTCATCGTCATCGCCTCGATGATAGCCAATCGCCCGGAGTAACCGGAATTCTTGCAACGCTCGCAGCCGCGCCCGCGATGCAGCGGATGTCCTTCAAAATAATTCGGGTCAATCCCCAGGTCCTGGAACATTTTGTCCGGGTAGATTACAGGTTCCTTGCAGCTTGGGCAAATCTTGCGCAGCAACCGTTGCGCGGCGGCGAGAATCACAGCCGATGAAATAAGAAACGGCGCGATTTCCATGTCGTCAAGTCGAGAAATGGCGCCGGGAGCGTCATTGCAGTGCATCGTGCTCAGCACCTGGTGGCCGGTGAGCGCGGATTCAACAGCGATTTCCGCCGTTTCGGTGTCTCGAATTTCCCCGATCATGATGATGTCCGGGTCCTGTCGCAAAATGGAGCGCAGCGCGCTCGCAAACGTCAAACCTATTTCCTTCTTGACGGGAACCTGGTTGACGCCCGGAAGCTGAAATTCCACCGGGTCTTCGACGGTCACAATGTTAAATTGCGGTCCGTTCAATTCGTTCAGCGCGGAATAAAGTGTCGTGGTCTTGCCGGAACCCGTTGGGCCCGTCACCAGGATCAAACCGTGTGGGGCATCAACCGCAGCCTTGAAACGGATGAATGTTTCCGGGTCGATCCCCAGTTTGTCCATGCTCGCCGAAAGATTCGATTTATCGAGCACGCGAAGCACGCATTTCTCGCCATGCACCGTCGGCAAAAAGGAAACGCGCAGGTCAACATCGCGCCCGCCGACACGCACGCGCATACGACCGTCCTGCGGAAGACGCCGCTCGGCAATGTCCAAATTGCTCATGACCTTGATGCGCGAGGTCAGCGCCACTTGCAAATTCTTCGGCGGCGGCGGCATATCCACGAGTCCGCCGTCAATGCGATAACGCAAGCGCACACCCGCTTCGAACGGTTCGATGTGAATGTCGCTCGCTCGATCCTTAATCGCTTGAACCAAAATCAAATTCGCCAGCTTGATGACCGGCGCTTCTTCGGTCGAAGCCGTCAATGCGGCAAGGTCGGTTGCCTCTGAAGTGACTTGCGCGACTTCCAGGTTCTCGGCGTCCGCCTCGGCTTCGGCCTGCTTGGCGGCATCCTGGATGATTTCCTCCATGCTCGCCGCGCGCGAACTGTCCAGATTCGCAAGCCGGTCCAGGATCGCTTTTTCGGAGCCGATCATGGGCGAGACTTCCAGCTTCGTCATCCGCTTGACATCATCGACGGCCAGCACGTTCAGCGGATCAGCCATCGCCAGGAAAAGGCGATTGCCGAGTTTGGAAATGGGAAGGACTTTGTAATTGGTCGCAATATCGCGCGGCACGAGGTCCGCAACTTCAGGCGAAATTCCCGCGCGCGTCGCATTGACCGGAGGAGTGTTGAGAACGCGGCCCATCGAGACCACCAGATCGATCTCGGTCACGTAAGCCTTTTCGACGACGAGTTTGATGAAGCGAGTGCCGTCCTTCTTCTGCTTCTCCATCAATTCTTCGACTTGCGCGGTGCTGAGCAATCCGTCCTCGACCAGCGCGTCGGCGATGCGTTCTCCTAGTGACTTGACAGCCATAACAACTTAACGAAATGCCTTTCCAAGAACCCGAATCAGGTCTGCGGGCGAGGTCAAATACCACAGCAACCGATGTTTGATTATGGCTTCCGTGTCAGCCGCCGCTTGTTTGTTGAACGGATTGCAAGTGGCGACGAGCACCGATTTGCTCATCCGGTCGAAAGGACAAATGCACCAACGCAAACAAAGTTCGCGACTCGCCGAACGTACCAATTCAATGTCAATTTCGTATCGTTCCAGCATGATGTACGGAAGGCGCGAACGTTCCACGAGCACCTTGAGCGATTTTTCCACGGGAACAATCTGCCGCTCAGAAAGGCTATGAATGAACGGCTCCGCAACTTTCGCCGGAGGCGCAGTCAGGCTTGGAACCGGCCAGGAAGCTTCAAAGTCGCCCGCCGTGATCAATTTGCTATCGACAAAATTTTTGTACATCGCCTGACGCCCATCATCGACCTCCAGTTGAATCGACTTTCCGCCCGGCTTCTTGATTTGCGTCGTCGCCCCGGTGCTGACCGGTTTGGGCGGCTCCATATCAACCACCGAGGGTCCCGTCAAATTATTGGCTTTGCTTTCGATCTGCGACATCGCGGCCATCGCGTCGGCATCATGCGGATGACGCTGTAGGATCGTTTCGTATTCGAGAATGGCCGAGGAAAGCTGGCCCAATTGAACGTAAGCCTGGGCAATCCGTTTGGAGGTTTGGACAACCTCTTTTTCCATGCCGAGCTTAAGGTAGGCTTCCTTGAGAATTTCCAGGGATTGATAATCCTGCGGCTGGGATTGCGTGATGACCTCGAACATCTCGATAGTCTGCCGCAACTGCGCTTCTTCTCCCGGATTTAGCGTGCCAAGCATGGACTTAGTGACCCGGCGACGATAGCCGCACAGGTTTACGACCGCAATGTCGATTTGCGTTACTCAAAGGTGCAATTCTTTCAATATTAACACTTATACTTCGGCAACAGCATGTTCCCGCTTAAGCACAAATAAAACCGGCCCAAGACCGGCGATCGTTGTGCCCAAAAAGCGAACGGAGTCCGGACGGTCAACGCGCCAAGACTCCGCCCAAGCCGCCAAGGCGGATTGGATAAACACACAACACAGTATTGACTAAAGCAGGAACAATGCCGAGTTCACCCGTGATACGAACATTAGTCGCGGCTTGCGTGAGGCGGCGCTGCGTCGCCGCTTCTGATTTGCCTGACCCGCTCTTCTGTGGAAGGTTGCCGAGGTCGGAGGGGATGTTCTTTGAAATTCAGGCTTCACTTTAGGTATCCATGAGTCCGCGCAGGCTGAATTTGTTCAATCAAGGTTGGACCTTTATCCTGTTTCTTCTGCTGAAGTAAAATAATAACCAGAACACACTGGCATTTAGGCTATTATGCTGATTTAAAGCCGCGACGCCACGTTGTCCAATCAAGCTCAATCAAGGCTAATCAAGGTTAAATTGGTTCACACGAAACCTCAGAATTTCATCCATCGGAAATTCGCAGCCTCTGAAACGCACAGTTCCATTGGCTTTGTTCCTTCGGTTTTTCTGCGCGGTTTTAGGTGGCAGTTCTCGGAAATGGAGATTTTTAATGTCCCATAGATGGGCAGGTAAGCCTCGAAAATTTGTTTCCTTTTGAGGGCTTACTCGTGTTTATAGGGCGCTATTTCGACGGCTGATGAAATGAATGAATCAACCGATGAAAAACCGGCGCCAACAGGAACCCAATCAATGCGATGAGCACCAACCCGCTATAAAGCGCGTAAATCGAGGCGAAAAGTTTGCCTCCATCGGTTTTGATCGTATCGACCGGCCCCATTCCGCCGAGAATCATCGACGCGTTGAGGACGGCATCAAGCCACGGGAGTTTCTCGGTAAAATGATACCCGGACGCGCCAACGAGCAGCGATGCAGCCACAATCAGCACGGACCCCAAAAGTGACTTGGCAATGCGTCGAAGAAATAGTTTCCGCGAAATCAGCTTGTCGCCGCGACGTTCAAACACAATGGCTTTCCTTTGTTCCCCCGGACTTTAACGGAGCCGCTTGCAAAGGCAAGTGTGGGACAGGGGCGCGACATGAACTTGAAAGGGAGATTGGAACAACCCTATCGTGTGCCGGTGAAAACGTTGGAAATGCCAGACTCGCACTATGTATCGGCGGCCGTGGGCTGGCTGGGTTTGGGCAACTGGCAGGAGGCGAACGACGAATTGAATTTGGTCGCGCCGGAATTTCGGACTCACCCGGCTGTGCAGCAAGTTCGATGGCAGATTTGCGCGAAAGCGGAAAGATGGGAGATGGCCGCGGAAATTGCGAAAGATCTTCGCCGTTCCGAGCCGGGCGAGCCGCAGCATTGGTTGAATCTCGCCTACGCCACGCGCCGAACGGAGGGTGGCGGATTGGACAGCGCCAGGGAAATTCTTGCGAAAGCCCACAAACTGTTCCCGAAGGAGCCGATCATCGCCTACAACCTAGCCTGTTACGAATGCCAGCTTGGCCAGTCAAAGAAAGCCTGGAAACGGTATCAGAAAGCGTTGGAACTTGGTGACTCAAAGGCGCTTAAGCGAATGGCGCTTGAGGATAACGACTTGGAACCGCTCTGGCCGGAAATTCGGGAAAAGTAACGAACAAGTTAAATTAAGCCCAGTCAAGCCGATATAATTGAGATGACTGGCTCAAAATGGTTGTTGACAGGGGCGCTTGCCTTGCTCATCTTGGGGTGCGGCAGCGGCGGAGAGCACATGTCGCAGGCCGAAGACCCGCAGGGGAGATACCGGGAGCAAATTGCCGCGGGCCAGCGCGTTCTGAGTCAAAAAGAAAATTGGGCCGGCCGCGCGGAATGGGAAGTTGTTGACACAGGCGACGGCTGGAAAGTCATCGCCTGGCGCATCGAGCACCCCGGAGCAAAGGGCGCGGCGCGTTATCTGCCGTGGGGATATTCGGTCATCAATTTAGACCGGCGCTTGGTCGCCATCGGCTACCAGCGAAAGGGATAATTCAATCTCCTCTTGGATCAGTGGTCGGACGTCTTATCGGGACTGCGAAGAATTCCCTTGTCTTGTGGTTTGTTGGTTGTCGCAAGATGTCGTCTGCACCGTACGATGACGCCCTTACGGAACTCATGGAAAGTCGGCTTTGATCCCTGAATGCTGTCGTACCAAACTGCGAGTTGAGTCTGAAATATGCGTTCGGCTTCGTAGCTGGCGTCGGAGAGCGGATCCAATGCATGCGCGAACCTGTCATAAAGTTCAGCAAGCGCAGGAATTAAGGCGTCGTTCGACTCGTTTACTGGTGCATCTCCTGGAGTCGTTGACATTTGTTCCTCAAATCGAGGATGTTGTCGTAATAAAAATTTGCCCCGCACGCTGGATGCTCGGCATGAAGCTTGTGCAGGCGCTTTGCAAAGTGATCACACATACCCGCCATAAACTCCCAAAGCTCGGCGACTTTATTTAAGTCTTCTTCAGACCGGACAAAAAATACGACTAACTTATGAAGCTGCATCAACTTGTCCTGAAGACGCATTGCCTCAATATTAAGCGGAGCGTAAAGATTATCGCGGATCCCTGCGATACTCTTGTCAAATTCGGCCAAATCCGAATCGGCAAGTTCCTGTAAATCCTTGTCCTGAATGCAACTATTCATGGGCTGAACATAATCGCGACTTGACACGTTGTAAACGTACATCCGCCCTATACGTGTGGTTATATTGCCATTATAAGAACATCGCAACGCCGAGGCTTATTTATCCGCTTTGGTATAAAGGTCGAGGGCAGGGCCGGCATCGCGTTCTTTGTCAAAATTGCTGGCGAGGCTGAACGAGTTCCCGGACAAAGTATAAACGCAGACGCGGTCGTCATCCACCGCTTCGAGTTCATCCGTCTTGGAACCGGCTTGAATGTTGGAAAACTTGATTGATTTAAATGGGCCGAGCTTTTCGATCTTCACATCGCCCTTGGCGATCAACACGACTTTGTCGTCGGCGTCGATAATCTTGAAGGTGAACTTGTCCTTCTTGACTTCGATGGACTGCGTATATTTTTGGCCCTGGTCGTTAGTCTTCTTTACAGACCATTTGCCGGCCAGGTCTTCCAAATCACCCGCAAACGCGGAGGAACCGACCAAAAGGAAAAGCGACAAAACGCCAACCAAGAATCCGAGGGATTTTTTCATATTTTTAGTAACTGGTTTGAAATCGGGTTTACAGAAACAGGTATCCCATAGCCCAACCCAAAATTCAAGGAGAATCGCGACAATATCATGTGGTGTTCATTCCGAAATGGGGCGCATCTCAGTTTCTTGCAGGGTAGTGTAAGCTTTTGGCATGAATTCGACTTGCATTGATGCTGTCCCTTCTCGATCCGATCATGTTCCGGCGTCCGAACCGCTGGTGGTATTAGCGGCGCGGGCTGGTTGTGCCTT
>DASXZW010000072.1:0-14079 GCA_036501665.1 Verrucomicrobiia bacterium
CATTCGTGACGTTGAGACATTTTAACGTGTATTCGAGACCTTGTTTTCTCGAATCATATTTCCTGACGCGAGCCATGCCGCCGCCGAGTGCTTCCCACTGCGCCTTGATACTCATACATGTGGCGACCTGGACGGCATACGGCGGCAAACCCGCGATCAGGAAATGAAAGTGAAGTCGTCCGCTGATTTCCCCCGGCTCCTGGCGCAAGGCCCAGACGCACTTGCGAAAGGGGACTTTGTGCCAGCGGCACAGGCAGCGGACGAGGGCAAAGAACATCGTCAGCCGCACGCGTTCCGGCAGTTTGGCGCTCTTGAATGTCAGAGAGCCGAAAAATTGCCAGCAAACGCGTTGCAGCGTATATGTCAGCGCCGTTTCCATTATGCGGCAGCTTTCAGGATGGCCCCCGACATCCGAATGCGCCCAGCGAAATTCTGGGTCATATCCCGGATGTTCAGTTCGACGAGCTTGTCCACGAGGGCCGCGCCGTGCTTGGTGAATTCATCCGCCGTCATCTCATAATCGAACGAATTTCGCAGCGGCGGGCGGGATTGATCCTGACACACCAACAAGTGGAGCGTCTTGGCCCCCTTCTTTGTGTCGAAGGTCTCCGTCACCTTGTCAATAACTAGTACTTTGATCTGCATAGGCTCTATTTTCTCCTTTTAATCGGCGTGGTTAATGAGTCCCGCGCGTCGCCGACACGAACGGGAAATTGTTCTTTGCTGAAATTGGCTCCTGTCGATTCGCCCACCTTCATTTACTTGCCCTCCTCGGACAGTTGGAAAATGTCCTCGACCGGCTTGCCGAAATAACGGGCAATGCGCATCATGGCCTCGGCACTTGGGGAAATGTCGCCATGCTCCAGGCGCGTCACATACCCCCGGCTCTTGCCGATGTAGTACGCCAGTTGAGATTTTTTGATCCCTTTGGCTGCACGGCATTCGGCCAGTCGATTCTTAAGCACGCAACTCATACTTTCATGGTGACTGTGGCACATGTACACACCGTGTAAACACAGAAAGTGAAAACAAATCCCAAAAATCGTATTATCCGTTGACAGCCAGTAAACAGTGCGCTAAATTGGCCGCGAAATGACCGAAAACAAGCCAGCGAAAACGCCCGAACGCTTCATCCGGTTGCTCAAGAAAGCAATGGATGAGCACAAGGACGGATTGTCTTTGCGCCAGGTGGCCAGGAACGCCGATATTTCGCCCGCGTATCTGTCGCTATTGCTGAACGGCGAGCGCGGCGTGCCATCCACTGACGCCATCGACCGACTAGAACGGGTTTTGAATATTCCCGACGGCGAGCTTTTCAAATCCGCCGGACGGCCCAACGATCAAGCATTGGAGTTTTTCCGAAGGGAGGAAGCCGGCCCAATCGTGCGGGAACTCGCAACAATCCCGAAAAGTCAGCTTCCCGATGTTCTCAAAATGATCAAACGCTTCGTAAGAAAGCAACGTGGCCCCACAAGCAAATGAAATTCACGACCAAAAACATTCTTCGAGAAACGGCCAAGCAGCTTTGCTTGAAGGTCCGATTTGTCGATTATTTGCTCGAAAATGTTTACGGCAAACTTCTTCCACGCGAACGACGTATTTTGATCAACGCCAACAAGCCCCGGTATGAGCATGTTTATACTCTGCTCCATGAGTTCGGACATTATCTCTTGCACTTCAAACAGATCAAGCCGCGCAGGCTTTCTCCCTGGTATCTAAATATCAATTGGAAAATTGAAGCCGTTGCTGATATTGCCGCTAAAGTGAGGCGCGGCGTCCGACTCGCCTTTCACTCCGAGAAAGGCAAGGAGTGGGAGGCAGACCTGTGGGCGATGTGTGGGTTTGTTTATCTCAAAAAGTTTGGTGCCAGCACTGATTTAGCTGCCTTTCTTAAGCGCCACCCTGAAAAACGGTGGATTTATAGATTGGTCGCAACCACCGGAGTCTATACCGAAATAAAAAAGCCCATTTCGGCCGGATTTAAGCTGGTGTGTAAAACATGGCGCGGTTTATTGGATCTCCTGCCGCGACTTTCCATTCCGAGTTGACCTGCCGTTTCGCTTCCCTGGTGCGCTTGTTGTACTTGGGAATAATGGGCGGTCACGGTTGGTCCGGTGTTTTTCTCGTAGCCTTGGGTTCTCCCGATTCTGCCGTTGCCGCCCGGATTCCTTTCGCCTCCAAACGCGCTTCAGCACGCACGAGGTTCCAATCCAGTTCGTGACGTGAGATTTGCGCACTGCAGCGTCAAATCAGCCTTCAATTCCACCACTTGCGCTGCGTCATCCGCCCGAGTCTCCACCAGACTGCCTGTCCGTGTGAATCAATTTTGGTGGTGTCGCCATAGATTGTTGCCAGCTTGACCGATGCGGCATCGCTTGGCACAATTAGTCTTTATGGTGCATTCTGGCGGCGATGCAGCTTATTGGGTTCCGTTGTTTGTTCAATCGGCGAAATCCTCATGGAATGCGGTCATTGAACATACAACCCTTTCACTCGTCGCGGTTGTAGCAATCGACCTGCTCAAATTTCTTTGGAAAAACAAAACCGATGTTCTTGTGAATATCCCGTCACGATGGAGCCAAAGAGCAGGATATTTTTGGAAAATTCTTTGGGGGGAGAAAAAGCCAATTGTAATCATTACGTCCGGCGCTTTTTCAATCGTGTTTTTATTCTATTTTCTAATTTCGACACCACGGACCATGTCGCTTGAAGCAGCCAGCAAATCTCAGATGGCAATCGAAAAATATGGATCGGAAGGCGTTAGCTAGGCACCGCCGAAAGTTGATTGGCAGAGAAGCGACTTCACGCTTTTCTTTGGCGGTTATTACAACTCCTACGGCGTGCCGATCAAATTTAATCTTGATGAATTGAAGGGTGACACAGCGAAAATTATATCCCTGAAAGATCGTCGCAACAATGAATATCCCGCCATAACCGCCAGATTCAAAGGTGACAGGGTGTATTTTAATGTGGAGATTCCGTCTGGATATAGACATGTAAAAATTGAATATGGCGAAACCGAAATGTTACCAAAAGGATGGAATTGGGCCGCAGACACAAACGCATTGGAAATTGTTGACAGCCAGCATCGGGTGGTTTTTCGAGAACAATCCATAAATTCCAATTGCATTCAGATTCAAGGCACCATCGTTTTTCAACGTTATACTTTAAGCAGTCAAGATACGGGATCGGTTGAAGTCGGCCTTGATGCTGGTTTTGATGTAAAAGATTTTTATTTGCCTCCGATTTTTGAACATCCCGCGATCGACCATAAGGGAATTCGCGTTAATTGAAATGTCGCCTTATATTCATCAATTACTCCCTCGTCCAAATTAGGGCAAATGTTCAATGGCTTCGTCGCTGCCTTCGCAACGCTGGGCGCCAATGGCGCCTCCAAAGAGACGTTTAGCGCCGTTCTTCATCGCTCGCTAAATCTCAGAATGTCAAAATGAGCGTGCAAATGTCCTAAAATCAATTCAGAATTGATGCAATTTCGTGGCGGAAACGTGAGGTGGTAAGAACGTGATTTATGCGTATCATAATGAATTTGAAATGTTTGTGTATGACGGCTGTTTTGGCCTGGGTGGCGTTTACTGGCCCGAACTGTTATGCGCAAGGCACGGCGTTCAGTTATCAAGGTCAGTTGATGAATAACGGCCAAGCTGCGTCCGGCAATTATGACATCACGTTCACGCTTTTCGCATATAGCCAATACGGCTTCCCGGTTGGGCCGGTCCTGACGAATATTGACACCCCCGTAAGCGGTGGCCTTTTTTCCACCACTCTGGACTTCGGAACGGTATTCAACGGCTCGACCTATTGGCTCGAAATCGCCGTCCGCACCAATGGCAATGGATATTTTACGACTTTGGAACCTCGCCAACTACTGACACCCGTGCCTTATGCTGTCTTTTCGGCGAATGCGAGCAACGCCCTCGCTGCGCTAACGGCCACTACGGCGGCAAGTGCGGCTTCCGTGCCTGCCGGCGGAATCGTCGGGTCAATTCCGCTTGCCAACTTGCCAACCAATGTCGCATTGCTTACCGCCAACGGAACCTTGCCGACAAGCACGTTGCCTACCAATGTTGCGCTGCTTACGGCCAACGGCACGCTTCCCGCAAGTGTACTCCCGACGAATCTCGCTTCTGCAAGTGGAATTGTCTGGCAATCGCCATCAGCAACGACGGTGCAAGCCCAGCCCAACGTGGGTTATGTGTTGACCAATTCCCAACAGGTGACAATCACACTGCCAGCCACGCCTAACATAGGAGACATTGTCGAAATAGCAGGATCGAGCCTTGGTGGATGGATTCTTGCACAGAACCCTGGCCAGACCATAGCGGCCTCGTTCACGCCGATGAGTCTTTCAGGCGACGCAAGCGGCAATTGGTACGCCATTGCATCCTCGTCTGATGGATCGAGACTGGCTGCGGTGAGCCAAGATCAAAATGTAGGTGGAATTTGGACTTCAAGTAATTCGGGGACGAATTGGCGACAAACCAGTGCATTTGGCGGATACTGGTATTCCATTGCCTCCTCCTCCGACGGAACGAAGCTGGCGGCGGCGAATCCAAGCCCTGTAACCAACGGCACGGAATTTGCAGGAGGAATTTTTGTTTCAAGCGATTCTGGTACTAATTGGACATTGGCTCCCGCGCCTCCTTATATCGGCTGGCAATGCATCACCTTGTCGTCGGATGGAAAGACGCTGGCGGCAGGCGCTGTTACTTACAGCGGCGGACCCCCCGCTGGAATATGGACTTCAACTAATTTTGGTACTAACTGGATTAAAACCAGCGCCCCAACCAATCTGTCCTGGACCTCCATCGCCTCTTCGTCGGATGCAACCAAGCTCGTCGCTGCCTCCCTTTCTGGCGGCGAGATTTGGGTTTCAAGCAATTCCGGCTCAAACTGGGCAGAGGCTACGGATTTACCTCTTGCGGGCTGGCAATCTGTCGCTTCATCGTCAAACGGAATGACTCTGGTGGCTGCTGCTTCTTATGTTTACATTGGCGACAACGGGTATCCGGGTGGAATTTGGATTTCGACCAACACCGGTGCAACTTGGGCTCAAACCAGCGCCCCTGTTGCATCCTGGACTTCTGTCGCTTCGTCATCCGATGGAACGAAACTGGCAGCAGTAGTTAATGCCGACGGGGCCAGCGGCGGCGGCATTTGGACTTCCAGCAATGCAGGGGCCAATTGGGTGCAAGTCGGCTTGCCTAGCCCGGACTGGTTTTCTACATTTTCACAGTCGTCGTGGTCTTGCGTCGCCGCATCATCGGATGGAACAAAGCTGGCTGCGGGTTATGGAGCCAATTACGGTGATGGCGGAATTTGGACTATTCTTAATGGCGTTGTGAGCCATCAAAACGAGGCTGTCTCGGGCGCAACCATGCTTGGAACGGCAGGATTCCTAGAAGGTAACTTTGGAACGGTCGTTGAATTGATTTACGCAGGACAAGGACAGTTCATCGCACTTTATCAAACAGGCTCATTCTCCGGTCATTGACGAGCCTGCAACGCCTTTAAACGCTTGAAATGTACATTTTGCCAAAGTCAGGTAACAAGGCTTGCAAATTCTCACATTATCCCGCGAAGTTTTTTCAAAATGACTCGTGGAACCGGAAAGTATTCTGAACTTCTCACGGTTGACGACAATGATTGGAATAGAGATTTCAAGCAGGCGGGAATTTCGGACAGGACAATTCTCTGCGAATCATGCGAACGTCGTTTCACGCCTTATGACACGCACGGCTTTAATGTAATTACTGAAATGATGAAAGCCAAACTTGAGTATCGCGATTCGTCTGGAAAAGTGGCATACATTGCAACCACAGCCGATTACACGCTTTTCAAGTTGTTTGTTTTGTCGATACTTTGGCGTGCCTCCGTTTCGTCGCTTGAGTTTTTCGCAGGTATTAAGCTAGGAGTTCACGAAGAGCGTGTCCGGGCAATGCTAGAAACCAACAATGCAGAATCGGAGAATGACTACCCAATTCTATGCTTCTATCAGACGGGGCATAAATATCCAAGCACGGTACTGCAGCCATTTCGGCAACGAACAAATGACGGGATTAACTTTTGTCGGCTATATTTGCAGTATAACATCGTTTTTGTTATCAAGGTGGATTCACGTCCACTTTGCAATGAGCTTCTTCCTTGGGCAGTAAAACCTCTTTCTCAGGTTCTTTTTGCCCATTTTCCATATTTGAGAAGCTACGAAATGGAAGCTTTGGAATCTACGAAGATTCGCATTAAAAAGCACCTTGGGCTGCCGCTACGTGTCACTTATATATCTGGTAAGGCAAGTACGTATTAGAAAATGCAATCAGAACCATTCCAGGGTGGTAAGGCGGGAATTTGGCAACCAAACGGATAGGCAGTGAAGACTGAAGAGCTTGGCACCGCTGCCGAAACTATCCGGCCCAGTGGGAGTATCGAATGGCAGTGCCCCCTTCGCGCAAGACTGTGAGTTTCGATTCCCCTTGAAAGACTACGCCTCGAAACTCACACACTTGCGCTCCCCCATTGGCGCTCCCTTGGCAAATTTCTAAAGCCGCCGCTCCATTCCGCTTTTCGGTCTGTCCGCTGATCCGCGCCCCATTTCCCCCACGCGGGCGGCCAGCCCAAACGCTCCAATACGCTCACGGCTTCAGAAATTTCCAAGCGAGCGGGGACAAGTCAGGTTGTTTGTCTTCGCCTTTTTTACGCCCGCCGTCACCCCACCGTTTGCTGCTCGCTGGTCCGACACCGAGCCGATAGTTAGGAGCGAGATCAAAAACCGCGCCAGCGTCGCCACTTCTCCCACTTCGCCACTGTCACGGTTTTAGCTTTCGCTGAGTGTTGAACGCGCTTCCGCGCCCCGGCTCGCTGTCTCCCCGTTTGTGAAGCGAGCAGCAAACGGCAGGGTGACGGACAGCGGTTTCAAAAAAAAGCTATGAAAACAACAAAACATAATAAAGCGTCAGCTCCGGCGAATGTCCGGCCATCGTCGGTTTCAAAAACATTTGCCGCGCACTGCGCGAATCGTGGATTGTCCACGGAGGCGGTTTTGAATTCCTTGAGAACCAGACTGCCGAGGCACTATGAATTGGCCGAAGTCGTCGGCAAATGGGTTTGGCTTGACGTTTCACCGTCGCGAAAGCCGAATCTTGCCGCGTTGCTTTGGGCGATGGGCTTCCATTGGAATCAGAGGCGCAGTGTCTGGCAACACCCTTGCGGCAACTTCAATCCGTTCGGCAGTCACCCGACCGACCCCCGCGCAAAATATCGCTCCTATTTTCCGGCAGATCATTTGCCCGCTTGAACCAAATACGATCAAAATTGGTTAACAGAATGGCTAACAAAATGGCTAATAAACCAAGTGGAAACTGGCAGATCAAATAGTGACACAATCCGCTTGAATCGCCCATGAAATAAGGCAAAATAACCCTGTCGTCCGCCACCGAAGGCGCTCGATTCCGACCCTCGCCTCCACGTAAAAAGCCTGTATTTACAGGGGTTTTATTGGAGTCCGGGTCAAATCTTCAACGAAATCTTCAACGATTTTAGCTCTCGCTCACTATCCGGCTCGGGCTTGTCGCGGACACGCCCACTGCACGGATGCGAGGGCAAATCAGACCTCATATCCTTACAAGATGAAAACGCAGGATATGAAAGAAAGGTATCGTAAATTCAAACGCGCCTGGGGGACGTGGTATGCCTTCGACAACGCGACGGGCAATTCCGTGACGCTCAAGACGCGCGACAAAGCCGAGGCCGTTCAAAAGGTCAACGCAATGAACGAAACGGAGCGCGAGCCGTCCATCAGCCTTGGGCTGGCGAGAGTTTATCTCAACGCCACCGATCCGAAGCTGGCAACGCGGACTTGGCAGGAGGTCATGGAAAACATCATCTCCAAGAAAACGGATGAGACGCGCCGACGGTGGGATGTGGCGATCAGGGACAGGAATTTTGACTGCATCCGAAAATTGCACGTCGCGGAAACGCGCCCTGAACATTTCGACCGTGCGCTGGCCGATGGCAAGGTTTCCAGCAACGTTTATCTGCGGCGAATACACAATCACGCGCTCGGCATGGAATGGCTGCTTAAATCGGTCATTCCGCGCTTGCAATGGCCCAAGCCAGTGTTCAAGTCCAAGCGGGCAATCACGGCGGAGGAACATGTTGCGATTGTGGCGCGGGAACAGAACGAGGAACGGCGGGATTTTTACGAACTGCTGTGGCATACGGGCGCGTCGCAAACGGACGCGGCCTGTTTGCTGGCGGAAGACGTGGACTGGAACAGCCGCACGATTAGCTACTCGCGGGCAAAATTGAAGTCGCGCGGCGGAATGGGCGTCAAGCCGGCGCTGATTCGGTTCGGCGTGGAAATCGAGGCCATCTTGAAACGGCGTCCTGCGGCTGGTCCACTCTTTCCATACCTTCGCACGGTGCGTGCTGGCGACCGGGCCACGGAATTCAAGCAACGCTGCCAGGGACTGCGGATTTCGGGCGTGTCGCTGCATTCCTATCGGTATGCCTGGGCGGAGCGGGCCTTGAAGTGCGGATACCCGGAGCGGTTCGCGCAACAGGCATTGGGGCACAATTCCAAGGCGGTGCATCATGCGTACTCGAAACGCGCCGAAGTCACCGTGCCGTCGCTGGATGATTGGGAAAAGGAATGGGGGAAAAATTCGCAACGCAATATGCAACCAACGCTGGTGCCGGTGGATTTCCGGTCGCCGTTGGTTGCTGTCGCGCAATCGAATTAACCCGGCGCGGACTGAACATCCCGCGAATCTGGAAAGACGGAACACGACTCGAATCCTTTCCATGATGTGGAAAGGCGGCGCGGAGCGTCGAGGCAAGCGCAGCGGGGAAGGAGTCCAGAGGGCTTGCCCTTTGGCGCGAGGTCCGGGGACGGCGCTGTCCCCGGCAAAACAAAGAGGCTCCAACTGGGGATTGGAACCTTTCTTGGTGCGGCGGAAAATGGCTATGCCGCGAGGCGCAAAGGTCGCTTGGGCGTGCGCTTGGCGAACAGCTTGACCTGGGCGGCTTCGGCCATCTCGCGGGACTGCTCGGCTTCATCGCGTTCGCGGGCGATACGTTCCCCGTCCAAGGCCATTTGCTGACACAGATTGAAAGTCTGCGCGGCAAATCCGAACTCGTACTGTACGACGGGCAAGCGGCGTCTGTTTCGTTTCATTGTCGGTTCTCCTGTCAGGCGGCTTGGTGGTCGGCGGGAAAGTAGGAACCATAACGGCGGCGCGGGTCGTAGTTCGCACTCGTGCCAAGGTGCCCGCAAGGATGCTGCCAAACCTGCCGCCTCCGGTTCCAATGGAAACCTAATTCCGACAAGGCGGCGGTGATCTGGTTCGGTTGTTTGCCGTCGAATTGAATCCAAACCCATCGGCCAACTACTTCGGCCAATTCCCAAAAGTCCGGCGCTTCCCGTTGAATCAATCTCAACAGTGAAGACGTCGGCAATCCTCGGTTTCGATTTCGGCGAGCGAAATCAATTCTTTGCAGTTTGTTCCCAATGCGCTGTGCGGTCCGGTTCTGGAGCTCTGTATCTAAAACTGAATTTGTATTTGTTTTCATAGTCTTTTTTTTGCCGCTGTGCGTTCTCGGCCTCTCGCCCTTCACGAAAAAAGCCTGCGGAACAGGGCGGCCAGCGGAGGTCGCCTTCAGGAGGAACCGCGCCCGGCCCCCTGTGGAAGCAGGCTCGTGGAGGGCGAGAGGCCGGGAACGCTTGCAAAATGGACTTGAAAACATTTCCAATTTTCGGGCGGTGGGGCTTATTGCCTCACATTATCGCGAAGCGGCGCGACTGGCGTGATTCATGCCGGGTTGACGGGCGGGCATGAAGCATGACTGACGCGCGTCAAACGCTCGCTTGGAAATTTCTGAAGCCGTGAGTGTAATGGAGCGTTTGGGCTGGCCGCCCGCGTGGGGGAAACGGGTCGCGGAAAAGCGGACAGACCAAAAAGCGAAGTGGAGCGGCGGCTTTAGAAATTTGCCAAGGGAGCGCCGATTGGGGGAGCGCAAGTCTGTGAGTTTCGAGGGGTAGTCTTTCAAGGGGAATCGAAAGCTCACAGTCTTGCGCGAAGGGAAGGCAATTCTTTTCGATTCCCTCACTGCGCAGCCGCAGCCTTCCGTATAACCATTGACTTCCGACGAGGAGATAAGCGATCCGCCCTAGCCTTGCGACCGCCAACACAAGACTAGGGAGAGAGAGAAAAGGGCCAGGAACCCCTGACTAAACCATCCGGCGCGGTAAAAGGCAGCGGATAGGCAAACGCGTACTCGATTCAGATTGCGGTCAGAGCATTGGGAGCAAGTATAGGCCGACCGCGAACTTGAAAGCCGATTGAAAATAACTATGCTTGCGGGATGGTAAAGAAATCCACCGCGAAACCCGCCGAGCTAGGGTCGGCGTTGCATGACGCGATTCGTGGATGTGCTTCTTGGCACGACTTCCAAGGAAAATTGCATCCTCTGTCCGAAAAGCAGAAGGGCGATTTCTTCGAGGAACTCGTCAAAGCTTACCTTCTTCTTGAGCCGGAGTATGCGAGCAAACTGAAGCATGTCTGGATTCATCACGAAGTGCCGCAGCATGTGCTGGTGAAGCTCAAGCTTCCCGACACAGATCAGGGGATTGATCTTGTAGCGGAGACGAACGACGGCGAGTTCTGGGCCGTTCAGTGTAAATATCGCCAGGAGACCGATCATTCTCTGACATGGCGCGAGGTCGCCACATTTACGGGCCTCGCCTTCGGCGTGTGTCGGGGAATTGCATTCGGAATCATCTGCTCGACCACGGAACGAATTACCCATGTGCTCAAGGAGCAGACACGCATCGGATTCTGCGCGCTGGATGTATGGCAGGCTCTCGATGCTGATTTCTTCGCTCGATTGAGCGCCCACTTCGATCACAAATCCGGATTGCTTGTGCCGTTGAAGCCACGTCCACATCAGAAGAATGCGGTGAAGGCGGGGCATCATCATTTCGTCGCCAAAAAGGCCAAGCGCGGAAAACTCATCATGCCGTGCGGCAGCGGCAAAAGTCTCACCGCCTATTGGATCGCTGAAAAACTTGACGCGGGCCGCATCGTGATCGCCGTGCCGAGCCTTGCCCTTATCCGGCAGACTCTCAAGGTGTGGCTGCGCGAGACGATGGCTAATGGTCAGGCCGTGGAATGGATTTGCGTGTGCAGCGATGAATCAGCCGGACGTGTCGAGCGCGATGACATGGCTGTGTTGCGGCAAGACCTCGGTGTGCCGTGCCTCACTGCGCCCGAAGAAATCGCCGCGTGGCTGAAACGGAAACATAACGGACTTACCGTCGTCTTCACCACCTATCAAAGCGGCGAAGCGATTGCCAAAGCCGCACGTTCTGCCAGATACCGTTTTGACCTCGGCATCATGGACGAGGCGCACAAGACCGTAGGCGACGGCGGCAAACTTTTTTCCCATCTGTTGCACGATAAAAATCTGCCCATCCGCCAGCGCATCTTCATGACCGCCACCGAGCGGCGTTATGCAGGGCAGAGCGATACCGTGTTGAGCATGGACGACCCCGCCATCTACGGCGAGACATTCCACCTGCTCTCATTCAAGCGGGCGATGGAATATGACCCGCCGATTCTGTGCGATTACAAAATCATCAGCATCGCCGTCTCGCGGGATGAAGTTGCGGAGTTGATCCGAAAAAATGTTTTTGTGAAGCCGGACAAAGGCCGGTGGAACAAGGACATTGAAGCTGACATGCTGGCGTCCCTTATCGCCCTGCGAAAAGCAATGGCCAAGCATCCCATACGCCATGCCGTGTCGTTCCACAGCAGCATCCAGCGGGCGGAATCGTTCAAGGCGCACAATGACGCCTTTAGCGTCGCCTTCCCGAAATATGGCAGTCTCGAAACTTTCCACGTTTCCGGCAAAACACCCACCGGCACCCGCGCCCGCATCATCGGAGAGTTTGCGCAAACGCAGCGCGCCCTAATCACCAATGCGCGGTGCCTCACCGAAGGGGTGGACGTGCCGGGGATTGACTGCGTTTTGTTTGCCGATCCGCGACGGAGCGCGGTGGACATCGTGCAGGCCGTGGGCCGCGCCCTGCGTCCCGCCCCCGGCAAGAAGTTGGGCTATGTGATCGTGCCGATCCTGCACGACGCCGATTCCACGCCAGACGACATGTTCGAGTCGGAATCGTTCCAGGAAATTCTCACGACGCTCCGCGCTTTGGCTGCCAATGATGACCGCATCATCGAATATTTCCGGGCGATCTCCCAAGGGCAGCAATACATCGGCGGCGGCAGCGTTGAGTTCGACGTGGACGAGCATCTTGCCCAGCGTATAGACCTCGCGCAGTTCGTGCGGGAGATAGACCTCAAGTGCTGGGATCGCTTGGCCAAGTTGTCCTGGCGCCCTTTCGAGGAAGCGCGGGCACTTGTCCACACACTGCAACTCAGGAACTTCACTGAGTGGAGAGCATTCTGTAGAGGTGATATGACCCGGTTGGGGTGTTTACCGGCAGACATTCCAGCAACACCCAGCAGAACCTACTCCGACATGGGGTGGAAGAATTGGGGCGACTGGCTGGGTACCGGCACGGTTGGGCCAGGTCTTAGGAAATATCGTCCATTCCGTGAAGCCTTGGCATTTGTCCGGAACCTCAAACTGAAGAGTAAGTCTGAATGGTTCGAGTTCTGTAAAGGCAAGATGCCTAGTTTGGGGTGGCTACCTGCGGATATTCCAACGAACCCAGCCTTGCCCTATGCAGATCAGGGATGGTCCGGTTACGGAGACTGGCTGGGAACTGGAAGGATGGCGACATTTCTCAGGGAATACCGTTCATTCCGTGAGGCCCGGGCCTTTGCCCGCAGGCTCAAACTCAAGAACCAGGCTGAGTGGTTCGCCTTCACCAAAGGTGGGACGCAGCGGCTGGAAAAACTGCCCGCTGATATTCCCGTAGCGCCACACCAAACATACGCCAGCAAAGGCTGGATAAGTTGGGGTGACTGGCTGGGAACCGGCACGGTTGCACCGCACCTCAGGAAATATCGCGCGTTCCTTGAGGCAATGGCATTCGCTCGCAGTCTCAAACTCAAGAACCGAAGTGAGTGGAATGGGTTTTGCAAAGGCGAAATGCCCCAGTTGGGACTACTACCTGCGGATATTCCATCGGCTCCTCAGCAAGCTTACGGTGACGAAAGCTGGAATGGCTACGGCGATTGGCTGGGGACAGGCAACATCGCGTTTTTTCTCAAGAAATATCGCCCGTTCCGTGAGGCTCGGGCCTTTGCTCACAAACTCAAACTCAAGAAAGGAGATGAGTGGCGCGCGTTCTGCAAAGGCGAAATGCCCCAGTTGGGAAAATTGCCCGCAGATATTCCCGCAAATCCAGCAAACACCTACGCCGACAAAGGCTGGAAGGGCTGGGGCGATTGGCTTGGGACCGATGCCGTCGCGACGTTTTGCAGACGCTATCGTCCTTTTTCGCTCGCTCGGTCATTCGTCCGCAGCCTTAACCTCAAGAATCGGGCTGAGTGGAATGCATTCTGCAAAAGCGAAATGCCGCAGTTGGAACCACTACCCGCAGATATTCCAGCGAGCCCTCACAAAACTTATGCCAACAAGGGCTGGAAGGGTGTCGGCGACTGGCTCGGGACAGGCAATGTCGCAAATCAGTTAAAGATGTATCGTCCGTTCTCTGAGGCAAAGGTATTCGCGCAAAAACTCAAACTTAAGAGCCAAAATGAGTGGATTGATTTCTGCAAAAGCAAGAAGCCTCGTTTGGGGCGATTACCTGTGGATATTCCGGCGTACCCCAATCAGACCTACGCTGGCAAAGGCTGGAAGAGCTGGGGCGATTGGCTCGGAACTGGCAATATCGCGCCACAGATGAGGAAATTTCGACCGTTCCACGACGCGCGAATATTTGCCCGCAAACTGAGAGCGTGTTTGGAAAATGGATTCATATAGGTTTGGCGAGGCGGCGAACCATGATGCGGATCATGCAAATCCGCAGCATCGCTTCGCTATGATCGATGCGGACCTCGTAGTCGCGGCACAGTCGGCGCGATTTGAAGAACC
>DASXZW010000073.1:0-29005 GCA_036501665.1 Verrucomicrobiia bacterium
CGTTACTTGTAAGGCACCAGTTTGCGGGATAACAACGTATGTAGCGGCAATCGAGTTGGTTTGATTGGCAACCACTGAAACTGTCTGAGCAGTGGGCGTCGTCCAACCGCTCATTGGGCTAAAAGTTACTGTGTGCGAACCGACTGACAAACCTGCAACAACCGCAGCACTGTTTTGCCAAACGCCGCTATCTACAGACCATTGCGCCACTGCGGGACTTAAAGTCACTTCCAACGCTCCTGTTTGCGGGATGGCAACGTAGGTCGCGGTCACAGCATCCGTCTGACTGGCAACTATTGATACCGTCTTGCTGGCGGGAGTTGTCCAACCAGGCATTGTACTGAAATTGATCGTATGTGAACCGACTGACAATCCTGAAACAATCGCCCCGCTGTTCTGCCACGCTCCGTTATCCACCGACCATTGAGCGCCCGCCACGTTTAGCGTCACCTGCAAAGAGCCAGTTTGCGGCACAGCAATGTAGGAGGCGGTAACAGACGCTGTTTGACTGGCAACAATTGAAACAGTCTGGCTTGCCGGCGTCGTCCACCCTGCCACCGCGGAAAAAGTGATTGTATGGGAGCCGACCGATAGTCCGGAAAGTGTCGCCCCGCTGTTCTGCCAGGCTCCGCTATCCACCGACCATTGCGCGCCAGCCACGTTTAATGTCACAATCAGGTTCCCGGTGGAAGGCGCTGCAATATACGTCGCCGTATCGGACTTGGTTCGATTGGCTGTGATAGTGACCGTCTGGCTTGCCGGGGTGGTGTAACCGCTGACAGCGCTGAACGTCACCGTATGTGTGCTGACGGACAGTCCAGAAACTGAAGCGCCGCTCTTTTGCCAGGCCCCATTGTCCACGGACCATTGAGCGCCCGCAACGTTCAGAGTCACCCGCAGCGATCCACTCTGCGAAACGACATATGTCGCGCTGATTGAATTGGTTTGGTTGGCGACGATTGAGACGGTTTGACTTGCCGGCGTGGTGTACCCGCTGACCGCGCTAAAGCTGACTGTATGCGAATCTGCGGTCAGCCCCGAAACCGTCGCTCCACTCACCTGCATTGTCCCTTGATCCACGGACCACTGCGCGCCCGTTGCGTTGAGTGTGACTTTCAATCCGCCTGTTTGCGAGACAGCTATGTAGGTCGCCGAAATCGAATTGGTTTGACTCGCAACTATCGTAACGGTCTGGCTTGCTGGCGTCGTCCAACCACTCACCGCGCTGAAGCTGACTATATGCGAGCCTGCGGACAGCCCCGAAACCGTCGCTCCGCTCGCCTGCAAAGTTCCTTGATCGACAGACCACTGAGCACCCGTTGCGTTGAGCGTAACCTTCAATCCGCCCGTTTGCGGCACTACGAAATACGTCGCTGAAATCGAATCTGTTTGGTTTGCAACTATTGTAACAGTCTGGCTGGCCGGTGTCGTCCATCCCGATGCTGTACTAAACGTCACGGTATGCGAACCGACTGACAATCCTGAAACAATCGCCCCGCTGTTCTGCCACGCTCCGTTATCCACTGACCATTGAGCGCCCGTCACGTTTAGGGTCACCTGCAAAGAGCCGGTTTGCGGCACAGCAACATAATTGGCGGTGATCGAATTCGTCGCATCGCTCGCCACCGTAATTGTTTCACTGGCGGGAGCGGTCCAACCCGACACTGTGCTGAACGAAAGGGTATGCGATCCCGCCGACAAACCTGAAACAATCGCCCCGGAATTCTGCCAGGCCCCGCCATCAACCGCCCACTGAGCTGCCGAGACGTTGAGCGTGACAGTCAGACCACCAGTTTCGGGCCCGCTGACGTACGTCGCCGTAATTGCATTCGTCTGACCACTGGAAACTGAAATCGTCTCTGCCGCCGGCGCAGTCCATCCGCCCATTGAGCTAAAAGTTATTGTATGAGACCCAAAGGACAATCCAGATACTATTGCGCCGTTGGTTTCCCACGCACCGCCATCCACGGCCCATTGAGCTCCATCGACATTCAATGTGACTTCCAATCCGCCTGTCTGCGAAATTGTAACTGAGGACGCCGGATATGCAATTGGGGCGGACGCAGCGCCAAAAACCCCTTGTGCGTTGTAAGCTGCGATCGTGAAATAATTAGTTTGTCCTGTCACCAACCCCGTAACTTCGATCACCGTGTTAGTTCCGGCATCGATCTCGTTATTCAGATTATTAAGGCTCGTTCCGTAGGAAAGCATATACCCCGCGATCGTGGGATCAGCGCTCGGATTCCAGCCCAATTCTATAGACTGGGTAGGCACAAAGGTCGCGGAGGCAGGCAAGACAAAGATGGACAAAATCGCCAGCGCCGTAAAAAACTTACGGAGCGATTCGCCAAATGAATTGCCACAGAAAAGCACGCACACTTAGCAGGGGCGTTGCCAACTGAATTCACTCCTTCGCTATCGCATTCCTGCAAAATCATTCGCGCTAATGAAAACGGGGATTGCCCCGAACGGCGTTTTTCAATCCACCCAAAAAACGCGGTTCAACGCAGCATTGCGAATTCTTGCGGCTGCAGTGTCCACTTTCGGTGTCCACTCAAAACAAGGGTGGAGGCCAAATTGACTTGTTACTGGACAACGAAAATAAGCTTGAATTCCGAGCAAACTCGTCCTTCACTGCTGCAAGACAGTGCGAAAACGAAACCAATTGTTTGGCGCTAGAGCAGGCGCTGGAAGGAGCAAGAAATGTTGAACAACGTATTGATCAGGTCCATGCAAGCCGCCCTTTTACTGGTGGCTGCGTTTATATTTGCCGGATGCGAGAGCCGTCCGCCGATCACTCATTTTGATGCGCAAACCCAGGCCACAAATGCGGCAGCGCCCCTGGTCCTCCACGAGGGCGATACTGTCAAAATAGCTTTTCCCGGAGCGCCCAAGCTCGACAGCATGCAGATCATCAGGCGCGACGGAAAAATTACTTTGGACATCGTTGGTGAAGTCAGAGCCGCAGGATTGACGCCGCATGAACTGGAGCAGGAACTCCTCAAGTTGTATGACGCTCAACTCGTCGATAAGGAAGTCACGGTCTCTGTCCCATCGTCGATGTTCTCCGTTTACGTTACTGGCGCCGTTCTGCATTCGGGCAAATTAATCTCTGAGCGGCCGTTGACCCCGCTTCAGGCTGTCCTCGAAGCCGGAATTGACACCACTCGATCTGATCTGAAAAGAATTATCGTCATTCGCACGACTGCCGATGGCGCAACGGAACGTTACAAGGTGGACCTTCATAAAGTGGTAAAATTGGGCGCGCCTGCCGACCCCCTTACCCTCAAGCCGCTGGACGTTATTTATGTGCCGGAGAAGTTTTCCTGGTTGTAACACCTAAATTCTCTTTTTACTGATCCATCGAATTGGCAAGGGTGGCGCGAGCGTCCCGGAATTCTTCGACAAGACGACCGCGCCGCTTTTTCGGCTAAATAATTAGAGCTTTGTAATTTCCCAGTTGGAAAACAACAGGCCGTCGCTATCTTGCTGCATGGATTTATTGCCCTTTCGTAAGTTCCCGTCGTATAGGCCAAGAAATTTTGTTCCCCAGGATGTCAACCTCGGCGACTGGCCGCAGTTAAGCCCGTTGTTTGATAAACTCGATTTGAGGATCGCGGAGTGCAACTCCACTGCTACCCTTGAACAATGGCTCCTGGATTCCAGCGAATTGACAGCGGCCCTTGATGAGGAAGGTTCCCTTCGTTACATTGCGATGACCTGCCACACTGACAGCCCTGAAGCGGAGGCGGCTTACCTGCATTTTGTCGAACACATCGAACCGGAACTCAAACCGCGCCAATTCAAGCTGGCCAAATTATTTCTGGAACATCCATTGCGCGAACAACTGCCGAAGGATCGCTATTTTGTCTTCAACAGGAAGACGAAGCTGCAGGTTGAACTGTTCCGGCCCGAAAATGTTCCTCTGGAAACCGAAGTCGCCAAACTTTCCCAGCAATACCAAAAACTCATCGGTTCCCTCACCGTCCAATTTCAAGGGAAGGAACAAACGCTCGTCCAAATGGGACGATACCTCGAAGAACCCGACCGCGCACTGCGCCAGCAAGCCTGGGAGTTGACTGCCAATCGCCGTCTTGAAGTCGCGGAACAAGTTGAATCGATCTTCGAGCAATTGCTCAAGTTGCGCGATCAAATCGCCGCAAACGCCGGTTTTCCGAATTACTTGGCGTATGCGTTTCGCGCGATGGGACGCTTTGATTACACGCCGCAGGATTGCCTGAAATTCCACGAAGCCATCGAGAAGTCCGACATGCCGGTGCTCCGCCAATTGCAGTCCCAACGCCGCTCGCAACTCGGTCTCGCCGCGCTCCGTCCCTGGGACCTCGCGGTCGATCCCACCGGCAAACCCCCTTTGCGTCCGTTTGACAAAGCTGAAACCCTCGTCGCAAACACCCAGGAAATTTTCAACAGACTCGACAACAAAATGGCGCAGGATTTTCAGTTGATGCGGGAGAAACGCCTTCTTGATTTGGACAACCGCAAAGGAAAAGCTCCCGGCGGTTACCAATCGACGCTGTCTGAATGCCGCCTGCCGTTTATTTTTATGAACGCCGTCGGAATCCAGCGCGATGTTGAAACCCTTCTCCACGAAGCGGGCCACGCCTTTCACGCCCTCGCAACGCGCGAGGAAAATTTGGGCGCATATCGCGAGGCTCCGATTGAATTTTGCGAAGTTGCTTCCATGAGCATGGAATTGCTTGGCAACGAATTCATCGAAAAATTTTACAATCCCGAAGATTCCAGTCGCGCACGACAGGAACATCTCGAAGGGATCGTGGAAATTTTCCCGTGGATCGCAACTGTCGATGCCTTTCAACATTGGATTTACACGCATCCGGGCCACTCGCGCGCCGAACGCCAGAAAGCCTGGCTGGATTTGATGGACCGCTTCGGCGGCGATGTTGATTGGAGCGGATACGAGAAGGCGCGCGCCAATTTGTGGCACCGCCAACTCCACATTTTTATTCACCCGTTCTATTACATCGAATACGGCATCGCGCAGTTGGGCGCGCTCCAAGTCTGGGCAAATTCCAAACGCGACAAGGCGAAGGCCATCGGCCAATACCACCACGCGCTTGGATTGGGCGGGTCGCGGCCATTGCCGGAATTATTTGAAGCCGCCGGTTGTCGCTTCGAGTTCAGCTCTCAAACCGTCCAACCACTGCTAAAATTAGTCGGCGACGAACTGAGCAAACTGTAACAAATATTTTGGAAGACTGTCCAAGGTGATTGGCACTTAGACGGGGTCAGTGCGTCTGGAACGTGTTTTTGTAAAATCTGCCAAAGTAATTTTCCTCGCCAGGGGATGGGCCGGCGCTCCGCTGAAGAAGATAAAGCATTCGGCCGGGAAAATTCAGCGTGACAAGGTTTCGCGCCAGAAAGTGCAGCCCAATTAAGTTCTGCTCACCGTCGCCAGCCAAATAAAGCTTCGTATAAGCAACACCGCCTAAGATGCCGTCTGGATAATGCGCGCCCACGTCAACGGTCCCCGCGTTCGCAGCCGGTTGATTTGTCCATTGCCGGAACAGCGGCGGCGCGAGAACACCATCGAAATTGCAACCGGTGTCGATCAACGACTGAACACCGCTGATTCCTGCAACGTTGTCATTGACAAAGAAGCATCCACGAAGCTCTGTCAAGGGGAACGCCTTTCCCAATTCCTGTTCGCCAATACGGCTTGATTCGAGAAAGCGAAGTTTGTTCTCCACAAAATCCAGTTGAAGGCAATAGTGCCCCAGGCAATCCATCCCTAGAATTCCCGCCACCGAACGTCCCGGAAAATGTGCTGCCAGATCCTCTGTCACAACTTTGTCGGCGGTGAGAAGCCGAACGCTCCCGAGATACAAAGGCGGCGCGGCAAAAACCCCTGAAATCGGCCAACGCGATCCCACTATCCTTTTCGATGGGCGATGCTCCAATTTGCCTTCCCACGACTTATCCAAAACTGTCACCGTCGCGCCAGTGTCGAGGCCAAAATTATATTCTTCGCTCGTGTCCGAGGTTAATTTAATCCAGATGATATCACCACGTCCTGCCGTCGAATTAAACGAGGTGTCTGGAGGCAAAGCGCCGTCCTGTGCCGAGGCACTGGGTTGCGACAACAAAAGGACAATTGCCACGACCACACTGAGAAAAATGGCGCGCATGATCAATTCAACGCGATGATGACGAAACAGCGCAAAAAGTTCAATCCGATCGCAATCCCACAACGGAGATGTCTAAATCTGCGAATGCCTCATTGAAAATCATTACAAGCCGGATATTCTGCCGCCTCACAATGAAAAAAATCGTCCGCATCATTTACATTTTTCTGGTGGTCTTGTTCGCATCGCCCGCCTTCATCGCGATTTGCCGCGCGGATGATTTGCCGGTCGCGCATTTCACCGGCAACGGCTACGGAGATTGGCAAGCAACAGGGACGGCATTCAGCAAAGGTCCGGCCTCCGGCGAGACGATCACAAAACTGAAAATTGAAAATAGTCGCGACAACCATGTTGCCAGCAGCGAAATTGATAGCGACGACGCCATCGGAACCCTCACCTCTCCCGAATTCAAAATCCGGCGCAAATATATTTCCTTCCTCATCAGCGGCGGAGATTACGAGCGCGACACCTGCGTCAATTTGCTCGTCGGCGGCAAAATCGTTCGCAGCGCAACCGGTTGGCGAAGCGACCGTCTTGAGCCGGCGAGTTGGGACGTGAGCGAATTCTCGGGGCAAAAGGCGCAAGTGCAAATCGTCGATCAGGCGACTGGCGATTGGGGACATATCAATGTGGATCAAATCCTCCAGACGGACAAACCGCAGCGATTGCCGCTCGTCACAGAGCCGCTTTATCGCGAATCGTTGCGTCCGCAATTCCACTTTACCGCGCGCCAGTGGACGATGAACAAACTCAATCCCCAGATGCGACAAGAGGGCTGGATCAACGACCTCAACGGCTTGATTTATTACGACGGTGAATATCACCTCTTCGCGCAACGCTGGGCCAAATGCTGGCTGCACGCGGTCAGCCGCGACTTGATTCATTGGACGGAATTGGATCCGGCATTTTGGGAGGAAAAACTTGACAGCGGCGTTCAATCCGGCACTTGCGTCATTGATTACAAGAACACGTCGGGGTTGTCTCCCAATCCCGCAAATCCGCCAATGATCGCGTTCTGGCCGCGTTTCGACAATCACAGTCAATGCCTCTCGTTCAGTCTGGATCATGGCCGCACCTGGAAACCTTACGAAAAAAATCCAATTCTCGATTACCCGGAGCGCGATCCAAAAGTTTTCTGGTACGGCCCGGGAAATCATTGGGTGATGATCCTTTATGGAAACGGCGCGTATCACATCCTCAATTCCACAAACTTGCTAAGCTGGATCGACACGCATCACTCCATTCCCAACAGCTTCGAATGCCCGGATTTTTTTGAATTGCGCGTGGACGGCAATCAAATGCCGGCGAACAGCGATCGGGGCACGTCGAAGTGGGTGCTTATTCAGGGCAACGGAAAATACTCCATCGGCAGTTTCGATGGCGTCGAATTCAAGGAAGAATCCCCGCGTTTCCCCTGCGATGTCGGTCCAAATTTTTACGCGACGCAAAGTTGGGCGAACACCGATACCGGCGACGGGCGCAGGATCCAAGCGGCGTGGATGCAAGGCGCGTCATTCCCCGACATGCCGTTTAACCAGCAGGTGACATTCCCTTGCGAACTGACACTCCGAACCACTCCAAAAGGTCTGCGTGTGTTTCGCGAACCGATTCGTGAAATCGCCCTCCTTCATCGCGGCCAGGATTCGTGGTCAAACCAAACATTGAAGCCGGGCGGAGAATTGCGATTGGAACCGTGGGGACGGCTGTTTCACATTGTGGCGGAAGTCAACATTCCCGAAGGCGGCAAATTGACCTTCAACATCCGCGGCATCCCGGTTGTCCTAACATCCACTACCCTTGAATCCGGCAATACTCCGGCTTCAGTAGCGGATCAAATCAAAACTGTGGAAATTCTTGTGGACCGCGCATCCATCGAATCGTTTGCGAACGGAGGCGAAATTTCTTCAACCCGCTTTGTCATTCCAAGAGAGAATGGCATCTCAGTAAAGGCCGAAGGCGCTCCCGTCACAATCCAATCAATCGTCGTCTATCAACTCAATTCGGCGTGGCCGAACGGAGTTTCGGATTAACGATGTTCATTCATGAATTCTAACAGGTTTATTGTCCCGTTTGCTGAGAAGTAATGCGAACTCATCGGTGTTTATCGTTGGCCCTGGTCCAACTAGCGTTTCATCCCGACCTTTAAGGCTGGAGGCGCGCTGCCGCCATAAATTCAGCGCGGTCAGGATAGTCCGCCGACGTTGCTCCACAGTGGAATCGTAGTCGTACGGAAAATCAGCAAACCCGGGAAGTTGTGTCAGGGAGCGATGCGCAATCATTCGGATCGCCGGATAAGGGTCTTCCAACGTGGTGGCCAACAGAGGAGCTTCCCAATCGTTCCCTGAAACCGCCAGCGCCGGTTGCCAGCCCAATGCGAACGTCGCCAGCGCCCGTTGAGCTGCGTCGCCGGTCAAAAGCAATTTTACCGTCGCTGATACTCGTTGGTCTTCTTCGGCAAGTTGGGGTTTGGGCTGTCCGTACCAGTCAGAAAGATGTTCCGCCGTCCACTTCAACGTTTTGTCCAGGTGACAAAGATTGCAGGCATTAGGCCGCCCGGTGTTCACAGTTGACAACACCGTCGGACGATCAATCACATGCGAGCGCACTGCCCGGAGCAAACCATAGGACGTGTAGGGCATGTGGCAATTGTAACAAAGTGACCCGGAGGAATCGGCACCATGATGCGTATGGGCCGCGATGTTTTTCTGATACTGGCTGTGACAGGTGAAACAAGCCCCGTTTCCGTTCATCCCTTCTTTGATTTGTTTGTCGGGATCGCTCTTGTGCATAGAGTGACAGTTCACGCACGCAAGCTCGCCTTTCTGATAGCATTTGCTCTCCGTCAGGCCGTTAAATTCGCGGCCCGCCACGCGAACCATTCCGTCAGGCCAAAAGAAACCGGCGACATCCTCGGAATGCGTGGTCATGTAGTTTGTTATTCCCGGCTGCTTTACAAAATCGGCCGCGCGAATGAGCGGCGTGGTTTTTTCGAGATCGTCGCCAGGCCGATAGGCGAACCCGTTCTTGTTCCAATCCGCGGTGGCTTCGAACATTTTCATGCTGTGGCAATATCCGCAGACCTGGGAAGAACGAACATGGTCCAAATGCGCCGGCTGCACGATGTTGGCCGCGGCCTCTTGCGACGTTTTCCCGTCGCGTTTGCGTTTTCGTTCGATGGCGACGTGCGATTCTCCCGGTCCGTGGCAGGCCTCGCAAGCGATGCCCAGCTCGGTCACATGCGAGTCATAGAGTTTATTTTCCTCGTCACGCATCGGGCGCGCGCCAGTTGTATGACAACGGATGCAGATCTTGTTCCATTGCTCAGGATTCGGCGCTAGATCGGGGGCGCGGATGAAGACGTCATTCCTCGGCGCCCAATGTTTTTCCGCAACCAACCATGTGAGGGGAAATCCAATCTGATGATTGCCGTGACCTGTCGGCGTCCAAAACACCTCGAAATAATGGGAGCCGGTCATCATCTCCACCGGCAATTGCAATGGTTCGGGCGGCAGGCCGTTGGTCTGCTGGGCGGCTTCGACTTCTGCGAGGGATTGGATATCGACCCAGTAGTGATTGGGGGACTGGCGCAACGTAAATCGCGCGGGGCCGGAATCCATTGTGACATTGTTGAAATCTGCTTTGACAGTGGCGGGGCTTACGACCTGTGTCATTTGACGGTGATAGGAGCGCCACCACGAGTCGTACTGTTGAACATGACATTCTTTGCACGCGGCGGAACTGACGTAGCCGGGTGGCCCGCCTAATTTTGGAAGGGAATTGGTCATGGACCTGGTGTCCATAACATTTTCAACGGGCTTGATCGGGTTTGCGGGTTGATCAACGGGCTGCGGATTTTTTTCGCGGGATGATAAAAAATTTAATGCGGTGTATATAATAAGAATGGATGCGAAGGCGACAAAAGATATCAGGATTTTCCGACGGGGGGTTGGAATTCGCATGGGATTCCCTCAACCGAAAGGACTGTCAATACTTTGTTTAAGGTTTGCGGGGAGGGATTTTACTCGTTGGCGCATCTGATTCTGGATTGGCATTAGAATTCGTTTGGTTTTGGCGGTCAAGCAATCTTGCGGATGCGGCGGGATTTGATATTCTGATGATTGCCAATGAAAAAGCTCATCCTTTTGTTTTGTTTCGCGCTATCGTTGAACACAGTTTGGTCGCAGGAGGCGAAGCGGCCGGTGCGGTTTGCCATTTATGGGCTTGTGCATGATCACGCGGGCGGGTTTCTGCCGCTGACGCGGAATCGGCCGGACGCGCAATTGGTGGGGATCATTGAGCCGGACCACGAGTTGGCGGCGCGGTTCGCCAAGCGGTTTAATCTTGGGCCGGAACTCTTCTTCGACAGCTTGGAGGCGTTACTGGCGAAAACGAATGTCGATGCGGTGTCGGCGTTCACGAGCACGTATGATCATCCCAAGGTCGTGGAATTGTGCGCGCCGCATCATCTCACGGTAATGATGGAAAAACCGCTGGCGGTCAATATGAAGGCTGCGCGAGCGATCGAGAAGGCTGCGAAGGCGGGCGGGATCGAGGTCATCGTGAATTATGAGACGACGTGGTATCGGTCAAATGAAAGGGCTTATGAGTTGGTGGAAAACGATCACGCGATTGGAGATTTGCGGAAGATTGTGGTGCATGATGGGCATCGCGGGCCGAAGGAAATCGGGTGCTCGCAAACCTTTCTGAGCTGGTTGACGGACCCGAAGCTTAACGGCGGCGGCGCGTTGACGGATTTTGGCTGCTACGGCGCGGACTTGATCACCTGGCTGATGCAGGGGGAACGTCCGACTTCGGTTTTTGCGGTGACGCAGCAGATCAAGCCGGATGTTTACCCGAAGGTGGAAGATGAGGCGACGGTGATTGTCACTTATCCGAAAACGCAGGGGATCATCCAGGCTTCGTGGAATTGGCCGATTGATCGGAAGGACATGGAGATTTATGGGAAGACGGGGTATGTGCTCGCGCCGCGAAAGGATTTGCTGCGAATCCACAAATTCGGCGAGAAGGAGAGCGAAATGGAGTTACCTCCCGCGCAGGGGAAGCCGGATGACCAACTCACGTATTTGGTTTCAGTGGTTCGGGGGGAGTTTAAGCCTTCAGGGCTTTCGGGGCTAGATGTTAATATGACGGTTACGGAAATTCTTGATGCGGCGAGGGAGTCCGCGCGGACGGGGCGGCGGGTGGATTTGCCGGTTTCGCGGAAAGATTAGGGAGTTGTTGAACTTTTGCTCTACGCACCTGGGTGCGAGGCCCACATTCTTGCTGCCATGAAAGAAAGTCGGGTATAGTTTATTGCCAGTGACAATTTGAGCCATGCCCAAGACCAGAGAATTGATTGAGTTGTTTCGCGCTATCGGATCACACGACCTGACGCAAGCAGCGACTCTCTCTCGAAAGCTTGCTGCACAGCGAGGTGCCCGTGGCCAATTCCGTGCAGAACGTGACCTCCTTGGAGCATTGAACGGCATGGCTAAACCGTCGATCACCGGCCAGCCTGCAATGTTAAACGCAGCGTGGAGCGTAAATGGGATGCTCATGCAGCTTCCAGCATCAAAGCGTCTGGACCAATTAGAACTTTCCCCGGCTATTCGGAAAAGCTTTGGGGATGTCATCAAGGAATGGAAATCCCGCGATAAACTCGTCAAACACGGGCTTCCTCGCCGGTGGCGTTTGCTTTTTCACGGGCCATCGGGCTGCGGAAAGAGCGCAGCCGCAGCGGCGCTTGCCAGTGAAATGAAGATGCCAGGATTTTTGGTCCGATTTGATTCATTGATTGGAGCTTACCTTGGTCAAACTGCACTGCGGCTTCGCGAATTATTCAGTTTCGCTGCGCAAACTCCGTGCGTGCTGTTATTTGATGAGGTTGACGCGCTGGCGAAACGTCGTGGCAGCCCAATGGAAGTGGGTGAACTTGACCGCATTGTCATCGCATTTATGCAAGAGCTGGAGCACGCGCATGCCGACGGATTTATCATTGCGACCTCCAACATGCCCAAAGCTCTCGACGATGCGCTCTGGCGACGCTTTGACTTACGCGTCTCTTTTCCAAAACCTACTGGAAAAGATCTCGCTCGATTTGCCAGACATCGCTCGCAGGATTTTGGGATTGCCGCTACTTCCGAAATACTCGCGCAATGTCGAAAAGCTGCCTCTTACGCGGAAGCGGAACAGTTGGTCATTTCCGAGGCTCGCCGACGGGTCTTGATGACGTGACCAGTTATGCCTTCTCCTGTCACCAAGCCAAAGAATTACTTTCTCAACGAAAACCATGAACTTTCGGTGGAAGCAAAATCTGGAGGCGGCAAACAGCTTCCCATTCTTAATGTCAACTGGGCGCAGCGTGGTCAGCGCTTGCGTCATTCGTTGCAGCGAATCAGCCAACGCGCTGAGCAATCACACGATCCACTTGCGCGACGCAGGTATTACCTGATTGCCGACCCAATGAAGGAAATCGCAAAGGCATCAAAAGCCAAAGATGCGATTCACGGACAGAAGCTGGAAGCAGTTATTTTCAGTGGTGAACAATCGAAGTTTTTTGAGCGAATCGGACTGGAGTTGATTGATGTTCATCCGAGCGGAGCGGCAACGGTTCACGCTACGCCTGAGCGCATGGAGCAACTCATCAGCAAAACCGCACAACTTGCGGAATTAGGTGAGCGCGAGCAGGCGCGTTTCGCGGCATTTGAAACATTCGAGTGGTTACCGGGAAATTTGAAGTTTGACTCCGAATGGCTCAACGAGATTAAGCAAAGAACTGTAGAGGGCTACATCAAGCTCCAGCCGCTGATTAGCGAAATTGAGGCTGACCTTGTCATCCGTGCGCTTGAACAAGTTTTCTACGCGCATTCCGGCCAATCATTGTCGGGGAAGGGGCGCAGTTATCTTGGGAGATTTTATCTTCGCGCCAAATTGAATGCGCAAATGGTCAAAAAGTTGGCGGATGAGTTCACTTCGATCCAATCTATCCACCCGCCGATTTTTGCATTCAGCGAAAGCCTTCCGCCCGGCGTAACTGCGCATGGTGGCTCACCTTCTTCCCCCTCACCCACAAGTCTGGGGCTTTTACCCTGCGTTGCTGTTGTGGATACTGCAGTCCCGCAAGAACACAATTGGTTGAAACCCTATCGCAGAGGAATTGTTACTGGTTTGAATTGCTCCAACACCGAAAACGATCATCACGGCTCAATGGTCGCATCGCGTGTGGTCTTCGGTGATGTAGACCTCATCAGCACTTCAACTCCGCCGTCCGCGACCTGTAGATTCTTGGAAGTGCGCGTCGGAACTGGAAGGGAAAACAAAATCCTTTCGGAAAGTATTTCAGGGGCATTGGCCACCGCCATCACAGCAGCACCTGACGTGCGCGTTTTCAACCTCAGTTTCGACGGTGACCGACGCCTCGATGATTTGCCTGCTACGCAGCGGAAGGAAACACTCAAGCACATCGAAGAAATTGACAACTTTGCGTTTGACCAAGACGTGGTTGTAATCGTCGCAGCGGGTAATGCCGTGGAAGGTGTAATTCCAACACCCGGCTATCCGCTCCACTTTGACGACGCGGGTTGGGAGTTGCACAGCTATCCGCGAGCGTTTAACGCGCTCACATGCGGCGGGGTCGCTCACAGATTGAGCGCAGGAGGTTTAGCGGCGGAAGTCGATGCGCCTAGTCCTTTCACGCGCGTCGGCCCTGGATTTGGAAAGAGTCCGAAGCCTGACTTGTGTGATTCTGCTGGTAATAGCGATGTAAACTATCGCCGGCTAGCCGGGGCTGGCGTTTGGGGGTTTTCAACGTTGAGTAATCCGCAGGAAGGCTTCGGGACATCGTACGCTGCTCCTATATTGGCACGCGAGGCAGCTTTTGTCTTTGAGGAACTCCGATCGAAGTGTCCCGGTGATTCGCGTCCGTTTGCATGTGCCGTCAAGGCGGTCCTCGTGCTAACTGCTGATGATGTCACGAGGCGATTAAGTGACAGTTTACAACCGTTGGCAAAGCGAACTCTTGGCTTCGGGCGCGCCAGATCCGAATTGTTTCGGATGCCGAGTCAGCAGCGGGCCAGATTTGTGTGGCAAGGTGTTATCGCTCACCGGAAGGACGTTGTGCGCGTTCAAATTCCAGTTCCATCGGCGTGGATTAACCAAGCCAAGGTCCCGCAACTTCAGCTTTGCGTAGCTTGGGAGACGCCCGTGTCCGCAGCAGCAGAAAGTCAATGGTCGTGCCGCGATGTGAAGGTCACAATTCGACCCGGTCCAGAGTCGGAAGCATTTCGAGGTTCGCATGGAAAAGTCGAAGGCTATCCGCTTTTTCGTCGCACTTGGAAACTGGAAAAGGCGCGTGAACAGAAAATTGTGGAGAGTGATTTCTGGGTTTTAGAGTTCAATTATTCAGAAATCGCCGCCTATGCCGCGGGCCACAACGTGCCGCAATCTCAGCGTGTCGCTTTTGCGGCTGAAATTTGGGACGAATCCGAAACGCCGACTGCCCCACACAGCTTCATTCAGAGCTTGCCAGTGGCGGCGTCCTTGGTTCGATTGAGCAATACGTCAGCATGGTTGCCTCAAGCAATTTCCATAACTTCCGATTTCTAATTCTCCCCCAGTCCGCTCTCATTTGGCGGCAAAACAAAGCAGCGAGAAAATCGCCGATGAGCTGCGGTGTCCCGTTTTGATCTCAGAATTCTTCTTTTTGGTGTTGCATCGCGTGTAAGCGTGGTTGGCAGGAAGATTCGTTTGATTGGTATTCCGAAAATATCAGTGGCGTCGGCGCAACGACGCCCTACCGAAGGTTGTGAGGCAAAATCAATTGGTGCGAGTTCCGAAGGCGAATAGGTGTTTGTCGGTGCGCACGTAGAGTTTGTCTTCGGCCAAGGCGGGTGTGGCTGTAATCTGCTCTCCAATCGCGTTTTGCGACAGGAGCGCCAGTTTGTCGGCGCGCGCATCAACGACTGTGATTGTTCCCGATTCAGAGGCCAAGTAAACTCGACCGTCCGCTCCGATGGGGGATGCAAAGTAGCCACCCGCCACGCCGATGCGTTCCTGGTAAAGCGGGGTTCCTGACTCCGCACTGTAACATTGGAGAAGGCCACCGTTTCGGATCAGGAAAAGCCTTCCCTGATAGCAGAGTGGTGACGGCACTTCGGGAATGCCGCGCGAGACTTGCCACGAAATTCGTTGATTATCCGTACGCGCCTCAAGGCGCAGGGCCATTAGAACGGGCTTATCCATGCTTTCAAATGCAGCCATCGTCTTGTCCCAATCTGCCTTGGTTACAATCCCGCTTTTGTTTGTGTCGAGGGATTTAAGTATGACGCCAAGCGGGACTGGAAAATCCCGTCCTGGATGGCCCAGAGGCAATTCCGGGCGGAGAACGAACGGCGCGTCGTCGGGCACATGGTCGAGCCGCACCTGTCCTTCCTTGCTGGCGTCAAACTTCTGCACGTCCGACCAGCGCACTCCGCCGAACTCAGGGTTTGATCGGCCACCCATTCCAGCCGAACAGACGTATAGTTGCTTTTCATCGAAGGCAAGGCTGGGGGCCGGTTCGTTCGGGAAGCCTGGCACTGACCAGAGTTCCTTGCCGTCGGCAGAGTCGTAGGCCGTCAATTTTTTGCTTCCCAAGACGACAAGCTCGTTTTTGCCGCTCTCAATTCCGCTTCCGGGCCAAACGATTGGAGTTGACCATCCCGCCTTAAAGAGCGGACGCGGGACGTCCCAAGCTGTTTCTCCGGTTGCCCGCTTGAGCGCCAGCAGATGAGATCCGCCGTCGTCGGTGTCCAGCGCTTGAACGACGAAGTCTCCGCACAGGACAGGGGAACTCCCGCTGCCGTATTCCCCGCGGGATACTTGCATGGGCAGTTTTTTTTCCCACAGCAATGTTCCGTCATGGGAACAGGCCAGCAAACCGTAAGAGCCAAAATAAAAAATGACGCATTTTGCGTCCGCAACGGGCGTTGGCGCGGCGGGGTTATTGAACTCTTGAGTTTTTTCAATTTTGTCTGCTGGAACTACTTTGGTCCAAAGGGCCTTCCCAGTAGCCCGATCATAAGCGCGGCACTCGAGTTTATTTTCGTGGAAGGCTGTCAAAAAAATCTTCGCACCCCAGACGCAGGGAGAGGAATGCCCAGGCGGAATTTCCACAGTCCATAAGGCGTTGGTCGTCGAAAAGGTGATCGGGGGATGCGCGGATTCCGACACGCCCCGTCCTGAAGGCCCTCGAAATTGCGGCCAAAAAGGCTGACTCTGAGCGGGCAACGCAAGCAAGGCGACCGCCAACACAAGGAACGCCATGTTTGCCCGGGGAGACCATCGACCGCCTCGCGGGGCAGAATGAATTTCAATTATTCGCGTAGAGAAGGGCCTTCGCGTCATAATATGAACATGCATCAAGGTCGATGCGCACGGTTCAACATGTCAAGTTTTAAAACGCATTTTAATTAAACGCTTATATCTTGCAAAGCCTCGTTTCAAAAACATGAAGTTTCGAATGGAGAAACCGAAACAAAGTAAAAGTCAACTATTCGGAATCAGTAAGAAAAATCAATTCGGTTCCGCAAAAGAAAGCCGGCACAATATAGGAGACGCACCGCATAGAAGGTGCGACCACCCAGGGTAGTTCGTTCCTCGCAACCCTGGCTGAGTAATTCAATCACGTTGTGATTGGGGTGTGATGTCCTTAATGCGCTGTCACGAAAATTCCTTTGTTTATTCCTCCGAAAATATTGGTGGCGTCGGCGCAGCGACGCCCAACCGGCGATCACTTTGGTTTGGATTGGGCGCTTTTTTCGCGGAGCCAGTTTACGAGGGATTCCCGGCCTGTATCGTTCCCTGCCCCGGCGGCGACTTCCAGCGGGGTTTCTCTGGCGTAGTCTGGGACGATATTTAAATCCGCGCCGAGCGCGAAAAGGTATTCAGCGGTGCGACGATAACCGCCTCGACACGCATGGTAGAAGGCGTGGTCCACGTCGTCTTTTGACGGCTTTGAATGTTCCTGGATGAATTTCTCCAGCATGGAGGTTGTTCCTATTGCGGCTACGTGCCAGAGTTTCTCAAACTTTGCGCCGTGGTTGAGGAGCAAGCGCGCCACGCGCCAACAGCCGTACCCGACCGCGTTTTCCAAGGCTGTACCCCCGGCGATTGAGCCGCCTCTGGCTTCAATGTCCGCGCCGCCGAGAATCAGCGCTTCGGCAACTTCGACATCGTCGCTGCTGGCGGCGTATTGGAGTGGGGTTTCGCCAACTTCCTTTTTGGCTCCTTCAGTTCTGGCGTTCAGATCTGCGCCGGCGGTGATGAGCATTTTAGCGGTAAGGGGACCATTCGGAAAGAATCCGGGCCAATCGGTTACGACGTGCAGGAGAGCGCCTGATCCACGGGGGCCACCAACTCGCGCCGCAGCAAGTCCGGGGTTGGCGGCGAGTATTTTTTGGAGGGCGTCGAGGTCGCCTTGTCTGATCGCACGGAGTGTTTCGACAGCCAAGGGATCGTGATTTGGGAGAGTCATAGATGTGGTGGCAAAAAGAATTGTGGGCGGATTGAGTGACGTCAACGAAATTTGCGGACCAACTTGCCCCGAGTGCATGACGCCTGCCGATTTTTCTAAAGAAGTAGGAGCCTCCTCTCCCTGCCCCTCCACTTGCGTGGAAGAAAGGGAAAAGATACGGCGTTGCGGAGTTATTTCGACGTAGGTAGCTGCGCCGAGGGGCGTCCTTGGAGGGGAAGTGAAAGCGGAAGATTGTTCTTGCGGTTGGCTGTCACCTATTTAGAGTTTCTGGCTCTGAAATCAAAAATCAGGACTAATTGTATGAAACTGACCAAACAAACACTGTTGACAACCGTTTTTGCAGCCGTAGCAGGACTGGCGATGTCCGCCAGGGCGCAAACCGCGGCGTCGCCCGCCACAAATTGGCAAAACTCCGCGACGGTAGGCTTGACGATTGCGCGGGGCAACACGGATACCACGCTATTCTCGGCTGCCCTTGACTCGGAAAAAAAGTGGGCGCACAGCGATTTGCACCTTGGGGCTGACGACATTTACGGAGAATCGAAGATCGGGAACAGTCCTTCTTCCGAAACGGCTGACGCGGAGCATGTTTTCGGGCAATACAACCAGGATGTCTCGGACCGCTTTTACCTCTATGGCCGCGCAACTGGGATGCACGATGGCATTGCCGATGTTCAATACCGCCTGACGCTGGTTCCTGGCGCGGGTTATTATTTCATCAAGAACAAGAAACTGGACCTGAGCCTGGAAGGGGGTCCTGGTTATATCGCTCAAAAATTAGGCGAGGAAACCAGCAGTTATGTCACACTCCGAATCGCGGAAAAGGTTCATTGGCAGATCAGTGATCGCGCGAAGTTGTGGGAATCGCTGGAATATTTGCCGCAGGTGGACGATTTCGGAAATTACATTGTGAACTTCGAGCTTGGTGTTGAAGCGGCGCTGAACAAGGGCAACAAGCTGGCGTTGCGGGTCGTCCTGGTCGATACGTTTGACAGCCAACCGGCGGAAGACCGTTTGAAGAACGATCTTAAGCTGATCGCGGGCATCACTTACCACTTCTAGGACGTCCCATGGGCGCGCCCTCCAGCAATTCGCACCGGTGGCGATTTTTTCGCGCTGGAGGCTTCGATCAGGTCAAGCTGGAGACGGGCGCGGACCTGATGAATCTGGACCAATTGGACCAGAAGCTTTGGGTGGCTTTGGCTTGTCCAATCAGCGGGCTGGAGTTTGACCCCAAAACGGCGGCTTTGATTGATACGGATGGCGACGGACGGATTCGCGCGCCTGAGTTGATCGCAGCCGTTAAATGGGCGGGGGCGATGCTGAAGAACCCGGATGACTTGATCCGGGGCGGCGATTCGGTTCCGCTGGCGGCCATTAACGAGGCGCTACCCGAGGGACGCCGGCTTCTTGCTGGGGCGAAGCAGATCCTTGCGAACCTGGGTCGCGCTGATGCTTCGGTCATCACGCTTGCGGATGTGGCTGATGCGACGGCGATCTTTGCCAACACGAAGTTAAATGGCGATGGGATCATTATTCCCGACACGGCGTCGGACAGCGCGACCAAGGGGATTATTGAGGAAATCGCGGGTTGCATGGGGACTGTGGTTGATCGTTCGGGCAAGCCGGGGATTGATCTGACGAAGGCGGACGGATTTTTCACTGGTTGCGAGGCTTATGACGCCTGGACAAAAGCTGCGGAAAAGGATGCGACGATTCTTCCGCTTGGAGACAAAACTTCTGCCGCTGCTGCCGCGATGAAGGCAATTGCGGGCAAAGTTGATGATTACTTTGGCCGTTGCCGATTGGCGGCGTTTGATTCGAGGGCGGCAACGCTGGTGAATCGGAAGGAAGAGGATTACGCGGCGATTGTCGCAAAAGACATTAGCTTCAACGCGACTGAAGTGGCGGGGTTTCCGCTGGCGCAGGTCGCGCCCGGCAAGCCGCTGCCGCTGCGTTCGGGGGTCAATCCGGCTTACAAGGAAGCGCTTGCCGCGCTGACGGAAAATGCGATCAAACCGCTGATGGGTGATGTGACGGAATTGACGGAATCGGCGTGGGTGGACCTTCAGAAAAAGCTGTCGCCTTTCGTCCAGTGGGAAGCGGCCAAGGCGGGGGCTGTTGTGGAAAAGCTCGGGGTTCCGCGGGTGCGCGGGATTTTGGCGGGACGCGGGCGGGAAAATGTCAATGCGCTCATCGCCAGTGACAAGGCGCTGGAGGCGGAAGCGGCGTCGATTGCGGATGTTGAGAGGCTGATCCGGTACGTTCGCGATTTGCGGGTGTTGTGCGTCAATTTTGTCAACTTCAAGAATTTGTATTCGGGCGAGGCTCCGGCGATTTTTCAGGCGGGTGTGCTTTATCTGGACCAGCGCTCGTGTCATCTCTGCCTGACGGTTGAGGACGCCGGGAAACATGCGGCGATGGCTGGTTTGGCGGGAGCTTATTTGGCTTATATAGACTGCGTCCGAAAGAAAAGCGGGGAAAAAATGAGCGTCGTCGCCATTTTCTCGCAGGGGACGGACGAAAATTTGATGGTCGGGCGAAACGGCGTTTTTTACGATCGCAAGGGGCGGGATTACGATGCGGCGATCACGAAAATTGTAGCGAACCCGATCAGCTTGCGGGAGGCGTTTTGGTCGCCTTACAAGAAGCTGGTTCGTTCCATTGAGGAACAGGTGGTCAAGCGCGCCTCTGCTGCCGACGCAGCCGCGACAACGCAACTTAACACGGTTGCCGCTGCGCCGGTCGCCACAATTGAAACCACTCCTGCGGCCCCTGCTCCGGCGGCTGCCGCGGCTGCTCCTGCAAAACCGGCTTTTGATCCGAGTGTGATTGCGCTTTTGAGTGTGGCGGTTGGAACATTGGCGGCTGCCTTGGCGGGTTTCCTGGGATTTTTAAAAGGATTTGACGCGTGGAAGCTTCCGCTGGTCACTGCCGGGTTGCTCCTGGTCTTTTCGGGGCCGGCGATGATTTTGACTTACATGAAACTGCGCCAGCGCAACCTTGGCCCGATACTCGACGCCAACGGCTGGGCGATCAACGCGCGGGCGAAAATCAATGTTCCTTTTGGGACGAAGTTGACGGGCATTGCGGAATTGCCGCCGGGCGCAGTTGTTGATGTTCATGATCGATACGCGGAAAAATCGGTGCTCTGGCCGAAGATGCTACTAATCGCGTTCTTTGTTTGGTGGATCTACGCGTTCATGAACGATACGGGGATTCTTTACAGGTTGACGAAGAACTGGGATATTCCGCTTGGCGAACCTCCCGCCGGGTTGAAGGCGAAGTCTGACAAAGACATCGAAAAGGACAAGGGTATCTCGAGTTCGGCTACGAATAGTCCCGCTGCTGCCGCCGGTAAATAATTTCAAGGGTCTGAAGCGCAATCGGGTTTTATCCACGGACCCCGATTGTAGGTAGAGAATATCCGTTGGATATGCCGCGGTCGCCTCGGCGAGGCGACCCTACCAAAGCGCCGAGACTGGAGAAAACGCAAATCTCACTTGCATTGGGCGGGAAGCATCTTAATTTCCGCCAATGTCTGATTTGCTTCAGCCTTTGGATGGATTTGTCCGCCGACACATTGGGCCCAGCGCCGAGGAATCGGCGGAGATGCTCAAACAGCTTGGTTTTGCCGGGATGGACGACTTTATCGACCAGGTCGTCCCTGCGGGGATTCGGCTGAAGTCAAAGCTGACGATTCCGGGCGGCGTGGGCGAATTCGCGGTGCTGAATGAATTGCGCGCCATTGCTCGAAAGAACGAGGTTTTCCGGTCGTTCATCGGGACTGGTTACTCCGATTGCATCACGCCGCCGGTGATACTTCGCAATATTCTGGAGAATCCGGGCTGGTACACGCAATACACGCCGTATCAAGCGGAGATCGCGCAGGGACGGCTTGAATCGCTGTTGAATTTTCAGACGCTGACGGCGGAATTGACCGGGTTGCCAATGGCGAACGCATCGCTGCTGGACGAAGCGACGGCGGCGGCGGAAGCGATGCATCTTTGCCACAATGTGCGGCATGAGCGATCGGTTTTCTTCGTCGCGGCAAGCTGTCATCCGCAGACAATTGAAGTAGTGAAGACGCGGGCGCGTCCGCTGGGAATCAAAGTGGTGGTGTGCGATCACCGGGAGTTTCAGTTTAACGACACGGTGTTTGGGGCGCTGGTCCAATATCCAACGACTGACGGCACAATTTTTGATTATGAGGAGTTTGCAAAACAGGCTCATGCGGCTGGCTCGCTGGTGGTTGTGGCGGCGGATTTGCTGGCGCTGACACTGCTTCGTCCGCCGGGAGAGTTTGGCGCGGACGTGGCGGTTGGGAGCGCGCAACGATTTGGTGTGCCTCTGGGTTATGGCGGGCCTCATGCGGCGTATTTCGCGACGACGGATGCGTGCAAGAGATTGTTGCCGGGGCGCGTCGTCGGGGTTTCCAAGGATTCGAGCGGGAATCCGGCATTGCGGCTTTCACTTCAGACGCGCGAGCAGCATATCCGGCGCGAAAAGGCGACGAGCAATATTTGCACGGCGCAGGCGTTGCTGGCGAACATTGCCGCGATGTACGCGGTTTATCATGGGCCAGAGGGATTGACGAATATCACGCGGCGGATTCGGCTTTTGACGGCCGTTTTGGCGGAGGCGTTGGGACAGCTCGGGTTTAAGGCGGAGGGTGCCGGACCGCGTTTTGATTCGATCAAGATTGATCTTGGCGCGAAGGCGGGCGGCATCCTTAAAGCGGCTGAGGCTGCGAAGATGAATTTCCGCCATTTTGATTCTCGGGTGGTCGGGATTTCGCTTGATGAAACGACTTCGGAGAAGGACGTGGTTGATATTTTGGCAGTGTTCAACGACGGAAAACCTCCGGCGATTTCTCTTTCTGAATTGGCGGCGAAAGCTTCCGTGGAATACCCAACTAGGCTTGCGCGGACGACGCCGTTTCTGCGCCAAGCCGTGTTCAACAAGCATCATTCGGAGACAGAGATGTTGCGGTATCTCCGCAAGTTGGAATCGCGAGACCTGTCGTTGACAACGTCGATGATTCCGCTCGGTTCCTGCACGATGAAACTCAACGGGACTTCGGAAATGCTCCCGATCACCTGGCCGGAGTTGTCGCGGCTGCATCCGTTTGCGCCGTTGTCGCAGACGCGCGGGTATCAGATTATTTTCCGGCAGCTTGAGGACTGGCTTTGCGCGGCGACGGGGTTTTTCGCGTGTTCGTTGCAGCCGAATTCCGGCGCGCAAGGGGAATACGCGGGGCTTCTTGTCATAGAGAAATATCATGAATCGCGCGGACAGCCGAATCGGCGGGTCTGCCTGATTCCGACTTCGGCGCACGGAACCAATCCGGCCAGCGCCGCGATGGCCGGGTGGAAGATCGTGACAGTGGGGTGCGATGCGGGCGGGAATATTGACCTGGCGGATTTGCGCGCGAAGGCGGAAGCGAACAAGGATGAATTGGCCGCGCTGATGGTCACTTATCCTTCGACTCATGGCGTGTTTGAGGAGGGGATTCGGGAGATTTGCAAGATCGTTCACGAAAACGGCGGACAAGTTTATATGGATGGCGCGAACATGAATGCGCAGGTTGGCCTATGCCAGCCGGGGGAAATCGGCGCGGATGTTTGCCATATCAACTTGCACAAGACGTTTTGCATTCCACACGGCGGCGGCGGGCCGGGAATGGGGCCGATTTGTGTCGCGGAACATTTGGCGGATTTTCTGCCGAGTCATCCGGTGGTGAATCTTGGAGGCGAGGATCCGATTGGCGCGGTGTCCGCCGCGCCCTGGGGCAGCGCGAGCATTTTGGTGATTTCGTGGGTGTATATCGCGTTGATGGGCGGCGGCGGACTGGCGGCGGCGACGCGCATGGCGATTCTCAATGCCAATTATATTGCGCGTCGGTTGGACAAGTATTTTCCGGTTCTTTTCAAGGGCGCAAATGGGTTGGTGGCGCACGAATGCATTGTCGATGTGAGGCCGTTTAAGAGCGTCACGGTTGAGGATGTTGCCAAGCGCCTGATGGATTATGGATTTCATGCGCCGACGATTTCGTTTCCTGTGGCGGGCACGATGATGATCGAGCCGACTGAAAGCGAATCGAAGGAGGAATTGGACCGGTTCTGCGACGCGCTGATTGCGATTCACGGGGAAATTCAGGAAATCGAATCCGGCAAAGTTGATCCGCAGAATAACCTGCTCAAGAATGCGCCGCACACGGCTCTTGCTGTGGTCAACGATGGGTGGGAGCGGCCTTATACCCGCGAACGGGCGGCGTTCCCTGCCCCATCGACGCGCGAACATAAATTCTGGCCGAGTGTGGGTCGTATTGACAATGTTTGGGGGGATCGGAATCTGGTTTGCACTTGTGGATAAACACTTGGCGGTATTCTGAAGGTGCGGTAGAATTATTGCGTGACTGCAATGGAACTTATTAAACAAGTCGCGGAACTTCCTCAACGGGAAAGAACACTGTTTGAACAGCTTTTTCACGGGATGGAGAACGGCAACCGTGCTCCCCGACCCGGCAGCCAGGCGAATTGGCCGGACTTTGGCGAACGACTGCGCGGCATTTATGGCGACAAGATTGCGCCAGACTCCCAAGGTATTATTGACGATGGCCGCGGCGACTGTTGATGAACGCCTATTTTGACTCGGCCATCATTGTCAAGTTGTACGTTAGCGAAGCCACAAGCGCAGACGCTATTCGATTGGTTGGGGCTTACGTTGCGCCGTATTGGCTTACGCAATGGCAGGCGTTGGAGGTCAAGAACGCGATTCGCTTAAAGGCCTTTCGAAAGGAGATCACGGCGGCGGAGATGAACCAGTCCATTGTAGCTCTTGATCATGACGTCAAAACGGGCCGCTGGCGTCGTCCTGTTTACGCCGCGCGCGACGTCAAAAACAAGGCTGAAGAACTTTCCGCCATTCATTCCTCAGTAATTGGTTGCCGCACGATTGCGATGGCGAAACTAGCGGGTCTCACAGTTAAACCGTGAGGCATACTTGAAGTTTTAAATTTATCTGCGAAGTTGGGTTGTGCAAATAGGTCGTGAGAGATCGGATTTAAAATCGCTTTATGCCTGACCAAGCTCAAAAGAACAGACCCGTCGCACCTTCTGGCGGCGGCGGTGGTGAAGGGCCCAGCGCCCCCAAAGTCGATAAACCCAATACGGAGGAATTGCTCAAACGAATGCGGAAGGTCGATCCCGACCAGGCGCGTCGTTATCGCCAGCGGACCGGGCAATGAGCCAATCCAATCCGATTGCCGGCGACTTCCTGTCGCTATTGGCGGGGCGCAATTTGACTGTTGCCGCAGCGTCTTCTTCGGCGGCGGCCCCTACGCAAACGCAAGCGACCACAGTCTTCGGTTTTCATTACGCTGACGGCATTTTGATGGCGGGCGACCGTCGCGCGACTGCCGGAAACGTGATTGTCACGGATCGCGTTGAAAAAATCATCGAGATTGATCCGACTTCCCTTTTAGCGATTGCGGGGGTTCCAGCGACTGCGTTTGAAATGGCGCGGGTTCTTCAAACTTCGTTTGAGTATTACCGGCGCAGCCAGCTTCAGCCGCTGAGCCTTCCGGCGCGAGTTAGGGCGCTGGCGCGGTTGCTTCGCGAAAATCTGCCGATGACGATGCAGGGGATTGGCGTTGTTGTTCCGCTGTTTGCGGGGGTGGACCACACGGTGTCGCCGGCCAAGCCGCAGATTTATTTTTATGATCCGCTCGGCGCGCAGTTTCAGGCGGTGGGTTACGCGGCGTCGGGGTCGGGGTCGGGAACGATTCGCAGCATTTTGAGCTTTCAAGAGCGTTACGGAAATCCTCAGCCGTCGAAAATGGGTTTGCGCGATGCGGTGCGGTTTGCGTCGCGATTGCTCTCGACCGCTTCGGAATTTGATTCCGCGACGGGCGGGGTGAACCCGTCCACGCACACTTACGCGACGATCAAGATTTTGAAATCCGACGGCGCGCAAACGATCAGCGACGAGGAGCAGGAGAAATTTCTGCATGACTGAGGAACCCTATCGGTGGCTTGAGGCGGTGGCCAACCGCCGCGAATATGTCCGCGAACAGCTCAAGGGCGGTTCGCCTGTGCTGGCCGCGAGTTTGCCGGACGGAATCCTGCTGCTCGGCGTTGGCAGCGGGCAATCGAAAGTATTCGAGTTGTTTGATCGGCAGGCGTTGGCGGGGTTGGGGCATCCGGCGGACATTGAAAAGATTCGGCAGGCGGCGATTGATGCGGCGCATGTGGAGGCGTTTACGCGCGCGCCGGAGGATGTGAGTTTGCGGCGGCTGGTTAGTTTCGGACTCGGACCGCAGTTGAAAACGAACTTTGAGCAGATTTTCAGCGCGCCTTTTCTTGTCGAGTTGATTCTGGCGGAGTTGGCGACTGAGGCGGAGCGCGATCTTCTTTTTCGGCTGCACTTCGACGGCTCTTACAAAATGCAATTCGGCGGCGTCTTGATGGCCGCAAGCGAGCCGGAGCCGGAAGCGGCGGGGCAAAAGTGGCTGGCAGAAGCCGTCAAGAATAAGACCAGCCGCGTCGAGGTGGCAGATGTTCTTTTGCAGGCGTGGTGGTTGCAGTCGGAGGGGAAGTCTTTCACGGATTCCGTGCCTGACGAAGCGGCGCGGCAGGCGGGCTGGCGGGAACTTGTGAAAGGGAAGGTTGTGGAAGTTGGCTGGCTGGCAAGGCAAGGGGCGCGACCGGCGCGGTATCAAACGCTCAGCGTTTCAGATTTGGGGCTTTAGTTGCACGAAAATGAAGGATAGCTGTAAAACTCGTGCTGATTTGGAATACTCATGCAAAAGCGGCAGAGGACTGCCGCAATCCAAGACGCTGCCGCGAGTCATTGGGTCCTTCCTGAACGCGAATGTATGAACCGCATTGTTGGCCTGGAAACGGAATATGGGTGCCTGACGAGCGAATTTCCGGGCGCGCCCAATGCCACTGCGCGCGTTCGCGACTGGATTTTCAAGGAACAACGCTTTGGGCTGATCGACGTGCATCAGCGGGATTGGGATGAGCCGGCGGGGAACGGCGGATTTCTCTTCAACGGCGGCCGCTGTTACATCGACATGGGGCATTTGGAATATTGCACGCCGGAATGTTTGGATTTGCTGGATGTTCTAAGGTTTGACAACGCGGGCGACGCCATTTTGTTGCAGGCGCTCAAGTCCATGCGGCACGAGCGGGAGATTAATTTCATTCGCAACAACATTGACCATTATTCCGGAGCGACATTTGGCTGCCATGAAAATTATCTTGTGCGACGCGCGGCTCCGTTGTCGGAGGCCAATGTTCATTCGCTGCTGGCGTTTTTGACGTTGCGGATGCTTTACGTGAGCGCGGGCCGGGTTGGAGCGACGATGGCGGCGGAATCGCGCGGAGAATTGAATCGAGCTGGCGGGGAGGGAATTTTCCAGATGAGCCAGCGGGCGGATTTCATCAACAACGATTTGTTCGAGTGGGTGCAGTTCAATCGGGCCATCATCAATACGCGAGACGAACCGCTGGCCGATCCGCGCAAATATCGGCGGTTGCACTTGTTGCACGGGGACACGAATGTTTTGCCGACGAGTTTGCTTTTGAAGATAGGAACGACGTCGCTGGTGTTGGATTTGTTGGAATTGAATTGCCTGCCGAAGATTGCCCTGGCTGATGCGGTGGCCGCGTTTCGGAATATTTCTCATCAACCGGACGGGCCGTGGCTCGTGAATCTTGCGGACGGGCGATGCGTTGATGCCGTCGCGATTTTGTCCGAATACCAACGGACGGCGAAGAGTGAATTACAGGGGCGCGACGTGGAAACCGATGCGCTCCTGAGTGTGTGGGGCGAGGCGTTGGAAGCGTTGGCGACGGATCCTGAAATTCTTATTGGCAAGGTGGATTGGATTACCAAGCGATGGTTGTTGCGCCAGTTTTGCGAGCAGGAAAATATTTCGTGGAACCATCCATGGTTGAAATCGCAGGACCTGGAATATCATCAAGTCGATCCAGCGCGAAGTTTGGGGATGGCGTTGGCACAGACGCCGGCTTGTTGGGAGATTCCGAACAAGGAGATCACGCAAGCCTGCGCGCATGCGCCTGTCAATACGCGGGCCGCCGTCAGATCACAGGCGATGCGGCTTTTGCAAAAGGAAGGTTGCTCTTATTATATTGACTGGGAAATTATCGGAGCGGAAGGCGGCAATTCCTTGCACCTTTTGAATCCTTTTGATTCTGGCGCAAAGGACGCGGAGACGTGGGTTCACCTCCTAAACGAGGTTGGCCACAAGACTTCCAAGCGGGCAAAAGCCGGCGCGGGGCAATTACATAATTGACAGGCTAGAGCAATTCCATAATATATGTAGCGTGCGACATCCGGACGGATGAGACGAATAGGAGGAATGGGACCAATGGGAACTGCAGTGTCCGCTAAATAATTTCTGGCTATGCTCTAATGCGCTTCCACCAGCGCGTGAGCGGCAAAGCGGCCCATGTACTCCGACTCCGCGATGACGTGGCCCAGGATCGCTTCTTCCATGTCCAGACGGGACGCGCCGCGCGGCAATGTGATTTGGTCGTCGAGGGCGTATAGCTTGAAAAAGTAGCGATGCTCGCCGGAAGGCGGCCTGGGACCGCCGTATTCGGTTTGGCCGAAGTCGTTCGCAGCTTGCTGCAGTGTCACGGGTTCGCCGTTGCCGACGGATTTTGTTTGCGGCGGTATGTTGTAGGCGATCCAATGGGTGAAAGATCCGCGCGGCGCATCGGGATCATCGACGATTAAGGCGAGCGTTTTCGCTTCGGGCGGAATGTCCTCGAAATACAGTGGCGGGCGGTGGTTGCCGCCGTCTTTGCTGAATTCATCGGGAATATTCCCGCCGTCTTCGAACGCAGTACTGCTAATCTTCATAGAAATCCGTCCTCCTCTTGTCAACGATTCTACTCCGCGAACTGAGCTTTGCAATAGGGGAATTTACCTGATGCGCAAATTCTTTGACAGTGGACAGTGAGTCAGTCGCGTCCAGCGCAAGAGCTAAAACCCTTTTAGGGCCTGTTAACACTAATGCGCAATGCTTCCACGATCAGGGCGAAAAGCACAAAGGCGGCGAACATCACGTCCAGCTTGTCAAAACGGGAAAAGACGCGGCGGAAGCCTTTCAGACGGCGAAAGAGGCGTTCGACTTCGTTGCGCCGCCGATACAGGACCCGGTCGTATTCCCAGGGGCAAAGGCGGTCGGCCTTGGGTGGCACCACAGGGATATAGCCCAAATCCAAAGCCAGTTGCCGGGTATCATCCCCCTCATAAGCCCGGTCCATGATCAAATGGCAGCCTCTCGGAGCGG
>DASXZW010000074.1:0-70690 GCA_036501665.1 Verrucomicrobiia bacterium
CTGACGGAGTTCATCAATCACGCCAGCCTGGCGCAGGATAATCTCGACGAGTTGATCGGGCTAGCAGCGCAACTCTTCCAATACTTGATGTAATGTTGATGGATCGCTCAACGCGATCATTTACAACATGTTGGCTATAAAAGTACAAGGCAAATTTTGCCTAGTGGATAAATAATTTTCGGCCCTCTTTTTCAGTCAAATATACCATCACGCTAAACACATACCTGGCGTCTCGCCGACGGAACAATCCAGCACTGCTGCGGCATGCAAAATGTTCGACAAGAGCGTCTGGCGAGACGCCAGACGCGACGGTCGAGACGACCGCGCTCCCCACAGACCGTCCGAACCGAGCGGCTACAGCTTAAGTTAAACTGCTCTAATCCGTCAACCATCGTAAACATAATTCCCATAGCTCCCATAATTCCCATGACTCACATTTATCCACCGGAGACTGCGCAGAGCCACTTCGGCCCATCACACTGTTTTCAAAGCAGTCACCGGATCCACCCCTGCCGCTCGCCACGCCGGAATCCAACACGTTATCAGCGTGATGGCAAAAACCAGAACCATCATGCCAATCAGAATGAACGGGTCAGTCGGAACGACTCCGAACAAGTAAGTTTTCAATCCCGTTGCCAGCGCCAGCGCGATAATCAGACCAAGACCGACGCCGACGCCTGCCAGTCGAAATCCGTGGCCGAGAATCAATCGAAGCACATCCCGCCGCTGCGCGCCCAACGCCAGGCGGATCGCGATTTCATTTTGTAACGATCCCACTGTCAACGATAAAACTCCGTAAATGCCGACGGTCGCCAGAAGACATGCGACCATCGCAAAGGCGATGAGCAGGTTCATGGCGAATGTCCGCGGAGCAACCGAATCCTCCCGGATCTCCTCCAGGGTCTTCACGTTTTCGACCGCCACCGTCGGATCGACGACGCGCAGTTCCCGCTGCACACTCATCGCGATGGAGCGGGGATCACCCATCGTGCGGACAACAAGATGCTTGGAGAACGCGCCCGCCTGCCAAAGCGGAAGGTACAACTCCGGTTCTGCCGGCTCCGCAAGCGATTCCGTGCGGGTGTTCGCGAGCACGCCGACGACTTCGATTTGGTTTGTGCGATTTCGTTGAAACCATATCTTGCGTCCGACAATACTCTGGCCCGGAAAGAAAAGATCGGCCATCGCTTGATTGATAATGGCCACGCGGGGAGCGCCACCTTTGTCGCTGGGCCGAAAGGCGCGGCCTTCCACAAATGCCAGTCCCAACGCCGAAAAGTAATCCGGCGTCACGGACCGGGTCGGCACACTGATGCCGTTCTTTCGGGCGCTCTCGTCGGTGAGTCCGTCAGTCCCGACGGACATGACCCACTTGTTTCCCGTCAGCGGCACGCCCCAGCCAAACGCCGCCGCCTTCACTCCTGGCAATGCGGTGACCCGTTCAATGGCGCGCGTGTGAAAATCAAGCCAGTTTGTGCCCACTTCCGTCACACTCATGGTCAAAATGTTCTGGGTGTCAAACCCTGGGCGAACGCGCGCCAGCGAAATCGAAGTCTGCACCAGAAGACCGGCGCCGACGAGCAGCGCAAGTGTCAGCGCAATCTGCACCGCCGCCACTCCCAGGAGCAGGCGTCGTTCGGGACGCCCCAAACTGGCGGTGCGCCCACCCGCCTTCAATGCATCGCCTGGATCCAACCTCAGCGATCGCCACGCCGGCAGAATTCCTGCGAACAACCCGGCGACAATCGCAGCGCTCAAACTGAAACCCAAAATTGCCCAGCCGGGACGCACCGCGTCAAGCCGAGGAATAGCCGCTCCCGCAAAATGCTTCACCCCATCGACTCCAACCACCGCCAAAGCCGCGCCGATTAAAGCTCCAAGCGAGGCCAGCAGCAGGCTCTCCGTCAAAACCATGCGGCACATCTGCAATGTTTGAGCGCCGAGCGCCGAACGCACCGCGTACTCGTGCTGGCGTTGCAGTCCGCGAGCCAGCAGCAATCCAGCGGCATTTCCACACGCGATGAGAAACACCAGCGCGGCCGCCCCCGCCACCGGAATCAACAACCGGCGTCCCTCTTTGTTTAACTGCTTTTCGAGCGGCTGGACATAGGCGTTCACTCCCGCAAAGTCCGGTTCGTTCTGAATTTCGCGGGCCGTCAAAACCGCCAACTCCGATCCCGCCTCGCAGACTGTCGCGCCCGAGGCCAAACGCCCGACGACATACCAGTCCCGCGATTTGAGCTGCTTCGGGTCCGACCACGCCGGCAGCCAATAATCCACTTTGGCGTTCACGTTGTAATTCGGTTCAGCGGCGACATCCGGAGCCGGAAGAAAGCGAACGTCCGGCGGCATGACACCCACCACGGTCAACGGAACTGGAAACCCGCTGATCCGCACGGGCTGGCCGATGATCGCGGGATTGGCGCCAAAACGCCGCTTCCAAAGGCTGTTTCCAAGAATGATCAACTTCTGGGGACCGCTTGCCGCATCTGAGTCCGCGAACGCCCGGCCCAATATCGGTTGAAGCCCCACCACTTTGAAATAATCGGACGTCACCTCCATTCCTTCCATCGATTCGCTCCCGTCAGGCAGGACAAGAAAACTAAACGTCCAACCGTAGCCGGCAATCGCCTCGAACGACTTGGCTTCCTTCTGCCACTCCTGCCACTGCCCGCTCGGCCAGAGCTGCTCATTATTGTGCTGGCCGTCGGTCCTTGTCTGCGTCACAAGCACGACTCGCTCCGGGTGAGGATACGGCGGCGGTATCAATAAGACTCCTTGAATCAGGCTGAACACCGTCGAACTCGCCCCGATGCCGAGGGCCAGCGTCAGCACAGCCACGGTGGTGAACCCGGGATTTTTCAGCAACTGACGCATCGCAAAACGAAAATCCCGCAACGTGTCCTCACCGAAACTGATCCCTCGCTTCTCCCAGCAATCTTCGCGCACGTTTTGCACATTGCCGAACCGCTTCCGGGCCTCTCGTTCCGCGTCGCCCTTCGTCATTCCCGCGGCGATGTTCTCCGAAGCGCGCTGTTCCATGTGGAAGCGCAATTCCTCATCAATCTCCCGCTTCATCGCGGGCCGTTGGAAGATTTTTTTAAATAGTTTCATTCACACCGCCATCAACACCAGCGTGATCGCGCGATGAACCCGTTCCCAAATCGCCGTTTCCTCCACAAGCTGTTTGCGGCCCGAGCGCGTCAACTCATAAAACTTCGCCCGCCGGTTGTTCTCGGATTTCCCCCACTGCGCCTTGATCCACCCCTTTTCCTCCATCCGATAAAGACACGGATAAAGCGACCCCTCCTCAACCACGAGCACCTCTTCCGAGCGCTGCTGAATGCGCTGCACAATGGAGAAACCATGCATCGGTCCGGCGGAGAGAGTTTTCAAGATCAGCAGGTCCAGCGTCCCCTGCAACAATTCGGCTTTATTAGAAGGCATAAAAATCTTTGTCCTAGACGTTCTAGGGAACTACACTTAGATTGTCAAGGGGAAACCAAAAAAACTTGGAAAAATGACGCGCAATCCCACTAACAACATCGGAAACTAAGCAGCCACCCCTCATAAACATAATTCCCATAAATCCCATTCCTCCCATAACTCAAATCACAAAACGCCCTGAAACAACGCGCCCCACAAACAAGAGTCCCAACGGGACGCAACGAAAATAGCCCGGCAGTTCACTGCCCGGGAAACGGGCAAAAAAACAGAAAGTCCCAACGGGACGACCGATATGTTCGATCTTGGAAGACCTGACTGCAACGCAGCCAATCCGTTCAGGAACCAATTCCCACGCCAGAGTGCGAGCCGCATGAACGTGATCAAGACGCCTGATCGGCGGTTTCGTCTATTTAAACAGCCAAAAACAAATGCGATGGCTTGTTTCGTATGATGATACCGAGGAAATCCGCCGTCTATATTCAGGCGCGAAAAACTTGCTTTTCATGAATTATTTTCTGCATTCAGTGCGAACAGGCAGAGAATTGTTCATTCCAAGCCATAATTGTAAACTTCCGGTAAGTTTTGCCGAAGGAACGGACAATATTTTCAAGTCGTCGGGAGGCGCAATACAAAGAGAGATTGAAGCAGTAAAATTGGCGATTTAACTCTTGGTGTGGCTGCTTCTTTAACCAAGTCATCCAAATAATCCCAGCACTGAGCCGTCCCCGTAGGCGAGTTGCCGTTCAATTGCGTCTCGATTCCAGCCTTGCTCGTTAAGCAGTGTTGATCCCATTGATCTGAAACCGTGACCCGTCAATTCCTCTTTTGAATTGCCGCGCTATTTATTAATCGCCCTGATGCCCACTTCTTTTCCCCACAAAAATGTTCAAAATTTAATCGACATCGGGAAAAACCCGATGGATAAATGGACCTGTTAATATGGCGAAAAATGTGACCAGCCCTCGTAAGCGGATGACCCGCCAGGAAATGCGTGATTTGGATTTGGAGATTTCCTTCCTGGAGGGCCTCGTTCGCCGCAGTCCCACGTACATTGAAGCCCTGCAAATTCTCGGCGACGACTACACGCGTCGCGGTCGCTTCACCGAAGGCCTGAAAGTGGACGAACGCCTCTCGCGCCTCCGCCCCGACGACGCCTTGGTCCATTACAATCTCGCTTGCAGCTACTCATTGACCGGCCAGCTCGAACTGGCCATCGAAGCCCTCGAATCCGCAATCAACCTCGGCTATCGCGATTTCAAATGGATGGGCCAGGACCCCGACCTTAAAAACCTGCGCGACCACGCCGAATACAAACGGATCCGTGCCAAAGTCCGTTCCATCCAAGTCAAAACCCGCTGAACGGTAGGGCGTTGCTGCCGCGACGCCTCATATTCCCGGGATAGGGACGCCTCGCCGAGGCGTCCGTCCCCATCACCACTGATTAATCCCACGCAGGCCATTTTGAGAAATCACAAACGATGCCCGGCAATAGCCCGGACGACACCCGCTATGCAGTGCCGCTCTTGTATTGTGCTGACTCTGCATCGCCGCTAAACTGCACCCCTAATGAACGTCACCGTCCACGGCAAATTACCCAGGAATCGTATATGCGGCTCATTATACCCGTAACCGCCCATAGCCTTGGCTTTTTCTCTCTCGCCCCGCCTGCGGGGAGAGAGCCGGAGAGAGGGGCTCCTTTTCTCGACAGGAAGAATTTTGTCATCCACCCGCGTTCATGAACGTCACCGTCCGCGGCAAAACCCGACACTACCGCACCGTCACTTTCGACCCCGCCCGCAATTCCGTAATTCTTATTGACCAACGCCTCCTCCCGCACATTTTCAAAACCATCGCCACCCCGGACTTCCGCGCCACCGCCCAGGCGATCACCAACATGACCGTCCGCGGAGCCGGCGCAATCGGCGCAACCGCCGCATACGGATTGGCCCAGGGCGCGCGCGCCTTCCGCGGCAACGACCCGGAAAAATTCACCCGCCACGTCGATGCCGTTTTCAAAACGCTGAAGGACGCCCGCCCCACCGCAGTCGATCCCGTCAACGCCATGCTCGGCGTCCGCAAAGCAATGACCGCCGGCCAAACTGTCGCCGAACAAAAAGAATTCGCGCTGGACGCCGCCGAAAAATTCGCCGACGAAGACGTGGAACATTGCAAGGCCATCGGCGAACACGGCGCGCACCTGATACGCCCCGGCGCGCGAGTGCTCACCCATTGCAACGCAGGCTGGCTGGCCTTCGTCGATATCGGCAGCGCCACCGCCCCGATGTATGCCGCCCAGGAAGCCGGACGGAAATTCCACGTCTATTGCGACGAAACCCGCCCCCGTTGCCAGGGCGCGACCCTCACCGCCTGGGAACTCGCCCAGCAAAAAATCTCCCACCAGATTATTGCTGACAACGCCGCAGGCCACCTCATGCAACGCGGCAAAATCGACCTCGTCATCGTCGGCGCGGACCGCGTTCTCGGTCGCACCGGCGAAGTCGCCAACAAAATTGGAACCTACACAAAAGCCGTCCTCGCCCACCGCCACAAAATCCCATTCTACGTCGCCATCCCGCTCTCCACCATCGACTGGAACCTCCGCTCCGGATTAGAAATCCCCATCGAAGAACGCGCCGAAAGCGAAGTCCTCGGCGCCTGGGGCGTCGCCATTCCCCCCGATAGGATGAAAAACACAACCCACCGTGGGAAAACCGCAACCCCCCGTAGGAAAATCCTGATATCTCTAAGGATCGCCAACCCCACCAGCCCCGCCTACAACCCCGGCTTCGATGTAACCCCCGCCGAATTAATAACCGGCATCATCACGCCGCGCGGGATATTTTCCCCTCGCGAAATATGGAATAACCACGAACGCCTCACTACTTGACTCCTTGACAATCCCTCCAGATTCCGCATCAATGAAAAAGTAAGTTTGAATCGAAAAACGAAACTTGCGTTAAAATCGAACAACGATACGCTTTGAAAGACAGGCGGCGGGGTAGCCAAGTGGTAAGGCACGGCTCTGCAAAAGCTGCATTCGTCGGTTCGATTCCGACCCTCGCCTCCAAACCTAAGTAGCGTTCCTGCATGGGTTTGGAGAATAAGTGGTGTCGGACTTCCAGCAAAAGTTCCAGCAAAACGACCTGTGTGCCACTTTTCTGCGTATGCAGATTTATGTGTGCAACCGGTTGCTAACGCTGTGATTTCGGCTCGTCGTAACCTCAGATTCCATGAGCAACGACGTGAAGACGAAATTTCGCATGTTCCGTTCCAGCAAGAGCGGGTACTATTACTGGCAGGACAACGACACAGGCAAGCAGGGAACCTTGGGCACGCAAGACAAGCGGGAAGCCCAGCGCCTGCTGCACGCGAAAAACGAGTCGTATCGCACGCCCACCTCCGCCATCAATCTCCAGATCGCTCGTGCTTACCTTGACGCCGCCGACCCGAAATTGCTCACCCGCACATGGCAGCAGGTCATGGAGCAAATCGTTTCCGAGAAAAGCGGTGAAACCCGCGTTCGCTGGGTGACTGCCATACATGACAAGAATTTTGACGCCCTGCGAAACCTACCCATGCTGGAAACGCGGGCTGATCAATTCTTGGCCGCTCTCGCGGACCGGAAGGTGTCGACCAACTACTACCTCCGGCGTATACACAATTATGCTTTGGGAATGGATTGGTTGCTCAAGGCCATCATCCCGAAGCGCCAGTGGCCCAAAGTTTATCACGCTTCCAAGCGGGCGATCACTGAGGAAGAACATCAAAAGATTATCGAGAGGGAAAAGAAACCTGAGCGCCGCGCTTTTTACCAGTTGTGCTGGTTTTTAGGCGGCTCACAGAAAGACGTTGCCGAGTTGACGGCTGAGAATGTGGATTGGGATGACAATACCTTGAGCTTCGTTCGCAACAAGCTTCGACACTTAGCTGGCACAGGCATCAAGCCTCCAATCATCCATTTTGGCGAAGAGGTGACGAGCATTTTGAACGGACTGCCGCAATCCGGCCCGCTGTTCCCAAACCTCATTGGCCAGAAATCCAAAGACCGGGCGAACGAATTTCGACAACGCTGTCATGGTTTAGCTATCATGGGAGTCACCCTGCACTCCTATCGTTATGCGTGGGCAGAACGCGCCCGCAAGTGTGGCTTTCCGCAACGATTCGCACAGGAGGCGCTCGGCCATAATTCAAAAGCCGTTCACGCCGCTTACGCCAAGAAAGCCGAGGTGCATCTGCCAAGCTTGGAGGACTGGGGAAAGCAGATCAAGGCGAAGGTGTTGCAGGTGGAGTTCTCGCGCAAACCCGAAGACAAGCCTACCAGCACAGAGGCTCTGAACCATCAAGCGCCTCAACAAACAGTCAGCGGCGAGGTGCCTCACGATTCAACCGATGGTGTCCCGCACGAACCAATCAGCTACGTCAAAAAGGCAAAATGAGGACCTCAACCCAGCGACGGGGTGTTTGTCTTTTCCTGATTCTCGGCAACTCAGATAGCGATGTAGTTAATTGGGACGGGAGTGTCCGAAAGCTCACGACTCAACAAATCTCTACCGGTAAACGCCTCGAAAAGCGGGTCGTTAATTTTCTGCCTGTCGCTACCAAGGATGAACTCGCCCGGTTGAAGATGTAGTGCGATATTCAACTTGGGGAAAACCAATTGGATTGGCCATTTTGCGCTGTTGTAATAACCGGAAATCTTCGTCATCCCTTATCGCAAACAGCGGGTCTTTTGCTTCACCATGCCGCGCAGTTTGGCCGTGCGCCGCGCAATGTAAAGAGATCAGGCCAGTTGGTTCCGACCGGAACGTCGACTGGCAGTTCGGAGTCATGCTATCTACTTGCCCTTTGCGTTGGCCCTGCGACGAATCGGGCTTTTTGTAAATGGTCGCCGCCCGGCACCTCTTACAGCATTTTATCGGAAGACGATTGGGGTTTCTTATAGCGTTGAAGGGCGACCAATTCCTTTTTAAAGCCCCACTTTCTAGCCGTTGCGTTTGTCTGCGCTTCATCGTCCACATACTCCCTGTTTTGAGGCACGAAGGAATGGGCAATCTCGTGTGCCAACAAACCAGTAAGCGCATCGCTGTCGAATTCCCAAACACGCGAGAATATAACAATCGTCCTCGTCTTGCCATCTTCTGGCGGAGGGTCAATTGGCGGCACATTCAGGGCGAACGCATCAAGCTCTGGACAGTCAAATACGAAAATAAAGTTTGATTCAACAACATCAAAAACGTCCTGTGGAAGCCGGGACAACACCCTCCGAAATATGGTATCAAACTTAGAATGGATTGAAGGCAGAGGCGGCCAGAATTTGTCGCTTTCGAGAAAGTAGGCTATCGCGTCCCTCCGCCCCTTTGCGGCCCTCATGCCGTGCTCTCCTTTGTGGAACCGACGAATTTGAAACTGACCCGTTGCTTTGCCACGGAATGGAAATGTCAGAATCCTCACATTATTGTCAATCCCCATTTTTCGCCCCGGCTTCCGGCCAGAGAGGCACAGCAAAGCATCTAGCAATTCGACGGCCCGGATGAATTATTGATTGGCAGAAGGCGAGCACTCGTTGCCAAGTCTGGGCGGTACGCTGTCCACTGCGCCGCCAAGTTGATCACGACGTAAGCAGCTTTTGCGCATCTTCCGGCGTCTCCTTCACTGAATAGACCTTGCCGTCCGCCGTGCAAAGGGCGGTCATGCCGGGCTGCGTGATGTCGGGATAGATTGCAATGACAGTTGGCTCATCAGAGACGGCAATCCACAGCGGAGCGCCAGCCTCGCCGGAATGGAATTGGACGTATTTCATATATTCTGCGCGGTTGCTGGCCGACAGGCTATCCCACAGTCATCGCCAGCGCCAGAACGCGATTCCGACGCCAGCGGTGAACCTTGGAAGCGTTTTCCTGCAAAGATCAAGCGCCAATCACAGTCAGGCATGGGTCTTGCCTTCGGCGGCGGCGACGCGCATTTATTGCATTGCTCTGAGTGGCTCAAGACGCGACCTTTGATCTTCCCAAAGTGACGCCCTGATCTAATGAAGATACGGCATGGCTCTAAAAGCTTGTCCTGAATGCCAAAAGGAAGTCTCCTCTGCCGCTGTTGATGAAAATTCAGTTGGTTGCAAAACCCCCAAACGGATTGAACAGAGCAATTATCTTAACCTTCTTCGCGACGGCCCTTGCCGTGTGTGCCGCTGAGCCTGCGTTTGTGACATCCAAGCCCAATGCAGGTTGGGCGGAGGGCGGCTACTACATCCACAACAATATGTGGAACAGCGGCAAGTACAAGCCGTGCTCGTCAACCCTTTCCGCATGGTCTTACGACAACTGGCAGGTTGTCACGAGGATGAATAATAAAAACCACGACGGCGCGGTCAAAACATACCCAAACGTGCATAAAGATTACACTGCCGTGCCTATAGATTCATTTGAATCGATTACCAGCATCTTCGCTGAGACAAGTCCGCGCACCGGCATCTATGACGTTGCCTATGATATCTGGATTAACGGCATCGCCAAGCCGGGCTGCGTCGAGATTATGGTCTGGACGGATAACCGCGACCAAGTGCCGGGCGGGAAGCACATGGAGGACGTGACCTTTAGCGGTCGTGCCTTTAAGGCGTACAAGGCTCCGATTGGCGGCTACATTGCCTTCGTGGCGAGGAGCAATTTTGCCTCTGGAAGCGTGAATCTTCTCGACATCATAAAGTGGGCCGCTGCCAAGGGCTGGCTCCCAGCCCATTCCACCTTGAATCAAATCTGTTTCGGGGTCGAAATCGTATCAACGGAGGATGTGGACGCGAAATTCGAGTTTACGGCCTTTTCAATCGAGGCGAAGGCTAAAGCCGAGGTCCAGCCTCACGACGACCGAAAGTGAAAACGACAAACTTGACGATCTGTAATCCGAGAAGCAGTTCACGCTGGAAGCGATTCTGCTGAAGGAGCGGCAGCAGTTCATCAACTCTGTTCAAACGAACGATCTTTGTCTTGCGGTGCCGGAACTATGCGCGACCTGCCAGCCATCAAACTAATGTCAATACTCGGCTCTGGTATGGTCAAGTTGGACTGGATACGGAAAGCGTTGCTTTCGTCGGCTGGTACTGGCAATCCGTCTGCATAGACAAACAAATGGATGCGCGGAGCCTCGGACTCCGAATTAGCGATTGTAAAAAATGCTGGTTTACTCGTTACTTACGCACCCAAAAGGATGTCAATAGATGCCATTTCGCCTGCCATGAACCCACACGCCAAAACAAATCAGCGTTCCACACACGACAATCCCGAGTGAGCAATAAATGAGATTTGGAACAATATCATGGTTTTGGCCGGTGCTGTGGGCGTCTATCGGCGGCATTGTTGTGTTGGTTGGCGTATTGCTAGAGGTACTTGCCGATAAAAAGTCCTTCAAGGACATAGAAAATTCTAGGTTTTGGGATTCGGCTGGACATCTTGGCGGATGGCTTGTCGTACTTGGGGTATTGGCAGAAGTCATTGTCGGATGCGTAACAGCCGTTAATGAATGGCGAAACGACCCAATGAAAAGATCAATCGCCTCGGCATCAGCGAGAGTTCGGATAGTCGTTAAAACGCGTTCAAACACCGTTCCGCTTTTCGTAAACCCTGACCAGACGCAGGATGGCATCAATATGCAGCTTTCTTTTTGCAAGGACGGCCTAACGAACACTCTTTTGACGCTTGAATCGCACGATATAACGTCTTGGCGTATGGGAACGACGGATAAACAGGATTGCATTATGAGGTTCAACGAAGGGGGAACTATGACTGATCTATTTGACGACACGTGGGCAAAGAGGTCAGCAACGACTGTGGGGCAAATCGCGGAAGCAAACATTGTGTTTTTACATCTCCCGGACATGGAAACGAACGCCGAAGTGATTTCTGGGGTAGTAGTTCTAAATGTCAACGATTCAACTTGGAGATTTGAAATTCTTGACCAACTCACGAAGTGGGGAACTATAACAACGCAGAGAACTAAAAATGGTAGGTTCCTGATTTGGCCGGTCGAAATACTCTTTCCAAAAGGTGATGGAACATATTTGACAAATTGGTACAATGGCAAATGAACGCATTGCGAAATGTGTGACCATATCCTCCAAGGTGAGAATGCCTTTCCTGCAATTCATCCCTTCGAGCTTGGTCGCACGCATGATTATGGAGCGGCAGTTATCCCGAATAAGATCACGCTCGAACCGGCAAACCGACTTGGGCGCATCCGGTTGGAATTTCCCACAAAGGGTCTTGCTGTTGGTGTCGATACCCTACGACCTGCATATCAGACCGGGCATCACACACCTTGCTTGTCTCGCAATGCCGGAACCGTGCGCGGCTTGCCAGCCCTCAACACACGCAAAGAAAACCCCCGTCCGTTCTCAAACGGCTCAACAGTTGCGGTGATTTCCAGCACGGGATAGCGAACCGTCGCCAGCCCATAGCTTTTGTACGTCTGCGCGAACAGTTCTGTTTCCACGATTCCGGTCCAATCTGCCAGTGACAGGAATTTCATCGGCTCGCCGGTAATTTGATGATGCGTCCGCTGTTCGACAACTAGCCCGCATGTTACGACTATTTCGCCGATGTGTTCGCCAAGCCGGGACACCGGGCAGTACGTGTCCCACGCGACTTGATCGTGCAATTCCAACGGATGCCCGCTCGCCGGAAAACCGAGCAACTCATTTTCATCATCCAGCCGTTGCCGTCGCGTCGGCTCTTGCAACGGCACCTCCGGCAACCGTTCCAAGCCGGGCGGGGTGAACAGTAACCCTTGCGAACCGCCGCCAATCGTGCCGACACTGTTCCGTAGCAGTTGACACTCCCAAAACAGCGCTGTGCGACTCTTGCCAAATTCGTCAAAAGCGCCCACGCGAAGCAGCAATTCCAGTTCTTCGGGCGACGGCGCAACACGCAAATAGAAATCCTCCAAAGATCGGAACGGCCCACGATCACGTTCGCTTAAAATCCGTCCAGTCGTCTTCTCTGTCAGTCCCTTCACGTAACGCACCGGCACGCGGATTGAATCGCCGACAGGTTTAAACAAAGGGCCGGGTTTGTTGATAGAGGGAGGAAGAAATGTAATTCCCAAACGATGGCATTCCAAAACGTATACGATAGGGTGATAAAAGCCTTTGCCGTTGGACAACACAGCCGCCATGAATTCAATCGGATAATACCTTTTGAGCCACGCCGATTGATACGCCTCGACACCGTAAGCGGTGCTGTGCGCTTTACAGAAGGCGTATCCTGCAAACCCAGTGACAAGCCCCCATACTTCCACGATCTTTTCCAGCGGATGCCCCCGCGCCTCGGCAGATTGAAAGAATTCACCACGGATTTTGTCGATCATCGGACGGTTCTGCTTATTGAGAGCGCGTCGCAGGACATCCGCTCGTCCGGGATTGAGTCCGGCAAATGCTTCGCTCAGTTGGAGAATATGCTCCTCGTATACAACCAACCCATACGTGCTTTTCAAGCACGGTTCTAAACAGGGATGAGGATAGGTCACTGGCTCCATACCCTGATACCGCCGTGTGAAGGACAGTTTTTTTCCTTCATTGGCGGCACCGGGCCTGATGACAGAAACAATGGCGATTAACCCGTCAATCTCGTTGACACCGCACATGCGGCAAAGGCTGGTCATTGCGGGCGATTCGATGTGATGCACGGCCCGCGCCCCGCCGCTGGCGATCATTTCCCATACTTGCGGGTCCTGCCACGGTTCAAGGCTTTCAAGATCAATCTGAATTCCGCGAGTCGCCACGGCTTGTTTGACATCGCGCATCGCAGCCAGCCCGCCTTGGGCGAGAATGTCCATTTTTACGAGGCCGATGGTTTCAACCGCATCCATGTCGAAGTGAGTTGTGGCGTAGCCTTTGTTGGCAATGAATGTGGGGGTCAATTCGTGCATCGGTTGTCGTGACAACACCAATCCGCACGGGTGCATTTTTGGGTAACGCGGGACGCCATCCAGAAATTCGGCCATCTGCAAGGCGGTGCTGTAAGGTTCCTCGTCGATTGGCAAATCGCGGTTTTCGGGACTGGCACGGAGCAAATCCACCAACTTTGAACCGCCGCTTGGCGTATGCTCCGCAGGAACCCAACCGCCCCCAAAACTCCAAGGAAAGTGGTCGGTAAATTTGCGCACATCGCGCTCAGCAACGCCAAGCACTTTCGCCACTTCTGCAAAGGCACTTTTTGCTTGGAACGTGTTGAAGCCACCCACCACGGCGCAATGTTCGTTCCCATATTTTTCAAAAATGAGTTTCACCACGTCGTCTTTGAAATCGTGGGCGAAGTCTATGTCAATATCAGGAAGCTTGTTTAGAGCCATCCGGTCCTTGTTCAAAAAACGGCGAAAATAGAGATCGAAACGCACCGGGCAAACTCCGCTGATTCCAAGGCAGTAACAAACAAGTGAATCCGCCGCGCTGCCCCGCGTAATCCATTCAATTCCGCGTTTGCGGCAGTCCTGTAAAAAATCCCATGTGATCAGAAAATATTCCTCGTAGCCGACTTCGCTGATGATGCCGAGTTCCTCGTTAATTTGTGAGCGAACGGCAGCGAATTTTGCTGGCACGTACCGCTTCCGCGCCCCGTCCAGCACCAACCGCCGAAGATAATCTCCCGGAGTGGTGCCGTCCGGGGCCGCGAACGCTGGAAACTGCGGCTTGCCGAATGGAAAATCGAAGTGGCACCGCTCGCTGATCTCGATTGTTTGGTCCAGCCATTCCGGGTGTTCCTTGCAGGCCGCCGCCATTTCTGCTGGGCTACAAAAATGAAATTGTCCATGGCGCCTTTTCTCCGGGTGGTCCTCGTGCAACAGCGTCAGAGTGCGGATGCTTTGCACAATTTCAAATTTTTGCCGATCTCCGAGTACGGCGTAACGGACAGCCGGACACGGCACGAGTGGGTGTTTGGCGGACGTAGCTTTGTTAGTGGCAAAGCTGTAAATCCTGCCGGGAAACATTTCTGCGACGAGCGGGTCTTCGCAGACTGCGATGAGTCCATCGGTGAATTCGCACAGTTCTTTCCGATGAAACGGAGCACGTTGCTGCCGGGCAACTGATCGCTCGTCGCCACCGGCTGCCGCCGATTCCGCGTGCCGGGATAGGAGACAATTAAGATTACGGTATCCCTGAGCCGATTCCACGTACAGAAGCAAAGGCTTGCCGCCCAAGTTAATTTCCACGCCAAGTATTGGTTTAATCCCCGCTTGTTTTGCTGCCAACACAAATTCAACGGCACCGTGCAAGTTGCCAGTGTCGGTCAAAGCAACGGCAGGGAGGCCGTGATGAACGGCAAGTTTCACGATAGCTGTTGGCGAAAGTGTCGAGTCAAGAAAAGAATAGTGACTATGCACACGCAAGGGAACATAGGTAATTCCAGCCTTTTGAATGGGTTTCCGGGAAATGGTTTTACCCGCAACGGCTGGCGCGGCGGCCACGATTTCACGAGGAGCCTCTCTCAATCGCAGATCGTGGCCGCGCATGATTACGAGACGGCCTTGCGTGCGGCGCAGTGCGTCGATCACCACCGCGAGCCGTTCTTGTGCGTGCTGTCGTTCGGGGGCTACAGTCAGCGCCAATTCGCTGCGAAACCGGCCATCATAGACATTGGAGAGTTTCAATGACACGAGGCGCAGGCTGACGCGGCGTTTCCACGCTCCACGGAGCATGGCCCGCAATCGACTGTAAACATCCGTCTCAAGATCGGTCGGTTCGATCAAGCTTTCGCTTACTTGATCTTCGGCCATGTCGTTGTACCTCACCTTGACTGTAAGTGTGCGGATGCTGCGGTTTTCCTCCCGGACCTTGGCAAACAGATTGTCGGCCATTCGTCGGAGCGTGGCTTCGATAAATTCTTCATCTGTCAGGTCTTTGGCAAAAGTTTCTTGCTGGCCAAAAGTCTTTTGCGGTTCGCGGGCAGGCATCAGCGGACGTTCGTCGATGCCGTTGGCATTATCACGCAAAGTCCGGGCACAATTGCCCATGAGAAGTTGAAGCAAATCCAAGGGAGTACCCGCGATCTGGCCAATGCAGGCCAGACCAGCGACATTCAATCGAATGGCGGTTTTTGGGCCGATGCCCGGAAGCCATTTGTTCGGCAACGGGTGAAGGAAACGCTTTTCATCCCCAGCCGGAACTTCGACAAATGCAGCGGGTTTGCGCAGCTTGGAAGCGATCTGGCTGACCAGCTTGTTAATACCAATCCCTTCGCTGACGGAAATCTTCAGGGACTGGCCGATGGCTGTGCGTATTTTGAGAGCGATTTGAGCCGGTGGCTTCCCTGTGCCGCTCAAATCGAAATATCCTTCGTCAATTGAGGTTTGTTCCACATCGGGCGTGAAGTCGTATGCGTAGGAAAACATCCATTTGGAAAAGTGCTCGTAACGATCATAATCGCCAGACAGGACGATCAGCTTGGGGCAGAGCTTACGCGCCCGCACCGTAGGCATTGGTGTATAAACCCCAAATTTACGGGCCTCGTATGAAGCTGATGCGATGATGCCCCGCTTTTCACCGCCCACAGCGATTGGCTTTCCTCGCAAACGGGAGTCCGCAGCTTGCTCAACAGAAGCAAAGAACGCATCGGCGTCTAAATGGACGATGGTTTTGAGTGGTGGCATTGCTCATTTGCGTTTGCGTATCAGAGTGACCATTACGCCTTGAATGACCAGTTCGCCTGCGGGAATCATTTTCGGGAATTTCGGATTTTCTGCCCGAAGATGAGGCTTGCCATTATTGGCGACGTAAGTTTTGAGAGTGCTTTCTCCGTCGATCAATGCCGCCACAACATCGCCGTTGCGCGGCGTCTGGCCGTGTTCTACAACCACGATGTCGCCGTCGAGAATGTGCCTGCCGATCATCGACTCGCCGCGCACCTCCAAGGCGAACGTCCGGGCTGTCGGTTTCATCCCCAAAGTCTCAATATCAACGGAAATGCACCCCTTGGCCTCCTGCTCGCGTTCATTCGCAAATCCTGCCGGTATTGTGCCAAAAAGAGGGATGTTCGCGATGCTGCTACGCAACTTCGCCAATGGAGAAGTGATGCGCAATGCCCGTGCCTTGCCCGGTTCTGATTCAAGAAAACCTTTTTGGCGCAACAGGCGTACATGCCCTGTCACGGAATTGAGGCTGCGAAAACCGAATTTGTCGGCGATTTCCTGATAAGTTGGCGTCACACCCTGCGACTGTTGCCAGTTAAGAATGAAATCAAGAATTTGCTGCTGTTTTCGCGTCGATGCCGCCATACTGTATATTTATACAGTATCTTCCCAAACAGGGCTGTCAATTCCCTTCCGCGTTCAGGTGACGAATTCGAGGGCCTCCATCATCGCCATGATGGTCAGGAGAGCGTTCCCTTCGAGGCGATTGTTGACGTAAATGTAAGTTTTACGGAGAGGATTGTTGGGCGTCTGCAATCCCTCAGAAATCAACTTTGTCCCTGCCTGACGCGCCTCGGCGTTCACTTCTTGAGTTCGGGCGTACGGTCGGAACGATTTAACCGCGTCTTCGTAGTTGCGCCCCGGCTTCAACAGGAATCGAGCCGCGACCAAAGCGTTATTCGTCCGGCTGTTTGCCAGCGCCATTTGTTCGCTAACGGGCGGCATGTGCGTCCAATTGTTAAAGACGTGCGCGACGCCATGCCGGGCAAGGCAGGCGAAGTATTCGGGTGTGAGCCAGTCTTTGTTTCTCAACTCGATGCCGTAAGGCCAATTGTTTGGAATGCTATTGAAAAAGGAATCAAGGACTTCGACAAAATCACCGGAATGCTTGAAGTTGTTTGAATAGAAGCGTGAGAACTCAAACATTATTATCCCGACGTGGTTTCGGATTGATTCGCAGGGTTGGAGAAAACCACGACGGAATAAGTCGGCGTCAAGAAAGCTTGCATTGGAGTCGCCTGCCCGCGAACCGTGATGTTTGCCTCGCGAAAAGCTTTTGATCGTGACTTCCCCGGTGACTTTGAAACCGAACTGGAAGTCCGTTGGGACTTGGGCGGCGAGAGCTTCGAGTGAGGACTGCGATGGAAATTTGTAATACGTCGCATCTACGGAGACGGTCTTAAACACCTCCGCATATTCGTTAAGGCAATCGCGTTCAAACTCGTCCTTATCAATCTTCGCAGTTTTTTTCGGTTGGGACTCAATTTGAAGCTGCGGAAACCAGCCTTCATCCGCCGAGTTTTTGGATACCTTCGCATTCTTTTTGTATAGAGCCGGGGTGTAAAGTTGATTCATCCAGCCTTCGTACTTCCAACTCGAAGTACCGACGAAAACCCCTCGTGCAGCTAACGCAGCGGCCCGTGTCTTCATCTGCTCGCGATCAAATGCCATTTGATTCGAGCGTATCGTCACAATGACACAGAGGCGAGTCTGTTGTATTGGCGAAAACTTGAAACAGGGACACTACGGAAAAGGTCGTGCGCTTAACGTAAGTGATACACTTATTAGTCAATTAGAAATCATCCGTCAGCACCATGACGCCAGTATCAGTTCGGCGTGATTACTGGCCCATCCGCTGGAGCGCATTTGGGTCGCGGCTGGGCGGCAACTCAAAAGTCCGAAAAATCTGTCAAGTGATTTATTTTCAACACTCATCCACAAAGGTTTGCGTGGGCACTACCAGCTAAAATCGCCATATCTCAAAACTGTATATGGTAAAATTATTCGATGGTGAAATTGGATTTCATAACTGAACTGCAACAAAGGAAGTCAACATGAGAAACTGGTTTGAAGTGGATAAGCTGGGGCTGGCCCAGATTCTGGAACGCAAGGGCAAGGAGTTCGCGCTCTTTGAACTTCTTCAGAATGGATGGGATGAGCCGGGCGTCACCAAGGTCAACGTGTCGCTGGAATACCAAGGGTGCAACAGGGCGCGGCTGGTGGTGGAAGATGACGCGCCTGAAGGCTTCAAAGATTTGAGCCACGCTTTTACTCTGTTCGCCGCCTCCGCAAAGAAGACCAATCCAGAACAGCGGGGCCGCTTCAATCTGGGAGAGAAGCTCGTGCTGGCCATCAGTGATAAGGTTACGATCTGCACAACCCATGGCACAATCCGGTTCGATGCGCGAGGCAGACACCGGTTGCGCTCACGCCAATCGGCAGGGAGCCGAATCGAGTGCCAGTTGCGCCTGACACCCGACGAGTGCCGCGCGGTTGCCGCACAGGCCCGCAAGCTGATTCCCCCGGAGCGCATCGCCACCCTCTTCAACACTGAATTGCTCACGCCTCGGTTGCCGGTGAAAACCATTACCGCGACACTGCCCACCGAGGTTTCCAGCAATGACGGTTTGCTGCGACGGGCGCAGCGGGAAACGGTCATTCGCCTGTATGCACTACTTCTCGGAGAAACGGCCATGTTTTAAAGTACTATAAGTCTTTTTGTTTCCACCACGGAATTTGATTGTTCACTGGCTGACTGGAAATTGTTGGTTGATTAGCCGGAGGCTTTGGGATGGTTGGCTGATGGATTGTAGGTTGACTGACTGATGGTTGTTGAACATGTGGAACCTGATTTGAAAATTGATTATTCTTTGGGAAGATCGGCTGACCGGGGCTAGGGCTTGGCGTTTGAGGTGGTTGGATTTGATTTGGAAAATATCTGATGTAATAAAGTCCTGTGCCGGGAATACCGGTGGAAAAATACCTTTGACCGCTAGGTGATATGCCAAAACGTAAACCCGGAATCCCCCAACTTCCGCCAATACCCTTTTTTGTGAGGGAAAAACGGAATGGCCCTCGACCAAAAGCTTTGCGAAAACGCCAACCCATATTTATGACGAAATGATTTTGTGCAAATAATTTTGAAACCGCAAGCCAGCGAAACGTCGTCCTTCTTTCTCGCGTTTTGCAGACTGCCAACGCAAAGCAAATGTCTGTTTCAGCGCTGCTCGCAGTTTTTCAGTCAATTCATTGATCGTTGGCATCACCTCATTTCGTGCGGTCACAGCCTGCTTGTCCAGATCAGTGATTTCTGCATCGTGAAATTGTTGAATCGCTATTTTTTTCTGCGAGGAAGTTGCCCTCATTTGCTGTTCTTCAGGGTTCAATGATTGTCTGGCATCGGAAAAATACTGGCGTGCGCTTGCAACTTGTTCACTCAATTGTGCCTGTATTCGTTGCTTTTCCGTTTCGTGCATCAGTTGTGTCTGACGGTATTTATTTTCAATTGCATGTTTTTCTTGTGAAGAAAGATTTGGGCCAGACATACGGGCTTCACGTTCCAAACCTTGGCGCCAAATCCTGAGCGCCATTTCCCTGCTTGGTCCAATTCCGTTTACTCTGCGAACACTACCGTCAATATCAGCCGCAGTTTGAAAACCGATGTAATAGAGACGCGACTTGTATGTTTCACCTATACCCGGAATCCAACTATTCATTACAGAGTGGCTGCGAAGATACGCTTGAACATGAGAAATTTGCAATGCGTTCAATGCCACATTTTTTTCGTCGGATTCTTTTTGTTTGAGGTCAGAGATTTTGCGGTCAAGTTCCAAAACTTGATTTCCCAAAGATTTCTGAAGCGAATCGAGTTTGTTTGTCTCGGATGTCGAAATGTCCCGGCGGCGCTGAGTTATAGATTGAATTTGAGCATTGAGTTCAATCTGAGCGGCATTTAGGTTTGTCAGCAGCGTTGCCGATAAATGACCTTTTTCAGCGGCAATCGCCCGTTCGCCTTCGTCGAGCTTCATCTGAACAGTTAGGCGTTCGGCGGAAATTGAATCAACTATTATTTGATGTTCGCGAACTCGTCGGAGAAAATCTTTATACTCTTTTTGAAATTTCTGAAATTCTGCTTGGCTTGGGTCGTGCTTGTAGCTAATAAAACACAAAAGGAGATTCAAACTGAAAACGCCCGTCACGACAATAAGAAATTCGGATGCGGGCATTTCCACAAGAACCCTCGTTAGAAAGACAAGTGCCATAGAACCCAAAATAATGATTCGATTCATTTTGGTTTGGCCTTGGAACCGTAGGGATTCAACTGGTTGCGCTTCAGTAAGGGAATCTAAAATCCAACCGGGGTCAGGGACGGACGCTTCTTCTTTTTGTGGACTCATCGGTACCGGGGACTCTTGGTTGACAGGAAGCCTTTCCGTATGGTCGTTCCACCAATTTGCACCATTCGGTTGTGGTTTAACTCGCGTAGTTGAATCAAGAATTGGCGGCTGCACGTTCCCATCCAATGCAGGAACATCCTGCGGTGACAGGCTGAAAAAACTTGTGAATAAATCGACCAAAAAGCGGAGTTCTGTATTTGGCGATGAACTCAGTTCGCGTAACACATCCGAGTTCTCCGGTTGCAAATAATCTTCTTTGCGAAAAATCAAACACTCATCACCACCGCGATATTTGCCCCATAATTCAGGATGCACAGCCAAAGAAACGAGCGACACATAAATTACCCAAGCAGAAAAATTATCCAGATAAGGCCCATAGTCCCAGCCTGTTCTTGACGGCAGTTGATAATTCCGGTGTCCGCATTCGTTGCTTAGGTTTCCAGCCAAACCCGGAACATACATTCCATCATAATCTATCAAGCGAAGTTGATCGCCAACAACGACAACATTTCCGTGTTGCAGGTCACCATGTGCCATGCTCACCGCTTTCAAATCTGCCATCATTTCTTTCCAGACTTTAGCCAAAGAAATCAACGTGGATGGCGTCCAAATATATTTCTCAACAAATTTAATCAGGGATTCACCTTGCACCCATTCCATTTTGAGCAGTGGATAATTTCTACCGAGAACCTTTATGCCTCCCTGTAAAAACGTAAATTGAACCATGTATGGAAGAGAGACCTTTTTAAGATAGCTGCTGATGGCTTCGTAACGGCGTTGTTGGTCTGAAACTTCGCTAGAAAAGCAGCGAGCAGCCCAACGCCGTCCGCCAATTTGAATTTTGTAAACGCAGGCAAAGTTGCCAGCAATCGGACGGGGCAAACCAAGTTGGTTTAATTCCGGTTGGCCGGTTCGGAGGTCAGGGTCCAAAAACGCCAAACAAGGGTTTTGAATCGCCTCGTTGTAATCTTGTAGTGTTGGCCAAGACATAATTCATTGAATGATGTCAATTCGTAGGAGCGTTACATCATCGTTTTTCATCTGTCCGCAGGTTCGCAAATCAGAGACAAAATTTTCAAATGAAACGCTATCTTTCGTGTCCAAGTCTTTCAATAAAATCCACGGCTTTTTGCCCTGCTCATGTTCCTTAAAAAACCAACACGCAAGCGCATCGGTCATTAGAAAAAAGGCGTCTTCGCATCCAAACGAACCGCTGCATTGCGTGACAAGTTCGGGTTTTTTGTTTAAGTTTGGCGCACTTGACAACAGATCGGGACGATTACCGAACGCAGCAGAATCAGCCAAAGGAAATGCCTGAATGATCTCATCTCCGCGCACTTGCACCAGACAACTATCTCCCGACGCAGTAGCTCGCCATTTTTTTTGTTTTCCCTTGTCTGAAAGTTCCTGTGAAAACTCCAAACCGACAAATGCGGCAAAGGCACCACTGCTTGCTTTTTCTTCGGCATACCACGGAAGGGGATGTCGGTGCGCTATTTTTTGCCATCTTTCTTGAAGTGGGGTTAATTCTTCAAGTGCAATCGGGATTGAAAGTTTCCTGTTGGTGAATGCTCGGACTAATTGTTTAGCCCATGCTCCAGAAAATGAAGTTTCTGCTGCTCCGTCGGCTATAGCAAATCGAAATCTGTCAAACGAGAGGCAATACGCATCTTCGTATTCTGCATCGCTGCTGCCGTGCTTGGGCAACGCAAACACCTGTGCATGGGTTTCCACAGCGTGAGCATTTTATCGTAACGCGCTTGGACGGGTTCCGATGTCTAAGAATTTTATGACGGCCACCATGTCAGCGTTAAAAACAAAACCACGACTACCTGCACCAGCGTTCATACTTTCCTTTTTTGCAATATTTAGCATGGAGTCTGGCAGTGGACTCGACATTTGGAATAACTGTTGTCCGAATTTGTCAGGTAAGACTTCACTGTTGCTAGGATATTCAATTTGCGCCCCTCGTTGTGACGACAAATGGACGTTAAATACGAGAACTCCTCCGTCATTGCTTTTGAGTTTTTGAATTTCACTCGCTGCATTGATCGGGTCGCCGTCCGTTGCTTCTCCATCGGTGATGTTAATCACGATTGGCGGAAAACAATTCGGATGCTGCGAAAGCCAATTTTCCACAATTGCTTTTGCTTGGACGAGGGCTTGAATCATTGGCGTTGCGCCGTTGGCGACTGGTTCAAACCAAACGGGGAAGCGGACCGGCTGGTCAACAATTCCACCAGCACCATCAGGGACTTTTTTGGTTCGTTGTTCAACTCGCGCAGGAGAATTTCCAACTTCGCTAATGGGAACGAGTGGACGGCCCGCCAGTGCGCCAGCGAAGGCCGGGCCAACTTGTGTGCCATAACCAATTACGCCGATGTGGAAAAAATCACGAATACCCTCCTCTTTTGCGCATTTGATAACGAGGTTTTGCAACATTCGGTTTATTGCATCGGCAACACCGTCGGCTTTTCTTTGAGTTCCTTCGCCTCCACCAAACACGTCGGCCATCGACCCGGATTGGTCAATTAAGAACACAAAACAAGTGGGATTTCCTCGACTAATTTCAGCACTGTATGCCATACGATTCCTTTTGGTTGGTTACGTTTTTTGTGCGGACGTTTCAGAGTGAATGAATTGAGACGATTAGGCAAGAATGCACTTGCAGGCCATTTGTTGGGTCAATTTTTCCCCGAAAAATGCAGCCTGCTTTTCAGTAGGCCGCGAGCGTTCCTGAATTTAGCGTCGGTTATTTGAGGGTTGATTTTGGCGATGTGTCGAAGGACGAACGCCAGCGCGTACGTCGCCAATTGGAGGAGTAGTGCGCGATGGATATCCATTTCACGCAACCGCCCCTCCGCTGCCAGCAAATGAACCAGTTGTTTCATGGCTGCCAAATCACTCAGCATCGCCGAAACGTTCGCCATCGCAGAATCTGCGGGCAAAGCGCACTGTCGGGTCAGCCCGAGACGCAGCAGGCGAAGCGATTCGGTGTTCGTGGACACCAATGCTCGAAGGCCATCGTGATTGAGCGTGTCAGCGTTGCCAAGATCGCCGGTCATTAGCGTGGCGGCCTTTAGGAAGTCATCGTACCCGTTCGGATTTGGCAGCGGTGGAGGTGGCGGAGTCCGGCTCAAGGACAAGAAAAGCACGGCCAACATCGCCAACAGGATGACGGCGACCAACGCGAGCAGCAGGGTGCGGGATTTACGCGTCATCGCTGACAGCCAGCATACCAAGAACAACCGGTGCGGTCAATGACGCCCAGTTCCGCGTCGACTGGCGTGTCGGAAAGTAAAACGACGCATATTTCTATTGTTCCAGAAACCCCAACGGATGTATTCAAGGGCGCGGAATCAATTTGCTGGTCCCGTAATTTGGCGCGGATTGAAATATGAGCCGAAAGACGTTCATCGAATCAGAGGGCGCAACTTGCAAAAACTGGAATTGGAGTTGGTCGTTCATTAACGAGTCCAAGCGACACATAATCTTTGGAGCGTGGGATGTATATACTGATAATTCTAGGGCCAAGATTTTCTCCACGGACTGGCAAATCAACAGGCGCGGCCATAAGAATAAGGCATATGACCAATCGCGAGAGCACATTCGCTTGATCGAGGAAAATGGTTACCGGCTATTGACGTTTCCCATGAAGCGCTCGAAGGATACAGCCGACGACAATAACCGAAGTGGCCCGGCGAAGATTAGTGGATTCACCGCGACGCTAAGTGAGAAGACTCTCGTGAGAATCGAAAACGACTGGTTTGGAATTGCTCTTGGTGCGGCAACCCGATTGGCAGAAGAATTGGCTAAGCCTGAAAAGTATCCCGAAGGTGCTCGATGGACCGCCACGATCAACGCTTACGAGCGTAATCCAAAGGCACGCTCGGCGTGTATCGAACATCATGGCCACACTTGCGCGGCTTGTGGGTTCGATTTTGCGAGAGCGTATGGCGATTTTGGCAAAGATTTTATTCATGTCCATCACATCATACCGATAGGTAAGATTGGCAAACTGTATGATGTTGACCCGAAAGAAGATTTGATACCCGTATGCCCCAATTGCCACGCGATGATTCACCGAATTGAACCCCCGCTAACCATCACCGAGCTTCGGAAACTTTTGCAGGCAACACACGACGTAACCAACGTTAATCGCAGTCGCGTCTGTTAAGTATGGGTCGATTCGGAAAGGGCGTCGCGCCAACATGGAACCTACTCGAAAATGGCCTTGGATTCTCATCGGGTTGATGATTTTTGGCGCGGTGGTCGTGTGGCGAGTTAGGCCATTCGCTAACGAGCCAATTTATCATGGCAAGTCCGTTACCGAGTGACTGGATGGGATGGCGTTATTTGACGGGCCACGCCATGCGGATGAGGAAGCGTGGAATTTCAATCTACCTCTTTCGCCGGACATAATTCAAAGCGATCCGGCTTTAAAAGCCTTGGTGGCTTTAGGCTCGGATGCGGTGCCAACACTCGAAAAAAGGTTGACCGAACCGCCTGAACAGCCGCCGGACAGTGCTTTATCCCGCGTGGAGGATTTCGCAAAAGTGAAGTGGGCGCAAATTTCCAGTTCCGCGCCTGCTTCGCCGGGAGCCGCGCCGTTAAAGTTCTCCAACCTTCAGGAAGCTCGGCAGATGGCTGCGGGTTTGGCACTTCTCGCGCTGGGAACCAACCAAAATGGGGGAGCTTTGCGCTTGATTGAACTTACAGCCGCTGCGTCTACGACTCCGTATGGACGCGACGAATTGCCATTCCTCGATTCGTTTGGCGTCGCCCGCACTGGCCTGCTGGAGCGGCATGACGAGATCGTGGCAGGAATCCTCGCCGGTCTGACCCATACCAACGTCTCCTGCCAGCATTTGGCGATCATGGTGACCAGAACTTGCCCGGCGGACCTGCCGGTATGGAGGAAGCCATTGTTGAAAATCGCTGAAGACCCGGACCTTGGCAACCGTGAATCAGCGTTGCTGGCGCTGGCGGTTCTCGACTCCAAAACCGGTCAAACTATCGCACTGTGCGAAAAGACCCTGCAAGATCGGACCAATCCAGCGCAGTTTCGGAGTTTTGCCGCTTTGGGATTGGGACTGGCTGGAGCCAATGCGACAAATGCGCTGCCCCTCTTACGGGAAGTAATGACAGAGACAAATATCCCGAAGGAATCGGCTTTACAAAAACAAGCTTCCAAAGCGATTGATCTAATTGGGAAGGCCGCAGGCATCGCCAACGCCAGAAGCAATTGACCCCGTAAAAGTCACGACCGAGGCGAGTTAGTGGCTCAGACAAGTCGCGGTTGCGCCGCAGTTTTGGCTTTTTACTTGGTGTTGCAGATCGGCTTTTGAATTGATTTCGAGGAGTCAGGAAGCATCATCGGAGCCGCCATGAAACTGCGATTTCCGATGGAGCGCATCGTAGAATTAGCCAACCATTACGACCGGGTAACAGGTGAGAGGGACCGACTGCTGGCCGACAGAATTACACATGAAATCTTCCCGGCCTATATTCGCGGCGGCTACTTGACAAGACAGGGATTCTTGACCGTTTGCGCTTGGAAGACGCCGCGCTCGAAGCCACATTGCGAATCGAACGAGTCGGCGCTGATCAAGGAGATTTCTGCGCTGGCCTTGGACACGAATTCGGAGTGCATGAGAATTCAGGCGTGGACCCTTCTCGCCGGGGTGAAATGGCCTACCGCGTCAGTCTTCCTTCATTTTGCCTTCCACAACCGGTATCCAATCCTCGATTACCGCGCATTGTGGTCACTGCAAGAAGAGGTTCCATCGCAATATACATTCCCGTTTTGGGAGGACTACGTCGAGTTTTGCCGGTCCTTGCGAAGGAAGGCCGGGGTTACCATGCGGGTGCTGGACAAGGCGCTTTGGACGTATTCCTATTTGAAGCAGCGGTCCTGACCGCGAGTTTATAGGTTCTCAGGAAACCGGCGACCGCGCTACGGCTCGTGCGGCGATGTTGAGTTTGTGGCGCCGGCTATGCTGTGTACTATTCCACGGAACGAGTCGGCCACCACGGCAAAGGCTTCCCTCCGTAGGAGAGGTCTGCCATTTAGTCACCGTGTCGATATTATAGACTTGACAAATGGCCAATAATCCAATATGATCGACGACCGTGAGAATTGTTCTTTGCAATTGATTTTTTACAGCTTGGGCCTCCACCGTCGGTGCTCTGGCACAGCTTCGTTCGGGAATTGTTCCTTGGCGTTCCAATCGGAAACTTGGTTGGTAAGTGCGGCGAGTGCCGTCCACATTCCAACTGTCAACGACAGTAAACCAGTAAACGAGAAAGATACGACAATGAATAAAGTAAACTCCCAGAATGAGGTTCAAAAGAGCAACAGTAAATCGCTCATCCGTAAGTTAACGATGGGCGTTTTGATGGTGACCCTTGTGGGAAGGCCGAAGGCGGCAATTCACTAGAACGTCGTTGTGCCGAGCGACTGATGGTGCGAGGCCCGGACAAGGGGGGTGGTTCAACTCCACCCCTTCCCACCATTTTTTGACTCTGTGCGAATTTGACCCGCTCGGAGACTATATTTTGGCGCGGAGCAGCGTCAAACCCGAATCAAGGGACTTGGACTTCATAGACAAATCGTCTTTGTATACGCGAACTCCAGCGCCCAAGCCGTTTTTGCCTGCGCCAATGAGGGTTATTACGATGACCGAGTTGTTTCTTTCAGAAACCTTTCGATTTCTGTTTTGGGAATGATCTTGGTACGAAGCGCAGACGAGCTTCGGAGAAGTCCTCTCGCGAGCAACCGATACACTGTCGCCGTCGCAACACCCAATAATTCCGCTGTCTGTTTGACCGAATAGCTGAGGCGTACCGGTTTTCCATCGCTTTCGGGCATTTTGGGACTTTTCGCTCCTGCCGCAGGATTAACCGGCGCAAATCGAACCACCAGTTGCTCCAGTTCACGTCGTTCGATGGTGAGGACTCCGGTTATCGCAATGCTCAGCATGTTTTTTGGTTCTGTATTCATGGGCCGAAACTACGCCGCAAGCCCGGCGCATGACCATCGTTAAACTGCGGCTCGATTACTTAGCGTCCCCACCTCTTTGGCTTGGCAAAGTCATCGGTCCCGGCTCCGACGACACCTCGACTGGAGGGGCCGCGCTCTACGGTTCCGAGCGCCTATGGCTTTAATGGTGACCATTATGTCAATGAGTTTGACTTCCGTTGAGACACGCGCACGATCAACGACGGTGAGCGGATGTCACCGGCCCAATTGATTTAGGAAGGAATCACATGGCAAGCAAATTTGAAGGCACATTTGATGAATTGCAGGCGTTGATTAAAGCCGCTGGCATCAAAGGAAAATGGGAAGACGCTGGCCCCACTCAGCATAGGTTTCGGAGCAGCGATGGCGGTGTGTTGAGTTGGTGGCCGTCGCGGGGGACAGTAAGTCTGCAAGGGCAGGAAAAGGCACAATCAAATTTAGAGAAAGCCATTTCAGGGTCGGCAACGACGCCCTCCTTCGTAGCGGTCGCTCCTTCGACAGCATCCAAATCGCAAGAAAAGCAAATTTTCATTGTTCACGGACACGATTCTGCCGCGACAGATCAACTCGAACTGGCGCTGCATCGTTTGGGTCTTAAGCCCTTTATCCTGATGAACAGCAGCGGCGGCGGAATGACCATAATAGAGGCGCTCGAAGGACAGATTGGACGTGATTTCACATCCGACTTTGGAATCGTTCTGATGACGCCGGACGACTTCGGTTACTCGAAGAAAGAGGGCGATAAGAAAACGGAGCCTCGCCCTCGGCAAAACGTGGTTCTTGAGGCGGGTATGTTGCTTGCATCCCTCACGCGGTCGCGAATGGCAATAATTGTCAAAGGCCATCTGGAAATGCCGTCCGACCTTCAAGGGGTTATTCACCTCGCCTACAACGACCATGTGAAAGAGATCGTTCCCAAATTGTGCCAAAGATTAAAGGAGGCGGGTTTCGACCTCGAACCAAAGCAAATTGCTGCTGCGGCACAGTAGTCGAGATTTATGTATGACTCTCTCACAGCTGCTTCGGCGTTTGGTGCCATCGTAGGCCTGATTTCTAACTTCAGGTAGGAAAAAGGCGCAAAAAAAACCCTCGACCACCAAAAATTCGTGGAGTGGCTAGAGTACCACCGGCACGACGAGATTAAAAATCTCATTTGCAATACCGCCGGATTGCAAGGCGAGGTGGATAACCTGCTGCGTGCAGACCACGCCATAATCATCGAGAAGCTGGACGCTGTTTGCACCACGCTTGCTTCCCTCTTGAGTCAAGTAGCGGAATTTCGCGGGTTGTCGGTGGCAATGGTGCCCGAAGCCGAGTTGTCCAATCAAGCGGTTCACGTGTTGCGCCAATTGGTTAATTCGGATGCCCAATACATCATTTATACGCCGCTCGATTCGACTAGGGTCGGCTTTCAGTTATCCAATGACGAATTGATGCAGTTCACGGAGTTGCGGTTTTTAAAAGACGATTTGGACAAGCTCGTATCATTGGGGCTTCTTACTGCGGAATTCACCGGGTCAGATACAATACTTTTTCACATTACTCGCAACGCCGTTCGCCTCATCGGCGCAATTGAAAAGAGAGCCGCGCTTTAGTTGCGGCACCACGTGGCGACGAAAGTGGCAGTCAACGACAGGTGCTCATTCAACGCTCTATGTCCATGAATCTCGGCGGCTTACTCCCATCAATTCGCTCTCGACGCTGGAGCCAAGTATTGACTAGAACGTGGCGGGCCATGTCTCAGGTGGGTAATAATTTAACGAACGCCGGAGGCTTGACGGCGCAATTGCACCCGGCATCGTCCAAAACATGAATCTGATCGAATTTAAAGGCGGCCAAGAAGGCCGTCCGCGTCTTGATTTGCCCTGAACAGGTCTGCTCGGTTCAAGTGAACCTGCAAGAAGCAACCATGACCGACATCAACTCAGCCGACGGAAAGTCCCATACCGTGCGAGGAAATCTATGCGACGTTGAGACGCAATTGACCAAACGCTAGGCCTAAAAACGCGATTCGAGATTTGACTCAAATGCAGGACGTGCCAATCTGGTATCCGTCCCAAACATGATGGCGATGCGATCATTAAGAATTTTCGTTTGTTGGCTCCTTTCTCTTGCTGTCACACTCTGCGTCACTTCGTGCGGCCAAAATACGGAGCGGCAGAACCAGTCTCTGCGGGCTGAAAATCAAATTCTAAAAGCTGAAAATCAGCGACTCCAAGGCGAAATTGAAGGTTTAAAAGCGGCCCTTGTCCCGTCTGTGAAAGGCGAATCCGTCGCGGCAAAAACTGTGGATTTCGAGCCGGAGCAAAATTCACCGACTGCGCGACTCCCAGTTTCATCTTCGAGTGCGCCCGCGCCAAAATTCTGGCTTACGACTTCTTCAAACAAACGTCATAACAGCAGTTGTCGCTATTTCGAGAAGTCCAGAGGTCGATTTTGCGGACCGACCGAGGGAATTCCATGCAAGCTGTGTGGCGGGTAGTTGCGGTGTGCTAACGTAATTTGGCCGTCCTGCGGATGTCCGTGTGTTGATGCCTTTCCCTTGACAGGGGCCGCCATCGGAGAAATTCGAGGAAATTGTAATCGCAGGATGAGGAGGCACACTTATACTCTGATCACAGCCGACCCGTTATGAACGCGACACAAAATCAGACGCCACCGGCGCAGGAACCGATACGTCCGTTGCGGGTGGGCGAGGTCATTTGGGACAGTGCCGTTGAGGCGGCGAGCAGTGCGTTTGTGGTTTGTATTCTCGGCGGCGTGGCTTTCAGCATCGCCGGAGCCTTTGCTGGTGGTATGATTCCGTCCCGCCCGCCGTTCTTTGCCGGACGGCACCAACCGGAAATTGCCCACTCGTCGTCAGTCGGCGATTGGTTGCACTCTTTAAAGGGGCACGCCTTCGCCTTCCTTTTTGCAGTGTTCTTTGCTCACTCGCTCTGGATAGGATTTCGCCGCTTCGACGAGCGGGGTGCGGGCAAGCGATTGGTATTTATACTATCCAAACTTCGAGAGGATTGGTTTGGACTCATAGTGGGAAACGCAATAGGAGCTTGGGTTGGCGCAGTGATTTTGGTCTGGGCATCTGGTTTTTCAATGACACAGATGATTTGGCATCGGTCAATAGTAATGATCTTTTCCTGCGTTCAAAGTTTGGCGGTGTCGGTGCTTGGTCATAGGGAATGGAGCAGAGTCGAAGATTTAATTTCGTGGTATAACACCAATCAAATAAAACTCAATTTCTGGTTCCTTTATTTTGCCGGGTGTGCGATGATTTTGGACTTCCCAATTTCAAAGAGCTGGTCCGTTGGCTGTGGCGGCGCTGGAAGTAACGCAGGGCGAACGGGGTTCAAAAGTCAGTTGAAAGTGTTGCGTGATGGTCGGCTGCTCGGTGGAGTTCATCAGTCTGGTCGAGCGAGGCATGAAAGAGCTTTTGGTTGCCCGCCTCGAAGATTTTGCCAAGGAGTTGAAGGTCGAGGTCGTGGACCTTTTCACCTTTCCGGGCCGGAAGCCGAAGCGCATTAGGCAGCGGCGCGGCAGGAAGAGGGCATCAGAGACGTCCGTCCATTGATACTATGAAGACGCAACATTTTCACGGCAGTTCTCATTCTATTGACGATTTGATTGCTAAAGGCAGTTGTGTTTCCAGCGACAAAGGCAATGCTTTACGGTTTGCTCGATTTGCCCACGGCCACACCGACGGCGATTGCTATATCTATGTGCTGATGTTGGACCCCACGATAGATTTGGAACAGAGCAGAGATGCTGTCGGGACTGTTGACAAGGTGCTCGTTCGGGATACGCCATTTTCTGAGAGAATTCTCGTCACTGACGATGTGATTGCAGAGTGCAGAGCAGCTTCCCAAGCAGACCGGTTGCGTGAGAGATGAGCCGCCTAACACAGCGCTGGTGCCAACGCCAACTTCGCCTTGAGCTTATGGATGGTTTGGATGATACAATGATTATCGATCTTGGGGAGCCGTTCGCCCATCGGCATGGCTCAGTTCTTGGTCGTTAGGCGGCGAGAGCCGCGTTGAGATTTGGCATTTTATGTTGCCATTCTACTCTTGGAATTCCGTGCTGATGGTTGCATTCGCCGTCTTCTTTTATCGAGCAGGCGAGTTTGATGGTGGTCCGGGTTTATTGTGGGCGGTGTTGTTCGTGGCGATTTTATTTTTGTCTTGGCAGTGGCTGCACTGGGGCTGCTGCCGATGATTTTGGGTCAGATTGCGCTATTTGTCGGCATCGGAGTTTTGCGAGCCATCCGCAAAGAATGAGAGTCGCCGATCTTGGACAAGAAAGTGAAATGAAGCGGCGGACTTTGAAAAAGTTGCGGGCCGATCACCACCACAACGTTTATGTGCTGTTTCTTGTCGTTACCGTCTCGCGGCTCCGCACCGTTCGCGCTGCCATCCGAATCGCGACCTCAATAAGCCCTGCATCTACTTCGGCGTGACCGAGCTTTCGCCGGACGAACGAATCGCCAACCCCAAGGCCGGGGTCAAGGCGGCCTGCCGTGTGCAGAAGTCGCCGTTTGATATCATTCAATCGATTTCAATGCCTCCTCCAAAGCGCGACGCATTTGCAACGCCGATTCATAACGTTGCGCAGGGTCACTATGGCAAGCACGGAGAATAATGGCGTTGAGAATAAAAAATTCGACCGAATCCAAGTTCTGAGCAAGTGTCGTGGCAATTTCGGGGAAATACGTGGGTTTTCTTCCCGTGCTGATCACATACAAAACCATTCCTAGAGAATAAATATCCGCAGCCGGGGTTCCCGGTATTTCAGGCATCGGCGGCATATAACCGGGGGTCCCGACAAGGGTTCTTTGATCGTCGGCTGGCCGAATTGCGGCTACCAAGCCGAAATCCGCCAATTTTGGGCGTCTGCCAACAAAGAGTATATTTTGCGGCTTGATATCGCGATGGGTTAATCCCTGTCGATGAAGAAAATCCAACGCATCAGCTAAGTCAACGCCAAGTCGCAGGCACTCCCGTATCGAGAGCCTCCCTCTGTGCGCACGATCAATCTCAGCGGCCAGATCGTGAGGTTTGTACGTTGAAGGCTTCTTCTCCCAACCCTCTGATACAGAATCGCCCAACTCCATTATGTAATAAAAAAAATCCCTGAATTTTTGGCTGACAAATTCAACGCGTAACAAAACTGGATGCTCATCGGAAATCGCTTTAACCCGATTGATGCCGTTGAATTCGCGCTCGTAGGGACCAGTGTCCTGATTAAAGTTGGCCAGATAAACTACTTTAATGGCTCGCCACTGACCTGCTTTATTCTGAGCGAGCCATACTCTTCCGTAAGTGCCTTCTCCAAATTGGACGGGTTGCAATCGGAAGCCCGGAACGTCCGGCGCTTTGTCAGCAGCAGAAGAAACCTGCGAAGAAACATTACTCTGGTTGAACGGTAGCCACGACGCACTCCCCGTCTGTGGAAAAGCAAACGCACAAACAATGGCGCACGGGACCTGCCCGCAGGCGACGATCATCCACGGAAACCAATAATTGCTGGCGTAAGTTACCGAAACGAAGGCCAGCATTACTGCAACCGCAAACGCCACTCCGCACACCAGCGCCAACCCTCTGCGCATCCGAGAGAATCCACTGCCAAGCAATAATCCCACCAATAGTAAACCCAAACCCTCCACCCATTCTGGTGGACGAATCAGCCAATCTTTGTTTACCAAGTTGAGGAAGGTCGTCAGCAATATGTTCACGCCCCCGGTCGTTTTGCCCGTCCAACGGGTATACGGGGTACAAAACTCATCCGGCTCTCCATCGAGAAATGGAGTTTGAGGTTTTGTGCCGATAAACACGATTTTATCGCGGAAATAGTTTGTCGGTTGGATTAAGGCAGTTCCATAACTGAACGTTGCCCAATTGTCCTCTGGCCCGTAATAGCGAAGCCATCTCTTCAATGGCCTTTGGTCCACAGGTGCGTCGGCGATTCGAGCGGTGACCTGCGGGAGACTTGGAAGAACGCCAGGCGATGGAAACGGCCACTGGCGACGAACAATGAGGTCCAAATCTGGGTCAAGCCACGCGATGCCCCAATTCGTGTGGCTTGCACTCAGGAACGGCTCTGCCGGTAGTAATGGCCGCACACCTGCAAGCATTTGACGATCAATCGGAGATTGTTTTGCCATCAAGACGATTTGGCGCTGGCGTCGCATGGCACTGGCCAAGGATTTGCATGTTGCCGCTTCGCCACCCTCACCAAAAAAACTGTCCATCACAACCATGGCGCACCCGTCATCGGCCAATTTGTTCAATAGGCGAACGTGTTGTCCTCGGTCCCACGGCTGACCGCGAGACTGGTGGAATTGAGCGAACGCCTCATTGTCCATCACAATAAGACAGACGCTGTTATTGACACTCCGTGTGCCAAAACGAAAGCAGTAGTCGTAACTGGCATCGACCCATGCGCGACCAAATGGGGCCTGCCAGAGCAAAAGTCCAAAAATTGCTGTGAGGGCCGCACCGGCAACTGAAGACGAAAAAATCCGTCGCAAAATGGCTGTCGGCTTCATGCTGGCTGGTCCCAGAATAAAGGAGAAATTTTCAGAAGCAGGCTTTTTTCTCAAAAAGTAAATAACCCCGGAGCAAGCTTCGGGGCATTGAATATGGATTGAGGAAGATCGGTTTGAGCGAAGCAAGCTTCGCGGTATCCGACCGATGAGAGAGAACCGATGAATTTTTCTGTAAGGTCTTCTGAAATCTCGCGTATGTGCTTGTGCGAAACCCAATACCCTATATGAATACCAAACAGACATGCACGATCACAATCGTCTCAATTGTAGGACTCCTCTTGGCTGCGCCAAACAGCGCTTACACACAAGGGTCCCAACAGTCCGCCATCGTTAGCCAACCTCAAGACCAGCTTGCGCGATTGGGCACGGACGTCACTTTATCCTTTGACACCCCAAACCTGCTCTACTGTCAATGGATGTGCGGCGGAGTGGAAATCGATGGCCAGACCAACAGCACGATGACGATCAAAAATGTTCAAATCGCTGACGCTGGATACTATTCCTGTCTGACCGCCACAAGCACTCAAATCGAAGAGACAAGCGCCGCTTCCTTGGAAGTATACACGTTTACGCCCGATGACGAGATTGTCGTTTTTGCCGCGCCCATCGTGACGACTGGGAATTTGGGAACATGTCCGGGGCCGTATAAAGGATATGTCACTTACATAAAGACTGCCGCGCAGGGTTGGGGATGGACGCCTTCCACCAATACCACCGTGTACACTGCTACCGACAACAATCGCACGAATACAAAAGTCGAGTATGGCGGAGCTTATGGGGATACTGGTTGCCAGAAAACGAGCGTTACCGTGCCTCATCCGACATTTAGTCCAGTATATCGATTTGCCATATACTTTACTAATAATGTCCCCACGACAAATTACGGAATTACGCTAAGTGGCTTTAATCCTTGATCGTTCTCGGACGTAAAGCCAAAAGATGATAGGCTAAAAATTCAATCGCAAGCGCAACGAAAGCGTGCGCTGATGGTCGAACTCCTGATGCGGATTGAGTGGGTTTAGGTTGTAGTCCTGATTTAAAATATTAAGCAAGCCGAGCCTTAACTCGGCTTCGCGGTGGTGAAACCGGTAGCCGACGAACGCGTTGATTTGCCAAAAAGTCTCGCTCGGCAAAGCCGGATTGTAGCCGACGTTGCTTTGGTTGTTCCACAGGGCTTCCCCACTGGCGAAAAAACCCAAGGGGTTGTTGTAAACTGCGAATAGCTTTGCCTGCTGAAGCGTCGCCTCAGACCACTGGTTGCCGGGGAAGTTGAAGAGAAAAACGCTATTGCCGATATCAGGGAAAGTTTCGCGCAAATCCGAACGGCTGACCCTGTATTGTCCGCCCAAGGACCACTCTTCCCCCAGCAATTGATAAACCGCGCCTTGGAGGGATTTCTCATGGTAATCGAGATTTTGCGCCAAAACAGAGGGGAATGCGTAAGTTTCTTCTGGAAATATCCCTTCAAATGCCCCCACTTCCTGCGAAACTCTGGAATTGAGCAATTGACCGTCCGCCATAATATAAGTTCCTCGTCCAATCTTTTTTTCAAGCGAAACGCCATAGCTCTCAAATCCCGCGCCCGGGCTTTCGGCTGACACTGATTCAGGGATAATGCTGCGAAATGACTGGACGAAGCCTGCAATTTCAGACGGCTCGATCTGATAGCTTTGATCCACAGTCGTTCCCCCAAGAGATCGGCTGTAGGCGAATCTGGCGTTAAAGCTTTCGGTCGGTGACCAGATCACACCCGCTTTAGGTGAGAGTCTAGCTGTCCCTTGCTCGCTTTCAGATACTGGCACGGTTTGGAAATCCGCCGGATATTTCATCCAGTCAAATGTCAGTCCCGCGTATAAACGCATCGAATCAATAAATTGCCACTGCTGGTAACCGTAAGCGGTGAGCCGGTCAAAATGAGTATCCAAGTCCTGATTGGCCGATGCCCCCAAAGGAAAATAAAAAACGGCGCTGGACGGAAGCGTCTGATAATTCTGGGTGTCGATTTCGCCATATTGCGCACGCCCTCCTATGATCGTATTTCTTTCGGGAGCCTCCCAAATTTGTTGCAGTTCAGTGGAATAAACCACTGATTCGTTCTCGTAACTGTCGTTCATAGCAATCCCGTGGATTGATACGATTTCAGGAATGTTGAAGCGAGTCGTTTTCGCGAAATCGACCAGTACGGGCTGCGCGGTATTGTTATAGGAGTAGGTGTCATCGATCCGCGCCATCAAAAGAAGCGTGTGTATACCCGGATTCCACTGGCGATGATAACCCACAATTACGGTCGGTTCCTGTGTTTCCTCGAATCTGTAATTATGGCTCGCCATATTCGGCGCGTAATACTGATGAAGGTCCCCGCCAGTTGCATTGTAGTCGAAAACTTGCAAGTAAATTCCGTCGTGCGGGCTGAGTTGCTGCTTCAACATCACATTGAGCGACTGCTTTTCAAAGTCGTCATTCTGCCTCTGGCCGGGGTCGAACGAGTAGTGGCCTTCAATGTCATAACTGGAGTTTCCGTCAATGCCGTACTGTGCGCCCGTTTCGCTCAATGCCCCTCGGCTAAGATATTCCGTCTCTGAAGCGACCGAAAGCTTGTTCCGCTCGAAGAGCCGTGTGTACTCCTGTTGCGAAATCGCCTGCGACATGGTGCCAGCGGCGGCTGGAGAGAGAAGATTGGCCAGCAGGTACTCACTTTCTTTGGCTGTTTCGTAACGTAAACCAATATCATTTGGGTCAACCAATTGGCTGTAACTGTTTGCAAGAAATAAATGGGCGGAATAGTTCCCATAATCGCATTCCACCGCTTTTAGCGCCTCATTTATGCCGATGTCGCTCAATCCGGCATCTTTGTAAATTGCGGCTAAATTGGCGCTGCGGACCGCCCGGTCCTGATCGAGGAGAAACTGCGAACGATAAATACTCCGGTTATTGTTTAATGCCTCCGATTTCTCCAACTCCTGAAGGGCATCGTTGATTTTGTTTTCTTGCTGATCAAGAAGGGCAATGTAAAACCAAGCTGTTGGGTCGTTAGGGTCCAACTTAATTGCCAAACGGAGTTCCTTGAGTGCGCGTCGATAATCATCCGAGTTCGCATAAGCCTTTCCTAAATACGCACGCAGTTCGGCGCGTTGGGGTTCCAGAGCGGCGGCCACCAATAAGTCCTCACGTCCAGCAGTTAAATCGCTTAGGCGAATCCGACAAAGACCGCGTCCCAGCCACGCGTTCCCAAGGGACGAATCCACTGCAAGAGAAGATTCAAACCACGTAATGGCTTGGTGCGGCTTATTTTGCGCAGCCATGAGAAACCCTTTCAACGCGAGCGCCTGAGCGTTGCGAGGAGCCAGCACAAGGCTCCTGTCCAATGCCGCGATGGCATCTTTGCCGTGGCCAAAACTAAATTCCAATTCCGCCGCACGTTCCCACGCGAAACCAAATCCCGGTGATTTTCTTACTGCTTGCCGCGCCAGTTCGAGGGCATTCGCCAATGAATCGTGAAGAATTGCCCGCGATTGCTCATAATAGGACTGGGCGATCAGTTCGGTCGCCGATTGCGGAATAGATATGGATGGAACCTGTTGTTTTTTTACCGCAACGATCACCTCTCGAATTGCCGTAGCCAAGTGCCGAATAGGTTCTGACTCGTTCGTAATTGAGATGGAGGAAAGCGCTGTTTCAACCTCTCCAATTTGGCCAACGCTGAGCAATAATGCTGCTCGGTAAATGTGTACGCTGTCGGATTTTGCCTTGTATGAAGCCGGATATTTTTCAAGCGCAACGAGCAGGTCGCCATTCCGATACGAATTGAGGGATTCCTTGAGCAAATCACTTTCCTGCTGCGTAAACGTTAAATCGTCGAGATCAAGCACGGCGGGATAAGAAAAGCTCCATTGGAGAATGTTATTGGCGATGAAGCCGGACGTGTGAACGGGCAGTTTTCCCGGCTCAATGAAAGCCTGTTGTCCGTTTGTCAAAATTATCGTTGCTCGCGCATTTCCAAAACTAACCTTTCCGTCGATCACGGATAGCGTAGTGCGTTTCGATTCATTGACGCCAAGGACAAACTCGGTGCCATCCACCCCGGCAACGGCCCCAGAAGTTGTGATTTGGATGCGACCCGGTTGATCTCGGTGAAAAAAGGAAATGATGCCTTTCACCAAGTGCAAACCAGACTGGGAGAATGACGTGTTTGGCGGCAACACCTCAGCTTCCGTTAAAGCGTCGAAATACATTACACTCTGATCAGACCACCGTAATACGGCTCGACTGTTCGCCCCGGTTCTGACCGAATCGCCCAGATTCAAAAATTGGTTTTCGCGAATTTGACGCCAAGCTGCTGATTCTAAATTAGATACCGTCACTTGGCCCTGCACACTTACAACCTGAATTTCAGTCTTTGTCCCACCCGCTTCAGCGTCCGTCGTCATCATCCATTGAACAATAAGAGTGACCGCGATATTGCACGCGATGCTTGACAGTTTTGCTCTGATGTTGCTGTTCATGTTGATTTGCAGTGACTTATCGGCGCAACCGGGTAAGGGATTAACCTGCTCTGGCTGTGGTGAAGATTCGGGAAGGGTAATTCCGGTTGCCAACGGCCCCTCAAAGCCTGTTTAATTCAGGAGTCATGCCAGAGCACAATCGTGAGTTAATCCGCACCCGCGAAACCCTGATTAAGCGCCTCAAAAACTGGAGTGACCATGAAAGTTGGCGGGATTTTTTTGACATTTACTGGCGATTGATCTTCATCTTTGCGAGGAAAAGGGGATTGAGCGAAACTGAAGCCCAAGATGTCGTCCAAGAAACCATGATCTCCGTTGCGAAACACATGCCTAATTTCGAGTACGACCCCAAAAACGGGTCATTTAAGAAATGGTTGCTAACCATGACGGGTTGGCGAATCGCTGACCAAGTCCGAAAAAGAAGTCCGTTCTCCGGCAGGCGTGCAGCAACCGCCAACACTGATTCTTCAGCCGTTGCGGACTTGGACAATATCGCCGATCCGTCACTTCCAAGCCCGGAAACAATGTGGAATGAGGAATGGAAGAAAAATCTGTATGAAGTGGCAGTTTCCAAGGTGAAGAGAGAAAATTCGCAAAACTTTCAAATTTTTGATTTGTTCGTGAATCAGAGGCAGCCTGCGGAAAAAATCGCCACAGCATTCAATACAACCGCGAATAATGTGCATGTGACAAAACACCGTGTTGCCGAGGCCATAAAAAGGGAAGTGAAACGTTTAGAGAGTGCAGAGAGTCGACCGTGAAGTTGGATTCTCAGGGTGAAATACTGTTCTTTTTCCGTTGGCGTATACAAAAGCACTCGGTTCCTAGAAGAAACCACAGTGAGATTAAACTTTTTTGTAAGGTTTCAGCCGAAGTCGCGTATATCTTACGTAAGCAATATCGGGGACACGCAAGTTTGAGCATTACCCGATTTTTTTCAGAAACCCAGCGCAGGGTCACTCTGAACGGTGCGAGCGAGATAAACGAGCTTTGAATTTCGAGCACCGAGCGACTCAATACTTGCGGAATTCGTCGGGCGGGCAGCATGGGAAGGGAAAAAGGGATATACGATTCCGCAAGTATTGCTTTTCACCTGCGCAGCTTTTACGCGCGAATGCCCGAAGCGACTTGACTTCTCGTCCCGCAAGCGGGCCTTCCGCTATTGGAATCGGTCTTTCAAGACCATAATAACATAAAGAACAGCCCTCTCCGATATCGAATGGCGTCAACGGTCGCTATAATTTCCGCCACGTAAGATTATCCGCATTAAATTTTTTGCAGAACAATCCGCAGTTAGCTCCGTTGCCTATGCCCTTCGCATGTGTTAATCCAAACCCATGCTTCAGAAAAGACTTGGCCAGCGCATCGCCGAATTGCGCAAGATGCGGCACTCGACGCAGGTGCAGCTTTGCAAAGCGGTCGGCTGTTCGGTTGAGTTGATCAGTCTGGTCGAGCGTGGCCTGAACGCGCCTTCGGTCGCCCGGCTCGAAGATTTTGCCAACTATTTGACCATACGGCAGCCTATATTTACGATTTCTTGTTGAGCGAAAGGCTGCCTCCACTAGTGCCCCGGCTTTTGATCGCGGAACTTTCGCCGTCCGGTATTGTTTATTCTTGGCATGTATAACGTCATTCATACCGCGCTGGACTGTAAAGCCGAGTGGACAATCACAATTCCTGCTATTTGGAGCTTGAACAATTAGGAAATGGATGACAGTGAAACTCTCGCGACTGTTCACAGCGGTACTATGGTGGCTCATTACCAGCGTTGAGTCAGCGTTTTCCCAGACTTGGTCGATTACCAGCGCCCCAACCGATATGGGCTGGAACTCGATTGCGTGTTCAGCGGACGGAACGAAAGTCGTAGCGGTGGCTGTTCCAGAGGGTCCCGCCGTCATTTACGTTTCGACGAATTCGGGTTCTTCGTGGACATCGACCGTCGCGCCAAAGTTTCAGTTTTTTCCTCGCGTCGCCTCGTCAGTCGACGGAACCAAACTCGTGGAGGCATCTTGGGACGATGAACTGGGTGTTTCAACCACTTCGGGAAAGACATGGAAATGGACACAGTTCGCGACGAACAACGCATTGTATGGTTGCATTGCGTCGTCGTCAGACGGAAGCAAGCTGGCAATGGCAAATGGTTACACATCGAAGAACTCCGGGCATACGTGGGAAAAACAGAATTACTACTGGGGTTATATAGCCGCATCCGCAGATGGAACCAAATTAGTGGCGACTGATTATACGCCGTCTTTGAGTTGGACCGGAGACTGGAAATCTCATCGGGTTACCGGTCCGATTTACTTTTCCAGCAGTTGGGGTGCCGGATGGGAGAAGACGACCGCTCCAGTTTTAGCTTGGAACTCCATTGCGTGTTCGAGCAACGCGATCAAATTGGTAGCTGCGGCAGACGAAGGCATCTACACGTCGGCGGATTCAGGGAATACGTGGAAATATCGTGACGCGCCAACCAATTTTACATGGCTTTTCGTTGCTTCGTCGACTGATGGAACCAGTTTGGTCGCCGGGGCGAATGAGGGTATAGCACTCTCGGCAGATTCAGGAGGCAGTTGGTCGGTTTCTCATGCCCCAAACAACATGACTAAACTCTCTGCGATTGCCTCTTCGGCTGACGGAACCCGGTTGTATGTGACATTTGACGGAGGCGCAATTTACGCTGTCCAAACTTTGCGAAACGGAATTGCGCCCCATTTGCCAAGTATCAGGCAATGATCACTTGAGAGTTAGCGGTCAACGGTTTTGGGTGGAAGCTGTTCGGGCATATTGGCAAAAAGTCGCGCGCCAGTTGATATCTTTGGGCGTAGTGTCCAGCACACCTGACATTACGTGCGAAAACTCCCAGCTATTCTCGGTGATGTTTGCCAAAGCGCAGTTTAAGGACGAGCTTTCATAAACGTCCAACGAGGGTCGTTGGCGTCTACCTTTGCCAAGTCCCGCTCGGTCGTCACTGCCATCGCCTGTCCTCCCGGCAATGGAATGGAAATCCACTTTCCCCAAGGCAATTTGAATACAAGATTATGCGAGGGATAATAAATCCACCCGATACCGACCGTGTTTATAGACCAATCAATCTTGAAAGACCCAAACGCGATGCTCCTTGCTCCTTTGACAGTGCCGATTGCGACTTTTGGATTGTTCGTTTCAAATGTCGTTCCGCCGTCGACGCGAAAATACCAAGTGTAATCGACCACCTCCGGGGAGAGGCTTTGGACTGTGATAATTACCGCTGCATTGGTGGGTCCGTTCTTCAACAAGATAATGCCGCCATCGTGAATCTGACGTGGTTGAGTGGAGGTGTTCTGAGTTGTCTTAGAGCGCATCACTGCCGTCGTCAGGCCGATCAAAACGATGATGCCCGCAATTGTCGCAATAGTTGATTGATTGATACTTAAACTTCCAAGCTTCATCGGTTCAAACCGGCAAGAGGCAAAAAAGAGTTTCGCACTCGTGCCAACGCTTCATGTGCATATGTTTGACTAACCTACAGTACTGCTTTGTTCTCTATTCAGTTCGCGCTGTACAGACTATCAAATCGGCCTGTTCGGTTCCGCTGGTCATTCTCACACCGATGAAGCAGTGGCTTGTGCCGCTACGTTCGGTTGGGGCTGATCTGTTTTGCAAACACCATTCAAGGTCGAGGAACTTGTGTAAGCGATTTCCAGTTTTGTCAAATCACGATACTGATTTTGTCATCTTCCTCGGTCTGCCCTTCGGCCAGCCGCCCTTCTTGCCGTTTCGTCGCGCTGCCGCTGCCTTGGCTCGACTTGTGGACCGTCCGGCGTGCGCTGTCACAAATCTGCCGATGTCGGCTCCGCACTTTGGACACTTAAGTTTGCTCATTCGGAATAATTATCGATGATTACGCAATCTTCGTCACGCTCACAGTTGGATGTTTAAAGGCTCTGGTTGTACAGCACCATGAGTTAAGGCGAATCCCTAGCACTGGCAAAACTTTTTCGTCTACGAGGTTGAAGTTTCCGCAGCGCCTGACTGTAAGTGTTTCGATATTTTGCCAAGCTGCCTCGCTTCTTCCGACTGGAAACATCCCGTAATCGCTCTCAGACTCTTAAACTCTTCTCTCCGTCGATTCATTTATGGAATAAATTTGACAAGAAGTGACCAATTTCTCTCCAAAAAGCGGTGGCGAGTCCAATTACAAAACCGAACAAGAACGCTCCTGCGATTGCTTGTTCGATTGGGATGACAAGCTCCCTTGGCGCAGATATTGTCTTACCGCAAAAGGGACATCGAAAACTCAGGTGAAGCATGTGTACCCAATGTTTGACCTGAATTTCTGCCTGATCTGGAACCTGCAACTTTTCGCTGCAACTGGGACAATCGACTTTCAAGGGATTCAGGTTTCAGTCTCGATTTTTCTGGCGGAGCAAGAATAAGGTGTGAAGAAGGCCGCTGAAAAGCAGAATCTTTGCCAAGACTCGATCTGTAAGAGCTTGAGCCGTTAAAGATTAAAAAACCACGGTTATTGCGCATCCCCGTCAGTACACAATCTCGCAAAGAGTTCGACAGTGGGTATTCCAAGCCATGCCAGCGGCGGACAATTCGGAAGCGTGTAATTCAATCGTAATGAGGAATCGATGAAGGCTATATCCGTTGGTGGTCGCACTTCTCTTTGACCTGACAACTGGAGCTTGGCCGCCTTGTTCCAGCAACGAAAAAGAATCGACTTACTCGTCAAAACCTTAAACGGACGTTTTAGAATTTGACAATACCCATCACGTTGGGTATTGTGGCCATGATGACAGGAAAATTTGTCGCCTATTATCGCGTAAGCACCACCAAGCAGGGCATCAACGGCCTTGGGATGGATGCGCAGCGGGATGCGGTAGCAAGATTCCTCAATGGCGGCGACTGGAAGCTGATCGCTGAGTTTGCCGAAGTCGAAAGCGGCAAGCACAACAACCGGCAGGAGATGGAAAAAGCCATCGCTCTCTGCCGCAAAGAAGGCGCGACCCTTCTGATCGCCAAGCTAGACAGGCTGACCAGAAACGCGGCCTTCCTTCTCAACCTTCGGGACAGTGGCGTGGATTTCATCGCCACGGATATGCCCCACGCTGACAAGTTCACGGTTGGAATCATGGCGCTGGTTGCTGAAAAGGAACGCGACATGATCTCGCAACGTACTCGCGATGGTCTGGCGGCTGCTCGACGGCGCGGAACCAAGTTGGGCAACCCTCGTCCTGATCAGGCTCTCGCCGTGGCCCGGATAGCGAGCTTGGCACGTGCCGATGCCTACGCCAAAGCTTTGGTCCCTGTCGTTCAGGAAATCCGCGCCGCACATGTGACAAAATTGCGAAATATTGCTCAATGCCTCAATGCGCGTGGATTCAAGACTCCTAACAGCAGAGTATTCAAAGCACAGAGCGTCAAGAATCTCTTGGACCGAATCGCCGTTACAGCGGCCCCGCAAAAACCCGAGACGGATAAGAGGACTGGCAATGGTTCTCCGTCTAAACGACGCAAGCTCGAACCACGTAATCCCTAATCCAATGCAAATGAAAAAGAAAACCAATAAATTGCCCTTTAAACCGCTCAAAGACTCCAAAGCAGTGAAGGATTTCATCATTGAAATGCTATATGGCGATCTTTACTGGCACGAAGCAATTCGAGACATCCTTGCCACCGCAGGGTTCGTCACACGTCGGATCGAGCGCATGGAAACACACCCAATATGGCGATTGTGGCTGACGCGAACATCGTTTGATCTAGCCTCAGACCAGCGAACAGCGGCCAAGCAAATCCGCAGAATTCTCGTTAAGGGCGGCATCAAAGTCGTTGGCGACCAATTTGACATTATAGACCGGCGTGGCGACAAGCTCCGCTGTTACTTGGTGCTCGATCTTGGCGCTCCCGGTGTCGCATGATCTGATATGGCCCTCACTGTCCTGAACACCGTGGCGTCATCTGACCGGCCGTACATCTCAAAATCAAAATTCCTCTGGGGCAATCAATGCAAAAAACTGCTTTGGTACGCTTACAACGCCAAGGACCAGATTCCACAAGCTGACTCCGGGCAGCAGGCGATTTTTGATCAGGGGCACGAAGTCGGCGCTCTGGCAAAATCACTTTACCCGGACGGCGTCGAGGTCAGCGCCGGGGTAACCGACTTCCAGCAAGTGCTGCGAAATTCGCAAGAAGCGGCCAAGGCGAGGAGGCCATTGTTCGAGGCTGGATTCGTTTACAATGGTGGATTCGCCCGCGTAGACATCCTGAACCCAGTCGGCGACGACGAATGGGAAATTGTTGAGGTCAAATCCGCCGCCGACGTCAAACGCATCAACTTGATCGACCTCGCCTTTCAGGCATTTGTTTACAACGGCGCGGGCTTGAAAGTCCGCCGCTGCTGCGTGATGCACGTCGACCGTGATTATGTTCGTCGCGGCCCTGTTGACCCGAAGAAATTCTTTAAGCTCGTCGATGTTACGAAGGACGTGTCTGGCCTCAGCCGCCAGATCGAGCAGCAACTGGGGGAAATGTTCGACGTTATTGGGCGCAAGGGGGAGCCGGAAATCAAAATCGGCCCTCACTGCTCCGACCCGTACCCATGCCCGCTTCAATACAAGTGCTGGGCCTCCGTGCCAGCGGGGAGCGTATTCGATCTCTATTACGGCGGTAAAAAGTGCTGGCGTTTATTCAGAGATGGGGTTGTCAAATTGAAAGACGTTCCTGACCACGTTGACTTGACTGAACGACAGGCAATCCAGCGTAAGGTGGCGCTCACTGGCCAGCCTCATATTAACCGCGAAGTGCTGGCCAGCTTCCTCCAGCGCCTGAAGTATCCCATCGGTTATCTCGATTTCGAGACATTCAACACCGCGATTCCGTTGTTCGACGGACTAACTCCGTACCAGCAGACGCCGTTTCAATTTAGTCTGCATCGGGTTGTTGCTCCGGGAGCACAGGCGGAACACGAGGCGTTTCTCGCGGAGGGACGTAATGACCCGAGGTTGGAATTCCTGACCCGGCTGCGCGATTGCATTGGCGACGCTGGCAGCGTCGTTGTTTACAACGCGAAGTTTGAGAAAAGTGTGCTGGACAAACTGGCCGATTCGTTCCCTGCGAATGCGAGCTGGATAAAAGATGTGAAGCGCCGTTTTGTCGATTTGTTGGAGCCATTCCAAACTTTTGACTTCTATCACCCGGAGCAACACGGCTCAGCGTCGATCAAAGCCGTCCTACCGGTGCTGACGGGCCGCAGCTACGACGATCTGGATATTCACGAAGGCGTGCAGGCCAGCCTCGAATTTCTGCGTGTCGCCTTCGGCGATGTGCCGCAGGCTGAGCGCCGCGAAGTGCGAGAGCAACTTGAGAGGTACTGCGGGCAGGACACAGAGGGAATGGTGTGGATTGTTGACTCCCTGAGAAATCTTGCTCGTTGATTTCGGGTGACGATGAAGACGTTCTTTGAACTTGTGCGGAGGGCGGTTTTTAATATTGCAATTATCCTGTGGTGCCAAGCTTGAGTCTGTGTAAAACGAACATCGTTGAAAGAGTCAACTTCACGCCGCCCGGCATTGCCGAATCCTCAATGGCGCAATCGGGCGAGGATTTAAAGCTGTCTCGGACGGGTTTTCTCAGGGCGCGGTGATGCGGTAGAAGCGACCCGTGCCATTCGACTCCACCGCTTCGCTGAAATTCAATGAACCGTTGGTAAGCGTGCCAGTCCAGACCGCAGTCCACACGGGGTTGGACAGATCGTTACAAGCCTGCACGACGACCGAGATATTGGCCGTTCCAGTGACGGTGAACGCAAATTGATTACTCCGTACGCCAAAACTTCCGTCGCCAATCTCAATCACCGGGTTCCATAGCAGTGCGGGACGACCTGCAAACGGGGAACCCAAAATCCAACCGCTGGTTCCAGCCAAATAATATACGATGGCATCGTTGTCGGAACCAAACACGGTCATATCAGCGGCGGGAGCATCGCCAGTGAAATAGAGGCCGGTTAGCGCCGTGCAACCCTCGAAGGCGCTCCCGCCGATATTAGTGACACTCCCGGCAATGGTCACACTCAGGAGTCCGCAACCCTCGAACGCAGCCGCAGGAATACTGGTGACACCGTATTCAACCGTGGCGTTCGTCAAACCGTAGCAGTCAACGAACGCCCACAAGCCAAAATTGACAATGCTTCCCGGAATCGCAACGCTTTTCAGACCGCTGCCCGAAAAAGCGTAAATACCGATATTCGTAACGCTGTTTGAAATCCTCACGCTCGTCATACTTGTGCAGTCCTCGAAGGCGCGATCTCCGATGCTGGTGACGCTTTTGGGAATCGTAACGCTGACCACTCCGCTACCTTCAAACGCACCCGTCCCAATATTGGTGACGCCGCTTGAAATTCCCACGTTTGTCAGCGCAAGACATTCGGAGAACACGCCCTCCTGAATATTATTGACTCCGATTGGTATCGCGATGCTTGTCAGTCCACTGCCGGAGAAAGCATAAACACCAATGCTGCTGACAGAACTCGGAATCGCTATGCTGGTCAAATCGGCACACTTGGAAAACACACCCTCTCCAATGATAGTTATGCTGGTCGGAATCGTTACACTAGTCAGGCCGCTTTGAAAGAACGCGTAAACTCCGATATTGCTTACGCCGTTCGGAATCGTGATGCCACGCAAATCCCCGCAACCCGAAAACGCATATTTCCCGATGTTCGTCACACTGAAAGGAATTATGGCGTTGGTCAGTCTCCCGCATCCTGCAAACGCGTAATCCTCGATACTGCTGACACCGGGGGGAATCGTGATGTCGGCCAAGTTCGCGCAGTCATAAAATGCGTTTTCCCCGAGGTTCGTAACGTCCTTCGGAATCGCAACGCTTGTCAACTTATCGCAATAAGCGAAAGCCCAATCCTCAATGCTGGTGACAGAATCAGGAATTGAGACGTTCGCTAAAACGCCACACTCATAAAACGTGCCATACGCGATGTTCGTAAGGCTGCCCAGAATTGTAACACTGGTCAGTCCCGTGCAATTCCAGAACGCCTCCTGACCAATACTGCTGACACTGTTGAGAATCGTAATGCTGCTCAAGCTCGTGGTCCCATCAAACGCATTCGTCCCGATGCCAGTGACCGCAAGGGTGCCAATATTTGTTGGAATAGTCACGCTCCCTCCCGTCCCATAATAACCCGTGACTGTGACGGTATTCCTATCGTTGGGATTCACGCTGTAATAAAACTGCGATTGTACCGCTAGAGACGACGCCAACAATAGCGAACCTACGAGTACGCCAACCCTTGTTCTCATACGGATTTGTGAAGCACAATTTGAATCGCCTTTCTTAAATGATTCGGCAACTGATAAACTCGACACTATGGGCAGACCATCTTCGTGTAAACGCGATTATGAGTTTCATTGGTCCCGCCGAAACAACGATGCGCAAACCCAATCGACTCCAATTTGAAGGCACACCAAGCCTGTCTTTAGGGACTGGCCGGGATTAAGAAACCGGACGGGACACTTTTCATTTTCTCTCTGGCCGACCAAAATTTGGCTCTTCGCAGCGAACCATCGTGAGACGTGCCAGCAGCCCTGAAAACCTGTTTCCCGTCCTGTTGTTCCTGACTGCCACCGCCAGCGCCCTACGCTGGCCGATTAGCACGACCAGTTTCTTGCCTCGTGTGATGCCGGTGTAAACAAGATTTCGCTGCAACAGCATATATTGCTGCATCGCCAGCGGCGTCACGACCGCAGGGAATTCCGACCCCTGTGACTTGTGGATTGTGATCGCGTAGGCCATCGACACCTCGTCCAGTTCGCCGTAATCGTAGGCGACCTCGCGCTGGTCGAAGCGGATGGTCACCTCGCGCTCCAAAGGGTCGATCTTCACGATCTGGCCGATGTCCCCGTTGAACACGTCCTTGTCGTAGTCGTTTTCAGTCTGAATTACCTTGTCCCTTGGCCGGAACTGCCATCCAAACTTCTCCACCACCGGCTCGTCGGCGCGGACGGGATTGAGTTCGGTTTGAAGCCGCATGTTGAGTTCGCGGATGCCCAGCGAACCCCGGTTCATGGGGCACAAGACCTGAATGTCGCGCATCGGATTGAGCCGGAACTTGGCCGGGATGCGCGTCTTGATCATCTCGACCAGCGTGGCGGCGATTTCCTCAGGCTCGGCCCGGTCGATGAAGTAAAAGTCAGATTCGGCATCCTTACCCGGAAGTTCCGGCATGTGGCCCTCGTTAATCCGGTGCGCAGTGGTGATAATCCGGCTGTGCGCCGCCTGCCTGAAGACCTCTGTCAGCCGCACGACCGGCACGACACCGCTCTCGATGATGCTCCGCAGCACCATGCCCGGCCCGACCGAGGGCAACTGGTCCACGTCCCCCACCAGCAGCAGGCTGGCGCTGGGCGGCAGGGCGCGTAGCAGGTTTGCCATGAGCACCACGTCCACCATCGAGGTTTCGTCAACGACCAGAAGATCACAGTCCAAGGGATTGGCCTCGTTGCGCTTGAAAGCGCCTGTTCCGGGTTGGACTTCCAGCAGCCGGTGTATCGTCTTGGCCTCCATGCCGGTCGTCTCGGAGAGGCGCTTGGCAGCACGGCCCGTGGGAGCGCACAACAGGCAACGCACTTTTTTTGCCCGGAGAATTATCAGAATGGCGTTGACCAGCGTCGTCTTGCCCACGCCGGGGCCGCCGGTGAGAACGAGCACCCGGCTCGTCAGGGCCAACCTGAGCGCGTCGCGCTGGCTCGGCGCAAGGTCCTTGCCGGTCTTGCCCTCACACCAAACGACGGCTTTCTCGAAATCTATCGCCGGGAATGTCGAAGCCGAGTTGGAGAGATTCCCAATCCGGGAGGCAATGTTTTCCTCGGCCCGTTTCAGGTGCGGCAGGAATACCAGTTCATGCCCGTTGATGGTTTCCCTGACCAGATCGCCGCTTGCCAAGGTGCGTTCCAAAGCTTCGGTCACGATCTTGTCGTCCACGATCAAGAGCTTTCCCGCCTCATCCCTGAGCAGTTCGACCGGCAGGGCGCAGTGGCCATCCCCGGTTGCCTCGATAAGCACATGGCTCAGCCCGGCGCAGGCCCGAATCAGGGAATCGACCGGGATGCCGATCTTCTGCGCGATTTGGTCGGCGGTCTTAAAGCCAATGCCGTGGATGTCCTTGGCGAGGCGGTACGGGTCGGTGCGCACTTTCTCGATGGCATAGTCGCCATAGGTCTTGTAGATACGAACGGCCCGGCTGGTGCTGACGCCGTTGGAGTGGAGGAAGACCATAATCTGGCGGATGACCTTCTGTTCCGCCCACGCGTCCTTGATGCGCTTCCGGCGCTTCGGCCCTATGCCGTCCACGTCTTCCAGCCGGGCCGACTCCTGCTCGATAATGTCGAAAATCCTCTCGCCGAACTTGTCCACCAGCTTTTTGGCGTAGACCGGGCCGATGCCCTTGACCATGCCGCTGCCCAGATACTTTTCGATGCCCTCCTTCGTCGTCGGTGCGGTGCTGTTCAGCATCTCCGCCCGAAACTGAAGGCCGAACTCGCGGTGCTGAACCCACTGGCCTTGGGCGGTCACCCATTCTCCGGCGCTGACGGACGGCAGCGAGCCAACGACTGTGACCTGATCACGGTGCCCTTTGGCCTTCACCCTCAGCACTGCGAAACCGTTTTCCTCGTTGAAAAACGTGACGCGCTCAATCAGGCCGGAGAGGCTGTCAGCAAACTGCTTGGCTGATTGCGGGTTCAAGACAGCGCTATGTTGAAAGGCGTCGGCAGGGCTGGCAAGAACTGACGGAATTGGACAGTGATTCTCGGCGGTTGGCTGAAAGATCATCGAGGCGGCAGTACCTTGACCGCCACGGCACGCGCCCTTGAATCAGGGGGCGTCTTTAATCGCAAGCTCGTCCCTCATCCACCGGGCCACGCCCGCCTCCGCATCTGCCAGCGCGGCATCGAGGGTCGCGTAGCTGCGGCGGCCCTTCCACACTAGGCCGCCCTCGTTCAGAACCCGAATGAACGAACATGTCTGGTCGCAGTAGCCGATCTCGACAGCCGCACTCAGCGACCCACCGCCAAAGATGCGGATACGAAATAGACTCGGAAAAATTGGTTTGCTTTCTCATCAACGATTAAGTCGACACCACGTCGACTATCATATCAACTGCTACGCTGACCACCATCGCGAGAAATATGGAGAACTGGCTTTCCGTGTTTCAGGGCAAGGATGACGATCTTCATCGAGCTAGAAGTTAGCTCTCTACCAATTGAAAATATCACAGTGCTGTCGGAATCACGCGCATTCCATGCTCCACCGCGAAATCCAGCGAAGCACGGTCAGCGCCGGTCTTGCCATCGGAAATAATTTTTCCAACCACAGTCATCACTTTCTCATTTCTTCGTCAATGAAACTCAGAAAACTTGCGCTGGGAACGTCAGTCTTGGCCGTCTTGATTTTCCGCGAGTAATGCTCAGCAGCCCGATTCAGCGCAGCGCGGAACCGTGGCGATAACTTAAAGGGTGGGGTCGGGCATTTTGAAGCAGCGTGGACTTGAACAGCATGGCACGGCCATTTTCTCGAATAAAACTTCTTCTCTTCGGGGCTGATTTTCACGACGAAATCGACGTACTTCCAATACACTCCCGCAACCCCGCGCTTGCCCAAGCGAAACGAGAGCAGCCAGTCATTTTGCTGAACCCTGCCTTTTCTGACGCTGGCCCAAGTATAGGGCACCGTCCGCCCATATTCTGTAGACGTTACTTCTTTGACGGCTTTGGCGGTTCCAATAACCCTTTCATCGCTCCAATCCAGTTTCCAGCAAGGGCGGTGCGGGGATTCATGCCATTCAGCGAATTCCCGCGTTGCTGCTTTGCCAACATAGTTCCCGCCGTGTCTCCTTGCGAACTGGCGTGCCAGAAGGTCGAGTTTCATCAATTCACGAGCGGTTATCTTCCGAGGTCTTGCGTATTTTATGAGCCTGTCTATATCCAAATGGCTGGGCGGCATCCAGACACCCGCCTCCTTCAAGCCGGATACCCCCAACGCGTTTAATGACGCGTTGGCAGACGTAATCACACAACCCTTCTGGCGCGACCAGTACACTTTCATGTGAAGCGCATCAGAGAACTCAACGGTAGCTCCACGCTTTATCAAGCTGCGCAGAGCGTCCGGGTCTGTGCCCCCGGCGGAAGGATTGCAGATGACGCGCAATCCTTTTGGGTGGGGAAGATAGGATTCGGCCTGCTTACCTATGTACGCCACCAAAACGACACGCCTGTCATCAGCATTCGGGTCGGCAAGGAGATACTTGATGCGGCCATGAATATCAGACGAATTGTAAAGGATTTGCGGCGCTTTCACGAGTCGGTTCAGCGGTCGGTTTTAGATTCTTATCCAGCGAGCGCCATTCCTGAGTTGACCGTGCGTCGTTGACAATCGGCAATAGTAGAGTTGCAGTTTACAGCCTGTTTTTTCCTTGCTTTTTCACCTTTGCCCACCGCGCTCGTTGCGCCGACGCAATGGCCGTTCGCGCCGCCTTGGACATTTTGCGCTTGGGCGGGTTGGCCGGAGCAGGAGGGTTTCCGTCAACGACGGCGTCAAGTTGAGCTTTCAGGCCCTCGATTTGTTGAGTAATTGAGAGTAGGGTTTTGAGTTGTCCAATGGTCAGATTGTGAAGTTCTGTCATAGATGCCAACAGACTTCTACAATAAGGGCTACGCGTCAAGAAAACACGCACATATTGACAGGCATTTCCAGTGTGTCTGTTTAAGTGCGATCTGGAAATGGACGGGCACTGGATGCACTCCCAAAAGCCATGAAGATTTGCATCGCAATACTGTTACGCGCCTTTTACTCGCCATGCGGATGGACTACGGACTCCAAGTAAGATTTTCGATAACGTTGTGCGAAGCGGAGAGGATTGCGACTATTTGCAGGGAATCTTTAGTTCACATCGCTTTTCTCGAATCGCTTTAGAAGAACGGTCGAGTCGTTGCGCCAATTCAGCGTCGGGAATCGTTCCAAGCAAACGCAGTTCATTCTTTTGCCAAGGCCGATACTTAGGATTGCTGGCCGGTGGAATTCTCAATTTTATTCGTTGAATTTGAATCGAGAATAAAGTGCGACCGAGATGTTGGGCCAGTTGACGGTCAGGCATCGTTCCGAGCAGCTTGATTTCATTTCCTGTCCAGACACGAATTATTGAGTGGATTCCCAATCGCCGACGATGATCACCCACAGTCTTATGATCGCGCCCCAAGCGTCGGCCAATCGCGACGTCGGTGTCGGTGCCCAATAGTCTTTCCTCAGCCTTCGTCCAAGGGCGGCGCAAGTAATGAATCGGTGCGATACCCTTGCGAAGCCGATAATACCCCACGGCGGACTCCTTGCGTCCTGTCACTTTCGCCACTTGCTCGTCCGTCATTTTGCCCAGCAACTTTTGTTCACACTTCATCCAACGTCGTTTGGCCAATAAATCAACGACGCCTTCGATTTTGAGCAAGCGTTTTTGTCGGCGAACAGCGTTGCGCGTACGTCCAATAAGTCGAGCCACTTCTGCATCCGGCTTCTTAGCGAGGAGAGCGATTTCTTCTTCTGTCCACATTCGATTCTGCATGACAAAGGAGGGTATCCCAAGTTTTTCGCGCTTTGCCCGTACTGAAGCCAGCGACCGGCGAAGGCGTTTGGCGACCGTGAAATCGCATTTCTTGCCAAGCATCTGCTCCTCATGGAAAGTCCAATGTCGGCGCGTATAAATCCACGGCAGTATTCCTAGTTTACGTCGGCGCTCCCGGACCTGTCTGACGGTGCGGCCAAGCTCGTGTGCAAGTTGATGATCGGTAATGGTCCCGAGCATTCTGCCTTCTTTGGTGTTCCAAGGTCGGTGCCGGAAATGGCGAATCTTCAATGCCATGCGGCGTTTTGCCACAGATACGGAAGTGCGCTTGAGGAATCGGGCGATTTCGCGGTCGGGTTTGGTACCCAGCACCTTATCTTCTTTGGAGGTCCAAGGGCGCGAATTCCCTTCCGGGATAAACCGTGGGACACCCAGTAGGTTCCGCTTGATGCAGACGGCTTGAACACTGCGCTTGAACTTTCGGCTTAATTCCCGATCTGTACGCGTGCACAGCAGCCGAAGTTCTTTGACGGTCCATTTCGACGCAGCCATAGCGATTTCACCACCCCGCGACAACTTTGGTGTGCCGGGCGAAAACTGGTTTTAGCGTTGTCCAAATAGTGAACGCCGTTCGCATTACGGCATTTGGGAAACGTACTTGTGATAAGCGGCGATCCAGTCCGTCGCGATCTCGTGCTGGTATTGTTTCAATAACGCCGACGCCGCGTCATGGCCGTGCCTCTCCAATTCGTGCCGAACATTCGCCGCCATCCGATCTTCCAGCTTGTCCTTCACATGGGCGTTGAACGGCTCTGTGTAATAACTTTCCGGCCAGAGGTTTTTGGGGTCGTTGTTTCCACCAAGTTCAAGACTGATGAGGTGATCAATTTCGTAATGGCCTTGCATTCCCGGCACCCGACCAAAGTATTCGGTGAACACTTGACGCTTGACGGCGGCAGTGACGTGGCGAACGCCGCCATTCAACCGATTAGCGTAGCCCTTTTGCGTGACTTGTTCGACGGTCACGTTTGTGAATACTGCCCCCGGCGTCAGCTTGGGGTCAGGACGAATCGGGTCTTCAGCGCGTGATACCAAGGCAGCGAGGAGAAACAGGGCGATCAGATTCGTTTTCATTTTGACCGGTCCGTCGCAACACCTTGTTCTCCGTCTAGTTCTTTGTAAACTCTTACATAATCAATCAGGAATTTCTGTGGGAGAACAGTGTCATCAATTGGCCCGCCCCAACTGCCGCCCAAGGCGAAATTCATCAACAGATAGTGGGGCTTTCGGAACGGATTATCACTACCCTTTCCAGCCTTGTCGATGAGGACAGTGTGATATTTTGTGCTGTCAAAAAAGAAATCAATTCGGTCTGGATACCATTCGACGGCGTATATATGTAAATCATCGAATGGTCGAGGCGTCTGTAGGTTTTTGGTGTCTGACTGATGTTTTCCGTCGACGGCGTAATGGAGGGTGCCGTGAATTTTGTCGGCCTCCTTTCCCACAAACTCCATCATGTCAATTTCACCGCAAGCAGGCCAGCCTACACGAGAAATATTCGTTCCGAGGGTCCACAGTGCTGGCCAGACGCCGGTGCCGTGGGGTAGTTTAGCTCGCACCTCAATTCGACCATATTGCCAGCTTGCTTTTTTTCGCGTGGTTAAACTGGCTGACGTATACTCGACTGTTGAATGGTTCTCTGGGGTAAAATGGTCTTTTCTGCACTCAATAATGAGTGTGCCGTCTTCAACTCGGGCGTTGGCCAAGCACCCCTGCGTGTAGTATTGCCTCTCGTTGTTTCTGACAAACCCCTTTTCATAATCCCACTTTGTCTGATCTGGCAGCCCATTGTAATTGAACTCGTCCGACCAGACCAATTTCCATTTTTCTGCCTGAACGCAGTTTGCCGCGCCAATCAACATCGCCAGCGCCAAAAAAATAATCTTCATTGCATTTCCTGAGTTGTAAATCGTTACACTCACACCACGCTACTCGGACCGCTTCCAGACGGTGCCGCTCATACTGCTCCACAACGGTATCAGATCGGGGTCATCAATCGCTGTGCGTCTTACGGTGTGCTCGTCAATGGCAATCGCCTTCTTGAACCACTCTCTGCTCTCGTCGAGCTTTCCCAATTGAGCGCAATAACAGGCCAGATTATATGGAATAGTCCACACGCCGGGGAATTTGTCTCCCACTGGTAACAGTTGATCGTGCGCCCCGTCCGTCTGGCCCATTTCATGCAGCGCAAACGAGCGGTTAATCCACGCATCAGCGCGGTTGGCATCGAGTTTTATGATAGCCTCGGTAATGTCCACACACTCCGACCATTTTTTGGCGTGAGCGTAAATCTGGCAGCGAACTTCCAACACGTCCGGGTGTGCGCGAAAAACAGGTGCGATCTTCTCTAATTCCTCGTTCGCATCAGCGTAATTGCCGAGTCCAATCCAGCCGATAGCGGCGTTCAGGTGATGATTGTCCGGTGGGTCCAACAAAGTCACTGTTCCACGGTGACAAATCTTGCTTTGGAGATCAAGGCGCACATCAACTTACGCGGGAATCGCTTGTTTCAAGACGATGTTGAACGCTTTCATTCAATGCGCTGCCATCTTTTTCTGCTGAAATACCATCATCCAGACTGGCTCTCTCCCTCATTTGGCCGCTCCCTGTCGACGATCAACTTGAGCAGGCGTATAGTCGCTTCCGTTGGTTTATTGGGATGATTGGGATTCATCAGGTGATTGATGGAGCTAGGCGCTTTGCCGAGTTTTCTCGCTGCCTCCGCCTCGGTCCACCCCATGACTTTGACAAGTCTCTGAAATTCTGCCTTCACCTCGTCCATACGCTATGGTCCTTTTCGTCTCGGTTTGGTCAATATCAAGAAAACTGCGACAGCGCCAACGGTTCCCAAGATGAAAGCGGCAGATCGAGCCGGAACGACCCAAGCGTGAAGGGCAATGTACTCTGGAGGAAGTTGGCGGAAGTAAATGCCGAATGAATCGCATACAACAAAAAGGATGAGGGCGATGTACCAAAGTCGTTTTCTTTGCCCGTCTTGCATGGCTCATTTTTGGCCATTCATGGACGCAGTGTCAATACGTTGACGGCATTTGCTTGGGCAAATACGCGATACGCGCCAAGGCCACCAAATCGCCTTGTGTCGGGACACTTTACTGACTCTCATTGCAGGAGTTTACGAAAAGACGCTGATTATCCGTGAAAAGAACATGGTTCCTCCTTTTTGTTTTGCTCAGTTTGGCATTGCTGCCAACGGCGCGTGGGCAATTTGGATTTGCAACAAATGCAGACGGTATAACCGTCGACCTCGTCGCTTACTCGGGTCCCGGTGGTGATGTGATTATTCCAAGGACCAACGGCGACGGACTGCCCGTCACTGGTATTGATGGTGCGTTCGCTTTCCGAATGAACGTAACGAACGTTACAATTCCTGACGGCGTTGAAATGATCGGCTTCGATTCGTTCTTGGAATGCTTCAATCTGGCAAGCGTGATAATTCCAAAAAGTGTCACCAATATTGCGGAACAGGCGTTCTTCGATTGCAGCCTGACCAATGTGACGATTCCATCCGGTGTCGTTAGTATAGGGAAAGAGGCTTTTGAAGGCTGTCAATATCTGACCACTTTAGAGATTTCCGGCAGTGTCAGTAATATCGGACCAATTGCATTCGGCAACTGTCCGCTAACAAGCATCTTTTTTGGAGGCAACGCTCCAAACTCCATAGAGAACTTTTGGGAGGGTAAGCCGACAATTTATTATTTCCCCGGCACTACTGGGTGGAGTAACAGTTTTGATGGGCTTACCGCGTTGCTGTGGAACCCAGCGTTACAAACCGCCGATGCGGGCTTTGGGCTTCGCAGCAACCAATTTGGGTTTAATATCACCGGCACAAGCAATATCCCGATTGTGCTGGAAGCCTGCACGAATCTGGCCATCCCAATTTGGATTCCTCTACAGGTCCTCAACTTGACCAACGGTTTGTTTTATTTCAGCGAACCCTTTCAGCCGAACAATTCTGAACGCTTCTACCGAATCAGTTTGCCGTGAGGGGCGTCCGAAAATCCGTTCGACATGGCAGACAACGAAGATGTATAGGCTGACAACGTGGCGCGGGGGTGGATGTTGCCCGCTTCAGTCGAAACCAAGGCTCGCTGCCTTATCGACGCAGCCGCCCGCTTAAGATCGGTCCATAAAGTGGCGCGGGCGAAGATAACCTAGCCCTTTGGCATATACTTTGAATCATCGTCCTGTCGTGGCGATGTCTTTACTATGGGTTCCACGATGACCGGCGGCGGCTTCGAGGCGTGATGTACGTCCTCCCTTCTGCGCCCCGACATGGCAACGGCTGCGGCGGCGATCATAAACACAGCGGCGATTGCAGTACCAACGATTGCCGGATTCCAGTCTATCCTGCCCGCCTCCTCGAAACAAATCCCCCAGCCGATAATCAAGGCCCCGATTCCAAAACCCCCAAGCAAATACGCATTATCCTTTTTTCTTTTGAGCCTTTGATCTTCCTTGGCCTTACCGGCCTCGAACGCCGCCTTCTTTTGCTTCAATTCTTCCTCCACTGTCGGGAGATTCCGAACCAAAGTTATGGCCTCTTTTAGCTTTCCACTTGTTCCTGAAGAAATCAATTCCAGCGCCTGCCGCTGGCGGGCGAAATCCACTTGTGCCCCAAAACACCTCGCGCAGCCATAATCCAATAGTTCCTCTGGTAGCACGGCGGCACCCTCCAAGAAAGCTGCAATCTTTTCGTACGGCAATCGTTTTGCCCGATTGAAGAGTGTTAGTTGCTGTTCCGCCAAGAGTCCTTGTTTGACAAGCTGATCTGCGCCCTGCCATATCGCATTAAAGGTACCGAGGGTCTTTCCGGCACGTCCCAACCCACCGGCCAACTGACCTACGGCAGCCCCGTGCAAGGCTGCGCCAACGGCGCTGCTTTCAGCAATCTGATTGTTGACTGAGTTGAAATCCAAATTCAGGTCTTTCAACGCCTCAATGTAAGAGATGAGAACCCGATCCACGCTTTCAAAGCAGGTGTCCCGAATCTTTTTCGCCAGTTCTGTGGTCGGAGTGCCTCTCACTTCCGGCATCATGGAGAATTGGCGGAGCGTCTTGGCAAATTCTTGACTGGTTTTTTCGATAAAGCCAACCGCCTGAATCAAGAAATTCTGAAAAAATGATTCTGCCGTCGTGGATTCGAGTAATTGCGCCGGGTTCCGAATTTTATCCAAGGGCGTAAGGAGCCGATCAAAGGCCGCCTGAACAGCAGCGGCCATTTGCGAATAGGCATCGGCGTTTTCTTGAAGGTCCATAACGCGGCTGGCTCAAATGATCGGCTCGGAGAGGTCGCGAAGCAGAAACTGGCTCCGGTTCGGATTGGCGGCGATGGCGGTAATGAGCGGGCCTTCTGTCGAGACGAAGTTTTTCCAAAGTTCTAAAGGGAATAACGCGTCATGCTTGAGGCAGATGAATCGCGGGGCTGTCTGCTTGGCCACGAACAAATTATTGTATGCGACAGTCGGGTTGCCAGAAAAATAGACCAGCCAGACGTTCTCATTTTCGCGCCCGCTCGTCTTTCTTAGCCTGACCATTTCGCCCCATGGCTGCTTGTTTGCTTCATCACGGGTAACGATGTCTCCCCATGGGAGGTTGTCCATATTGGTGATTTGCCGGATGGCGTCGGTCACAATGTGGGGCGGGTATTCCATCGTGATCTTCTCGAAGCCGGGGATTTGGGCCTGCTTGATGTCTTCCCTTATTAGATCGCGGGGATTCATCCAATCACAATAGACGAACACATCGAAGAGCGAGTGGAACAAACTAATGGGACGCCAATCGCGACGGCAGGCGGCGGGATAGTAAAACACTCGGCTCATGTACAGATGGGACAGGAGGCCGTTTACCTCCTGCTCCCACTGTTCCACGGTACGATCTATGAAATCACGGACCTCGAAATCTGCGGGTGCATTAGCGTTCATGTTTGTTTCCTCCGGGCGGCTGACTGGTTCTTTGGGATGGTGTTCATCAGTTTATTGTCATTGAGCATTTCCCAGCGTCTGTCGTCAGCATCCGTCAGTATGTGAAGTTCACATAATAAGGGCCTCATATCTGGATAAAAGTCAAGCATGTGAAATCCACATGCTGATGAAAAAGACCAGCCAAACTCTTAACAGGAATCTTGTGGGCGGGCGTATCCGTCTGGCACGCCTGCGCTGCCAGCCTCCGGTTTCACAAGAGGATTTGGCAGGCCGGTTGGCGGCGAAGGGCATCAGCATCGACCAGACGGCGATTTCCCGCATCGAAAACCAGACTCGGTACTTGATGGATTACGAGGTGGCGGCGATTGCCCGGTCGCTCAAAGTTTCCGTAGCAAAACTCTTCGGTGAAGCCGATTGACAGCCTTCAACTCGGCCAGCGAAGATTGTATAAGCGGCGCGGAATTCGTGCTCGGTCACAAATCGAGTCTACTTTGGAAAACTTCTGAACTGAGCGCTTTGTTCCTGAACACCCACAAGAATGACCAGTTTTTTCGGGCGTGCTGTTGTTTTCTGACGCTCCTCATGGGCGGCGTTTCCTGCGTCAAAACGAAAAAATCTTGTTCAACCAAGCCCAAGTCTTGAACGATCTGAAGCCGAGATATCGGCGTCATTCAACTTCGCGGATGCCGCCGCATTTCGTCTTCGCAAACGTTGAGCAGCCCCAAAATTCGCGCCCTGCATTTGTGCCTTTCTTGGCGCGGCGTAGGACCATTTCACTCCCGCAACTTGGGCAAACTGGCCGCGCCGGAATCCCACCCTCTGGTAACGGCTGAGACACTGACTTGACAGGCACCGTCGACGGCTCCGAAATCTCTTTGAGCGATTGCTGGAACCGGCGCAGCATTTGGGCCAATTGTGCGCCGTCGACGAGATCGACCGGTTTGCCCTCAGCAAATCGAATAGCGTCGTCGGTGTAAATGCCGCTGGTGATGAATATCGCCCGGTGCGCATTCTCCGCTGTCATCACTCCGAAAAGTTCGCGGACAGGTTTGACGCCAACTTTGTAAGTCTTCCATCGCTTGCATTGGACAATGGCGGTCGTGCCATCGCGTTGCAGCCGGAGGTCAACGCCGCCGTCAGCACCACCGCCACCGACTTCCTCTACTTGATACCCGTGCTGCCGATACACCTCGGCCACCTGCCGCTCGAAATCCTGCCACGTAAGCTTATTGAGCCAGTCGATGTCCAAATGCTCCCGAAGGAAAATCGCCCGCTGCCGACGCGCCATCCATCCCGCGACCCCAGCAGCCAGAGAGACAATGGCCGGAATCGCGCCGAGCACGTAGCCAGGCATCTGCAACTGTGGAAATTTGACTCGGTGCTGAAACCAAATCATCGGGAGGAAAAAGAAGGCTGCCGCGACTGGTATGCTCCACGCCGGATGGACGACACTAAAAAGCGAGCGCAAGGCGTCAAAAAGATCGTCCCACAAATCAGTTCGGCGGCGGCGTCCCATTTCAGCGTATTGGTTGATCGTCTGGCATTGCCCAGAGTAATCACCACGCCAACCGGCAGGCAAGGCGGTCTTCCAGATGCTCGCAAACGCGAAACTGGTAAGATATTAACGATGCCCGAATTTGACACCAGTGCCGGGCCGGAGTATCAAGTCGATGGTTGACATGCCCAATGAATTCGCATCGCCCCTGCAAGTTCTGGCCTCGGTGACGCACACGTCAACCGATAACTGGGAGACGCTCGACGGTCCTGACAGCGGCGTCGGAGTCGACTTTTGGTATCGCTTTCGTGGTGCCGGGCAAGAGGCGTATCTCAATCTTGACCAAGACCATCTGACCGTTTCCGTGGATGGGAAGCGAATTTACGACGCTGAGCTTCCAGACGAAAGGGACATTACGCCGTAAGCCTAACAATGCTGCATGAGCGAAATCACTGGCAACTTGGTTGCACTGGCAAACCGATTGGATGAGGCCGCGAAGAAAACTGAGGCTGCTCCAACTGGGGATATTTTGCACAAACTGTGTGAGGCAAGCGAACGTGCAGGACGCGCATGGAGCGGGTCTTCCCTCGGATACCATTCGATGATTTATTACGAGAACATGGAGCCTCGACCGCCCGGTGCTCATTTCAGCCCAGAATGGGGGATGATGGAAACCTTTTCAGGGGGCACAATTGGAACTTGGGCTGAGTGGACATTTGATGGTGTCCGCAATGTCATTTTTGGTTGGGCTGGAGTTTCCTCGATTGAGCCGCTCAAAGATGTTCGCTTGCAGGCCGAGGACACCTTTAACCAAGCGAAGGAAGAGCTATCGTCGTTGATCACGCTGGCTTCTGAAGCAAAGCCCGACGCGTTTCTATTGCGCCTGAAAACTCAAACCGAGGAACTCAAGAATTTCAGTGCTTCTCAGTGTGCTTCGGCCTTTGTTGGCGGCCATAAACTTATGACTCGCGACTCGTTGGCCGCGAGCCAAGGGATTAAGATTGCTCCTCATATTAGCGTTTTGGCTGACGTAGCCGCAGTTCGGGGAACGCTGGCGAACTGCGCGACCCTTGGAAAGATCGCTCGTCGCGCAGCATCCCACCTTCAAACACGCGAACGCCAACCGGGTGTACAACGGCAGACCGGCACAAATGTGTTCATTGGTCATGGACGTTCTCGCGTCTGGAAGGAGTTGAAGGATTTTCTTCAAGACCGATTGGAGCTACCATGGGATGAATTTAACCGGATTCCGGTCGCTGGTGTCACTAATACCGAGCGTCTCTTGCAGATGCTCGATCAAGCAGCGATTGCTTTTATGATAATGACCGCTGAGGATGAGCAACCGAATGGGAGTTTGCGGGCGCGGGAAAACGTTGTTCACGAGGCGGGGTTGTTTCAGGGACGACTCGGATTCTCCAAGGCGATCATTTTGCTCGAAGAAGGGTGTGGAGAATTCAGCAATATCACGGGTTTGGGTCAAATCCGCTTTCCGAAGGACAATATCGACGCAGCGTTTGAGGAAATCCGCCGCGTTTTGGAGCGAGAAGGTTTGATCGAAGGATAAGCTGTTCCGCGCTGGGGCCGGGGTTCACCGCTCAACGTCAACATTTCCCGTACATCGCCCAAACACGCTGGCAGATAAGTTCGTAGTTGCTGTCTGGCATGGTTCGCAGGTCTGTTTAACAGTCCGATTCATCCGCGAGCGTATCTGCCACTTTCTTGATCAAGCAAAAGCACGGGGTCCCGAGATCGCCAGATACTTAGGCCGAATACAATGTTTGAGCGTTTGCCCGTCACGCCAAAAAACAACACCCTGACGGCCATGAAATGTCAAGCAAACGAAAAGGTGCTGACCGCGCTCCAGCAAGTTGTCGGCGCGGCAGTGAAAAGTTGGTTGAACGAGAACAAGGCCGAGGTGCTACAGTCGCTATGTGCCACCCATGCCGACAACTGCAAGCGGCTGCCGCAGATCGCAAAAGAGGTAAAAGAAAAGCACTAGGCTCAATTCTTGAATTCCGACGAGTTGGCAGTGAGGTGGCACATTCACAGGGAAAGTGTTCGCAGGATGTTGCGCGAGGGCAGACTGCCGCGAGTGTACGTCACTCGCCGAGTCTTGGTTCCATTGAGCGCCATCATCGACTGCGAGAATCTGGGCGCGGTTCCAAGTCGGAGATGACGGCCCGATCTGAATCGCCACGCCTCGGAACATCTCGCAGGACAGCGCATCTAAAATCCATGCCATCCACTCTCTGTAGTTACCGGTATGATTTCAGTTTTCGCAGCGCCGCCGAATGCACCACAAGTCTTCATCCAACCGCCCGGCCCGCCGAATCCGCCCCGGCTCGACCGCCTCGACCATAGACTGATTGAGGTTGTCCGGGAGGAGGGAGCCGCGCAAATCTGGTGGGTGTTAAACTTCGTTGGTGACGAGGAAACCGGCGACCGCGCTAAGGCCCGTGCGGTGCGCTTGGCGTTGTGGGACCGGGTGAAGCGGCTCATTTGGCTCCGGCTGATCTTCCGGCAAGGGAGAAAGGCGGTCGGCATCGAGGCACCGCCTCCACGATTATTGCTCCCCCGGCCAGCGCGGCTGAATCAACGCGCAGCGCGAATAATGCCGAGAACGACTGCACGTTCAACGCATAGTGCGAACGCGGTCAGTACCGGCGGTTGGCAGAATTCCAACTCCGTGAAAATCTCGGCCCAACAAGTTGGAATCCAAATTGTTGGCCAAGAATTTCACGACGATGATGCGACCGAAGATTTGCAGCAAACCAAATGCGTTCCGACTCGTGACGAGGTCAGATCAGCGGCTCAACAACTGGCCACTTTGCCAAGAGGCCGAAAGAAATGGAGTGGTTGGTTAAATGATCGTGAAAGAATTTGGCGCGACCGTAAAGTTCTGGTCGATGGCCAACCAGCGTTCGCGTACGGCGCTCTGCGCGGCCAAGTCGTCTATTTTCGTGATGTGCCTCGCGAGATGGAGTCGGGACGCTGGGGAGTAGTCGCGGCCAACCGTGTAAGGGTATGGCGTAACCCGGCGGCCCAACTGCTCGGTCGGCTGAAAGCCGGTCGCAAGGAGCGTCCAAGCCTGCTCAAGGCAGAGGCTGCACGACGGAATGGTAAGATGCCATGCAGGGAGGGAAAGCGCCGTGGTCGAAAGAGACGCTCGGCGATAAACTCAAGCAAGGCGAACAAAAATGCTGTGGATTTTCTCGGCTAAGCGTTCAACGGCCTGTCTGGTCTAACACTTCGTCCATTCCGGCAACATGCGAGAACTGTTCCAGCAGCAGCGTGGGCTTCCCTGCGGCAAGCTGACCACATTCGATGCCGGTACGTAGCGCCGCCAACTGTTTGGGCGTCGCCTTGCCAATCAGCTTGGCGACTTCCCGCTGGGCCTTGCGCGGCAGATTATCGGAGGCATAGCTGGCCCCAAACCAATAATCACGGCGAGCGATAAGAGCGATCAACGCCTCGTCCCGGCCCGGACAATCTGAAGGCACCTCATTGGTGACAAAATTCAAGAATTTCTTGCTCAGCATTTCCAATGTGTGTGGGAAAGTATCAACATGTAACGCCTGATCATAAATAGTGACATGGCTGTCCCAGATTTCGGCTAGTGACCGATCTTTCGTCAACCGAGCAGGCGCGGGGGCCACTTTGTTGTCATTTTCGGCGGCACTTGATTTTGAAACAAAGTGGCCCCCCGTCACCTCCGCTGCCGACGCAATACCGGGCACAAGCACTTCGTATCCGTTGGCGTTGCTGTGCAAATAACCTTTGTCAATTAACCTGCGCTTTATTTTTTTCAGGCCCGCCAAACCGACGCCGAGCGTTTGCATCGCCCGGAAGTTTTTGGCGTTGGGTTCAGCAGCGTAAAGCGCCAACAGCAATTTCTCGCTGGCGGTTACGTCGGTCAATGCCAATATGCCTGTCGGTACATTGAGTGGAATGTTGCCTTCGGTGTTCATGGTTCTTTGTTTGATTGTGATTGATCTTCTCGTTCTCAATCGTGCTTCTTGCCATCGTCCTCATTGTCGGCTTCCTCCTGCTCCTGCGCCTTCTGCTGCCTCGCCCGCATCAATTCCTGATGCTCCAGCGTTTGCCGAGATTCCTTGTCAAGTCCAATTGAGTCGCCAGAGGAACCGTGGCAATCACCGAAGTAGAAATATGGGCAGCGCGTCACGGCGCTAGAGCAGTGGGCGCGGAGCCTCCTGCCCCAGCGCACTTGGTACACGCTTGTTTGGTCGGCGTAAGCGCCAAAAAATTCACGCACATCTTGATGGAATTCCTCCAATTGACCGGTGGCCTTTGCCTGTCGAAAGCCGGTATTGTAGGGTGTTAAGAGGTCAATCGGTTTGACGTACTCCAAGCACTCGTAAAAATGGGCTTCGGATTTCATTGGAGCAAGTTGAGGGTCCGGCATACAGATTAACTTCTCCCGTCGCCAATGCTCCGCGATGATGCGGGCCAGCAGGACCGGGTCCGGTTCCGAAATGCTGCGCACCAATACGTGAACATGCGGTGTTAAACGGACCACTGGCCAAAACGAGTATACGAAAAGCTCCTCCCATCCGACGATGCCATCACAAGCCGGTGCAAATTCACGAATGCAATTCCGCATTGTGTCCCAGATTTTTGGCAGGCCGGGACCGCCATTGATCGAAAACGTCGACAGAGGCACACCGCCTCGGATTGAGAAAACAAGCTTATGCCAGACACCCGGCTCCCACGCAGGCCCGTACTTTTTGAGCATGTCCTGCCCCTTAAGATAAGTACAAAACGGACACTCGCGGAGATTGCACCGGGCCAGCGCCTTGCTCTTCGTATATGGGCTGCGGTTCATCATGCAGTTGATTAGCCGCTGAGCTTGGTGATATCCGTTCAACAGCGCGATGCGCCGGTCATTCAGGTTGTCCTTGAAGTAAACCTTGTGCTGCCAGCGATTGGACTGCTTCTCCAGCGCCTCCAGCCAGTATTGCTGTGGCACCGGCAGCCTTTTGAAGAAGCGATGTTCAGTGCTCAAGGCAGGGTGGTACAATCTGGACTGTAGGATTTCAGCGTCGGTGCCGCTGAACTGCTCGAATGTGGTGATCTGCTCGAAGGTCATTGTAGCACCCCTCCAGATGCTGGTTTATGACGGCCTCTAAACAACGTGTTCGGCGGGGTGAACCTGCTGATGTCGAAGTTGATAGAGGGAACTGGAAGAGGAGTGTGTAAACTTCCTATTCTGCTGGTGTTTTTGGAAGTAGGGAGTCGGGCTGACTTTAATTTAGTGCTTATGGAAGCCGTCATCCAGCGGCAATGCTCCATGTGGGCGCTTCCGGCAAGCAGACCGGTGAGCCGCACAGGTATTGAAGAGAATCGAGCCGCCGTCATTGACGGTGGAAATCGCGTCGGTGGCGACGTCAACAACGACGACTCAAAATTAAATTTGTAGCGATTCCGACTCATAAGGCTTTCCACAGCCTGCACCCGTACATACGTGTGCTGCCCAACAAAAACGTGAAGTCTGCCAGAGGTAGCGGAAACGCAGGCATCCGTTGATTGACCACCAATTGGGTGCAAGCGCGTATACAATCGACAACCGCGCCGAGCTTAACCCAATGCGACGCGACAGACCCGGAGGCGGAATCGCGCTATCAACTGATGACAAATGGTTAGTCAAAGGGTGGCGACACGTTTGTGTTCTGATGGCGCGACTATTGAGTCCAGTATACGACGAGACATCGTCGGTTCCACCGTCCCACGGGATTCCGATTCTGTAAACGGTTCCGGTAAAACTCAAAGTCGCTATCGGGGTCCAAGTCGCCAGTGCAGTTCGCGATCTGTTGATCATAATCCTTTTTCTTCCCGCGACGCTCTTCCGACTGATTTCGGAGGCTGCAATACCTAGTCAAACCGAAATATATTCGGTGGACCGACAACACGGGATTGCTCATTTATTGCCCAACTTGCTCGATTTTTTCCATCACGAAACGGTAACTGTCGTCGATTTTGCACTCGGCTTCAGCTACGAGTTTGTTCAGTTCAATAAAATTAGGCGTAAAACGGGATTCCATTGAGTCACGCGATTCGCCTGCGTTGCTTTCGTGGATTTTGTCGATGTAGAGCAAGATTTTTCTATCGAAGAACAAGTAGTCGGTGATATCAGGGTCTTCTTCCTCGTAAATGGCAAATACGTCAGTTATCTCAGCATCTCCGTCAGGGTGCCACACTTTAAATGGAGCGTCATATTCTTCATCCTGATCGAGTCGTCTGCCAGACGCGTCAAAACCGTCAATGTAACGCCGAAGTAAATAACCATCTGGTCCCCGCCAGAATTCACGGAGTTCGTAGGATTCGATGCACTCTGCCATCGTACGCCCAATCATCTGTTTATCCCACAGACGGTTCATCGCATATTCGGGATGGTTTAGAAGAGGCCGAGGGAAATTGGTCAATGCTTCCGAGAGCAGCCGTTCCGCGTATTGACAACCCCGCTTTTCTAACCATTTTTTGAGTTTGAGGAGCGCATAACCTGCTTTTGTTTTTTGTCTTTTCATAGAAATAAGAATTTGAATTATTGGTGTCGGAGGCGCGAGGTCACCCTACCGATCTCAGACTGTGCATTGGTGCCGTCATTGCCTTTGCGCGTTACGACGTCACAATCCCAGCTAAGATGGGGCAGATCGTATATTCCTAATCCGTCACAGCGACCGTTTGTGACGATCTACAAATTTTGATTTTGCACTCCCTTCATGCGAATTTTGACCATTTGAGCTTTTATTGTTGTTTGCGGGCGGGCGGCCTCGTTGGACTGTTGGGTTCCCAATTGCCAACTAAATTGATGATGCGTTCCGACAAGACAGGGCGGCACTCGACCGACCAGAATTCGCGCTCGTGCTCAAGGTAAACCTTCAGCCGCGCCCAACGCTTTTCAACTTCGAGTTCGGGCTGAAAGTCCGTTGACTTTTGGACGAGGCCTAGTTGACGTAGGGCGCGAACCACGCTCTTCTGCGTGAGAGGCTTCTTTGTGATTTCGGCTTCGTGAACAACTTTTGTCCAAACACTGGCCACGGATTTGGCCCAGATCGCAGGTTCCTGCTGTGGCTCGCGCAAGAACAGAAGGGGGCGCAACTGGCGTTCGCTAGTAGGCAAGGTTTCGGCTCCCGTGGAAGCCAATGCCTTGTAGACTTCGGAGATAGCCAATTGCCGGTTGATGGTGCTCTTGCCGATGTGGAGCTTCTCCCTACAGTAGCGGCCAAAATCAGTGTAACCTTCAGCGTGGTAAAACCTGTTGTCGCGGATTTCCAACAACGCGGTGGGTCCGGCCTGCCAAGCGTCCCGGACTTGACGGATAATTTTTTCGCGCTTACGCAGTTCCACAAGCATTTGGTCTTGATGCTTCGGGGGCAGCATTTCAGCCGATTCAGCTTTTATGCTTATCGGAACGAGCGTTGCGGTTTTGGCTGATTGTGCGTCACTGATTGCGGCTGGAACGGTTGGTGGAATTGTCGGTGAATCTCCAGCTTGGTCGAGAGGCTCGGCAGGATGTGGTTGGTTGCGGGGAACGCGGCGCGGCGGCGGAAGTTCGTCAGAGGACACTTCAAGTGGAGGTTGAGCGCTGGGGCCAGCAGAATTTGTTGTGCAATCCGGGCGGGGCCGGTGAATACGGTGCGGTGGGGGCAATTCTGGTTCAGATATATCAGCGTTCTCGGAAGATTCAATCACGAGCACCGTTGTTTCCAAATGTGGTTGGCAGTTGGTAGAACCAGCAGCGGAAATAATTCGGGTTGGGTTACTCATGCCGCTTCCTCCTTGTTGACTTGAAATTTAGTTGAAGGTTTGTTTCGATGGGCGACTACTTTCGTTGCCTTATCCAGCCACCTTGCGTCACGGCAATTCGCCTCCACTTGGACCGTTGCAAAGTATTTGACGCTGTTGCGCGGTCCGCCTCCAAGGGGCTTGAGCAATCCGGCCTTGACAAGCAAAGGGATGTCGTGACTTTGAAAGCCGGACACCATCGCAGTTTGTTCTGTTGATAGTCGGGCCGGAAGACGACGGACTGTCAATACTTGCCAACAATTCCTGCCACTAACATTCGTGTCCATGTCTGACTCTAAACGTGCAGCGAAGAACCGCCTAGAAAAACAGCTTTAACTGTTGTATACATTTGCGAAACCTCGCGTCTGCTCGGTAGCGAAAATCCCAGAGGCTGAAATCGCACTTAAACAGAATCGCCCAGTTTCCTCGCAAAGCTCTTAAAGCGCTGACGGAGCTTACCCATAATGTACACTCTGGTCCCTATTCGAGGAGATATGTCTTTAACCGGAACAGCGTGTGTGGGAATATTTAAAGGGTCTTTGCGCCGGAGAATGCGGTCGATGAAAAGTCTGGCCAAAGTCCACCATTCGTAATATCCATCCGCGTTAAATTGCGGAAGGCTACTGGCATAATCGCCAATATCCGAGTAGGCATGTGGCGTGCGTCGTGCCAACCAAATCCTAATCAAAAGCTGAAGTGACAGCCGTCCTGCATCGTCTAGTTGCCAACGAGCACCGGGGAGTAGATTAAGGGGCACTGCATCCATTTTGTACACGTCTCGCATTACGGCGTTGATTGGCGCATTCGCATTCACCCGTTTGGAGCAAGCTTTTCTAAAGAGACGCATCGCCTTCGTAGCGTCCGAGCTTCCGGCCTCGGACAACTGAAGTAAAACAGAGGCATATTGCTTAGACTGGGTGCCCAAGCGGCAAATCGATTCGGGAATCTGGGGTGGGGTATTTGCAGGCGGAATAGTGAAAAACCGAAAATCTTCCTCCAATGGTCGACCCGCTTGCGGAGCGCCCACAGTCGTTTTGGGAGACGAGCCACTCATGTGCTAAGTTCCAGCAAAAGTTCCAGCAACCAGAATACCCTGCAAAAGACCACATTCGCAAACAATCGTTGAAATCTGGCTCAGAGCCGCTACAATAGCGTCGGAATCTGGAGCGAATTCGGTCGATTCCGACCCTCGCCTCCAGTTAAAAGCCCTTAATTGACAGGGTTTTCTGAGAGCCGGGAGTCAGAGTTTCACCGGAATCTTCACCACTTTGGCGGCTCGTTCAGAAAACTGTCTCTGCTCGGGTACCGCTCGTCCAGTGCTCGCTTACGCGAGGGACGCCGAGTGCTTCACACTCATAACCATGAGTGAAACAATGAAACAAGCATTCGGTTTAATACGCCGTCCCTGGGGCGTTTTCTACATCAAAAACAAAGTCACCGGCGAACAAAAGAGTCTCAAGACACACGACAAAGTGGAGGCACAACGCATCCTCCAAGCTCATAACGAATCGGAAAGTCAACCGCACTTCAACCTGTCGTTGGCGCGGGTCTATCTCAACGGGGCCGATCCCAAGTTGGCAACGCGGACTTGGCAAGAGGTCATGGAAAACATAGTCGCCAAGAAAACGGATGAAACCCGGCGGCGTTGGGAAGTCGCGATCAAGGACAGGAATTTTGATTGTGTCCGCAATCTGCCTGTGGCCGAAACGCGCCCGGAACACTTCGACCGGGTGCTGGCTGATGGCAAGGTGTCCTCCAATGTTTATTTGCGCCGCGTTCACAATCACGCCCTCGGCATGGAATGGCTTCTAAAGTCGGTTATTTCGCGCCTGCAATGGCCCAAGCCTGTGTTCAAAAGCAAGCGGGCAATCAAGGGCCGAAGAACACACTGCGATCGTGCAACGGGAACAAAACGCCGAACGCCGAGACTTCTACGAACTGCTTTGGCATACCGGAGCATCACAGACCGACGCGGCCTGCCTGATGGCAGAGGATGTGGACTGGACGAATCGCACGATCAGCTATTCGCGCCGGAAGTTGAAATCGCGAGGCGCGATCAGCATTAAACCGGCGCTGATTCGATTTGGGTCAGAAGTCGAAACGATATTGAAGCGGCGTCCAACTATTGGGCCACTTTTTCCGTATCTTTGCACGGTTCGTCCCGGCGACCGGGCGACGGAATTCAAGCAACGCTGCGAAGGG
>DASXZW010000075.1:0-3824 GCA_036501665.1 Verrucomicrobiia bacterium
GGCGGCGGACCTGGCTTTGCTGCTGCGCATTCGTCATGCGCTCCGCGAATATGAGGCGCAATTGGGCGAGCGCCGGGCACAGTTCACCGATTGCAAACAGGAGGTTGGCTGACATGATGGCGGACAAACAACTTCATGGCAGTCGGCCTGCGTGCGTGGGGGGCGAGGAGGCGGCAGCCATTTTCGGCTGGCCGGATTATTATCTGCCGTTCCTAGTGAGGGCTGGACATCTTAAGCCGCTGGGGAAACCAGCGCAGAACGCCCGCAAGTGGTTTGCAACCGTTGAAATCGAGCGGATGAGTCACGACCCGGACTGGCTGGACAAAGCCATTCGGATTGTGGAAAAGCAGATTCAGGAGATGAACCGAAAGCAAAGAGGCAAGGGAGAATCGAAAATGCCCATTGTCCAATGACCTTTTGAATTCGCTTCGCACATTTGTTGAACCTCCGCTGTTGTGTTCGCTTGGCTATCCACTCAACGGCGTAAGTTAAAAGGAAAGGCGAACGGAGAACCGTTCGCCTCGTGTTATTTTGTGATTGGCTAAGAGGGGAGTCCTCGTGACACAAGCGCGCCCAAGAGGAAGGCCGCCAGCATTCCCGCGACCAGCCAATTTCTCGATTTGGCTTGGGAGCAACCCGCTTCCTCGCGCCCGGCGCTCCCGGACATATCCATTGGCTGGCTTGCTTGGCGGTCCAAGTATGCGTTCAACCAGTCTTCCGGGATGTAAGGCTCACCGTTAAACTTCGCTTCTTCAGTAGTCATTTGACATTCCTTTCTTACTTCAAGTGGTTAAGGAACGTCATGGCCATGACCGGCTTCAGCTCACTCGTTCGCCGAAGCCGCAATGACCTTACGGCATGTATGTTTATCTCGTCGCCGGGCTAATTCGGACAGGAGAACAGCCGACATTTGCTGAGAGAGCTTGGATGGGGTCAAACGTGCTGTCCTTTTTTGCCCGCCGGACGCAGCTTGAAATCCGCTCGCCGGCGTGGTTTCTTCAGGTATGAAACCTGAACAACAAAGATGGGCGAATGAAGCCATGCAGCGGGTGAAGAACCTCCTAAAGGCGAAAAATATTCAAATTGCGAGCCTTGGGCCGGAAGATGGGCAAGAGGCAAAGGATGATGTCAAGGAACGCAAGGATTCGCTCAGGCGATCTCTGAATCGTAACATCACTCCACAAAGCGCGAAAATGATAGCCGCGTCGCTTTGGGATCTCCACGAGAACAAAAGCCCCGCTAAAACAACGACCCAAAATGTCGCGGCTTTCTGGGGCGAGCTTCGCGTCGAAATTAGGGCCCCGATTGAGGTGTGGGAGACCTTGGGAGAGGATGCGTTCAAGCAAATGTTTGTTGACATGGTCTTCCCGCATATTGACCCGCGCAAAGAATACCTTCAGAAACTCGTTTTGGAGTGCGCGCCGCTAAGTCTGACTGCGATTGCACACGCAGCCGCAAGTCCAGGGCGCAAGCCGCTGGGACTTACCAGCGTTTACGTGGATGTAAACCTGGCATTCAGCCTGCACAACAAAATGACTCTTCACGATGCTTTGGAGGCCGCAAAAACTCTAAAGAACCCGTTGTTGGCCGAGCCGTTTACGCATCAATCGGACGTATCGACGGTCGGTGCTCGTGAAGAAACTCGTCTCCTGGCAGCCCTTGAGGCGCTTGCCAATCATGAAAAGCTGGTGCTCCTCGGCCCGCCGGGATCTGGAAAATCAACGTTGACGACTTATGTCTGCCTCTCTCTCGCCCAAGCCGCCTTGGGTGAAAACGTGGCACTGAAAAGGCTTGGCGAATGGTGGATTTCCGGCGCGTTGCTTCCCGTGCGCGTTGTTCTGCGCAAGTTTGCCGCCAGCCTCCCGTCGGACTTGCTCCAAGGCCGTGCGCAGCACCTTTGGGATTACCTCGAAAAGGAACTGCAATTGAACGGCTGGTCGAAGGAGGCGGCGGAAGTCCCCAGGCACGAGGCGCAGAGATCTGGGGCCTTATTCCTTTTCGATGGCTTGGATGAAGCCCGTGAGGAAATAACGCGTGCCAGAATGCTCGAGGCAGTGGCCGACTTCGCCCGCACCGCTGGCGAGCACTGCCGGTTTTTGCTCACGGCTCGTCCCTACGCCTGGGATGAGTTCAAGAACTCAGATATCTCGCCCAGAGGGTCAACACCTGCGGAAATCGCCGAAATGCACACAGCCTACACCCTGGCCGATTTCAATTCGGAACAAGTCGAAGTTTTCATTTCAAGGTGGTTTGAGACCTTGATGGGCGCAGGATGGATCAACCGCTCGGATGCCAGAAACAAGGCGAATGAACTGCGGCAGGCCGTTAAGCTCGCTGGCTTGGAGCGTCTTGCCCGGAACCCTCTTTTGCTTACGAATATGGCGTTGCTGCTGACAAATCGAGGACACCTGCCGGACGATCGCGCGGACCTCTACAACGAGATTGTGACCCTGCTTCTCCAAAAGTGGAATGAACCCAGCGGCGCTGATCGTGGGTTGCTGAACGCCTTGAACATCCCCACGCTGAAAATTGACGACTTGCGTGAAGTGATGGAGGAACTGGCGTTTGATGTGCATTCACGACATACGAGACAAGACGGGGTGCCGGATATTCCCGAAGGTGATCTCCTTGCCGCGCTCCGGCCTCTTCTTGCCAAGGACACCGCAAAGGCCGAAATAGCTCTGGATTATATCGAAAAGCGCGCGGGTCTGCTGCTGGGCAAAGGAGAGCGTGGCCGCCAGCGGCAATACACATTTCCCCATAGAACGTTTCAAGAATATCTGGCCGCTTGCTGGCTTGCGGGCAAGCATGATTACACCACAAAAGCGGCTGATTTGGCCCGCGAAAATCCCGCCCATTGGCGGGAGGTCCTGGTCCTGGCGGCGCGCCACGCCAAGCCGGGCAGGGGTGTGCCCGCGTCAGACGCGCTCGTTTATTGTCAATCTCACAACGACCGCGCCAGCGCATGCGCCGTTGGCGATGTGGACTGGCGCGCCGCCGTCCTCGCCGGAGAACAATTGGTAGAAATTGGCCTGGCGTCGGTCGAGAGCCGCGAAGAATACAGAGTCGTCCGCCAGCGCGTCGGTGGCTGGCTCGCAGAACTTTTGCGCCAAGGTGCCCTGCCGCCGCAGGAACGCGCCAAGGCGGGCGGAGTTCTGGGTCGTCTGGGGGACCCGCGGGACGGCGTCGGGCTGAAGAATGGAATTCCAAACATTGTTTTCGAGCCCAAAGAGTCCTGGCTGCCTGCTGGGCAGTTTAAATGTCGGGAAAAGCAGAAAAGGGATAATATCCAAGCCATCTATCGAGTCAGCCGTTATCCGGTCACTTGGGAGCAGTATCAGACGTTTATTAACGACCCGAATGGTTACCAGCAGGCGCGTTGTTGGGACTGGCTGCCAGAAGCAAAAAAATGGTGGGATGGACACAACCATGATGGCCCAGAGAATTACAATCCTGTCTTTCAGACGCCCAATCATCCGCGTGTCGGGGTCTGCTGGTTTGAGGCTGCGGCCTTTTGCCATTGGCTTACGGGTCAGTTGCGCAGGCACGGGGTATTACAGGCTTGCGAAACGGTTCGCCTGCCGCACGAGGCGGAATGGGAAAAGGCGGCGCGTTGGAATGCGAAACAAAGCAAAGCGGATGGAAGAACCTATCCCTGGGGCGAAAGTTCCGAGAAAGAACTCGCCGAGAAGTGCAATTGTTACCAAACTGGCATCAATCACACCAGCGCGGTTGGCCTGTTCCCGTCCGGAAAGGCGGAATGCGGCGCCCTGGACATGACCGGAAACGTGTGGGAATGGTGTGAAAATTGGTATGATGAGAAG
>DASXZW010000076.1:0-3824 GCA_036501665.1 Verrucomicrobiia bacterium
GGCGGCGGACCTGGCTTTGCTGCTGCGCATTCGTCATGCGCTCCGCGAATATGAGGCGCAATTGGGCGAGCGCCGGGCACAGTTCACCGATTGCAAACAGGAGGTTGGCTGACATGATGGCGGACAAACAACTTCATGGCAATCGTCCGGCGTGCGTAGGCATGGAGGCGGCGGCGGCCATTTTCGGCTGGCCGGATTATTATCTGCCGTTCCTGGTCAGGGCTGGACATCTTAAGCCGCTGGGGAAACCAGCGCAGAACGCCCGCAAGTGGTTTGCAACCGTTGAAATCGAGCGGATGAGTCACGACTCGGACTGGCTCGACAAGGCCATTCGGATCGTGGAAAAGCAGATTCAGGAGATGAACAAAAAGCAAAGGGTCAAGGACCAAGTGGAAATGCCCATTGTCCAATGATGACGGAGGTAGCACTGCGGGTGTGGAAAGGAAAGGCGAACGGAGAACCGTTCGCCTCTCGTGGTTCCTGAATTGACTAATAGGTGAGCGCTCGTGAGACAAGCGCGCCCAAGAGCAAGGCCGCCAGCATTCCCGCGACCAGCCAATTTCTCGATTTGGGTTGGGAGCAACCCGCTACGGCGTTCTCGAAAGTTTGGGACATGGCCATTGGCTGGCTTGCTTGGCGAGCCAGATGGGCCTCGAACCAGCCTTCCGGCCAGGATGTTCCATCGAATTTAGGGGCTTCCTCCCGGCCATTGGAGCTAGCCAAGGAAGATGGCCTCACTTGGTACGCGCCACTCGCCAGGATCGACTGGCGGCTGTTGCCGCTGACGTTGTCGCCGCCCTTTGCCTTTTCGAGGTCCGCTGCTTCAATTTTTGTTTTCATTTTTGCTATTCCTTTCGTTTGTTTCGCTCGAACTTGCGAAACATAGTTGAAGCCTATCGGGTGTTGAGCGTTCTCTCTAGATGGCGGAAACGGCGGACCAATCCGCCCATCAGGGCAGTTTTCCTTCAGATTCTATCTGGAATGTGCGGGTGGCTTGATATTTTGGGCGGATTCGGCGGCCCGATTTGCGTACTCGCCTTATGTTAAAATCAAGATTAGGCTGCGCCATGAGTCATAAAGACACAATAAGCGCTGAAATAGCCCTGCCAAAAGACAGCGCCATGGCGTTCCTTGAGTGGGTCAGAAAACTTGTCAAAAAAACTTTCAAAAGCAAGCCTTTTCCGCCAAATATCTTGTCGGCGCTCCGGCACAAACGCGGCATAAGCGATACGTTGGCAAGGGAAATTGCGCGTGCTCTGTTTGATCGAATCGAATCTCCAGAGAAAGACGATGACAGACAGGCAGTGGAAGCGTTAAAAAACCAGTTTGAAGAGCTGAATGGCAAGAGTCCGTTTCCTGGGCGCGAAGCCTTCGAGACCTGGTTTGTTGAACGGGCCGTGCAAAAGGCAGCTGGAAATGAAGAGAGTCTCACCGACGACGCCCTTATCAATCTGTACACTGGATATCTGACAGCGCAGGCGGAGCATTGCGCCGCCCTGGTGACCCGCGGAATCAACCTGCCCGGCGTGGTGGATTCATTGAGACTCGCGCGTGTTTACGTGGATTTGGAGACTACAAGCCCAAAGTTGGCGGAAAGCAACGAAGCGCTCGGTCCCGCGCAGCAGGCGAAACGAGCTGAGAATCTTACCGCCTTAGAGGTTCTTTTTGAAGAGTGCTCCAAGGGTGATGAGATTAAGAAACGTGTCGTGCTGGTCGGTGAACCAGGTTCGGGCAAATCGACATTTTTCCAATACGTGACCCTTTGCCTCGCGGCCCAGCTATCAGGAACGGCGGCAAAATCGGAAATCCCACACATTCCCGAAATCATCGCCAAGCAAAAGCTCGTGCCGTTCCGCATCATTCTTTGGGAGTTTGCAGCCGAATTGCCCGACGGAACCTCAGGCACATCGGAGGATGTCGTGAAGTATTTGCGCGCCAAGTTGGAGGCCGAAAGTTGGACAGAAGCGAGCCATCACCTTACAGAATTGCTGAGGCGAGGCTTGGCTTTTGCTCTCTTTGACGGCTTGGACGAGGTGCCCCGGCCGAAGGTTGAGGCCGTTCGCAACGCGATTCAGGCATTTGCGGCGGGGCAGCACCGTGAATGCCGAATCGCCGTGACCTGCCGCGTCGCGTCGTATGGGAAAGTGAAAAAGAAGAGCGCGCCGTCCGATCCAACTCAATTTGAGTTTCGTCTCGCCAGTTTCCCGCCTGAACATCGCATAAACATTCTGCCTGATTTCTTGCGCAAGAAATTTATCAACGCCTGGTACGATGAGTTAGTCGAGCGGGACACGCAATTCAAAAAGGAGGAAGGGGCGATTTGCCAAGCGACTTTGGTCGATGCGATCCGCAGGGAACCATTGAAAGAAATGGCCGGAAACCCGTTCTTCTTAACGGCCATGGCGGCCCTGCATCGCCCAGCAAAACCGTTGCCCAACACCGCCGCCGAGTTGTTGGATGCGCTGGTCACCGGCGTAATCGAGGAATCGCGGAAACGGGGCGCAACGGCCAAAGAGGACGCCCGGAAACTGGAGCTCGCCGAAATCTTAGAGCAGATTCCCGACGGCTTTCGGGTGCTGCGCTTGAGAATGGAGCGCCTTGCGTTCCTAACTCGCAAAGCCCGCGCGAACAAAGGCGACCGTCAAGTGGAGGATAGTCTTCTTCGCCAAAACTTGTTTTTGACGGACGACACAACGCCAGAATGGGTGGAGAAGCTCATCGGGGCGCTCCGTGACCGAGCTGGCCTGTTGCACTCATTAGATGGCATCCATTTTGAATTCGCGTATCGTTTCGAGGAATTCCTGGCCGGTTGTCACCTCGCTAATGACGATCCCTGGCCGGAGTCCGAAAAGTCTTTCCATAAGCGCGCGTTGAGGCTTTGGGATGACCAGCGTGGCGATGCCCAAGTGGCAATCGTTTGGGCTGCGGGACACCTCGTCCACGTTGGGCGCCGCCTCGATCCTGTGCGGGGCTTTGTTTCAGCATTGACACCCGGTTCAGTCGCAGCAGACGGTAGGACTATGGCCAATCTCGAATTGGCGGCGGATGTCGCTCGCGTGACCGGCATCGAGAAGTGGTCGGACATGGACGTGCCGGACGTGACCACCACCGTCAAGAATTTGCGGGAGCGGCTCGTAGAAATGCGGGACGGTTCATATGCCCCTCCGATCCGGGCGATGGCCGGGGCAGCCATCGGAAAGCTGGGCGATACAAGATCGGGCGTCGGTCTGGGCAAGGATAACTTTCCGGATCTCAACTTCCGAACCGAACTATTGCCTGCGGGGGCGTTTAAATGCCGCAATAAGAAAAACAAGGATAACATCAAAACCCCCTATCTGATGTCTTGCTATCCGGTTACAGTGGCGCAGTATCAAGCTTTTGTGGATGACAAAGGATACGACTGTGAGGACTGGTGGACGAATGAGGGCTGGACTTGGCGGGTAGAGCACGACATCAGCGGGCCTGAGGATTACGAAGCGACATATCAGACGCCAAATCATCCGCGCGTGGGGGTCAGCAGGCATGAAGCTCAAGCCTTCTGCCTCTGGCTTTCGACGAAGTTGAAGCTGGTTATTCGCCTGCCGCACGAGGCGGAATGGGAACAGGCGGCGCGTTGGAATGCGACACAAAGCAAAGCGGATGGAAGAACCTATCCCTGGGGCGAAAGCTCCACGGAAGAACTGGCCGAGAAGTGCAATTGTTACCAAACTGGCATCAATCACACCAGCGCGGTTGGCCTGTTCCCGTCCGGAAAGGCGGAATGCGGCGCCCTGGACATGACCGGAAACGTGTGGGAATGGTGTGAAAATTGGTATGATGAGAAG
>DASXZW010000077.1:0-60431 GCA_036501665.1 Verrucomicrobiia bacterium
AAGGCACAACCAGCCCGCGCCGCTAATACCACCAGCGGTTCGGACGCCGGAACATGATCGGATCGAGAAGGGACAGCATCAATGCAAGTCGAATTCATGCCAAAAGCTTACACTACCCTGCAAGAAACTGAGATGCGCCCCGTTCGCAACTCGCGTCAAACGCCGGCCCAACACGTTCCGGCCGATGATTCGTGTTCCACAACTTCGTGGTTATAAAAACATCCTCACGCGCAACGGCTCCAGCGGCGATTTCTCCCTGCAACGCCTCCCCTACCTCATGCTCATTCAGATACCGTTCCGCGCAATCAAAATGTCGAAACCCAACCCTTAACGCGTTCGTGACCGCGCTCCTGGTTACGACGAGGTCTGGGAACAACGTGCCAAACCCCAAAGCCGGCATCGAGCCACCCCTAAAATTAAACGGAATTTTCTTAAAGCGAAGTTCGGTGTCGTGATTCGTGCTCATATATTTGACGCGTGCTAAATCCGTCAACCCACTGCCAACCCTTGCTGTTTAACCTCCCACCAAACGATAAATTGCTCGCAAAGACAACGACGAACCATCTCTTCCTGATCGTTTGATTCGGGCGCAAGCGAGACCCTTCAATTTCCCACACCTTACCAACGACCGCCACCGCCCAAATATCAGTAGGTGGGTAATTCCGCGCCACAATCCACTGCAGCCCGCCTTTTCAAAACAGATGCATCACGGCGCGGGAGGATGAAAAAAGAGCGCCACGTATGAATACGCAATGCACTCGAAATAAACCTCCCGAATCCCGGCGCTGGACTGCCACCACCCAGTCGTCTCATCAACGACGGGATCCATTGAAATGACGCCAAATTCTATTTTAGGTCCCAACGCCCGTTTGAATAACAACCGAGAGCGTCTTGCATGAGGCCCTTCCGTAATCAGGTTAAAGGAAACCAACGAATTCCCATGCTGTTTGGACCATTCCCGCAGGGCCAAAGCCGAATTGTATGTCCGATCTCTTCTGAGCTCGTGCGAGGGCACGGCTGTGATCTCCTCCTTTGGCACGCCCAACGACGCCAGATGCTCCTTCCCCAAATCTGCGTAAGTTTCTCCCGAAAAAGTTTCCCACACCTCCCGGGCATCTACACCCGTCGTAAACACACGATGAATCTTGTGAGTTTGAATGTACTGCGCTGCCTTGGTCATCGCGTCGCGGGTTAGCCACCCTTCCACCACGACGCAATCAGACTCAATCGGTTCATTGATCGCCAGAAACCCATAGATGAATCCTCTTAAGAACAATACAAAACAGACGACCAACCCCAACCCCAACACCCAGCCTTTATAAGAAAGCCTCCAACATTCCTTGCGCACAAAAATTCCGCCGCAAGCCACCTTGCGCTCCCCACCCCCGCCTTCCATATCATCTGTAGTTTTCATCAATTTTCGCACACTGCACCGTCACACATAATTCATGGTAGGGACGCCTCGCCGAGGCGTCCGCCTCAAATTGAAGTGCGGTAGCATCCGCCTTGCGGAGTGGCTCTTATATTATATTGTGCCTACTCTGCAACGCTTCCACCACATTCCGCTCTTTCCGATACCGTTCCGCGCAATCCAAATGTCGAAACCCGACCTTCGATGCGTTCATGACCACACTTCTGGATAAGGCCGGATCTGGGATTAGCCTGCCACCCCCCAAAACCCACCACCTCCTAAAATTAAACAGAATTTTCATAAAGAGAAAACTAGTATCGCGATTTGTTACCATATCTTTTGCCTTTTGATCGAGGGGTCCAATCGGCTAAGGGGCGACCACGGCGCGATAAAAGCGGGCACGACTTTCCGGCCCATTAGTATCAATGAAGGTCAGGGGCGACGTGTTGGTTAGAATCGGCAGCCAGTCCAAAAGATTCGTGGAAGATTCTATGATTATATTTTGTCCTGGCATTGCTTCTGCAGTGAGATTGAATCCATTGGTCCCGAACTCAAAGGTTGTCAAAAGAAGTTCGCCCTCGACGGTTAGCATTGCAGGCTGGCTTGTAGCAGAGCCGAGGTAATTTTTCGCGGTAACAGTGTACATGCCCGATTGGTTTTGCAGCACGTTCGTCAAGACGAGGGCGCTATTTGTCGCCCCGGCAATATTGGTCCCCTTAAAAAGCCATTGGTAAACTGGCGCAGGAAAACCAATGGCAGCGGCCTCGAAATCAATCGTGGCGCCCAGATTTGTGGTCAAGCTGGCCGGCTGCAGGACGAATGAAGGAGCGTTAGTTGCCGGTTCATTAAAGATTTCAACGAAGTTAGTAACTAGGCCGGCGGAGTTGCTGATGAGCAGGGTGTAAGTTCCTATCTTTGCGAATTGAACATTAGTCAAGTTGAATGTTGAGGACGTCGCTCCAGCGATTTTGATTCCGTTGAGCTGCCAGTCATAAACCAGAGGGGGCGATCCAGTGGAATTCGGAACGACGACCGTATTGGAATCGGTCAAAAACGCGCCGGAGTTGTAGATGGTCTCTCCGTCGATAATTGCTCCGCTGGCAACATTGTTTGAGAGGGGAACGTTGGAAAGCTGGATTACCCCCAAATTTGCGATGGCGCCACCAACGCCGCTGGCGTATCGAGGCTGGAGGTCACCCGTAGAAGCGGCTGGATTTCCACCGAGCGCGGTATTCGCGAAGATGGACGAAGACGATATCGTCGCGCTGCCGGCATTGTATATGGCACCACCGTCTCCATCTCCCGCGAGTGCAACTTCAACAAACGACACGAATGAATAACCGCCAATCGCGGCGTTGCTTGAAACTACTGAATCGGAAATCAAAATATTACCAGTGTTGTACAGAGCTCCACCAAGACCAGGATTAGAACCATATGTGTCACTACTCGCTGTACCTCCCGTCGCGGTATTGTTGGAAACGAAAGAATTAAGAACTTGTAGGTTGCCTGAGTTGTATATGGCCCCACCTTGGCTGGGCCCACAACTCACTTCCGACGCTCCGCCGATTGTTGTGTTTTGTGCCAATACGGATTGAGTGATGATCATAGAACCGGAATTGAAAATAGCCCCTCCGTCGGAACTTCCTGGAACTACGCTGCCACTGGTAGCTCCTAGCGCCGCGTTATTGGAAAACATGCTTTTGGCAAAGACAGAAGTCCCGCCTGCAAAATACACCGCGCCGCCCTTCGGCACGCCGAGCGTGCCCTCTTTGAAATATTGGATGGGTCCAGGTCCACCTAAACAACTTGCCGTGTTGCTGATTAAACAAACGTTTACCGCCCAAACCTCTCCATTTGTACTGAATAGTGCGCCGCCACATCCATTTCCTCCATTCGCCGGAGGTGGCTGTTGAATATAGCTAATGCCCGGACCAGAACCTGCCACATAGTTATTCGAAAAGATCACATCATTGAGGCGCACAACTCCATTGCTGTTCCATATCGCGCCACCACACGCGGGATTGCCTCCGACCACCGAGTTACCCACAAACAGACAATTCGTTACGGACAACTGCCCCGTGTTCTGGATCGCCCCACCGGCGACGCCGGCATTGTTCGTTAAGACGCAATTCTCCAAGATCAGGCTTCCTTCCACGCTGAGCGCTCCTCCAGCGGCGTTCGCGAGCGTTAGATTGCGCAAGGTCAGTGTGACTCCCTCCGGCACGTCGAAAAGCCGCGTCGCACCGCCTCCTGAGAGCGTGATGCTGTGGCCGGTGCCGTCAACAATCGCATCCGAAAGCAGCGTGGTTGAGCTAGTCGACAAAATCGTACCGTTAGTTGTGAAGGTGATCTGCCCGCCCTCCTCCAGCGCCAAAGCCAACGAGTTTTCGTCGAGGACAGAGATAAACCGACTCGACGGACTAATGCTCAAGGTGGCGTTGGAACTGACGATCTCCCCAAACTGATTACTGACAACAACATTGTAAACGCCTGTTTGCGCCGGTTGACCTGCTGCAAATACGAGAGTGGCATTCGTCGCGCCGGCTACATTCGTTCCGTTGCAGTTCCATTGGTAACTGACCCCTCCAGGATTGATCTGATAATACTTCTCCTTCAGGTAATTCACGACAGCCATCCGGTCGGACTCGCCAAGAGCGCCCTCATAGACCATTAACTCCGCAATATCACCGGCAAAATTGTATCCGGCACCGACATTTGGCAGCGTCGGATCGACACCACCGATGTAATAACCTGATCCGGGCAGCGCCTGCGGATTAAACGGAAGCTTGAAATCCGATGAAGTATTAAGCGTATCATCAAAAAACTCGAGAATCGTCTCATTTCCCGAAATGCGGTCGCTCCATATTCGGTACGTGTTGGTTGGAACGAGATAACCCGAGTTAAAGGTCTGACCCCAAGTTGTGAACGCCATTTCTCCGGATACCAGATCGTCTCCACTTCCGGCGCTCACGCCGGCAGGGACCCCCGTGAAAAACGCCACTTGATAAGGAATTGCGCTGGTGCTGACGTCATAAACCATGAAGGTAGTCATATCTCCCAGGGTGCCGACCGTGCCACTTCCCGCAAGATATTCGCCATTAGGCAGACTTTGTGCGCCGCTAAACCTGATGGCGGCTATTCCACCAAGAGATGAAGGATACGCGATGGATGGCTCAGCGTTGGTGTTCGCTTGGATTGCATCGTTGTTATTGCCGGACTGGTCCTGCCACCGGACTACACGCCCATTGGCGGCAATGACCGCCCCGGCATCGGCTTTAAGCCACAGTTGCAGCCTGCCCGAAACAACTTCCGGCGGATTTGCGATGCCGCCACCAGCGACCCCGACGGAGAGAACCGCAGGCCCTGTATCTGCAAGCGAGGCGTCCTGAGGCTGTGCAATGATCTTTGGAGGGCCGGTAATGACGCTCAAAAACGCTGATCCGCCAGTCAAGGTTTCATCTCCGCTTCTCAGCAGAAGACTATATGCGCCGTCATCCTTTGCGCTGACGTTTGCCAGATTAATTTTGGAATTTGTCTGGCCAGCTAAAGGCGCCCCGTTTTTCAGCCATTGATAGGACACTCCTGCATGAGGAGACGCCGCTGAAAAAACCACCTTCGTTCCAGCAGGCGCGATCTGGCTCTGTGGTTGGACTTGCGCGATGCCTGGAACAAGGTTTGTTTCCTCAATCGTCAGGACCACAACCTGGCTCGTGATCGCGCCGTACATGTTGGACGCAAGGACTGAATAGTTGCCCGCCTGATTCGCCTTGACCGGGCTCAATGTCAGCGCGCTTGTCGTGGCACCAGCCAGATTTTTCCCATTAAACCGCCAGTGATAAGTGGGCGCCGGAAAGCCAACGGCGACAGCCTGGAATTTCACGTGAGCCCCGACGTTCGTTGTTTCGCCGATAGGTTGTAAAGTGAAGGTCGGCGCATTGGTCGCAGGCTGGTTCAAAATTTCGGAAAAGTTGGTCGCCGTCCCAGTGGAGTTGCTCATCAGCAAGCTGTAAGCGCCGTTTCGGGCAAACTGAATAGTTTTCAGGTTTAACGTGTTCGATATAGCCCCTTGTATATTCGTTCCGTCCAGCTCCCATCGAAAGCTGGAGCCGGGGCTAGCTGCTGGGATGCCCATTAAGAAACTTGCACTGTCGGCTAGGAACACGCCTGAATTGTAAATGCCAATGCCAATAGTATTGGTCCCAAAAGAACCGCTGCTGATAACTGTCGTGTTCGAGACGCTGGTTATGCCACTATTGCCAATCCCTCCGCCTGAACCCCCGTCTGCGCTGTTACTTGAAACCGTGCAACCCTTGATCTGCAGTGAACCCGCGTTGAAAATTCCGCCTCCCAATCCAGGTAACGCCACGCTCCCCACGCTGTTATCTGAGATCATTGTGCCGTAAAGCAGCAATGCGCCGGAATTATAAGCGCCGCCCCCTGTTGCGCCCTCGCTGGATCCATTGTCGGCGACACTGTCAAGAATCGCGCAATTGGAAAGAACCAGCGAGCCTGCGTTGTAAACGGACCCTCCCGCGGAGGGCGCGGTGACTTGGGAACCGGGTTCAATGGACGCAAGGTTATTTGAAAAAATGCAGTTTGCAAACAACGCGTCGCCGGTTTCAATGCAGACCGCGCCACCAGTTGCTGGTGAAGCGTTATTGTCGACAGATTCCCCAGGAGTGGGAGTGGGACAAATGGCGCTATTGCCCGCAATGAGGAGATTGCTTGCGAGCACAGTCCCTACGGTGCTATAGATTGCGCCTCCCGAACCGCCTCCGCTAATGGAAGGATAAATAGGACAACCTCTGCAAATGACAGTATAGGCCCCAGGTTGGCCAGTTGCGCTATTACCCGTAAAAACCGCATCGGCCAGGTTCAATGAGCCCCCGTCATTGAAGATGGCTCCTCCTTTTGCGATCCCAGGCCCAATGGCCCCTCCTGTGGAGGAGTTTCCGAGAAAAGTCGAGTTGCTGAGAGTCAACGCCCCCGCGTTGTAAATCGCGCCTCCGCCGTCGAGTTCTCCGTACTCGTTGTTTGGGTAAGTAACCGTGTTGCTGACAAAATTACAGTTCTCTACGTTCAGGAAGCCTTGCGAAAAAATCGCTCCACCGCATCCTCCGACGAACGCTTGCGTCAGTGTTAAGTTACGCAGCGTCAAATGATATCCCACTGGCAGTACAAAAAGTCGAACTGCCCCTCCTCCCGAAATCGTCACCGAATGTCCCGTTCCATCCAGAACCACATCGTTGTGGAGCGTTATCGTATTGGTCAGCACAATGACACCGTCCGTTGCAAATGTTACGGTCCCTCCCGCCTGTGCCACTGCGGTGAAGCCAGCCCCGTCCAAATTGGAAACGATGGTTTGAGCGGGCAATTCTAAAGCAAAGACAAGCGTGATGAACAGGATCGCATAGAATGACGCCAGGCCGGGGAAGGTGTCAGTGCTCAAAATTCCGTCTTCCTGGATTTTCATTCTGGTAGAGTATCCTCATTTGCCCAGTTGACAAGGGGTGCCAGTGCAAGAGGTAAAGCGGTATAAACAGCCATTGTCAACATCCCCTCGCGCGTTCATAATGGCTTCTGAGTCAACCATGTTCAAAAACGTCTTAACGCGCTTGCTCTGCCTGCTCGGCTTATCCGCTGGCATTCTCTTGACGTGCGCCGTTCGCGCAGATGACTCCGAATTTTTTGAGACCCGCATCCGCCCTGTCCTCGTTGATCGCTGTTACAAATGCCACAGCGCTGCCAGCGAAAAAGTCAAAGGCGGCCTGCTCGTGGACACAAAGGAAGCATTGCTCAAAGGCGGCGATACCGGCCCCGCCATCGTTCCTGGCGACCCCGAAAAAAGCCTCCTCATCAAAGCCGTTCGTTACAAAGATAAAGACCTCCAAATGCCGCCTAAAGACGGCCCGTTGCCCGAAAGCCAGATCGCCGACCTCGTCACCTGGGTAAAAATGGGCGCTCCCGACCCGCGCATCGCGACAAATACCGTCGCCGCCGCGAGCGCTCCGAAGCCGCCCTACGATTTCGCCGCCGCCCGAAAACAATGGGCCTTTCACAAACCCGCCGACCCCGCGCCGCCAAAAATAAAAAAACGCCGATGGACCAAATCGCCGATAGACAACTTCATCCTCGCCAAACTCGAAGCCAAAAACCTCGCTCCCGCGCCTCCGGCGGATAAACGCGCCCTCATTCGCCGCGCCACATTCGATTTGATCGGTCTGCCGCCAATGCCCAAGGAAGTCGCTGATTTCCTCGCGGACAAATCCCCGGGCGCATTCGCGAAAGTCGTCGATCGCCTCCTCGTCTCGCCCCATTACGGCGAACGATGGGGCCGCCACTGGCTCGACGTCGTCCGCTACACCGATTCCCTAGACGCCCGCGCCGGGGGCGAAGGCGACATCTCCGAGTCCTACCGCTATCGCGATTGGGTCGTCAACGCCTTCAATAGCGACATGTCTTACGACCAATTCGTCCGCGAACAAATCGCCGGCGACCTCCTCCAGCCCAAAGACCCAGAGCAAATCGACACCAACGGCATCATTGCCACTGGCCTCTACGCCATCGGCAACTGGGGCAACGGCGATGCTGACAAGGATAAAATTCTGACTGACATCGCCGACGATCAAGTCGATGTCACCGGACGCGCTTTTCTAGGCTTGACGCTCGCCTGCGCACGCTGCCACGACCACAAATTCGATCCAATCCCCACCGCCGATTACTATTCGCTCGCAGGAATCTTCTTCAGCAGCCACATCATCCCCAAACTGACGCCCAAAGGTCAGGGCGAAAACCTCCTCTTCATCCCGCTCGCTTCGAAAGCCGAACTCGCCCGCCGCGAAAAACGCGAAGCCCGCATCGCCGAACTGCAAAAACAAATCGCCGCCGCCACAGATGAACAAGTCGCGCAACTCGCCAAAGACATGTTGTCTCAATCCGCAAATTACCTCATGGCCGCCGCTGCTTATCGGAATCGTTTGCCGGATAAATCGCAAATGGACGTTGCTGCATTCGCCGAAATTTTGCCGGGTGATTTTCGTCCATCATCTGAGTTGCTTCAGGCTTGGGTGAGTTATCTTGGTTTTGGCGATGCGAAATTGTTGTCGCAGGTGACGCACGGCTTCAAAGGCAATCCCGGTCTGCACCTCCTGCACAACGCGAACAATGCGGATACGCCATCCTGCGTGATTAACGCCACGGATCAAATGGTCGCATTTAGCACGATCACGATGCCCGCTCGAAGCGTGGCGATTCATCCATCGCCAAACGGAGGAGTTGCCGCCGCCTGGAAAAGCCCGATCACAGGCACGATTGAAATCAAGGGGCGCGTGGTGGATGCCGATCCAAATTGCGGCGACGGAATCGAATGGAAACTTGAATTGCAGGGCGAGCGCGGGACAACTGAAATCGCATCGGGCGCAATTCCCAACGGCGGGAAACAAGATTTCAGTGAAGGCAAATCCGCGCAGAATCTCAAGGATGTCAAAATCAGCGCAGGCGAAACATTGAGCCTCATCGTTCTCCCAAAAGCGGAATACTCATGCGACACAACGGTAGTGGAATTCGAAGTGACAGATGCAGGAAATCCCACACATCCGTGGAACCTGGCGAGCGACGTGATCGCTTCCGCGAGCGTTGCGCCGAATCCGTATCCCGACACGCAGGGACACTCGGCGGTTTGGCGTTTTTATGACATGGCAGGTGACCGTCCAAGTGGAGAACCAGCGGCAGGCTCAATCCTGGCAAAATGGTTTGACGCGGCCAACGACCGTGGCTCTCAAAAGGAATTGGAAGACGCCTCAATGGAATTGCAGCGCGCGTTACTGTGGTCGGATCGAACGAATGCCACCGTCATCAAACTTTACGGAGACCTGACATCTCCGCACGGCCCGTTCTGGAACGGCGCAAAGAACATCGAGAAAAATTTCCCATCTGAAGCCCAACAAATTATCACCAGGGAAAAAGACGAACTCTCGTCGCTTCAGAAAAGTCCTCCTCCGCCATTCATGCGTGCCAATGGGCTTCAGGAAGGCGGAGTGCCGGAAAGTCCTCACGCGGGAATTCACGACGTCAAGGTACACATGCGCGGCAGATATGACCGCCTGGGTGAAGTCGCGCCGAGACGTTTCCCGCGGCTCCTCGCAGGCGACGATCAGAAGCCCATCACGGAAGGAAGCGGTCGGCTGCAATTGGCAAATTGGGTCGCCAGTCCCGACAACCCGCTAACAGCGCGGGTCATGGTGAATCGCATCTGGCAACATCATTTCGGCGAAGGAATTGTTCGGACGCCAAATAATTACGGCAAACTCGGGACTCAGCCGACGCATCCAGAATTGCTCGATTATCTCGCGCATCGTTTCGTGGAATCCGGCTGGTCCATTAAAGCAATGCACCGCGCCATCATGCTTTCGGCGGCGTACCAGCAATCCACCATTCCTTCGCCCGCAACTTTCAAGGCGGACCCGGACAATCTTCTGTTCGGGCACATGAACCGGCACCGGTTGGAATCGGAAGCATTGCGCGATTCGCTACTGAGCGCGACTGGTGAATTGGATGCTGGTTTCGGCGGTCAGGCGCTGCCTGATTTGAACACGTTGCGACGCACATTGTACGTCAGGACTGTGCGCTCCGACCGTGCCACGTATCAATTTTTGTTTGACGCCGCCGATCCCAATACGATTGCAGAAAAGCGGATCGATTCGACGGTGGCTCCGCAAGCGTTGTTTCTCCTGAATCATCCGTTTGTCATGGCGAGAACCAAAGCTTTGACGGATCGCTTGTTGAAGGACGCCCCGGCCAACGACCGGAAGCGAATCGGATGGCTCTACCAACTTCTTTACAGTCGCCCGGCGAATAAACAGGAAATTAAAATTGGCGAGCAATGGCTGGCGCGCGCGCGAGTTGATGCAAAAGACAGAGATGCCTGGGAGGAATATTGCCAGGTGCTGATTTGCGCGAATGAGTTTATCTATGTGGATTAAATTAGTTGCGCTTGATTCTCGTCACGGGCGGGTTAAAATCTGAATATGCTCGGCCCGAATTCCCTTGTCGGTGGACGGCTGCTGATGAGTCGGCGGCAAATGCTGCGCCGCTTTGCCAGCGGATTCGGGATGCTGGGGCTTGCCGGGTTGCTTGCGGAAAATTTGATCACAGACGTGCTCGCAGCGGACGGCACGCAAACCAATCCTCTACTCGTCAAGCCTCCGCAATTCCCCGCACGAGCCAAACGAATTATTTTCCTGTTCATGTCCGGCGGGCCATCGCACGTCGATCTCTTCGATCCCAAACCGCGTTTGGCCAAGGACAACGGCAAACCGCTCCCGTTTGAAAAGCCGAAACTTGAGCGGACCAAAACCGGAAACCTGTTGCAGTCGCCGTGGTCGTTCAAGCAATACGGCCAAAGCGGAACGGCTGTCAGCGAACTCTTTCCTCACATTGCCACCTGCGTAGATGACTTGTGCGTGATTCGCTCGATGGTGGCGGACAACATCAATCACAACGGCGCCTGTCTCCAGATGAACACCGGCGAGCAGGCATTCTCGCGGCCAAGCCTGGGATCGTGGCTTCTGTATGGATTGGGCAGCGAGAATCAGGACTTGCCGGGATTCGTGGTGATCAGTCCCGCGCAACCCGCCCAGGGCGCGCCGCTCTGGAGTTCGAGTTTTCTTCCGGCGTCGTATCAGGGAACGCTGGTGTCGGATTTGAAGAATCCGATTGCGAACCTCAAAAACCCGCGCCTGTCCACGACGCAACAGCGTGAGCAACTTGATCTGCTCAAGCAGCTCAACACCATCCACGCGAAACAGCGCGAAGAGGACAGCCGGTTAAGCGCCCGAATCGAATCGTTTGAACTGGCGTTCCGAATGCAGGCGCGCGCGCCGGAGGCATTTGACGTTTCGCAGGAGTCGCCGGAAACGAAAAAGCTTTACGGGCTTGATGAGCCGATGACCGAAACTTTCGGCAAACAATGCCTGATGGCGCGGCGGTTGGCCGAACGCGGCGTGCGAATGACCCAGGTCTATCACACCACGACTTCCAAACGGACAAGTTGCCAACTCTGGGACCAGCACGGCGGGCTTCATGTGGAATTGCCCAATAATTGCGCGGCTGTTGACAAACCAATCGCCGGACTTTTAAAGGACCTGAAAGCGCGGGGTTTACTTGATGACACTCTGGTGGTTTGGGGCGGTGAATTCGGTCGCACACCGACTGCCGAGGGAACCGATGGACGGGAACACCATCCGTTCGGATTTACGATGTGGCTCGCCGGCGGTGGCATCAAAGGCGGCATGACGTTCGGCGCCACCGATGAATTCGGCTGGCATGCTGTCGAGAATAAAGTTCACGTGCATGACCTTCATGCCACGATCCTCCATTTGATGGGGATCAACCACGAACGTCTCACCTACCGTTACAGCGGTCGCGATTATCGATTGACGGACGTTTTCGGAAAAGTTGTGACGGAAATACTGGCGTAGAGGTTGTATTGTCGGCATTTGAACCGCGAATGAGACGAACCTGTATCTTTTCTGCCAATTTCCTCAGCGAGAATATGTCTCCTGTTCAGAATCCAATTGTTTGTGTGACGCAAGCATGACGACCTCGGACACAGAACGGCACAGACTATTGTCAAGAAGAGCATTCATTGCAATCTTCGTTTGCGCCGTGGTGTTGCTCGGCGGCTGGATTGTGCGCGCGAGGAATCGATGGCCTGAAGAGATGACGCGCGAACTTGCTCAATTGCGAGCTGCCGGCGAGCCGCTCACGCTTGCAGAATGTGATCGCCGGTACAACGAACTTGGAGCGACGCCGACGGCATTTCAGCATTTTCAGAGGGCCTTTGGAGCAATGTCCAAAGGTGAATTACCCTTGATGGATTCCAAGTCCTTTGCAGCGCAAAAAACACGACATCCACTGCCTCATCTCGAAGCGATGGCATCAATTGGGCAACGAACCGTTGTTATGTCGTGCCTTCGAACCAACACCGAATCGTTGCGACTTCTGCACGAAGGCATGGCTTACGAACGGTGTTTCTTCCCGATAAAGCTTTCTGACGGTCTTCAAGCACTGCTTCCACATCTTCCGGAAATTCGGCGCGCCGCCCATCTTTTAGCGCTCGAAAGCGTCGAATACGCATATGATGGAGATTCAAAAAAGGCAGTGGAATCAATTCTCGCCTGTCTGCACATGGCTGAAATACTCGGACAAGAACCAACCTTGATTGGAATGATTATCCGCGACCGGATCATGGGCGACAGTTGCGAGGCGATTCGCGTATGCATCAACGTGGCGCCAATGCCTTCGGAAGATCTGATCCGAATTTCTCAAAAGCTCAGCAGAATCATGGCGATGGCGGAAAAAGCTGATCGGAGCGCTCTCATTACAGAACGCTGCCAGTGGTTAGCAATCTTTCAAGGAACGGATCAGCAGATTGCCGATTTCATGGCAGAAGGGCATGGCGGTGTGCTTATGCTCGCGGGCGTCGAAATGTTGAGAGTTAAGGGAGTTTTGCAACGCGACGCCGGCTTTTTTCTTGACCGTATCAATGGAATCGAAGCTGCCAGTACTCGCTTATCCAACCGAGATATAGTTGAGGAGTTGGACGTTGTCGCATCGGAAGTAGAAACCAATAGGATTGTCGGGACAGGAAACGAAACACGCGTCAATATCCTTTCTTGCGAAATTCTGCCCTCAATAATAAGGGCGATGCGAATCCATTTATGGACTCAAGCGCTGAGTGATGCGGTAATTGCGTCCCTGTCCGTGGAACAATATCGCCAGGCAACCGGTCACCTTCCAGATGATCTGCAGGTGCTCGTCCCCGAGTATTTGCCGGAAATTCCGAAAGGTCCTTTCTTGAATAAACCCTTGCGTTTAAAAAAATGACGGCGGGCTACATCATGTCTAATAGCGAATCGATGAATAATTCTGCAAAAGATAATCGCAAGCCATCAGACAAACACGAACTGTCAGACAGAGATGTCGAATTTCGAATCGAACGGTGATCTCTAAGGTGGCGTTGCGCATCTGAAACTGTACTGGCCCAACGTTACCACGCAGGAGGACTGAAAATTGAAGCTGCCGTACTTTGGGAGAAATCTGATGGTGCCCACGACAGGACTTGAACCCAGAAATCTCTATCACGAGTTTTCGCAAAAACTGCTGAAATACCGCATGAATACAGGGCAAAATCGCATTTTCCATTTTTGCCTTGCCTGAAGCGAAATACAGTTTTCACGAAGGTTGACTGTCAGGAATTGTCAGGAAAATTTGAAGAGTCGAATTCCTGTGCGTGCATCGCAAACACTCCACAATATTTTGAACGTTCTCTGACGGCGAATGTCTTTACCATCAGCATCGGGAGCAGATGTCCGTAGCGACATCTCACCATCCGGCCCGCAGTAGGCACGGTGGTCTGATGGGGTTCGAGTGAATCCTGTCAAATGCGGAGAGCAAAAAGCTCTCAAACAAATCTGCAACGGCAGAGCCATCCCGATTGAGGATGGCTGTTTTTTTGTCGTGCTTCCCGGTGTGTTGACAAAACACACTAATGAAAACATCAGCGCTGCGAGCGAATAGGCTTGCTCCAATACCCCCCTGCCAGTCGCGAAATCTGTCCCAGATTTTGCTATTTCAAATCATGGAACTGTTTCCCTGTTTCATCCGTTGACGAACAGGGCAGAAGAGTGGTTGCAGATTCACTGCCCGCCCGATTGCGACCATCAATATCTCGGCGATGCGCTCGCGATTGAACACCGTTTCGTTTCGGAAATCGTTCAGCTTGCGTCTGGTGACGGACTGCTTTCCGCAAACTCTAACCAGAGGAAGGTTTAGCCATGTGGTCACTCCCCGACATCAAATTGTTAAATGCTCACGCTGCCGACAATCGCCGCAAAATCGAGCGCGAGACAAATCTGAAAACCAGCCGCAAGCATCACTGTGAAAATTGCGGCAAGCCTTCCACCCATCATCTGAAATGGTTCGACATATTCAGCGACGACCCTAAAGGTGTATCACACTTTTGTGATGTGTGCTTCGACCAAGGGGCGGACAGTAACGGTTTTTTCGAGTGCGATCATTGCCAACGCTGCGTGGCCGATCACTACACTTGGGAACGCTATCAGACTAACCTGGGAGACACTTCGCTTTGCCTCAAGTGCGCTGCGGAGCAGTATTTCGCCGATACGGCGAACTGGATTGACCCCGCCAATGTCAAAGAAATCATCTCGCCAAGTCGGGGGGCTTCGTCTCCTCTGTTCAGTGACGGCAAACTGAACTTCGGGCGCTGCAAACACGTTCTGGGTGTCGGCCAAACGCCTCCGCCCGGAATCAAGTTTCACGACAACGCTGAATTTGATTCGTTGGACGGTCATCAAATCTCTGGACGTAATCTGCAAGACCTGATTCGTGAACTGCATGAACCGTTCTGCCCGGTGCTCGATGCGGCATATCAATTTGCGGTGAGCATTGGAATTTACGTTCGGCGCTCCGCCGAAACTCAATTGAGGGAGGCTGCATGAAGACGATACCAGAATCCGACGGCCCGTCGAAAGTCTTTCGCACAAGCGAACAAATTGCCGCTGAGAAAAGCAACCGCGCAAGCTCATACTACTTGCGTCTATACGATCCGCTTTGCGCGGCGGCTTTGAACACTTGGAGACCGGCGGCTGAGACGGGCGCGGTTTTAAAAATCTTCCCATTCATTCGCCTCGGGGCGGTTTTCCAAGTCCCACTCAGGAACGACTGGCTTGGGGCTTGGCTCACTGCCGCATTCTATGCTGGTTTTTATTTTGGCAATTGCTTCCCGGAACAAGCGGAAGAAATCGCTGAACGGGCGCTGGGCGGACTTGATGTTGACCGGCTTCCTGCTCTGGCAAGTGCGCTCGACGGGCGTCCAGCTACGATTGAAAACATCGGCGCGGTTTTCAACATCCTCGGTCAAAATTGGGGGCCAAATTTCGGCGAAACCGACCATCAGCATTGGGTTAAGTCGGCGCTCGTTTGCTCGGTCACTGGTATCAACGCTGCCACGACCGCTAAATTCGACCCAAGGCTCACAGATTTCGTCGAGCATCTTTCGTTGCCCATTGGACTAAGCAAAACCTCGCTGATATTTCGAGTGCTCGCGCCCTCTATTGCAAATGCCGAAGGCAAGGCCGTAACAGAACTGTTCCATCACCCGTTGCTCGCGCTCGCGGAAGTTCAGTATCCAATCACACCAATCGAAAAGCGGACAATGCTCCCGTTCTTTCACAGGCAACTAGCAATATTCGGCGTCCAAAGCGAAAACGAATGCCCCGTCGAAGACAACGACTTGGTCAATTGGGTCAGCGCGGCTCTGGATTACGGACAAAGCCTGCTTACAAATCAGCCCCATATCGTTAAGCAGGTTTTTGGAGAGTTCACGCCAGAAAAGCTGAGAACCCTAAAAACGATGGCTTCAAGAATCCGCGACGCTGCTGGTGGACTCAATGCCTCTTGGCTCGTTGCGCCGCTTCTGGAATGGCATGGAGCCACGTTCAATTGGAACGAACCGGCATTTTATGGCCGCGCTCTAACGCGCGTCATCAATCTCGCCGATTTCGCCATCTGGCTTCCGTGGTTGCTCAATGGGGAAACACTTATGGGCGGCACAGGTGGTTGGCTGCTTCGCGCGACACCGAATCACAGGTGGAACTAGCTATGTGGTTATCCAACCGTTCCTGCACGCTGCCCGATGTTTGACGCAAGTCGCTGGCGAGTGTTCAATCGACCCACGTCCACTATAAATTGCTGCAATATTGAACGACCCATCCCGTAATGGTAGTATATGGCGAAAAAAACGCTCATCGTCGGAGCTGTTGCGGTCGGTCTTCTGGCTGCGTTATTCTTTGGAACCCGTTTTGCCATCGAGATCGTCCGCCAAAAGGAGATCGTCAGCCTATTGAATCAAAATCAAGCCAAAGCCGTGATGCTGCGGGGGGAACGCGGAGCGCAGCTTATATGTGACTTCAAGCATTATGCGCACGAGATTGACAAAATCGACTATGGCGCGTGTCCGACTGATATTCGGCTCGCATGGTTTGATTACGTTCAGTCTGTCCCATAGTGTCGCTGACCACGGGATGGGAAACGCTATTGTCGCCGGTGTGGAAGTCGCTGGGGCGGTTTATCTTAAAGACGGCAGGTTAGCCGAGCGTGCCGAACATAAACTTGATCGAATGAATGTGGCTGGACACTACCGTCGATTGCAGCGCATCGCGATCAAATACGGTGTAGAATTTACTCCATCGTCGTAATCTCTGTCTTAACCGTGTGCCGGAAGGCCAGCTACGAAGCCTCGAATCAGACATCCTCGCCAAACAAGGAGCCAAGCGAAACTTTTAGAGCGCGGGCGATTGCTGCCGCCTCATAATCCATGACGTAGCGCGTTTGACTTTCGATTCGGGAAATGGCGCTACAGTCAAGCAGAATTCCCTGCCCAGCGAGCCGACCCGCAAGGTCGTCCTGACTGACTGCCGGATGCGACTTGAGCCGCGCCTGACGGACTCGGCGTCCAATTAGATTTTGCTGCCGCGCCTTTCTTGTCTTCTTCATCGCGTGCGAATTCTGCACGTTTGAGAATTATCCGGTTGGCACGTTTAATGCTTGTGAAGTCCGCGCGCTCATTTGGAGCGCGAAATTGGAAGGATGCTGTCTTGGAAGCCGACACGATTATTGTGCACCCGTCACCACGGAAGCCGCAGCGTGACACGCGCCGCAGCTGGCCGAGTCATGCGCAGTGCCGTGGTATGGCTATGCTCCGTCGCTTCTGCAATTTAACAATGATATGAAAATATCTCTGACTGGTGGTTCTTCTCTGGGAATCATTTGTGCTGGGGTAATCTTATTGACAGACGGTTGCACAACGACCCAATACGGTCACACAGACGTTTCCCAATTAACAGACACGCAATTGGTCGCGGAATTGACGAGTGTGGAACGAGAACTCGGCATTCAGAGCGACTATCGAAGCGCATTGTCCTCCATTGATACCAGTCCACGGCTTGTCGTCACTAGCGCGAGCACCGCGTATTCCGGGAATTTCAACGCGCAATATAACACCGCAAACCAAACACTTAATGGGAACTTCAATGGAAACGGCTACACCACATATCAGTATATGGATGCGAACGGCGGCGCTCGGTTTGGTCAGGCCCTCGCGCTCATTATCAATGCGTCACACACGCGCAAATTGGAGAATAGGCATAACGCCGTCTTAACTGAAATTTCGCATCGACGTGAAGTTCGCCAAAATATGGAACGCATTGCTGGACAATTCTTGGCGGCTCATCCCGACATTGTCGCGAACAGGGATTTACTTATTGCCTGTCTTTTAATCACTCAACATCAAACCGCCGACCCATTGGAACAACTACAACAAGCAGCGGAAATAATCCACTCATTGGCAAAAGATCGCTGGATTGGCTGGGTGGAAGCACATGGCGACCCTCGTTATCCCTACGGAATGGTTGTGGGTTCTTACGTCATGGACACCAGTTGGAAAGGCGATACGTTGGTTGGAAAGGGCAAAGCGAGTGATGCCTCAGAGATGACGCTGACTGCAAAGAAAGAACAAGACGGGACACTTGATGGAAGTATTCAGAGCCAAACAATGCAGGCGAAATTCACCGGCAGGATGACGGATTTTGCATTGTGTGTTGACTACACCGGGACGGAAAACGGTCAACCAATTCGAGGAATCACATGGGCATACCGACGCGGGGAAGTAAACAGTTTGCAAAGCGTCCTTGCACCCATTCAAAAACAGCGCAACAATTTTTCGGGTCATTACGTTGGAAATGGCGATAGCATAAATAACGGAGTCCAGCAGCCTTATCAGATTACTCTGGATATTTCTAATTCCGGGGCAATTAACTTTGCTTGCACGGCTGTCGTGAACAACCAGCAAGTCGTGGTCACAGGAAAAGGAATGGTCGATTCAAATGGAAATGTCACTGTGCAACATCAAGATGGTAATACTGGGCACGGAGCCATTGCAGGCAATTTGTTGAAGGCTGGCGGTGAGAGCGCGGATGGTTCAACAAAATATCATTTCACCGCGCTAAAACAAGAGTAGGCCGCTGATGTAGGCAAGAATGAGCCTGGATATGATATTACAAATCTTGTTTTCTCTGCTGATAGTCGGCTGGGTCGTGCAGAAAATGTGGGAAATCCGTTTCAGTGAGCGGACGGGCCTCCCGCCGAAGTGTTTGTGGAGAAATCCAAAACCGGCAGACATCAGACGCAGGACGGTGGAACTTGAGCAAAAAATTGAACAAATCGAAAAATTGGTCGGATTTGATAACGACCCGGCTGCGGCGGCAAGCACTTTTGAGGGCCTAGTTGATTGGGAAGATTTTGTTGACCCAGGATTCGAGCGAGAGAAATCTCGGTGATTTCGGCTGAACAGCCAGCTTTCAAGCCTGACTCGAAGGCAGGAACTCCCAATGGCCTCAGTGCATGTCCATAAAGGCCCACCCTGCGTTTGTCCAGCGGCCCCAAAACCAGGCGATCCTGATTATGAAAAGGTGATGGCTTACTCCGACAGAATGAAAGCAGGGGTTGTTCCTCCACCACGAAAAGACAGCCCAATTGCCATCGCTTTCGCAGTGTGCTTCTGCTTCGCCGTGGCCGTCTTTGCGTTGTGGCTCTGGCTTTCCTGCAACAGAGCGGCACACCTTCCCTTATTTAGAGGAATGTAGCGTGTGAAATTCACACGTAATTTACTCGCCGGAATAAGGCATCGTTTTGCCAGCACTATGAACGACTCTCCGTTGCGGTGAGTCCGCTAACCGGGTTTTCGTTGGCGCGAGACGCCACGGTGGCAAGACCGAATGAAACCGGCTCGATGCGTCAGAGAACGCGAAAATACGTTCCCGATGGCGCTGCTTGACGGACGAGATTTGCCATCGCACGCGACTTCCCTGATGCGTTGGAAGAAAACCCGCAAACCGTGATTTAAAAAATGGCTCTTCCACGCAGGCGGAGCCGCCGATTGGAACCAAATTTGACAATGGCTCGATTTGATCCGACGCGCGTGTGACTCCCCCGCGTCTTTTGGAGTCTCAGATGGAACCAAACAAGTAAAGAGGAGATAGATGATCTCTAGCTGTCATCCCACACAAGCCAAACACCGTTTGACCGCCGTCGCCGTCCACGCACCGCCACGGGCGGTTTTCTCACCCCGTTTGTTCATACAATCCGCAATACGGTTCAAACTCTCAATCCCGGTGCTTTGAATTTCTCGAATTGCCGTTAGAGCGGTTGAGGCAAAGTCTTTCTTTCGTATCTGGATGGCTTCCTGCGCCTTTTTCAAAGCGAGTGCTGGACGAGGATTCCCCAAAGCAGTCCCACGAGCCTTTACGATGGCAAGCCCAGCTTTTGTCCGTTGTGAAATTAGCTCCCGCTCCCGTTGCGCCAGCAATGCGATTATTCCGACGCTCAAGCGGTCGGCGTTTGGCATATCGCAACAAACGAAGTCGATTTTTGAATCTTGCAGTTGCAGCAGGAAAACAGCATTGCGGCTCAACCTGTCCAGTTTGGCGATAATTAAAATGGCTTTCTGAGATTTTGCCAGTTGCAATGCAGCCGCCAATTGCGGGCGGCGGTTATTGGCTCCGCTCTCCACTTCCTGAAAACTGGCCAACAATTCACAGTCCAGGGAACTCAGGTATCGGGCCACGCTCTGCTTTTGGGCTTCGATTCCGTTCCCCTTCAAGCCCTGTTTATCGGTTGACACCCGGTAGTAGGAAACGAATTTCATTTTCATGGCCAAAAACCTACCAAAAATCCGGCAGTTTATCAATCGGAAACGTTCATTTAAGTTTGATATTATAGGCTTTTTATTTTTCGGACAGTTCTTCTTCTTGGCACGCATAATGCGTTCAGTCTGGGATTTATGGCGTCTTCGGATTGGGCGCTGCTCCGGGAGGAGCCGGAAGCAAAGGCAGCGTAGTAATCGGTTGTGGCCGGTGAGCGCAGGCAATACGTTCTTGATGCTGGTGCTTCCCCGCTGGGCCGGGTGGTAATAGTCGAATCGCTTAAATGGCAAATGAAGGTCAACGAATCGGTGTTTCACACTCGCCACCCACGGTTTGAATTCTGTCAACCGTTCTGCGCACCTGTTCAATACGCTTTTTTCAAAAGCGGCGTTGTATACTAAAACAGACCCCTCATGGCCGAGGACAGCCCGAAGGCGTTCCATGAATTCTCGCCGAGGGTCGCCAGTCCCTTCCGCCAGATACTTTTGGTGCTCCAGCGTCGCCCCCGGAGCCTGCTGGATGTGCAGCGAGAACTGAAACGGCACCGCTTCAAATGGGCTGGTGCCAACGAACAAGGGAATCGCTGGTCCAACCGTCTCGAAGTCGACGTAGTGGAGCGGATATTTTAACTCGGCAAGGAATGAGGCCACGGCTGGCCTGTCGATATACGGCAGCCTGTTGATGACGGCTTGTTTCTGAATCGACTGTTTTGCCGTCAGTGCGAACTCATTTGGGATGCGTCTAATATCGAGAATATTTTGTTCAGCCAACTTGACCGCTTTCGCGCCTACACGAACCAGTGTGAAAACGTTATGTTCTGGCACGTGTGCCCAGCACACGTCATGCAACGGGCATGTATACGGTTTATCACAGTGTTGGCCGATGGGCACTTGCGGGCATTGGTCGAGAGCAATCACTTCCATCATCCGTTCCACGCTGTGCTCGACGCCCGCGAGAAGCGCGTCAACCTCGTCGGTCACATCCCGCCGCACGAAAAGGCCGTTGACATCAACACCACTATGCCGAACGTAATCACTGTTGATGTACACCAGAATGGAACGACGGACATTGACGCCAGCGTCGCGAAGCACCTGAGCTTGAAAGGCGAGGTCATGGAGGTGAACCGCTTTTGCTGAAGTCGCGCTTTTAATTTCGTGCAAGTCCCATCTACCAGCATCAACCGGCACTAATACGTCGATGCGGGCGCTGGCGCGTTCAGAGACAAATGTGGCCTCGAACAGAGGTCGGCGCAATTGGAGTGCTTGCTGTGCCAGTATGGCTGCTTGAGAAAGGTCCATGAGGGCTTTGCCAAGGTCGATGCCCTCCGGGAACATGCGCTGGGCCAGATCGCCAACCGCCCGGCCCTGATCGAAGATGGCTTGGGCACTGGCGTCCGGTGCAGGGATGGATTCGCGGCGGTTGAACGAGTGCCAGAGCAATTTCTGGCATTGTAAACCACGCAAGTAATTTGTTTTGTCGATATAGGGCACAGCCTCTTCAAAATCGAGACGGGCTTTTCTTCTCGTTTTCCTTTTCGTAATTGTAGACCGCCAAACGCGTTGTGGCGAACCATGCTTTGGCCATGCTCGGAGTCATCAGATCAAGGTAATGCTTCTTTATGACAGCGACAGAATTACCGCTTTCGTAAGCCACTTGAGGCACGTTTTTGGTGAGGGCGACTTTTGCAGAAATGCACGTGTGCCTAAGCGCGTTTTGCTGCCACTTTACCCCGGCCTTTTTTGCTATCTTCTGTTGCATCGCGTAGAACTCGTCGTGCTTGCCTTTCCATACCTTGCCTTCGCTCTTGGCTGGTCCGATAAGCCAGTCTTCGAGCGGGTTGTCGACAGGCACTGTCCGCTTGCTGGCTTCGTCGGTTACGTCAACATCGAGCTTGATAATATTGTCACGGGCATCTTCTTCGAACAAACGGATGTGCTTCCAATCCAGCAATTCAATCTCGCTGGAGCGGATGCCGCCGAAAGCTGCCAGCGCAAGGATCGGCTTGAATCTTTGTGGCGCGGCAGCGAACAGTTTCTTCAGGTCCTCGGCAGAATACGTTTTTACCTTCTTCGGCTTAACTGCTGGCATGACGACGCGGTCGCTCTCATCCCATTCTTGTGGCACATTCCGGTTCGACTTGCCAAACGCCATCATAGCCCTTACAGCGTCCAGAAGATTCTTCTTTGTGCGGGCATCAACGTCCCTTTTTGCATCAATGAAATTTTGAATCAATTCCCGGGTCACTCGGTCAGACATGACCTCTCCAGCGTCGCGTGTAAACTGGCCAGTATGGGACTTCTGGGCGTCAATGTATCGCCTTGAACGCTCCTGCTTTTTTAACGCGGCTAAGTAATCCACACGCAGGTCAGCTAACTTAATGGGTGCGCCGCTCTTGCCCCTACTTTCAGCATACTTGCGGGTCACGTCAGTAAGTAGGCTTGCGTGGCCGATAACCTTGATGAGATCACTGTAGTGACGCGTTACTGTTTCGAGGCTGCTGCGAATACCAGCATCTTTCAACACGCCCGTCGCAGCGTGCCAATCCCGCTTTTGGGCCTCTGTCAGATGAATCTTGCTTTCCCCTCTGCCATAAAGCTCCTTCAGAATATTTTTGGCGTCTTTTTTGGCTTCGCTCAACGACATGAAGGTCTTGGGCTTTCGCTCTCCGTTGACCCGATGAAAGACCCTGTAAATGTCCTTTCCCCGGCTTTTCATGGGGTAAATTGGCCAAACATGGCCGTGAAACTGAACCTTGATTACCTTCTTCTCCGGTTTCGCCACTTCGTTGGCGGTGCCCGACATCTTCGCGTTGGGTGCATCCATAGCCGCAATTGCAAGTGAACTTGTACTGTGAGTGTACTGCAAGCCATTTTTTGAGGGGATGTATACCGCTTAAAGCCCTAATCTACAGAGGATTAAAAATGGTGCCCACGACAGGACTTGAACCTGTACGATGTTACTCACTAGAACCTGAATCTAGCGCGTCTGCCAATTCCGCCACGTGGGCGCACCTGTCGGAACAGCATACACGGCGTACGCGTATCGGCGCAAGTCCACAATTCGCAGACTTCGTGATTCGATTGGGAAGCCTGGGGAACCTTGCCTGGGGCTGTTTGTGGCATGTAACAGAACTGATGCGGAATCACCTGCGGTCGCCGCCAAAACGGAACGAACTGGCGATGTGGAAACAAAAAGAGCAAGAAAAAATGCGGCCAACAACTGCACAGTGGTGTTGGTGAGCACGCTAGGCCAGCGTATGGGCGGGCAAATTTGGCCACCCTTTTCGCCTAACTTTGATGAAGGATGGATTCTGCCGGGCTGGATGTTGAGAGGGAATGTGCATGCCGTCGAAGAGAATTGGCGGAGTCGCTTAATCTCGTTCAAATGGTTAATAACTCTCCCAAAATGTCGGCCCACCTCGTCGAGCCATGAGAAAGCCCGGAATTTACAGAATGTGGAGGTCCATTTGTCTAATGCTTGTTTTTTGCGGGCAGGGCGAAAATAAGTGGCACGCCCGTTAAGACGATTGTCGCTTGTTTAAGCTGATGTGGCGTGAGAGTTTAGGAATTATGATACGCCTCATTTTCGGGCTTTGTATGTGTATCGCGCTGGCCAAACCGGAGATGCTGCTGGCGCAATTCAATTATTCGACCAATGCCGATGGAAATAGCGTCACGGTCACCGGTTACTTCGGGCCCGCCGGCTACCCTGCGGTCATTCCGCCGACTTTTAACAACCTGGCTGTCATAGCGATTGGGGATTCTGCATTCGCGAATGATGGGGGCGTGACCGGGATCACCCTTCCTGACAGCATAACGAGTATCGGCAGCAATGCGTTCATATACTGCGGTTCTCTGCCGGAAATAGTCATCCCGAACGGGGTTACCAACATTGGAGAATTTGCGTTCGCGTTTTGCGACGGTTTGACCAGCATTACGATTCTTGGAAGCGTCAGCAGCGTAGGGCAGCAAGCCTTCGTCGGCTGCACTGGCGTAACCAATGTTACGATGACCAACGGCGTTAGCAGCACGGCGCCGTTTGAGTTCTGGGGCTGCAGCCGCCTGACAAGCATCATAATTCCTGGCACCGTGACCAATATGGGAGGGCATGAATTCTATCAATGTCCATTAACCAACGTCACGATCAGCGATGGCGTTGCCGCCATTGGGATGGCTACGTTCCAAGGTTGCCCTCTGACCGCAGTTGCGATTCCCGGCAGCGTCTCCAGCATAGGCGAGTATGCTTTCAACTCTTGCGTGAGCCTGACCAACGTCGCCCTGACTGACGGCCTTACAAGTATCGGGCAGAATGCCTTCCTTGACTGCGGCAGTCTGACGGGGATTATTATCCCGAACGGGGTTACAAACATCGGGATGCAGGCGTTCTACGGCTGCCCATTTACAAATCTCACGATTCCCGGCAGCGTTGCCAGCATCGGTGATTACGCGCTCAATAGTTGCACCACCTTGACCAATGTTACCCTGGCCGAGGGCATTACAAGCATCGGAGATTATGCGTTTGGTTCATGCAGCGGCCTGACCACAGTAACGATCCCAGGCAGCGTTTTTGAAATCGGGAGTGATGCGTTTAGTTCCTGCACCGCCCTGACCAATGTTGCGATTTCAGACGGCGTGGCTGGCATTGGGACCAATGCTTTCGAGGGTTGCACATCCTTGAGCGCCATCACCATTCCGCCTAGCGTAACCAACATCGCGGATGGCGCATTCCTGGCATGCGCGCGCCTGGCAGGCGTGACGATTCCTGGAAGCGTTGCCAGCATCGGGTCTAATGCATTCCAACAATGTTCGAGCCTCAGCAGCGTCACGCTTGAAAGTGGTGTCGCCACGATCGGGTCGTATGCGTTTCAACAATGCACCGATCTGACAAATATAACGATTCCCGCAAGCGTCACCAACCTTGGGTATTACGCGTTTTTTAGCTGCACCAACCTGACAAGTGCCTATTTCACCGGGAATGCTCCAAGCGCTGATTCAACTGTGTTTTTCGCGGACACCAATGTCACGGTCTATTACTCGCCCGGCAGCACGGGTTGGTCCTCCAATTTTGCGGGTGTTCCGGCTGTTTTATGGAACCCGATGATTCAAGCCAGCAGCGCCGCCGTTTCGGCGTCGGGCGCAGTTTTTGGGTTCAACGTCATTGGAGCCGCCAATTTCACTGTCGTTGTAGAGGTCAATACAAATCTCGCCGAACCGTCCTGGAATCCGATCGGAACCGTTGCCCTTACCAACGGTTCGTCCTATTTCACCGATTCGCTACAAACCACCAGCAGTGAACGCTTCTATCGTCTCCGTTCACCGTGAAAGAGAGTGCGCAATTCTGATTGGTAGAATCTGAATCCAGCGCGTCTGACAATTCCGCCACATGCTGAATACACGGTCGCCTATTTTACGCTTTGATTAGTGGCATCGGCGAAAATTTTTCTCAGGGCCTTGCGGGCGAAAGGGGCAACATTGCCTTCAGGCGGTTCTATTCGATGCACCGAATTTGACTCCCGCATCAGGAAGAGGGTGCCGCTGGTCTCTCTACGCGAAAGGCATTCTTTAACAACATTGATCGCAAGTCGATCTTCGGGATCGAGGTGCAATAACGCCACTGCTGCGCCTGCTCGTATGGCGGAATTCGTTTCGTTGAGCAATAATTTCAGTTGTGGACGAGCGACACTCGGGATGTTTCCAATTCGCGCCAGAGCTCTGACCGCGGACTTCCGCTTACTCTCATCATCGCTTGAGAGCAATTTCACTAATACCGGCACCGCTGTTTGCGCTTGGGGTCCGATCCCGCCCAATGCATCTGCGGACGATGTGACAACCTTTTGGTTCGGAGAGTCGAGTCCCTTTATCAGAGAAGGAAGGGATTGCTCCACACCCGGATATGAACCGATGGTCCCGAGCGCCTGAGCCGCGAAAATCTGCTCCTTGGAATCGCCCCTTTCAAACATCCCGACCAAGGCGGGAACCGCGCTTCTGGCGTGGGGACCGATAAACGCCAAAGCTTGCGCGCATCTCACGCGCTCTTGCGGTTCCCCGTCTTCCAAACCGCGCGCCAGGGTTTGGACCGCAGCCTTCAATTCCGGGGGCGTTGGCGCATTCCCTGCGCTGTCGCCAAAACGATACTGACCACCTATTGCGCCAATTGTTTCGATAACCGAACCATGAATGCCTTTCCATGGCACAGGCGCGGGCAAGAGCCGTCGGGCAAAAGCGGGTGAAGCGTTCCACACCTCGGACCATTCCTTTGCAAATCGGCTGTCCTCGTTGTGAAACGCGGTTACGAGATAGGGAAGCGCAGGCAGCCCCATCCCAGTTAAGACTCCTTCTGCCTGGTTGACGTTCTTGTTCGCAAAGGAACGAATCCAATAGTTGACGGATTTGCCCAGGAAGCTGGGCCTGCTTCCAGACAAGGATTGCCAACCTAATCCTACCAAGCCGCAGACGAGTAGCAACGAGAGCACAATGCGGGACGGCTTGGTCACGCCAAGAGCCTACACGGTGAAGGCTCGTAAAATAAAGAATTGGTTCCGTGAAAAATGGATGGTAAGAGCACATGTTCGCCGTGAATTCAATGGACTTTACGCGCCTGTGATGCCCTTCTGGTGGCGATGTTTCTGGCGCCTGTCATTGAACGGGAGTTGCGCGGAGCTTTGCACTCGAATCGCGGCACGAAAAGCCGTTTTCGGATCGCGCTCATTGGAACCTCGATTGTTATTTTCTTTTTGTTGATTTCCTACCTCGGCGGATCGGGATTGTGGGGCAGGACGTTGCAGCAATGGTTTTTTTATGCGGGGCTTTATCTGGCCATCATTCCGGCGGGGCGGATCAGCATTGGCTTGTTTTCCGAGGAACGGCGCAATCAAACCCTGGAATTACTCTATTTGACTGGAATGGATTCCGGTCAATTGTTTTTCGGAAAACTGGTCGGAGGAACATTGCTCGCGTCCGCAGACTTGCTGGCCGGCGTGCCGCTGCTGGCCATTCCTTTCCTGATCGGCGGAATTTCGCTGCACTTGTATATCGCTACAATTGTGTGTTTGCCCGCGCTGTTGCTCTTCGCGATTGCAGTTGGGGTATTGGCCTCGGTTTTGTTTACGGATGAAGGGGCGGCGTTCGTTTTCATGGTCGTGTTCATCGGGTGTATCAGCCTCGCAACGCCGCTGCCTTATTACTTTGGCAAGACATTAACTGGCACAGCGCCATTCTCGCCGCGATGGCTTTGTCTAAGCCCCGCTTACGCGCCGTATTTAGTCGCGACAAATTTTGGAACATCCGGTGTCTCCGCGTTTTGGATGGCCGCGTTGGGAATTTACGGATGGAGCGGCTTATGCCTTGGTTTCGGCTGCTTTTATCTAAGCCGGACGTGGCAGACTGAGATCAAGGGAATCCGGCAGACCGGCTGGCAAGGACGGTTCGACGCGTGGGTTCACGGCTCTGCTTCGTGGCGCGCGGAATTGCGGGAAAAGCTGATGATGCAGAATCCCTATCAATGGCTCGTGCAACAGGATCGGCGTCCGGTGTTGGTGGGCTACTGCGCGATGGGATTGATTGTGTTTCTTTGGCTGTTGGGCTGGCTGGCGTGGCCGCGGTATTGGGCATCAAGCGCAAATTTCTTTATTACAGCGGTGCTCCTGATGGGGCTTGTGGATTGGTTGACGCTGCTTACGGCGTCGCGCCGAATTGGAAGCGATCGTCGCGACAGTTCATTGGAATTATTACTGACAACAGGGCTGACGCCGTTGGAAGTGACGGACGGGAACGCAAAGGCGCTGGCAACGCAGTTCAAACCACTTCGGCGCACGGTGCTTGTGCTGTTCATTGCAATGATCCTGGGCGGGATAGTGAGCCGTTCCTGGAACAAGTCAGCCGCAATATCGTTTGGGATGATCTGGGGCGTATTGATTGTGTTATGCCTCAAGCACCCAAAATCCCGTGTGCTGAAAGCGATGTGGCTGGCATTGAACACAGGGCGGCCTACGCATTCGGTATTTAAACTGCGTCAGGGAAAATGGACGTGGTTTTGGATGTTTTTCAATTTCCGAAACATATTCAATCATGGGTTCGGTGGGGGAATGGCTTCTTTTCCAACCGGCTCGGTTATGGAATCCATTTTTATATGGATCATGTTCGTCGTCGCGTTGATCTCCTTCTTCGTCGCCAAGGTAATGAGCGATGCCGACGAGAGTCAGACGAGAATTCGGTTAGTATCGGATATGCGGGCAATTGCAGCCGATCCTCTGCCAGACCCGAACGATCCTGCGTTTAAGAAATGGGATGGCATCGAGCGCCTCAAACAGCGCGATCTTCCCATCGAGTTTCGCAATGCGGATTCGTTGCGGGTTCCAAGTTAGCATTGCCAGGTTTGTATTTTGTTTTCGCTCGCTCTCATCGACATTTTGGAATCCTGTGAATAGCTTTCCGGCGTGAGTTTCAGCGATGACGTGTTTGATTCGGGGCCTGAAGTGTATCAAGTGCAAACCCGCGCCCAAGGACCCGCCGGCAGTTTGCCGTTGACGAAAGAATTGCTGCGGAACAGCCCGAGCGGCGATCTTTTTGGGATGTCGCAAAATGCCGGCATGGGCTGGAATCCGGCTGAAGTCGGACGCAAACATTTTCTCATTCTCAGCACACAAGGCGGACTTCGTGACGCTGATGGAAGGCCAATCGCCCTCGGCTATCACACAGGTCATTGGGAGATTGGGCTGCTCGTTCAAGCGGCGGCGGAAGAATTTCGCAAATTGAACTGCATTCCCTTCTCGGGCGCGTGTTCCGATCCGTGCGATGGCCGCACGCAAGGCACTCACGGAATGTTTGACAGTCTCCCGTACCGCAACGATGCGGCCATCGTGATAAGGCGGCTTGCGCGATCACTTCCGTTGCGTTCGGGAGTGCTCGGAATTGCGACGTGCGACAAAGGTCTGCCCGCGATGATGATGGCGCTGGCTGGGTTGCGCGATTTGCCGGGAGTCATTGTGCCAGGCGGTGTCACGCTTCCGCCGGAGGCAGGAGAAGACGCCGGTGCGGTGCAAACTTTGGGCACGCGGTTTGCGCGCGGGATGGTGACGCTTTCTGAAGCGGCTGATCTCGGTTGCCGAGCCTGCGCATCGCCCGGCGGCGGATGCCAATTTCTCGGAACGGCGGCAACCGCGCAAGTCGTTGGCGAAACGTTGGGAATGTCGCTGCCGCACTCGGCTCTTGCGCCGTCTGGCCAACCTGTTTGGCTGGACATGGCGCGGCGTTCGGCTCGCGCCCTGCATCGCCTCGACGCGCGGAAAATTGCGACGCGCGAAATACTCACACCGGCCAGCATCCAAAACGCGATGGTGGTTCACACGGCATTCGGTGGCTCAACGAATTTGCTATTGCACATTCCCGCGATTGCCCATGCGGCGGGATTGAAGCCGCCGACTGTGGACGATTGGATCGCGGTGAACGGTCGTGTGCCGCGCCTAGTGAGCGTCCTCCCCAACGGTCCCGTGCATCACCCGACGGTGCGTGTGTTCCTGGCGGGTGGAGTGCCGGAAGTGATGCTTCATTTGCGGAAGCTCGGTTTGTTGGACACCTCAGTTCTCACCGTTTCGGGAATGACTTTGGGTGAAAATCTGGATTGGTGGGAAGCCTCCGAAAGGCGAGGCCGATTCCGCGACGCGCTCGCGAAACAGGACAGTATCAACCCCGACGATGTCATTCTCGCGCCGGATCGTGCGCACGAACGCGGGATGGGACGGACGCTGTTATTTCCACGCGGCAATCTCACGCCAGAAGGTTCCGTGGTGAAGGTCGCGGCGATTGATCCTTCGGTGATTGGGACGGACGGCGTTTATCTTCACGAAGGTCCTGCGCGCGTTTTTGTCAGCGAAAAAGCCGCGATGGCGGCGATCAAAGACGGACGAATCCAGGCGGGCGACGTCGTCGTTTTGGCCGGCATAGGGCCAATGGGAACCGGCATGGAAGAAACTTACCAGGTTACAAGCTCGCTCAAGCAACTTGCGTGCGGCAAACAAGTCGCGTTGTTGACAGACGCGCGCTTTTCCGGCGTTTCAACGGGGGCGTGCATTGGCCACATCGGGCCCGAGGGTTTGGCTGGCGGGCCAATTGGAAAACTTCTTGACGGCGACGTGATTCGGATCGTTCTGGATATCGCGCAAAACAAAGGGTCAATCGACCTCGTCGGAACCGTCGGGAAAACAATGACTCCTGACGAAGGTTCGCAAACTTTGGCCCGGCGCGAGATGCGGCCCGACCTTGCGCCTAACGCGGCATTGCCGGAAGACACAAGATTGTGGGCCGCGTTACAATCTGCCAGCGGCGGCGCATGGACCGGATGCGTTTATGATGTTGACCGTATTGTCGCTGGTTTAAACGGCATCAGAACGTAAATCGAACGCCAAATCGACCGAGGCCGAAATCGCGAGTGTGCTCCGGGGTGACGAAACGACCATCACCAAAGATACCAATGTGATGCGTAAAGCGATATTCCAGTCCGGCACCGCCGTCTTCGTAGGCTTCAGTCCGGTATGTGAATTCGTTGCCGCCGCCGCCAAAGATATATGGAGAGAATCCAGTGTCCGCAATGGGCAATCGCAACATCAAATTTCCTCCGAGTAAAGATTCTGTTTGGTGTCCGTTGGCCAAGGCCATGGTCTCTGCTTCTACGCCAACGTAGCGTAAAAAGAAATACTCCATTCCACCGCCACCGCCGCCTCTCGTATCGCGATGGCGATTATTATTGAAATCAAAATCGTGGTCGTGATGTTCGGTGTTCCCTGCTCCAGCGCCGAAAATATCCACGGAAAATTCATTGGCGCGGAATAATTGGTCGGAACTGGAATTTAGCCAGCTATCTCTGCCGTAATAATTGGAAGGCGGCGAGGTCGTGTTTTGTTGTGCCTCGGCCAGAGAAGCACCAATACAGAGGAACAAGGCGCTGATTGCGATTTTAGTTTTCATAATTTTAACTCCAAAACTGTCGAGCCAAAATTATGCCAATGAGTTTTAAGGGAGAACCGAGGTCTGACGGGCTTTTCCACCCAACGAAAGCAGCGGAAATTTGCAACGACCTCAGTGCGGACAATGCAAATTGCAATCGGACAAATTGAGAGATCGGCTACTGCACATTTTTGTATGTGGGGTGGCGTGCTGGCTCAATTTAAAGCCGAATTCCGATTCCTATGTCGTGTCGCGTGAAAATCGCAGTTTTCTCCGGCGTTGACACCAGATTCAAGAACGTGGCTGAACCTTGGGTCGCCTCTTTCTCCAACCACCCGACCTTTGATCTACGACGGAATTGTAATGGGGTTTCAAGGCTTCGTTCGTGTTCGGGCGCAAATTCCCTGAAAGATTAATTTTTGATTCTTCTTTTTTGAGGTCCTTAAAATCGCCGCCATTTGCGAGTTGAGATGAAAGGAAGTACTTGATTTACCGATAGGATGCACGTCATAATAAGACGTTGTGTTCGGCTCATATTCCAAACTGGTTGCCGGGGTGTTGTCCCTTTTCGGGTTTGGAATTATCATGATTGGCGCAAAAGCTGCGGAAAGTCCTGGGGCTGTTGAATTTAGGAAGGATATTCGGCCTTTGCTTCAAACTTACTGCTACGATTGCCACGGCGACGGCATGAGCAAGGGAAAAGTGGCTTTTGACGCTTTCAAATCCGACCAGGCCGCAGTTGAAGATCGTGAGCTCTGGGAACGCGCTCTTAAGAACCTCCGGGCCAACTTGATGCCTCCCGCCAAAAAGCCTCGCCCCACCGCCGAACAGCGCGAGGTTATTGCCCATTGGATCAAGAGCGATGTTTTCGGAATCGATCCACAAAATCCTGACCCAGGCCGGGTCACGGTGCGGCGTCTAAACCGCGTGGAGTACCGCAACACAATCCACGATCTCGTCGGAGTCGATTTTAACACGGCCAGCGAGTTTCCACCGGACGACACGAGCTTTGGGTTTGACACGATTGCTGACACATTGACGCTTCCGCCGATGTTGCTGGAGAAATACATCGACGCGGCGGAAAAGATTATTTCACAGGCGGTTCCAACGGTTTCAGGCATTTTGCCAGAGAAGATCGTGCCTGGCGGTTGGTTTCGCGCCGGAGGGAATCCTGATGAAGAAAATGGCGGGCGCCGCGATGGCCCGCTATCGCTTTCCTATTATACGAATGCGGTGGTTTCCAACACGATTTCAGGAGAAGTCGCCGGGAAGTATCACTTGGGGATTGATTTAAAGGTCAACGAAAAGTATGTCGATGGCGTTTCCGACTACAACAAATGCCGGCTCGTATTCAAGGTTGATGGCAAGGAATTGCTCCGCAACGAATATAGCTGGCAGGGAGGCAGGCCGTATCATTACGACGTGGATCAGGATTGGCAGGCGGGCGATCATCACTTGACATTTGAATTGCAACCGCTGACGAAGGAGCCACATGCGCGGACTTTGACTTTGCAAATCACTTCGGTGACTTTGCGGGGGCCGACGGATAGCAAGCATTTGACGAAGCCGAAGAATTATGAACGGTTTTTCCCACGGGAGGTTCCGTCCGGCAATTCCGCCAAGCGTCAATATGCCAAGGAATTACTCGGGGATTTCGCCAAAAAAGCGTTTCGACGACCGGTCGAGGACAAGGAAGTGACCCGGTTGGTGAAACTCGCTGAATCCATTTATTCACAGAAGGGGAAGACTTTTGAATCGGGAATTGCCGAAGGGATGGTTGCGGTGTTGGCGTCGCCGCGGTTTTTGTTTCGCGAGGAATTGCCTGATTCATCCAGTCCCAAGCAGGGTTATCCGTTCATTGACCAATATTCGCTGGCATCGCGGCTTTCCTACCTGTTGTGGTCGTCGATGCCGGACGAAGAATTGTCGAGTCTTGCCGCAGCCGGGCAGCTTCGGAACGATATTCTGCCTCAAATGCAGCGAATGCTCAAAGACCCGCGATCTCAGGAGTTTGTAAATAATTTCACAGGACAATGGTTGCGAACACGCGATATCGATGACTGGCCGATCGACGCCCGGTCGATTCTAAACCGTGAAGCAAAGAAGGATCCCGAAGCGGACAAGTCTCGGAAGCGTTTTAGAGTGTTGAACAATAAAAATGACGATGAATTAAATGCGGATGAAAAGAAGGAACTGGCAGAGCTTCGGAAAACGTTCCAGCAAAAGTTTCGCAAAGGCTTAAAAGCCGATATGACGCGCGACATCCGAAAAGCCATGCGGATGGAAACGGAGGACACGTTCGATTACGTGTTGCGCCAGGATCGCAGTTTGCTGGAACTAATCGACAGTGATTACACATTCCTCAACGAAAAGCTTGCCGCGCATTACGGGTTGACGAATCTCAATGTTTCGGGAGACGAGATGCGCCGGGTGACGCTGCCCGCAGACAATGTGCGCGGGGGAATTCTGACTGACGGCTCCGTTTTGGTCGTCACCTCGAATCCGACACGCACTTCGCCGGTCAAACGCGGGGTTTTCCTTCTGGACAACATCCTTGGAACACCGGTGCCGCCTCCGCCGCCGAATCTGCCGCCCCTTGAAGACGCGGCAAAAGGCTTAACAAATCATACTCCCACCTTGCGCGAGATTCTTGCTGAGCATCGCAAGAAACCGCTCTGCAGCTCCTGTCATAACAGCATGGATCCCTTGGGTTTAGCAATGGAAAACTTCAACGCCATGGGGATGTGGCGCGATCAGGAGTATAACGAGCCAATTGATGCGTCCTCCCAATTAATTACCGGGGAATCGTTCACAAATGTGAAGGAATTGAAGCAGATCATCGTCAAAGATCACTATGTAGATTTCTACCGGACGGCGACCGAGAAGTTGCTCACCTATGCGCTCGGTCGCGGGTTGGATTACTACGATACGGAAACAGTCGATCAAATCGTGGACAAAATCGAAAAAGCAAATGGCCATGCCTCCGCGCTGCTTGAAGGCGTGGTGGAGTCCGCTCCGTTCCTGAAAACCCGCAGGCCCTCGCCATCGACCGTCTCTCTGCCGTCCTCGAAACCTGTCGCTGCAAACTCATCCGAGCCATGAAAAACGCCGATATCAATTCCATGCGCGCCATCGCACAACGCCACGCCAATTTCAGCCGCCGCAATTTTCTCCGCGGATTGGGGGCGACCATCGCTTTGCCTGCCTTTGCATCGTTTTTGCCGACCAAGCTGCTGGCTGCTTCGACAGCTCACGAGATGGGGACAACCGTCACGGGAGCGCCTCTTCGCGCGGCTTTCCTTTACTTTCCGAACGGAGCAATTCCCGGGGCTTGGTGGCCGAAGGACGACGACAAGGATTTCCAACTAAGCCCGACATTGAAGCCGTTGGAACCGTGTTTTCAGAACGTGCAAATTTTGAAGGGGTTGGCGGATAAATCGGCGGAAGCCGGGAACGACGGCGGCGGAGACCATGCGCGCGCGAATGGAACTTTTTTGACTGGCGTGCGAGTCAAGAAAAGCACGACCGAGATTCACGCGGGAATTTCAATCGATCAGGTCATGGCGAACCAGATCGGGCGTTTGACGCGATTTCCTTCGCTTGAGTTGACTTGTGAGACTTCCAGGCCGACGGGCAATTGCGATTCTGGTTATTCATGCGCTTACCAATATAACCTCGCATGGAGCGGACCGACGACTCCTTTGGCGGCAGAGGCAAATCCGCGATTGGTTTTTGAAAGACTCTTCGGCGCTGGAAAGCCGGAGGAGCGCATTGCCAACCTGAAGCGTCGCCGGCAGGAGCAGCGGTCAATCCTGGATTTTGTTCTCGATGACGCGAAGCAAATGCAGCGGAAACTCGACGCGTACGACAAGGACAAGCTCGACCAATACTTGACTGGCGTTCGCCAGTTGGAGTCGCGCATCGCAGCCGCTGAAAAACTGGGCGATCCGAAGGACCCGCGTGTTCCCGAGCCGGATGGCGTTCCGCAGACTTACGGGGAGCACATGCAATTGATGTTCGAGATTTTGACGCTGGCCTTTCAGTCGGATTCCACGCGAGTGGCGACGTTGCTGCTGGCGCACGACGGGAGCAATCGGTCGTTCTCGGAGATTGGCGTGCCGGAGGGGCATCACGATTTGTCGCATCACTTCGGCAACGAGGAGAAAATAAAGAAGCTCACGCAGATTGACCTGTGGTACATAAAACAATTGGCTGGGTTCCTCCAGAAACTGGACCAGACAAAAGATGTCGATGGGAAGTCGCTGCTGCATAATTCGATGATCGTCTATGGCAGCGGGAACGCGGATGGAAATCGTCACAGCCATACAGATTTGCCAATCGTTTTCGCGGGCAAGGGCGGCGGCACTCTCAAGACGGGCCGTTACGTCAAATTCGATGACACGCCTGCGACGAATCTTTACCTGAGCATGGCAAATCGGATGGGCTTGGAAAATGTCTCGCAATTCGGCGATTCCACCGAGCCGATCAGCAACGTCTGAGCCTGCACTTCAGTTATTGACAAGCGGGACCGGTTTACGGTTGCCAGCGCGGAGGGTCAGCAGGTGGCTTGGAAGGACCGGAGTTAGTGCCGTTTGCCCATCCCGTTCCCGCGCACAAGAAGCAATCAGCACGAATTCCGCGACGGATACACATTGAGCACTCTGCAGCCCCTTTCCAAATCAACCAACTTTGCGTTTTGGGGACCAACTGGTACCGAATACGCAACGGGCCGTTTCGGTCTGTGAAAACAAAAAATCCAAGATCCGCAGTTTTCAGATTTACAATTTTTTCGGCCTCGCACCATTCGATCGATTTAATGTTACTACCCCACGCACATTGTGAACTGAAGAAACGTCGGCGATACGCCGCATCCATATCCCCTCGCTGACGCACTAAGGCAATTTTTGCTCGAAAGTAATCAGCCATAAACTGTTCGATGCTCGGGTTGTCGTTCAGACGATCCCCTAATTCTTGTTCTGAAACAGCGAAGGGTCTTTGTCCAATAGAGTATTCACGCTCCAGATATCTGCTCAGTTCCTTCTCATCCAGCCATCCCACCCCATTACATATGGCGCATTTAGAATCGGCCCCTTTCCCACTGCAAAGACTGCATTCCATATCGACGGCGGAAATCAGCCAGCTTTCACCAAACGATTCCAAGCGATAACGATGGCGTCTATTTTCGGACGCTTTAGTAACAATATTTGCTCCGGCGTCGGTCGATGATATGTCCAGAACTTTTTCCGCTTCACTCGCATTTACGGATCCACGGCCACAATCCCAAAAACATTCGTCATGATAAAAACGCGACCTGAAAACTTGATGAAGGACCATATGGCGTCGGATTGTTGCCGTTCGTTCTTGAAAGTAACTATGCATGAACTGCTCAATTTCCGATTGGGAATCCATGCCCGAAATGTGGGGTCAAAAAACGAGATGGTCAAGTAACCACGCTGTAATAGTACGTACAGAAGAAATTCGAAATCATCACAAAAGAAAACAAAGCAAACAAAGACTCCCACTGTTTGTTTTTCTGGCGTGACACTTCATTGGGAAATCCTTGAAAATATGAGGGAAGCAGACATTAAATTCATGAAGCCAAATCATATACCTTCCGATGGGGGCAGAAAACTGAACGTCCTCGGCATTCCGATGGTTATTCGAATTCACGGGAGCGACACGGGCGGGGTGGTGAGCGCGGTGGAGTCGCATGATTTACCGGGTGGAGGGCCGCCGCCGCATATTCATCATCGCGAGGATGAAACATTCCAAATCCTCAAAGGGGAATATGAGTGGACCGTTGGCGAAAAGACGTTCGTCGCGCGCGCAGGAGACACAATTTTTGCGCCGCGTGGAATACCGCATACATATCGCTATGTGGGCCAGGCTCCGGGGCGTTTGATGTGTGTCATCACGCCGGCGGGGTTTGAGAGATTTTTTGAGGACATCGGCGCGTTGAGTCTGCAGGAACAGCAAGACATTCCGCGCGTCATTGAGATCGGACGGAAACATGGATTGGAGTTTCCGCCGCCGCCAAGCGCGTGAATAATCTGGGCAAACGCATCTAAAATAACAGGCCTCATTTAAAAACAACCATCCTATTTTGCTGGTGACTGGTAGTGACGGCCCGCCGGACCGTCCGCGGACGCCTCGGCGAGGCGTCCCTACCTCGAAATTTAGATGCGTCTGCCTTGTGTGAATGATTTTTTGCGGTTGAAGGCGAACTGCTAAAGTTTAATGATCGGGGACTAATAATCCGATTTTTGAAAACGATTCTTATGTTTACTGTCAAAGCGTTGGTCGCGGTGGCAACAATTTTCGGCGCTGTGGCGATTGTCGCGGCGGATTCGGATTCGCGGAAGCCGGGGGAGTATAAACTTGGGCCGGATTCATTGCCGCAAGTGGGTGTTCCACGCGGGAAACTTGAGGGGCCGTTTATTTTTCACAGCCAGGTCTTCGCCAATACGGTGCGGAAGTATTGGATTTTTGTCCCAGCGCAATATTCTTCTGACAAACCAGCGTATGTACTTGTTTTTCAGGACGGCCAGCGCGCGACGAATCCGAAAGGCTCTCTGCAAGTGCCGCAGGTTATGGAGAATTTGATCGCGAAAAAGGAGATGCCGGTGACGATTGGTATTTTTATTACGCCGGGGTCGCGTGGTGATGAGTATTCGGAAGTTGGCGGCGGCAATCCGAATAATCGCGCGGCAGAATACGATTCGTTGAGCGATAATTACGCGCGGTTTATTTGCGATGAGATGCTGCCGGAGGTAGGCAAGATTTACAATCTGACCAAGGATCCGGAAGGCCGCGCAATCGGCGGCACGAGCAGCGGGGCTATTTGCGCGTTCACGGTCGCGTGGCAGCGTCCGGACCAATTTCGGAAGGTGATCAGTTGCATCGGCAGTTATACTTCCATCGGCTACCACCCGGCGCACGACGGCGAGGCAATGATTCCGGGCGGCGATCTTTACCCGACTTTGATCCGCAGGAGTCCGATCAAGCCGTTGAAAATTTTCTTTCAAGACGGCTCGAACGATTTGAGCAACGAATACGGCAATTGGTTTTTGGCGAATCAGCAAATGCTTTCGGCGCTGGAATACGCCAACGCCAATGCTGATCGCAAAAAGGACACAGGAGTTCGTTATCAAATTAACCATGTGTGGGGTGATGGCGGGCATTCGGATGTTCACGGCGGCGCGATTTTGCCGGATATGTTGCGCTGGATTTGGAGTGGTTATCCGCAATGACGCGATTGATGCGGGCAAAGCGCTGAAATTTGACAGGATGAACAAGATTTACAGGATTGGAAAGGAATGAAGGATCAAACTGAAATATGAAAATCGACACGGCAAACATGGTCAGCATCCATCCCTGGTTCAAAGCGAAGCCGGGCAAGATGCCGGAAATCCAGGCATTATTGACAGCGTTTGTCGCAAAGACTTCGACCGAAAGGGAGAATCTTTTTTACGACTTTACTATTAACGGCGACGAGATTTTCTGTCGCGAGGGTTACCAGGGTGCAGAAGCGGCGCTGGGGCACTTGGAGAACGTTAGCGCGCTGTTGGGAGAGATGCTGACTATGGCTGAACTTTCCCGGTTCGAAATTCATGGCTCTGCGGCGGAACTGGAAAAGCTCAAATCGCCGCTGGCGAACTTGAAGCCCGCGTGGTTCGTGCGGCACGGAAATTGATTATTCTGCCGCTTGAAATCTCCGGAGGGTTGGAAGCTCACGGATCCGATTCGGTGGTTAATGCGCCGAGTTTTGACAGGGTTTCCGCGAGAACACCTTCGGGTGCCTTGGCGATAAAAAGAGCCTGGCGCATTCGCCAGTCAAGACTCCGAACCTGGTCCGCCAGAATCACACCGCTCACAGGCAACCCAACTGGAATTAAAACTTCAAACGGATAGCCTTTTTGCTGCGTGGTCAGAGGACACGCAAGAAGAAGGCCGACCTTTCGATTATACTCGTTGTGAGATATAACGAGGGCCGACCGGCGTCCCGATTGTTCGTGTCCTGCCTGTGGTGTGAAATTGAGCCAAATGAAATCGCCACGCCGTGGAAAGTAGCGCGGCACTACCACACCTCCTGGCCTGTTGGCTTACCCCAAGGTGTTTCACTGTGACGATTCGATGGGCGGACGCTTGCAAGGAGCGCCTTTAGATTGGGCTTTTTCGCGATGGAACGTCGAATCACAATCGCATTTGTCGTGATTTGAAGATCGATCACGGTGCCGTTGCTGAGGCATGTCTCTTCTGCGAACGATCGTGGAATCCGGACGGCGAGACTGTTCCCCCATTTTCGAACTGCGCTTTTCATGCAAATGTATCTACATTAAAGACACGTAAGGGTCAAAGGATTTTTGCGGTGGCGAGTTTCCCTATGCGTCAATCCTTTTCGGGAGGGCGCGGGTGGCGCCGGTGGAGATGCCGCCGTCCACCAACAGGGTTTGGCCGGTGACGTAGGCGCTGGCTTCGGAGGCGAGGAAAATCACCGCGCCGTCCAAATCGTGCGGCTGGCCGGGACGCTTCAGTGGAATGCGGTCGCAAAGGTAATCGACCCATTCCTTGTTCTCATACATGACTGCGTTTTGCGCGGTTTTGAACCAGCCGGGGGCGAGGCAATTTACCGTGATTCCGTGGCGGCCCCAGTCGTCGGCGAGGCTCATGGTCAATTGGCGGACGCCACCGCGACTTGCGCCGTAGGGTCCCAAGCCCGCGTAACCCGCCACTGCGGTGACTGAACCGATGTTGACGATGCGCCCATATTTTTTCCCGATCATGTGGCGCGCGACGGCCTGTGCTACGAAAAATGTCCCGCGCAAATTTGTGTCAAGAATTGTATTCCAATCGTCCCAGGTCACGTCAATGGCGGGTTTGCGGATGTTGCAGCCGGCGTTGTTGACGAGAATGTCGATCTTGCCGTAATGGGCGGCGGCGGCATCAGCCATTTTGCGGATGCTGGTTTCGTCACGGACGTCCAGGGGCAACGCGAGCGCTTTGCGGCCCAGGGATTCCACCTCTTTTTGAAAGTTATGGAGGGCGTCGTCGGCCTTGCGGCTTGTGATAACGAGGTCTGCTCCGGCTCCGGCAAGGGCGCGCGCCATGTATTGGCCGAGGCCGCGGCTTGTGCCGGTGACAATCGCCACCCTTCCTGTCAAATCGAATAAATTTGCGGTCATTGCATTCCTAGGGTGTCAAAACAACTTTAATCAGTCCCGGTTCACGGCGATGGAGGCGGTCGAACCATGCGGCCCCTTCCTCCAATGGCGCAATCGCGCTGATGAGCGGGGCGACCTGTATCTGGCCGCTCGCGATGGCTTTCACGCAAGCGGGATATTCGCCGCAGGAGGCGCATGAACCGTAAATGGTGATCTCGCGCGTGACACAAACTTGGAGGGGAAACTCAACGGTCGGCGAGACGTTTCCAACAAGCGTCACAGAACCGCCTTTTCGCGCGGCGCGAATGGCGAGGTCCACAGTAGGCGCAATTCCCACGGCCTCGAAGACGCAATCAGCCCCCTGGCCTCCTGTCAATTCGAGGATTTGCTGCGCCGCGCCGGGTTTGCCGGAATCGACGATGTGCGTTGCGCCGAGTTTTCGGGCGAGGTCGAGTTTGTTGGGGGCAATATCAACGGCGATGATTTGCGAGCATTTCGCGAGGCGCAATGATTGCACGACGAGCAGCCCGATCAAGCCCGCGCCTACGACCACGGCGCGATCACCTGCGGCGGGTTTGGCGCGATTCACTGCGTGGAAAGCAATGGAGAGGGGCTCGACCATTGCGGCGTGTTCAAAGGGCATCGATTCAGGAACTGCGTGAAGAACGCGTTCGGGAATCGCGACATATTGGGCGAACGCGCCGTTCTGACGGTAATCGCCGCATGAAACGCCGAGGACACGGCGATTTTCGCAAAGGTTGATTTTGCCCTGGCGGCAGTATTCGCATTTGCCGCAATAAACTGTGGAATCGAACGTCACGCGCGCGCCGGGCTGCCAATTGTTGACGGCGGAGCCGATTTTGGTAATCACGCCGCTGGCCTCATGTCCCATGATGATTGGCGGTTGGCGGCGTCCAGTGCTGCCATCCATCCCGTGAACGTCGCTTCCGCAAATGCCGCACGCTCTGACGGCGACAAGCACGGAGTCCGGGCGAAGTTCTGGTTCGGGCGCATCGCCGAGAGTGAATTTTCCGTACTCGATCAGTGTAAGAGCCTTCATGTTTTTCTTCTGTAAGTTCACAAGGATGACCGAAGCAGCATAAAAACAGCAAGAGCGTACCATCCATAATGGTGTTTTTTCCCCCGGCTTTTAGGCAATGCACCCTATGGAGAAAATCTTCGCACGACCATAGTTTTGACCCTATGAAGACAAGGGAGTTTGTTTCTTTTTCGATTGCTGCGGCGCTTTTATTGGTGGGAGGATTTTGTGCTCGATCACAAAGCAGCTATACCGAATATCGTTTTGTGTTTTCTGGCACGGCTTATCAAACGAATGCCGCCGGAAAAATGGTGGCGACCCACATCACCGATCAAACGCTCTTAAAGAGTCGCGCGGACCAGGGCAGCATCACGAATTTGAACACAGTCGCCCTTGTGTATCACATTGGCGGCGATCCTTTGGGGGACACGGTCGAGGTTGTCGATTTGAAAGGCGCACGGCTGACGACCGAATTTGGGTTTTATTTTGGCTCGGACGCTTCTTTGGGGCGGACGGCTGTGGGGACATTCGATCCGGTGGGAATGCGTCGAATTGATCCGCTCTACACTTTCTTCAACTCGAAATATACATACAGCAATTCGGACTCGGTCGGCAGCGCATTCACTTATAAACATCTTGTGAAGGCTGCCGGCGGAAAGACGAATGCAGTCATCACGGGAACAATGTCTTGGGCAGCGATACCGACAGGGACCAACACCAGTCCCATCCTATGTGTCGGCACATTCTCGCTCGGTCGTCCGGTGCTTTAAAATTCTACGTTTGACGGAGGTGGCGCAGCAGCGCCAGCCTACCACCGAAAATGTTCCAATGGCTATGGAGCCAGTCGGAAAAGCTGATTTGTGGCGCTGATAGTTACCGTTACTGAGTTCGTCGACCCGGTCGTGGTTATAACATATCCCGAGGGTGCCCAGGGTCGTTGCAAATCAGACGTGACCTGAAGATTTGTTCCGGCGGACGCGGGCCACCAAACAAATGCGTTGCCGGCATTATTGACAATGCTGAGTTGACTCGGATTTGCACTCACCACCGTCAGGATCGCCGGCGCGCTCGTGGGAGAATCGCCGGGGTTCGAGACTTGGACGGAATAGCTTCCGCCTTGATAGGGTTGAATTCCGGTCAACGTAAGAATGTTTGACTGCGAACCAAAAATACCGGCGCCATCGCTCAAGGGATCGCCGCCCCACAACCATTGGTATTGAAGCGGCGCTGTTCCAGTGGCGGTGACCGTGAAAATTACGGTGCCCCCTGCCGTGATTGTTTGAGATGATGGCGGCACGGTGATCTGCGGCGCCTGTGCTACCACTGCGAGGATTGCCGGTTGGCTAAGATTGGTCCCCACTGAATTGGTGACCAGGACTGTATAACTTCCGGCGTTGGTGTACATCACATTTGTCAACTCTATTGTATCAGTGGTTGCGCCTGGCACATTTGTGCCGTTAAACAGCCATTGGTATGCCAGCGGCAGCGTTCCATCGACTGAAACGGAGATCACCACATCAGCGCCGACGAAGGCAGTCACGCCTTGCGGTTGAGCGTCAAATATCGGGGCCAACGCAGTCGAAGCGACGGTCAAGGTCACAGGCTGGCTGGTGACTGAACCATAGGCGTTCGAGACGACCACTGTGTAGAATGCGTCGTCGGTTGTTGACGTGGGATTGATGACCAGTGTGCCGGTTGTCGCGCCGCTGAATTCATTTCCATCCGATATCGCGCCACCGTTGGTGTACCATTGAAAACCGCCCGACAAGAGATTTGAAACGAGCACGCTGAACGTCGCAGTCTGCCCTGGCGAAACCGACACGCTTTCCGGCGCGGTCGTAATGACGGGAGCAAGGTTGGTGACAATGTCAGCGGAAAAAGTCAGGTCATCGATACCGATGCCTTGCGCGCTCCCGGCGGAGTCATCCATTTCCCAAACCACCCAAAGAGCCGCTCCGGGCGGCCAATTCGTGGCAAACGATTGATTCGCGAAAACGACGTAATTTGAAGCAATCGGGCCGTTGATTCCCCTCGTGGCGGCGCCGGTCGAAAACATCAGGTTCGTCAATGAACCGGCGACGATGTTGGTGAGAAAACCATTTGTCCCTGTCAAGTCCAGATAGTAGAAATTGGTCACGGCTTTGGCTATGGCCGCCTGACGCCAAAGTTCGCTCGTGTAGGAGAGATTAAATTGGCCGAGCATGTAGCCCGTTTGATTAATCAAGCGGAGGCCGAAAGCAGTCGGCCCCGTGCTCGAAGTGGCAATCAGTCCAAGGGAACGGTTAGTGGCTAAGGTCGCATTATTTGTCAGCCCGAAGCTCAAAATGCCGCCGGTGGTTTGGTCTCCTTCCGACGCGCCGAACTTGATTGCAGCGTTGCCCAGGCCGTACCATCCCGTCATCGTATTGGACAATCCCAAACCACCCGTTGCGACAGGTTCCACCGAGAATGCAAAATCAAAGGGGTTATTGAGCGAATAAGTCACGCCGTTGATTGTGACGGGATTGTCCGCGTTCACGGATTTTGTCGGTTCATACGGAAGCGAATCAAAGTTCTGTGTATAATTTGAGGCGGCATTGCTGTAAGCCACAAAGGAAGCAACCGCAGGCGCTATAACGGTAACAGTAGCGACCTGGCTGGTTACGCTTCCGCCTGGGTTGCTGACGACCAATGAATAAGAACCGCCGTCACCGACGGAAACTGGATTGATCGTTAATATGTTAGTGTGCGAGCCGCTATACTGATTCGTGTCCTGCAATGCGGTTGCGCCTTTATACCATTGATATGTCAACGGAAGAGTTCCGCCGTTAGCTGTGGCTGTCAATGTGAATGGCTGACTAACGAAGGCCGTCGCGGACGCAGGTTCGCCGGGGGTTAGGCTCGGGGGATGATAAAGCACGGTCAAAATATCGACCACATTCGACGCGATCCCAGCGGAATTACTCGCAACGAGGGAATAACTCCCTGCATCGCCTGGCGATAAATTGAAAATGGTCAGCGACGAGTTCGTCGAGCCTGCGTATTTTGAGGCATCGCTCAGAGGCGCGCCGGCAAAATACCATTGAAATGTGAACGGAGAGGTGCCTGTCGGGGAAACAGAATCAAAGGTAATCTGGCTTCCTACGTAATTTGACACAAAGGCCGGCGAATTAGTTATGACAGGGGGTTGGGACCCCAATGTCACCGTTAATGTTGCGGGAGGCGCGGTCGTGACGACACCGTAAGCATTGGAAACCACGCATTGGTAAACGTCCATGTTCAAACTGCCGCTGACGGATGCGAAGGTCAGGGTGGCGTTAGTCTCCCCGAGAAGCGGGGCGTTATTTTGAAACCATTGATAAGTCAAAGGATACACCGATTGCGCCGTGACGCTGAAACTCGCCGCTCCGCCGACAGTTGTGGAATACGAAGCAGGCTCCGAAGTGATGAGCGGAATGACTTCAGGGGCAAAATCGATGCCGCGGAAATTTTCGTTTGTCGTTTGAGCAGTGGCGAGCGTTTGAGCGACTACTTTTGTGCCGGGAGCAGTTCCATCGTCAACAATTCGGATGATTCGATTTTGGTTGGCGTTGCCCTGGGAATTCTTCGGCGGAGTTGTGCCGTTTTCCGCGGTTGTTGCGTAAATGATCGGGTTTAGTCCCGTGAAATCGACGCATATCCCGAAACAACCCTCGTTGCCGGAAGATTGCTTGGTTGTGCCGAGATTGGTGCTGCTGAAATAGTATGGGGCGGGCTGCCAGACACCGCTCGTATTGACAAATTTGACGATTCCATAGCGTTGGTCCGCGCCGTAGGCAATTGTTCCGGCGGCGTTCATGTCGAAGTTCGCGATGTTCTGAAATGTCGAACCCCAGTCAAGAAAAAGGTTTGTCACGACCGTGTGCGAAACGGGGTTCGGGGCGCTTGGATCGAAAGGCAGAGGCACCACGGCGTTGTTATTTTGTGGGTCAAGAAAGTTATAAACGCCGCCGCCAGGGACGACGACATACAGAGCGCCGCCAATGATCCGCGCTTCGGACGCTTCCTGGAGATCGTTTTGAAATTCAACAGGATTCGTCGAGACGTTTGCATTAAAGAAAAGCGCTCCCGATGCTCCGGTTCCTGCACCGTTGACGTCGCCGGTTCCCCAAAAATTAACGCCGTCTTCTGTGGCGATGCCGGTGGGATTATTCTGAGTGACACCCGACGGCATTCCGAACCAGTTGGCAGTATCGGAATAGACGACGTTCTCGTTGCCGAAGACATCCACAATTCCGAATCCCCGGCTGATGGTTGGGTCGGTGGAAGGTTTGCTGTTGGTCGGGCTTATGATGTCGCCGGTGTAGCCTTGAATCGCCAGGTATTGACGATTCGCCGCCCGTGAAATGCCGCCGCCTTCAGATGAAGAGTGGGCGTTGATCCAAAGCGCATTCGGAGCATTGGTCGGAAGCGCCAGCGAAAACGTTGGGGAGGCCTGGTTGTTTGAAACAGTGTCAAAGACTTGGACGAAACAAGGCTGAGCTTTGGAGCTGTTGATGTTCCAATAACCTGTGTTGTCTCCGGCTTTCAGAACCGCCAATTTGCCGGGCGGAAAAACGATTTGGGCGTTTGCCACCAGCGAGCCGAATAACACCAAAGCAGCGAGTAAAGTCAGTTTCTTCATGCGTTTCGAAGTGTAAATCTCTCCAAGTGTCAGATAATCTAGCAAAAATTGGCGGCAAAAGAAGACTGAATTCAGGCTATTGTTCTAACTTTGCTTTGCTTCGTGGGGGTGCAAGAATCCATCACAATCATGAAACGCAGAATCACTCTTTGCCTCGCAAGCCTGCTCGCCGCAGCTTCACTCAAAACGCGCGCTGACGTTGCGCCTCCCACCCCTTACGGCCCTGTTCCGACTCAACGCCAGCTTGAATGGGAGCAACGGGAGTTTGTCGGCTTTGCTCATTTCACGGTGGATACATTCACCGGCAAGGAATGGGGTTACGGCGACGAAAAGGAAACGGTCTTCAATCCCTCGGATTTTGACGCCAAACAAATAGTCGGCGTCGCCAAAAAAGCCGGGATGAAGGAATTGATTCTTACCTGCAAGCATCACGATGGTTTTTGCCTATGGCCATCCAAATTCACCGAGCACTCTGTCAAACATAGCCCTTATCTCGACGGCCACGGCGACATCGTCAAAGAAATTTCCCGCGCCTGCCGCGAGCAGGGTGTGAAATTCGGCATTTACCTTTCGCCCTGGGATCGAAATTCGCCGCTTTACGGGACACCCGCCTACATCACTTATTATCGCAATCAACTTACTGAATTGTTGACTGGGTACGGGCCTATTTCGGAAGTCTGGCTCGACGGAGCGAACGGCGGCGATGGTTATTACGGTGGCACGCGCGAAACCCGCAGCATTGATCGCAAGACTTATTACGATTGGCCCGGCACCATCGACATCATCCGTAAGTTGCAACCGCTCGCGTGCATTTTCAGCGACGGCGGGCCGGACATCCGATGGGTCGGCAACGAAGGCGGCGAGGCGGGCGTTCCCTGTTGGGAAACGCTCAACCTCCGCGATTTTTTCCCGGGCGACGCCGATTCCAAAAGGCTGAATCACGGCGATCATCCCGGCACCGATTGGGCGCCGCCTGAGTGCGATGTTTCGATTCGTCCCGGCTGGTTTTACCATCCCGAGGAAGACGGCAAAGTGAAGACGCCTCAGCAATTGCTGGAGATTTACTTCAAATCCGTCGGACGCGGCGCGACGATGCTGTTGAACATTCCGCCGGATCGCCGCGGGCAAATCCACGCGCCTGACGTTGCGGCCCTCGAAGAATTTGCGCGCCTTCGCGATTCCATTTTCGCTAACGACCTCTCTCGCCACGCGCGTGTGACTGCCACCAATGTTCGCGGCCAATCCCGTCATTACCGCGCAGAAAATATAGCTGACAGAAAGCGCGACACGTATTGGTCCACGGACGACGGCGTGACCAACGCGGAAATCGTCATCGAATTCCCGAATCCAGTGACTTTCAACATCGTTCGACTCCGCGAATATCTTCCGCTTGGCCAGCGAGTTGAAGGCTACAGCGTGGAATCGTGGCAAGACGGTCAGTGGAAGGAATTCGGCCAAGGCAGCAGCATCGGCAACTGCCGCCTTCTGCGCGGCGACAACCAAACCACGAGCAAACTCCGCGTCCGCATTACACGCGCAGAAGTCTGTCCCGCCCTTAGCGAAATCGGGGTGTTTTTTCAGAAGAAGGAGTGACCGCAATAAGCTGTTTGGCTGCTCTTAATCGGCCTTGTCTTGCAAGTCCACTCGGTTCATGCGACAGTAACTGTGCCATGTTTTTCTTCTGGAAAAGAAAACAGCCGGCGAAGAAATCCGGCAAGCCGAGTTGCTGCGGCGGCGATGCGATCCCTTTTGATGCTGATCCCGGCAAACCTGCTGACCCGCACCATAGTCACGGTCACACCGGTAGCGACGCGGGACACGGACATTCCGGCGGATCGACTCACTCCTGTTCGTCCTCTTCCCATTCCTGCTCCTCTCACTCCTGCGGCGGACACAGTTGCGGTGGTGGCGGGCATTGATATAACCGAAGTTTTGCTCATCGGGAGGGCGACTTCTCTCAAGCTGTCAAATATTAATCCACTCTTTTTTAATTATCGGTGTCAACGTTCGACATTGATACGCGAGTTCATCGAGATTACTTTATACCTGTTGTATGAGCGGCGAAAAGGCATCGAACGATTTGCTGGAAAAGGTGTGGCAAGGCGGGCGCATTGACCAAAACGAGGCGCTCGCGTTGTATGCGTTGCCTCTTGACGATCTAGGCGCGCTGGCAAATCGGCGGCGGCAATTGGCCCGTCAGGCGGAGCACGGCGGACGAGGCGCTGATATAGTCACGTATATCGTTGACCGCAACGTCAATTATACGAACGTTTGCAATGTTTACTGCAAGTTCTGCGCCTTCTATCGCGTGGAAAAAGATTCCGACTCTTACGTGATTTCGCACGATGAGATGGACCGCAAAATCGAGGAAACCATCGCGCTGGGCGGAACGCAAATTCTCATGCAGGGCGGGCATCACCCGAAGCTTTCGTTGCAATGGTATCTGGATTTGTTGTCACACATAAGAACGAAGTTTCCGCAAATCAACATTCATGGGTTCAGCCCGAGTGAGTTTGTGCATTTCAGGGAGGTTTTTGCTTTGCCGATGGAAGAGATCATTTCTCAATTTGTTAGAGCGGGCCTTGGTTCGATCCCCGGCGGCGGCGGCGAAATTTTGGTGGATCGCGTGCGTCAGCGGATTTCGCCGCTAAAAGCGATGAGCGACGACTGGCTTGGCGTGATGGATGTGGCGCATCGGCTTGGTTTGAAATCGACGGCCACGATGATGTTTGGCCACGTCGAAACGGTTGAAGACCGCATCGAACACCTGGAGCGAGTGCGCGCGCAGCAGGACAAGACCAAAGGTTTTACGGCGTTCATCGCGTGGACCTTTCAAGCCGAGCACACGCGCTTGAAAGCCCCGACGGTGGGTGCGCACGAATATCTTCGCACGCAGGCGTTGAGCCGCATTTACCTGGATAATTTTCCGAGCGTGCAGAGTTCATGGGTGACACAGGGACAGGAGATCGGGCAGATCGCGCTGCAATTTGGCGCAAACGATCTGGGAAGCATAATGATTGAGGAGAATGTGGTTTCACAGGCCGGCACGACTTACCGAATGGGCGTTGCGGATATGCGGCGGCTCATCGAGGACATGGGTTTTGAAGCGCACCAGCGGGACAACTGGTACAATTTGTTAAACTGACGCGGCGGGGTATGGATTTTTCCACTGGGGTCGTTACAATGGAGTGACGAACAGACCCTTGAAAATTTTATTGTGCGGCGCTGGGCGCTGGGGGATGAACCATTTGCGTGTGTTGCGCTCCTTGCAGGTGGACCTTTTTGTATGCGACACTGATCCCGTGCGGTTGCAGGGGCCAAAGTTGGCCGGTGTTCGGGAATCACATCTCACGACGGATATTTCCAAGTTCTCCGCGCAGGTCGATGCTGTGATCATCGTTACTCCCGCGCAGACACATTTTCCGCTGGGGCTCGATTTGCTGGCGATGGGGAAGGACGTTTTCATCGAGAAGCCGCTGGCGCTGACTGCGGATGAGGCCAAGCAACTCGCCTTAATGGCGCAAATGAAAAAGCGCATTTTGCAGGTGGGCCACATTTTTCGTTTCGATCCGGCAAGTGGCTGGCTAGCTTTTGCGATCAACCAGGGACGGTTTGGCCGCATCCATATGATTCGCGGGCGTTTTGGCGGCTTCAAGCGTCCCCGTAACGACAGCGGCGTGCTTTTCGCGGACGGGATCCATTTCATTGACCTTTACAATTATTTCCTCCGCGCGCTGCCAAAGAGTGTCCTGGCGATTCAGCATGATTTCATCGGAAGGGGAATGGAGGATGTGTCATTTGTTTCGCTGGAATACGAAACCGATTTGGGGACTGTCTGGGCGACGGTCGATAATGATTATCAATTGCCTGGCAAATCCCGCGATATTGTCATCGTCGGGGAAAAACTCAGCGCCGTTTGCGATTACAATGCGGGTCAAAACAAAATCAAGCTCTTCGAAAACCGCCGCTCACGCACCGTCGGCGGTCTCGAAAGCATCGAAGGCGCCGTCACCAGCGTGGAGTGTTCGGCGGAGGAGCCGCTTGTAACGGAACTGCGCGCATTTTTGGATTCCGTGCTTACGCGACAAAAACCGCGAGCTGGCGGCTGGGAGGGCTACGAAGCGGTGCGTGTCATTGAGGCGGCGATGGCCTCGGCCAAGACCGGGCAAAAAATCATGATTGACTAGAGTGTTTCAAAAAATATGTGGCCACGATTTAGCATGGGTTCTGTTCCAAAGCGGCAGAGGACTGCCGCACTCCAAGAGGCGGCCGCGCGTTACGAAGCCCTGATCGCCGGTCGCGAAGCGTCGTGGAGTGCGGCAGTCCTCTGCCGCTTTTGCATGAACACTCTGAACCAATCGCGGGCTGATGGCTGCCCTTCATTTTAAGCCGCTCTAAAGATGCAAAAAATTCCGCTGTCAAAATGTGCTGTCGATGCCGAGATCGAGGCCGCCGCGTTGCGCGCGCTTCGCTCCGGTCAATATATTTTAGGGCGCGAGTGCGAGGCTTTTGAAGCGGAATTGGCCGCGCACGCGGGCGTTGGTCATTGTGTGCTCGGCTCGTCCTGCACAATGATTATGTATTTGACTCATCTTGCGCAAGGGTTGAAGCCCGGCGACGAAGTGATCGTCCCATCGCACACAGCCTTCCCAAGTATTGAACCGTTGATTCATTGCGGCGGCAAACCGGTCTTCGTGGATATTGACGACAGTTTTTGCGTGGATGTGAAAGCGATTGAAGCGGCGATTACCACGCGCACCATTGGGATTATTCCGGTTCACCTTTATGGGCATCCGTGCAATATGGACAGCATTCTCGCGATTGCGGCAAAGCACAAACTTTGGGTGATGGAAGATTGCGCGCAGGCGCATGGCGCGCGACATAACGGGAAGCGGATTGGCTCGATGGGATTGGCCGGGGCGTTTTCATTTTTTCCTTCGAAAAACCTCACCGTGCTCGGCGATGGCGGATGTATTTGCACCAACGACGACGCATTGGCGGAAAAAATCCGCATGTTGCGCAATCACGGGCGAAAAGAAAAATTCACCCACGAAATCACCGGGTTTAACGTGCGCTTTAACGAAATCCAGGCCGCCATTGGCCGGGTGATGTTGAAGCGCCTGGATGAGTTCAACGAAAATCGCCGAGTCCTTGCCGCGCACTATGATCAACGCCTTCGAGGATTGGTGAAAGTCCCTCCGACAACGCCTTGGGCGGAACCGGTTTATCACATGTACGTAATGCGGACGGAGCGTCGCGACCAACTGCGCCGATTTCTTGGCGACAAGGGAATTGAGACGGGAATTCACTATCCTGTGGCGTGCCATCAGCAACCCGCAATCACTTCGCGATTTGAAAACCTTCCACGGTTGGCGGTCACTGAACAAATCGTCAACGAGATTTTATCGCTGCCGATTCATGGCATGATGAACCTCGACACGGCAGAAACAGTTTGCCAGGAAATTGAGCGGTTCTATGGACGGTAGTCCGATTCTCAGCCTCGTAATCCCGTGTTACAACGAGGAAGGCAATCTGCGAGCGTTGCTGTCCGCGATTGGGGAGGCGGCGGCGAAGCTGAACATCTCATACGAAATCGTTGTCACGGACGATTGCAGCCGTGACGGTTCGTGGGCGTTGCTCAAAAAATTCGCCAACAATGACAACCGAGTGCGCGTCCAACGGCTTGCATTTAATTGCGGGGAGTCCGCGGCTAGCTGGGCTGGAATCAAGGTCGCGCGCGGACGCTACGTCGCAACGCTCGACGCCGATTTGCAAAACGATCCCGCCGACCTGCCGAGATTTCTGAGCGCGCTGGAAAAGTTCGACTGCGTCAGCGGAACTCGTGTTGCGACGCGCGGGCAGGGCGACAATTTCATTCGCGTGGCGTCGTCGCGAATCGCTAATGCCGTGCGGAACAAAATTTCCGGCGAACAAGTATCGGACGCGGGTTGCACGTATCGCGCTTTCCGGCGCGAGTGCGTGGCGAAGTTGAAGTTTTTTTCCGGGATGCATCGATTTTTGCCGACGCTTATAAAATTGGAGGGATTCAGCGTCACGGAAATTCCTGTCACCAATAATCCACGGTTTGCCGGGAGCAGCCATTACGGGGTTTTGAACCGGCTGTTCGCGTCGAGTTACGATTTATTCGCCGTGCGCTGGATGAAGAGCCGGATGTTCCGCTTTCAAATCGCGGAAAGTATCAACGATCCGCAGTGAATAAGCTGGTGAAAATGGCTTCCTTGAGTTTCCACAGGAGCGCCATCGTCATCGCCACGGGCATCAATGTGAAAAAAATCGCCAGCCAAAGCGCTCGTTCCAGCAGGTGCAAATGAAATCCTCCCCATGCGACATCGCGCATATGGCCAATACCGAACGCAAAGTACAGCGCCAATCCGACGAGCACCGCCAAGAGCATCCAGACGTTGCATTGCGTGTATGTTTTGGTTTCTTCCCGCAGCATTTCATCCGGCAGCATGGCGCTGAGACGGCGCATCACCTGATTCAAATGCAGGAGAAACAGCAGACTGGACGCCACAAGGACCTCAACGCACGCGACGTAAAAGGTCACCGTTGGGAATCTGCGCCACCAAAATAAAAACGGCGCAAGGCCGACGTTGATGATTGCGAAAAATTCCGCGCGATTGATCGATTGCTGCCAGATCCGCTCTTGTTTTTGGAACCCGCGCATTTGCCGCAAGCCGTGCCATAGGAGCCCGTTCAGAATCATCGCCGGCGCGAAGGTTGCCGCTCCCAAAAAATCAAGCCGGTCTGTTCGCGCAAGTTCGATACCGATAAACAGAGCAAAAGGAAGTCCCCAGAAAAGCGCTGAAAGTCCGCGCGCCAGCCGCCCAAGGTCCCGCATCAGATCGGCTTTGGCTGGGTCCATGGCATGTTGACCGACTGTCAAATATTCAGATACGTGTAGTCCTTGAGACCGCGTTCGTATTCATCGAGCAGGCGCATTCCCTCCGAAGGCTTGAGTCGGTCAGACTTGATCGCCTCGTCGATTTGCATCTTCATCTGCCGCTTCAGTTCGTTTTCGTCGTACTGGACCGATGTCAGCGTTTGCACGATGGTCGAGCCTTCGATGATTTCCTCGACGTAATAACCTGTCGCCTCGTCGGGATCCAGGAACACATGCACTTCATTGACGCGGCCGAAAAGATTATGCAAATCCCCCATGATGTCCTGATACGCGCCCATCAAGAAGAAGCCGAGATAATAAGGTTCGCTGCTCCCGTTGCCGTTTGCGCGCGGTGCGTGCAATGGCAAGGTGTCGCGAGTGTCGTGCAAGTCGATGAATTTCTTGACCTCGCCGTCGGAATCGCAAGTGATATCAACCAGTGTGGCTTCGCAAGTGGGTCTTTCCGTCAGACGGTTAACGGGCATGATTGGGAAAAGCTGGCCGAGCGCCCAGTGATCCAATAGGGATTGAAAGACTGAAAAATTGCAAAGGAATTGCTCGCCAAGACTGTCCTCGAGCAGGCGAATTTCTTCCGGCACGAAGCTCTGACCGCGAAAACTTTGCACGACTTCACGGCCGATTTCCCAATACAGCGTTTCGATCTTGGCCTTGTCAGTCAAGTCGAGCAAACCGAGCGTGAACATGTGCTGGGCCTCTTCGCGCCGGTCTGAAGCGTCGTGAAGCGCCTCCAGCTTGTTGAGATTCGGCAGGTTTTTTCGGATGTCCAAAAATTCGCGCACCAGGGCGTGCTCTTTGTCGCCGTAGGGAATCGGCGCGCCTGGACAGATTTTTTCGATCATGCCAAAAGTTTCGACCAGCAAAACGCTGTGATGCGCGACGATGGCGCGTCCGCTTTCGCTGATGATTTGCGGATGCGGCACCTGCTCCTGATTGCAAACCTCCGCAATGTAAAAAACGATGTCGTTCGCGTATTCTTGCAAAGTATAATTAGTCGAACTGTCGAACGCCGACCTGCTCCCGTCGTAATCCACCCCCAAACCGCCGCCGACGTCGAGCGATTCGATGGCAAAACCCATCTTGACAAGCTTGGCGTAAAAGCGGGCCGCCTCCTGCACCGCTTTTTTGATCGTGACAATGTCCGGCACCTGGGAGCCAATGTGAAAATGAAGAAGCTTCAGGCATTGGCTCATGTTCTCCGTGCGAAGAATTTCCGCCGCAGCCAAAAGCTCGGCGGTGTTGAGCCCGAACTTCGCGTTTTCGCCGCCGCTATCGGCCCATTTGCCGGCGCCCTTGGAATTCAGGCGCACGCGAATTCCCACGAGCGGTTCCACTCCCGTCTGCCGAGAGACGACGATGATTTGCCGCAATTCTTCAAGCTTCTCCACGACCATGATGATTTTTTTCCCAAGCTTGATTCCCGTCATGGCCATCCGAATAGACGTGGAGTCCTTGTAGCCGTTGCAGACAATCAGGCTGCCCGGCTGGTTTTGAAGCGCCAGCGCGGCGAATAACTCGGGCTTGCTGCCGACTTCCAAACCGAATTGATATGGCTTGCCGGCGTCCAGAATTTCTTCCACCACCTCGCGCAATTGGTTGACCTTGATCGGAAAAACGCCGCGATACTTGTTCTGATAATTGAACTCGGCAATCGCCGCGGCAAAGGCTTGGTTGATCGCCTCGACGCGGTCGCGCAGAATGTCCTGAAAGCGGATCAACACTGGAAACTTTAACCCGCGCCCTTTGGCTTCCTCGATCACGTCCGTCAAATCGACCACCGCGCCCTTGTCGCCCAACGGCGTGGCGACAACGTGCCCGGCTTCATTGATGTCAAAATATTTCGCCCCCCAACGCTGGATGTTGTAAAGGGAGCGCGCAGCCTGGATGTCCCAGACTTCGGTCGGCGAGACGGCGTGAGTCATTTCAATTTCAAAGCCTCGCGAACTATATGAAGATTGACGCGGAATTCAATAGGGTGTTGCAAAAATCTTCGGCCCGCATTGAAAACCGCCGACGGCTTTGTTTTCATTTGGACATGGCAAAAGTTTCTCTCGCACAAATCGTGGGACATAGTGAAAAGCTGTTGAAGACTGAACAATTCTCAGACTGGGACGGCGCGGTCAACGGTCTGCAAGCGGAAAACTCCGGCGTTGTGACACGCATTGCCGCCGCGGTCGATGCGTCGCTCGCCACGATCAAATTGGCGATTGCGGAGCGCGCCGATTTGATGATCGTTCATCACGGTTTGTTTTGGGGAAAAACGATTCCGTGGACGGGCAAGCGCCGCGAAATGCTTCAACTTTTGCTGGAGAATAATCTTGCAGTTTACAGCTCTCACTTGCCGCTGGACGCGCATCCACGTTTGGGAAACAACGCGCAATTGTGCCGCGCCCTCGGGTTCAAAAATCTTAAGCCGTTTTTTCTCAGCAAGGGCCGCGAAATTGGCTGGCAAACTCGAACATCTATCCCGCGCGGGCAACTCGCCGGAAGATTGTCGGATATTCTTGGCCGCGCGCCAACGCTCCTTCCAGGCGGCAGCGATCGATGTGAAAGGATCGGCGTCGTCACAGGCGGCGCGGGAGCGGAAATGAAAATCGCGGCGGACGAAGGCGTGGACACTTTTATAACTGGCGAAGGTCCGCATTGGACGTACGCGCTGGCCGAGGACCTTGGCCTAAACGTTTTTTACGGCGGACATTACGCGACGGAAACTTTTGGCGTGAAAGCGCTCTCCGCGGAATTGTCAAAGGCGTTTCACATTCCCTGGACATTTATCGACCATCCAACCGGCCTTTAACTGGCTTCGCCTTCGAGAAAAACGATTTCGTTCGAAAGGCGCATTTCGTTGCGAATTCTGTCCGCAATGGCGCGCTGATGAAGCGTCGTGGTAATGATAATGGGCTGAGGCATTCCCGCAATTGCCGACGGCGACTTGATCTCGATGCCTTTTAGCTTCTTGCCGGCATTGATTGGGTTTCCGTCCACGAATGTGACGATTTTCGCGGTGGACAAGGATGTTTCCACGAGTAGCTTCATTGCCAACTGTCCCGTTCCCCAGACAATCACTTCGGGAGACTTTATCAAAACCCTTCGCAGCCGCGAATCCATGCGGTCCATCATTTCCTGCGATCGTGCGATAAATTCCTCGATTCGTTTGACAAGGAGCTCGTCTTTGCGGATTTCATAATGCGGCGGCTGCGCGGCCTTCGACCAAAATCCGAAGTGGGCCGGGTAAGGCATTCCGGGCGAAGATTCGATTATTTTTTGGCCGATACCGCGACCTGTGAAGCCAAGCTGCCCCATCAAATTTTTCATTCCCAGAATTGAAAAATGGTTGATGTGCTCCGTGTTAAAATCCTGAAACGGTGCAACGACATGTGACACGTATTCCGAGGCGTCCGGCACTTCAACGTAAATCTGGCCCCCGTTCTTCAGCAATTTTTCAACGCTTTGCACTGCCGCTCGAAGCTCGCGCAAGTGCTCCATGACGTGCGAAAGAATAATCAGATCGAAAACGCCGGCGTCTTTCGGATGATCTGTAACGGAACCAAATTTTGCTTCGATTCCGAGATTCCGGGTGTTCTCGATGCAACCCGGCGGCAGATCAAATCCACAGACATTTTGGAAACCTAAATTCTTCAGACGCGCGAGCAATCCGCCATTTGCGCAACCGATGTCCAGGATTCTCGCATCGCGGGTGGCCAAATTGTTTTGAATACACACTGCCGTTTCGTCAAGACGGCGGGCGTCGGAAGTGGATTCACCGCCGCCTGTCGCAATTTTCTTGTCCTCATACTTTGAGTATGACGCGTAAAAGCGGTCGTAGTCTTCCTGCGTTACGGCGGTGTCGGCATAGACAAAACCGCAACATTCGCAGCAAACCACTTCGTAGCCATTGGCCAACGGATGATTTTCCTGCAAAAGAAAACGCTGAAATCGGAGAGGGCGCACCTTTTCGTGCAAACAGACAGGGCACGGGCGCTTGGCGATCTGAGTCGAACTCATTGTATTTCGGTCCCGTTTTGCAAGCGCGAATGGATTGCGAAGCGCACCGGCGAAACGGAACGGCTAGGTTACACTACAGCGCGGGTCCGTCAAGTTAGGCTGTTGTTTGCTCGGAGATGTGTGGTTTGAAAGCAAACGGCGGCGTCTTGAGAACGCCGCCGTACAAAACATTGCCTGCTATCAATACTTCAACCGATAATAGACGGAATCGCCGGTTACCGGCGCCGTTAGGGTCACGGTATTGCCATTCGTTGTTGGTGTTACCACGACGTTGCTCCAGGCGCCACTCAGCGATGAAGCCGCTTGCAGCGTAAAGGAGGCTCCCGACGACGGCCACGACAACGAAATATCATTGCCATTGGGCGTAATCGCCAAGGTCGGCCACAACCCGCCGCCAACAGCCAGGGAAGCGTTCACAAAATTCGCTGAAAGCGGCTGCGCGTTCGCGTCCGCCAACTGGCAGGCGACGGGAAGGTTCGCAAACGCGAGCGCCGTGGTATTCGAGAATGCCACTGGTGCGAAGTTGAGAGTGACCAACGGCGCGGTGCCCGCCGGGAAAGTCGCCGGAGCCAATGATCCGACTACAAAACCAAGAACGCCAGGCCTCGCAGAATTTGTGTTTTGAATAAACGCCGCGCCTGTAGCGCCACTTGCCAGTGTCGCGTTGATAAATTGAACCAGCGCTGGATTGTAAGTCACGCTGAACCCGGCCGAGTTCACTTCGCCCTGGGAAGCGAGTTGCACGGAAACTGAATTCATCTGCGCCCCTTGCGACAGCGGCACAAGTGTCAGCGCGGGAGAGTCGCTCTCTTTTCCAGGATGGCCAGACTGTCTTGTGCTGGGCGCCGGAGCTATAGGACCGCCAAGAGCAGTAAGCTGATCCAAGCCGACGGCATACCGGCCGACCTGCACCCAATCTGCCACGGTTAGCTCACCATCACCCAGCGTCGATCTCGGCGCGCAATCGGCCCGTTGGAACTCGCTGGCGTTTGTTATGGTGTCCAAGCCAGCCACAAACCGGCCTTCTTGAATCCAGTCACTGATATTCATAACTTCGTCGCCATTAGGCCGAGGCGAAACGTCGCCTTCAAGCGAAGTTGATGAAACGACAATGACTCCCGGCAAATAAACACCCGGCAAACTATTTGCAGTGGGGCCGGAAATTTCCTCGTTTGCGGCCGAGTTGCCAAAGGTGAGGCTGGTCGTAGTTGTGTTGGTTACGACGGAAGTATGGAACGTGATGTCAAAAACATCGTTTGTCCCCGCTGGGAAAGTGCCGCTAAACTCCGCCGCGCCAAGGCCAAGATGCCCTGATCCAATTTGATTCGTGTTCACTTGCATGGCGCTCCCCGATGCGCCGCTTCCGACAGCGGTGTCCACGTAAGTCATGACAGCCGGGTCGAAATTCAATGTAAACCCAACACCGCTTTCTGTTCCCAAAGCGATAAAATTGATCGAAACCACGACCGTGCTCGCCGCGCTTGCCGAAGTGCTGACAACTTGAATCGTCGATTCATCCACAGACAATGTCGCGGGAGTGCTGGTTGAAGAACCATAAGGATTTGACGCTACTAACGTGTAGTTGCCTGCATTGGCAACCACGGCGTTCGTCACAATCAAAGTGGTATTGGTCGCATCGGTGATATTGGTGCCGCCAAACTGCCACTGATAACTCAGAGGCGCCGTTCCCGACGCGACTCCAGTAAATGTCACCGTTGTTCCCGCCGAAACAGCCTGGCTGATCGGAGAAGTGGTAATCGCCGCAGGGAAGAGCGCAGTGAGAACGGCGTTTGAACTCGTCACCGACCCCGCCGGATCCGTGACAACAACGGTATAGGTTCCCGCATCCGTCCCTTGAACGTTTGTAATCGTCAAAGTGGCATTGGTCGCCCCCGCAATATTTGTCCCATCAAACTGCCATTGGAAAGTGTCGCCAACCGTGACACCGCCTTCAAAATACTTTTCCTGCAAATAGTTCAGGACTGCCAATCGATCCCCATCAGTCAATTGACCCTTATACACGATGAACTCAGAGATGTCGCCATTCAGTTTCCAGCCAGCGACCTGGCTCAAAGCAGGGTTCAAACCACCAACGTAGTATCCAGCGCCGACTGGCGAAGTCGGCGGCATGGCGCCGGCAAAGTTCGTTGAACCAGCAGCGGTCGTGTCGAACAATTCCAACGTGGTCAAATTGGTATTAACTCGATCGCTCCAAATGCGATAAGTATTTGTAGGGACAACAAATGGCGCGATATAGCCGTAACCCCATGTGGTAAAGTCACGAGATCCCCCGTACGCTGTTTCACTACGGTCACTTCCCCAAATTGAGGGAACGCCGATCAGCCAGGCCATCGGCACATAATTAGTAACTGAAAAAGCATCTATGACAGTGAAGGACGTCATTGCGCTGGATACGCCAACATTGCCGGATCCATGGAGATAATTGATGTTATTGGCGTTGCCATTGAATCGCACCGCTGCATTCCCTCCAAGCGCAGGAGGAAATACCAAAGACGGTTGATAATTGGTGGTGCTTTGCACGGCGTCGTTGGTATTGCCCGATTGATCTTCCCACTGCGATACCTGGCCCGAGGCATTCGTGATAACGCCTGCGTCAGCTTTGAGCCAGAGTTGCAACTCGCCCGAGGTGACGGGCGGGATCGAAGTTGGCCTTACAGCAACTGAAAAGGTTGCATTACTGCCCACTACGACGGACTGACCCTGCGGTTGAGTTCCAAATACCGGCAACACATCAACGGTAAGGAAAGCGTTCGAACTCGCGGCCACCCCGAATGGGCTGGTAATGGTTACGGCGTAAGTTCCAGAGTTTACTTGGGAGAGGTTTGTTAATGTCAGCGTCGAATTTGTTGCTTGCGCCAGTGTCGTGCCATCCAGAGTCCATTGGTAATTCAGAGGCGCAGTCCCTGTTGCGCCGACACTAAATGTGACGTTGGTTCCCGCCGAAACTTCCTGGCTTTGAGGCTCAATTGATATTGCTGGCGCGGATCCCACCAAGAGAACTGCGTTTGAACTCGTTATCGACCCGGCATCATCGGTTACAATGACCGTATATTGTCCCCCATTAGCTCCCTGAACATTGGTCAGCGTCAATACTGCATTTGTGGCCCCGGCGATATTTGTGCCGTCAAATTGCCATTGGTAAGTATCGAGAAAGCTCCCGCCTATCTGAAAATACTTTTGTTGCAAGTAGTTTTGCACTGTCAACCGGTCTGCCTCGGTCAAATAGCCTTTGTAGAGTGCTAATTCGGCAACATCCCCATCCAAAGTGAACCCCCCCCACCCATACGACGGATCGGTTCCCCCAACGTAGTAGCCGGATGAAGGTGTGCTGGCTCCTGACATCGACTGTGTAAAATTCGTCCCGCCACTGGCTGAATAGTCAAAGACATCCACCGAACTCAAAGAACTGTTCACGCGATCTGTGCAGATGCGGTAAGTATTTGTAGGAAGGACTTCAGGCGTAACGAAATCGTATCCCCACGCTGTGAAGTCTATGTTCTGATTGTAA
>DASXZW010000078.1:0-88566 GCA_036501665.1 Verrucomicrobiia bacterium
TGCCGCCAACTTAACGCTTCGGTATGGTCGTAACAAAAGACCCTTCCTCCCTCCTGCGGGCAACGCAGTCCTTCCCAAAGCCGCGCCGTTTCCTTGATTTCCAAATACACCGTCCCGTTTTTGTGATCAAAGCGACTCTCAATTACTTCCCAGTTCAATCCAAGTCCCAACAGTTCATGGAATAATTTTTCAGGGGTCATGCCCCAAGCCTACCAACTATTCCACCGAAAACAGCGAAGAACCTTTATTTCATGGGTAAATCGCACGAAGTAAGCGCTTTACGCGTCGAAATCCCTTGTTGGCAATGGTGATTGTTTGCCCTCAATTATAAGCAATCAGGCAATTTTGGGCAATTCTCCGTCCAACTTTCCTCTGGGACGTGTTATGAATTGTCAACGTTGGCGGCGGCCAATTCGATGCGCAGGAATGTGGTTCTGGCTCAAATAATGCTGGCAAGAAGCCGATGTTCCTGAAATCGCGGAGATGGAAAATTAGCACCGAAAAGATGTTTCGGGAAGGGCCGCGCGACAATAACTTCGACCTTCTGCGGTTCGCAGCGGCGGTGTTGGTAATATTCTCTCATTGCTTCCCTCTCGTGCGAGGCAGAGATCGCGATTACGAACCACTGGACAGGCTCAGCGATCATCGGCTCACGTTCGGTGTCGTCGCGGTGTACATCTTTTTCGCCATCAGCGGATTCCTTATTACGAGGAGCTGGGAACAGTGTCCCAATTTGGTGCAATTCCTGCGCAAGCGCGCGGCCCGCATTGTGCCCGGCTATATATGTGCCACTCTGCTCTGCGTCCTTGTTGTGGGGCCTGTTTTCGGCGGATGTCGGCTGGCCGGAAATGCGGTGCTGCCGGGACTCTTCACCATGCTGCGACTGAACGAAATCCAGATTCCAGGCGGGTTTCAACACAACCCATTTCCCATTCATATGTACGGCTCGGTCTGGACAATTCAATACGAGGCAGCTTGCTACCTAGGTCTGGCGCTGTTGGGTTGCCTCGGAGTGTTGGGGAAGAGATGGATTGCCCTGGCGATTTTGCTCCTCGACCTGGTGGTTTGCGCCTTCTTGTCCATTGCGGACCAATTTGGATGGAGTGTTTCCCTCGATCCGACTTATCCCCGCCTGCTGGCCTACTTTGGCGCTGGCATGGTCTTCTACCTGTATCGGGATCGCGTCCCCACGAAATCTTGGGCGCTCAGCTTGGCGATCGGATTGGTCGCTGCCGGTTTGATAACCCCGGTGGCGTTGAACGTTGCGCTTCCGTTGGGCGGATGCTATCTGCTCTTCTGGTGCGCATTTCAACCGTATTTCAAACTTCAGAATTTTGCCAGACGCGGAGATTACTCCTATGGGATTTACCTGTATGCCTTCCCCATTCAGCAAATCCTGATCTCGCTTTCCCCGGCGGCCTGGTCCCCTTTGGGTTTGTTCTTCGTCGCGACCCCGGCATCAATTCTGGCTGGCGCCCTCAGTTGGCATCTGGTTGAAAAGCATTTCCTGACCAAAAGAATCGCCCGCGTCTGGAGCGCATCCGGGGCTGGCGCAGGGATTCCGTACGCAAATGCGGTGGGATCTCAAACGGCAATCAGTCCAGTTCTTGCAATATTAAATTCTGTCAATCCTTTTTATTCCGCAACAACTGCAAGAGCCGATCAACCTCAGCAGCCACGTCCGCATCATCAGTAGCGCGCCGGTTTGAATTTAAAGGGATCAAGGGACTTTTAATACGTAGTACTGCTGCGGAAGGTTAAACACATCAACACTTCATTCTTCTCCGGAGTGAGGTTTCGACATGTCCCACTTCAGAAATAAAAAATGAAATTTGCGATGAAATACGTTGACAACCATTCGAGAAATAATACGCTCGCCGCACAGCAAAAAAAAGCGGACTGCAATCAGTCATTTTTGCGCGTTGCCATGTTTTAAAGAGAGAGAGGATTATGTGTAACAAATGCACCGGGCGAAAAGCTCCCGTCTCTCGTTGGCTTTCCCCTCCTGAACTTACGGCAAACTATGAACCCCAACAACGCTGCTTATCGCAATCTCGTTCGGCTGCTTGGTTTTTTCGTTGCTCCACTTCTTCCTCAAATCTTGATCGCTCAATTGGCGTCCATCGCGCAATCTCCGGTTTCAGCGCCACCTCAGCCTGTTTTGAAGGCGCCTGTCCTGGCTAATCCAAGTCAAATCATTGGCTCAGTAAATTATTCGGTAACGCAGATCGGTCCCGATTCTCGGGTGTGGAAAAGCTCTACAGGGCAGAGCGTGACAGCGATTGGCACCGGGATGAATTATTGGGATGGGCAAAAATGGAATCTCAGTGATCCATCGTTTTCAGTTTCTGCCGACGGCAATTCTTTCATTGCGCAAAAGCTTCAAGCCCCAACTCAGCTTGCAGCGAACATCGCAACGCAAGGTTCGGTTTCGGTAGTCACCCCGGACGGGATTCTGTTGCGTTCCACCCCATTGGCTATTGGATTGTATGACGCGCGGTCCGGTAAGTCTGTCATTCTCGCCAGCGTCACAAATTCAACGGGTGTTTTGGTCGATCCACAGCATGTCGTTTATGCTCATGCGTTTGTTGGCGGTGGCCTGGATGCCGGGATCGTCTATTCCTTGCCCGATACCGGCTCGTTTCATCAGGACGTTGTTTTTACCGGCTTTGATCCGAACTTCGACCCCACCGATTGGGGATTCGCCGCCAACGCAACGAACACCCTGCAACTTGAGATTTTCACGGAGTTTTTTACCCCCCCTCAACCTCAGACACTCCAACGTTCTCTTTACGTCGAACAAAACCCGAATCTTCGGGAGAGCATGAGTTCTCCGGATTTCATAGATAATTTTCTGGATTTTGGCCATTACGTCTTCGGAACGGGGAAAGCTTATCCGTCCTCAATATACAACGTGCTGACTCCGGGGTCCGCTGTGGCAAAGGACTTTGTCACGTCCGACGGGCGAACGTTCCTTATCGAGAACATCCGATTTCGCGACATCGCAGGTCCGTTGCAAGCTTTGCCATCTGTCAAAGTGAAGACCAGTTCACTTCGAAATGTGCCGGGCGCCCGGAAAATGAAAGTAGCCGCAGCATCTCTGCCCCAACCGCAGCCGATTAAATCCGAATCAAAAGCGAAGCTCCAACCCGCAAAACTAACCGCATCGGGTGCATCATTGCCCAAGGGAGTCGCCATTGATTACATCGCCACCGTCAGTTCGCTTAACGAACCAACGCTTTACACATCGGACACGACATATTTTGTGACAAATACAGTGTATTTGACATCCCCGGTGACGATGGAGAGCGCGGTATTCAAGTTTCCCACCAACAATATGGGGGAACTCGTCATTGAAAATACGTTGACGATGGCCACAACCAATTACCGTCCAGCGATTTTCACTGCGGCAGATGACAACACAGCAGGCGCGCCGCTGAACACCAGCATCTGGTCAAGTTACACCGGGACGCCAGGGTCCAATCCCTACGGCAGCGTGGCGGTTTGCCTTGAAACGAGCGCCAACGTGGCGCTCAACAACCTTCGCTTTAACTACATTTATTATGCTTTCGCCCTTGCGTCGTTTACGGCAGGTCAGACATTTAGCATTTCCGATACGCAGATCAGCCAAACGACGGTGGGAATGCTCGTGGTTGGCCAGTCTGGCCTCGCCACCGCCAATTTGACCCTCGACAATTGTTTGATTGATTCCACAGGATTCCCCATATCAGCCAACAGCATTCCCCTGACCCTAAACGCTTATAATTGCACAATTGATGCCAGCAGTGTGTTGTTTGATATGGCGACCTCAACGGGAAGCCTGAATTTCACCAATTCCATATTCTCATCGGCGGCTTCAATGGGGAGTTGGTCGCCAATGACACTGACCGGCGGCCACAACGGCTTTTATAACTGTCCAAGCTACTTCGGAACCACGCCAAACGTAGTGAGTTCAAGTCCGTATGTAACAGCTTGGGCAGGTTATTATTATCTTTCGCCCGGCAGCGTATGTGTGACAAGTGCGACGACGAATGTGCCGGGGGCTGTGCTTTCGCATTTAGGATCGAAAACCACCCAGGCGCCCCAGACTCTGAGCGGCCCACTGTTCACAATGAATACCACTCTTGCGCCAGTTGTGCAGCGGGATACCACGGGCCTGGCGCTCGGTTTTCACTACGACGCGTTGGATTATTGGGGAGCTTGCATTGTTTCCAATGCAACCCTGACGATCTCGCCGGGAGTGGCGTTGGCTTATTACGACAATTGTCTGATGTGGCTTAAAGACGGGAGCAGCCTTGTTTCGCAAGGCACCCCCAATCAAAGAAATTACATCGCCTATTTTGGACAGGTTCAGGAACAGCCCAACTGCTATTATCCGGTCACCAACTTCATGGCGCGTTTGATCCCGTTAGATCCATTGCCCGATGGAGGGACGGCGCTTCCGTCGATTGACTTGCGATTAACCACCATTTGCGCGCCAACCGGAGAGACCAACCTGTGGTTTTCGAGCGATTACGGCGGAAACAATGTGATCAAAAGTCTGACCCTTCAAGATTGCGAAGTGTATTGTTCGGGGGCGAATTGGCAAATGAGCGAGTCTGTCAACACGCCAACCGTTGGATTCACCAACAACGTGTTTTACCGTGCTCCGTTCGCGGTCAACAGCAACGCCAAGATCACTTCGTTCAACAATCTTTATTACGGGACGACCAATACAAACGAGTTTACTATTTCAATTCTGCATCGAAGCGGCGCTCCTTCGCCGAACACACACGAGAACGACGTGTTTGACGGAGTAAAAGCGACGCTGGACGGCACAGTCGGATACAACGCCTACGTAAATGGGGCAACGAACACCTCATTTACCAACAATCACGACATCATCACCAATATCACCTGGCAGGGAGGCCCCTTGGGATTCTATTACCAACCATCGGCAAGCCCGTTATTGACCAACGGAAGCACATCTGCCACCAACCTTGGTCTGTATCACTACGCAGTCCTAACCAATGAAACAGTGGATGGAACAAATATCGTCAGTCGGGGATATCACTACGTTGCGCTTGGAGCGAACGGACTGCCCATTGACACAAACGGCGATGGAATCCCGGATTATCTGGAAGATGCAAATGGCAATGGCATTGTCGATTCTGGAGAAATTGGATGGAATATCGCGGGAGACTTGGGATTTTCGGTGACCATTACTCAACCGGCGAATAATTCCATTACCCCATAAGGATTTTTACACCTTAGAAGTCTCCCATCGCGGGAAAAGCTGTGGGGATACCCTCAAAAGGTTCGAGCAGTAGCGAAAAAAGCACCACTCGAAACGACTCGAGTCATCGTGTCACCGCAAAAGACACTTTGTTGTCGCCAATAGCACGAAGGTGGTTTATACCCCAACTGTCAACGGGAGCGCGGCCAGCATTTTGAGCTATGAAAACAAAAGCCAATCGCAGGACTCGAACGCATCCTTCCACGCGGAGAGGATTTACACTGATCGAACTTCTTGTTGTCATCGCGATCATCGCCATTTTGGCTTCAATGTTATTGCCCGCATTATCAAAGGCCCAGGATTCAGGGAAGACCGCCGTCTGCAAATCCAATCAGCGGCAGCTTGTTGTGGCTTCAATGAATTACTCGCTCGACAACGAGAATTGGCTCAATCCACTCCAGACAGCGGTGCCAAATTCCAGCGTCGAAACGACCTATCGCGTCATCCTATGGAGTTACGTGGCGCATGTGCCCGGGATTTATGATTGCCCGGCTGAACTCTCCGCCGTCTATTCTGACGGTATCTCTCCGTGGGACGCTTCCTATGGCGGGTTCGCCATAACCCCCGGCGGAAATTGGTCACAGACCGGAATTGGCATCGCCGGGCCTAATGAGGCTGCCGCCGGTGGTGATTATGAAAAATGGAATCAGAGCGGCATCGGTGTTGCCGGGGCGCACTGGATTCACGTTGACGGAAATCCGAATCCAACCGCACAAACCAGCAGCATGCCGTTCGGGCGGCCGAAGCCCGATTATTTCGAGGGATTGCATCGTTCCACAGAAATAACTGCGCCCTCAAAGTTGATTTTCTACGGCGACGGCGGTTGCGGAAGTCCAACCTCCTGGGCCGATGACAGTTGGTGGATTAAAAACAGCGATACCTCCGGCGGCGGATCGGAGGATTTGCCGGGCTTCAATCGTTTGCTCGAAGACCAATACGGATGCCAGCGCCACGATGGCAAGGCGGATTATGCTTTCGCCGACGGCAGCGTTCAATTGCTCAATGCCAATGATATTCGTTGCGATTTGGGCGAATGTTGGTGGTCGATCAATACGCTGTACCACCGGACGCAACAACCGTGAACCGTCAACTAAAAACCTCGCTTCTCAACGCGGGCTTTTCGATTGTCGCCATCGTCGCGGTAGTTTTTGCGGTCATCAAAGTCACCCAATTTCACGAATCCGGTGAAGCCGGGGCAAAAGTCTGGTTTTTTGATCAAAAGTCCAATCGTCTTTATCCTGCCTCGCGCAATCGGATTTCGCCGGACAGCAACGACGGCAATCGTGTTCGGGCGGTCGTCATCGGTTTTAAAGGTCTTGGGAATGACCCGCGTCAACTGAAAGTGGCCTACCTGGAAAAATATTCGCCGGAATTCAATGATTTGCTGGAACGGGCATCAGCGGCGCACGCTGCCTCAAAGTTATTTGCTGAGGAAATTCCTCCGCCCAGCAGCGCGTATTACCAGACAAACACTTTTGTGAAACGTCCGGGAGACGCGGAATGGCGCGCGGTTGGCTCTGACGAAGGTCGCCAGATCATGGCGGATTGGCGGGAGTGGCACGGCCCTGGCGGTCAAACGCCCGTGATCTCCGTCCCATCAAATCACTAATCCAGCCCCTAAAGAGTTGACAAACTTCGGTTTGACGGTGCTCATTGGAGTCTGTTCCAGACGTGATCCGAAATGAATCGCCCAAAAACTGAAGTCGCAAAACCCGCCAACAACCCGGCAAATTTTCCGCTTTTATCGGCCCTGAAATCCAGGCGCTCCCGCCGTTTCGGCCTCGGCATGAAGATTCCAGGAGGCCCCTTGGCTTATGAGAGCCGGCACAAGCCTTTGCCATTGACCGAAGATGAAGAAGGCGCGCTTGTTTTTGCTGCGTGTGGGATTACCGGCCATGTGCTGGCAGATTTATGTTACGATCAAACGGGGGGCGGCAACATCATGGCTGGGCTGGTCGCGCGGACAATCGCGAGTGGCGATGGGCTGCAAACCGTTGGCCTCATTATTACAAATGACGAAGCCACTTACTTGATTCGGCGACCGCGCGAGTTGCCCCCGCAGCAACTTCCAGAACTCATCGAAATGGGAAAGGCCGGACAGTTCACGAAACTTTACCGGCGTTTACGTGTCAAGATTAAGGACGGCAGAGCGGCGCCGCCAAAGCAACCGATGTTTAACATCAATGCCAACAGTTGGTCCGCGCACATGGTCGGCACCAGTTATTTCCTTCCCATTAACGATCTCACGTTCATGTATATCAATGGGCTTCTGGAAATTCTAAATGAGCACACGGGCGCATTTCTTTTGGATGAGCGTAACAATTTTCAACCGGCCGGTCTCGGAAGGTTCGCCAGAAGTCGCGGCGGGCACCTTGATGATGATCCCAACAACGGCAAAGTCGCCACAATCAAGCAGGTGGAACAATTCGTGACGGAGTTCGTCACAGTCGAACAAGGAATGATGCTGCAAAACCTTGGGTTGATGACGGAGGCATTGGGTTTGGGTGGATTTCCGAATTTCGCCAATCACGAATTCGGCTGGTTTCAGTCGCTGGGATTTAAGATGGCGGAGATGCCGGTGAGTCAATATGTCGGCGCAAGTTGGCTGCCCAAGCTGGCCATGAAAGCCCTTAAACGCGATCCGATGATCCCCTACCCTGTCGGGCTTGAGCGCGATGGGCAAATTTTATTAAAACCGTTCTGCCCTCCTTATTACAATTCAATGACCGACGCGGTAAATGCCGTGGTCGAAGCCAAATTTGGCTCAAGCGGCGTATTCGGAAATGCCGGACATGGAAGCGCGTGGTCTGGCCATTCCGAAGTTACCGGAAAAATCCCGCGAGTCAGTGAAGCCGCGATCGCGGCGACCACCGCATATTGCGAATACGTTTGGGAACGCTACGGAAGGTTTCCTTCAGGGATGCCGCCGTATCGCACCGTGCTCGGCTTTCAGGCATGTCATCTCGACCGGGAATTTTACGAAAAATTCTACAAGCCAGAAGCGTTGCAGACTATCCCATCGCAAAAGCAACCAGCGGATCCTTCGTAGTCAGCACCGCAATCAATGTGCAGCCTTCGACAGAGTAATTCTCTTCGTGGTAAGATCCGGCATCCGCGTGATGAAAATCCCCAGCCACAAGTTTGCGGTCGCCGATGACAAGGTCGCCTGTCAAAATATAAAAATCCTCGGGGCCTGTATTGGTGTGCTCAGGATAACGCGTTCCCGGCTCGAGTTTTCCCATAAGCACGGCGTAGCCAAGTTCACGTTCCAACGAAAGCATTTTGATCGAAGCGCCGGGCACTGGCAGTTGTTTCCACCCCGTATTGCTTGCTCCGGACGCAAACCTCAAACCGGCGCGGGACTTGGGCAATGGACGGCTAGCAAATTCGGCGGCTGCGATTTTTTCGACTTGTCGCAAAACCCGATCCTTCAACTCCGGCGGCAAGGCCACTGTTGGCGTGGCCGTCGCGGCAACGGCGATTGTCGCCTGCATTTCGTTGACGAGTGCTTGCAATTCAGGATTGTCCTCCAACCCCGCCTCAAAAGCCTCTCGCTCCGCGGGCGAAAGCGCCCCAAGCGCGTAAAGACTGGCGAGTTCCTGTTGATGTTCTGAGATCATAAATAACTACGCAAATCCTCCCGGAGCTTTAGCATTCCCCGACGAATCCTGGCCTTGATTGTTCCCAACGGCTCGTTCAGCGTTTCCGCGATTTCCTGATGGGTCAATCCGCGAAAGAATGCCATTTCTATAGCCTGCCGCTGGTCCTTCGGAAGATTGTTGACGGCGTCATGGATGGCGGTTGCATCTGTTCCGTCCAATTCCGTTTCAGCCGGAATCGCTTCGGCGGCGCGATCGACTGATTCCTCGCCATCAGTCTCCACTATGATCCGCAAACGCCGTTGGCGCGCGCGCAGGCTGTCGATGCAACGGTTGCGCGTCAGGGCAAGCGCCCAATGAAAGGGCTGGCCCTTGGCCGCATCGAACATTTCCGCCTTTATCCAAATTTGCACAAATACATCCTGAATCGCTTCTTCCGCATCGGCCACATTTCCGAGAATCCGACACGCGATGGAAAAAAGGGGTCGAGCGGTCTGATCATAAAACTCGCCCAAAGCTTCGAGGTCGCGCTCCGCAATGCGGCGCAGCAACTCCGTCTGCAATTCTTCCATGTCGTGCATCGTAAGTTCAAAACGCCCCAGGATTTCCTGGAAAACGACCGAACCAGTCTGCTAATCTTGCCACAGAATTTGCATCGTCCAATAATAATTTACTTCATCATTCCCTGATTATCATTACGACGGTTGGCAGCGCTTGGATGCAAATAACTTTGCTGGCTGCGATTCAACTACTTTGGCAACCTCAATTGGTATGAGCCACCGAGGCCTTGCATGGATTGCTGCGCTGCTTGCGTTTTGTTGTTTTCAGCAACTGCGCGGACAGGACATTTCTTCCAACAATCTGCCGGCCACAGTTCATCCCCTGAAAGCTCCGGGCATCGAGAATTTTTATCGATTGAGCGAGAGGTTTTATTCCGGGTCTTCCCCTGAAGGCGACGCCGCATTCGCAGAACTAAAGCGCCTTGGCGTCAAAACGATTATCACTGTTGATGGAACAAAGCCTGATGTTGAGGCGGCGCAACGTTTCGGCCTGCGATATGTTCACCTGCCGATTGGTTACGATGGTGTGCCCTATAAGCAAGCGCTTCGGTTGGTGAAAGCGGCCAAAACTTTGCCAGGACCGATCTATGTCCATTGCCATCACGGCATGCATCGCGGTCCTGCTAGCGCGGCGGTGATTTGCATGGCTCTGGAAGATTGGACGCCGGAGCAAGCGGATTCCTGGCTTCATGTGGCCGGAACTTCGTCGAATTACGCCGGACTTTACCGAAGCGTCGAACGATTTCATCCGCCAACAGCCGAAGTTTTGGCAAATGTGTCCGCTGATTTTCCTTCCCGCTCGCCGGTGTCGCCGCTGGCCGATGTGATGATCGAAATTGATGGCCGGTTGGATAACATAAAACTCATCAAGAAAGCGGGCTACCTTGCGCCGGTTGGACATCCCGACCTTGACCCGAGCCAGGAAGCGCTTTTGCTCGATGAGTTGTTCAAGGAATTGCTGAGATCGCCCGTCTTGGAAAAGCGAACCGCTGACTTCAAGGCCAAGCTCGCGGAGGCGGCAAGCGCTTCGGGAAAACTTCAAAGCTCTTTATCAGCCAAGGGGTCGGTCAATACTTTACAAATTGACAATGTGTTTACGAGATTGTCGGATGACTGCACTGCATGTCACAAAAAATACCGTAATTGACTCAAATTACATTTTTTCCTTGCTTCCCCCCTTCTCGCTCTGTCATAAAAGCAACGGAAGCCACCTGTAACAGCAATGGCGGGCCGAAAAACCCGTAGCTGTCAATAAGGTGGCTTTTTGCTGCCTGCATCCAAAACGATCGTTTGAACGTAAGCATGACTATGCGAAATTGTTTGAAGGTAATCTTGGGCATCTTTCTCCTTCTTTTTCCAACACTGGCACACGCTCATTCCGCAGGAATGGCTGTGAACGGCTGGGAGGACGGATTCAATCATCCGCTGCACGGTTGGGATCACTTGATTGTAATGATCGGAGTGGGTTGGTGGGCCGCCCAACAACGTGGACGCGCGGTCTGGTTGATTCCGCTGACGTTCGTCGGGGTGATGACCCTTGGCGGGATCGTCGGCGCGACGGGTGTGGCGTTGCCGGGAATTGAATTGGCCATTCTTTTGTCAGTTGCAGTTTTCACAGCTTTGGTTGTGAAAAAAGCGCAAATGCGAATGTCCGCCGCTATCGCAGTCGTAGGTTTCTTCGCCTTTTTTCATGGATTTGCGCACGGCGAGGAAATGCCGCCATCCACGGGCATTCTCATGTTTGGCGCGGGATTTGTAGTGGCGACGCTGTTGTTGCATGCGATGGGTCTTGCAACAGGACGGTTGCTCGCGTTCGGCACTGCATGCTTTGTCAGCAGCACAGCGGTCGCCCAATCTCAAGTTACCAATGCGCCGATCAGTTCGCCTGCGACGAACTCCCAATCCACTTTGCTTCCGACGGTGGTCGTGAACGGTCGCCAGGACAGCATGATTGGCATTGCGTCGTCGGCAACCCAAGGGACTGTCGGTGCAGCGCAACTTGAGGCGCGTCCCATTTTGCGCGTAGGAGAAATTTTGGAAACCGTGCCGGGAATGATTATCACCCAGCATGCGGGCGGCGGGAAGGCGAACCAATATTTCCTGCGCGGATTCAATCTCGATCACAGCACCGATTTCGCCACTTACCTCGACGACATGCCGCTCAATCTTCCTTCGCACGCGCACGGCGAAGGATACTCGGACATGAACGTTGTCATTCCGGAGTTTGTGCAGCGCGTGAATTACGAGAAAGGCCCCTATTACGCCGATGTCGGCAATTATAGTTCTGCTGGAGCAGCACATCTGCAATTTTACAAAGTGCTGCCGGAGGATTTCCTTACAGTGGAAGGAGGCTCATTCGGCTTTGAGCGAGGAGTGTTTGGTTTGTCGCAAACAATTGGGCCTGGCAATTTGCTTGTCGGCGGCGAGGCATATCACGACGATGGTCCTTGGGTGCATCCCGATGACTATTCAAAATTCAACGGCCTGCTCACTTACAGTTTAGGCAACGATGCCAACGGATTCAGCGTCACTGGCCGGGCCTATCACGGCAAATGGAATTCCAGCGACCAACTTCCCGGCGACGCCGTCCCCCTTGTCGGTTTATTCGGGACGCTCAACCCGACCGATGGCGGCGAGTCAGAGCGTTATAGTTTGCAAGCCGAATGGCATCGGCTGAATGAAAATTCGCAGACCAAAATCATGGCCTACGGCTTCTATTACGATTTGGATTTGTTTTCCGATTTCACCTATTTCTTGACCGACCCCAATAAGGGCGATCAATTTGAGCAACAGGACAGGCGATGGGTGGCCGGGTTGGATGCTCGTCAAACCTACTTTAGCCAATGGTTTGGGAGAGACGTGGAAAATTCTTTCGGCCTCCAGGTCCGCAACGATTGGATCAACAACGGCCTTTACCAAACCGAAAATCGCGCACGAGTTGATAAGATCGACTCCGACACAGGCACCGTGTTGCCGGCCACAACTCAAGCCGATAATTTCACGGACACACAAGCTGGCATTTATGCGGAAAACAAAGTCCAGTGGACGGATAAATTCCGTTCCGTCCTCTCCTTGCGCGGAGACCTGGAACATTTCGATGTCACTAGCAAAGTTACGCCGGCCAACTCAGGAAGTTCCACGATGGCGCTGCCGAGTCCGAAGCTGAGCTTGATTTTCGGCCCGTGGGCGAAAACAGAACTTTACGCGGAAGGCGGCTTTGATTTTCACAGCAACGACGGACGCGGCGCAACGCAAACCGTGGAACCGGTTTCCGCCGACAACCCCAATCCCGGCACGGCAGTGGCAAGAATTCCAGCCCTGGTGCAAACGAAGGGCGCTGAAATCGGCGTCCGCACTTTGGCTGTTCCGCATTTGCAGAGCACTGTCTCGCTTTGGTATTTGTACAGCGATTCCGAACTGTTGCAGGATGGCGACACCGGCAGCACCGTCGCCGCAAAACAGCCGGATTACCGTTACGGCATCGAGTGGGCCAATTACTACACTCCCATAAAACACCTGGCTTTTGACTTTGATCTCGCGGAGTCCGCGGCGCGCTTTACGTCGGTGGACTCTGACGATGCCTCGCCGATCAGTCCTGGCAACACGACATTGGGCCCCGGCGGCACTCGCGTTCCCGAAGCGGTGGGAGCGGTGATTTCGGGCGGCGTTACGCTGTTTGATGAAAGAGGATTTTCAGCAAGCCTCCGTCTCCGATACTTCGGCCCGCGCGATTTAACGTCGGATGGAAATTACCGTTCGTCCGCGACTCTGTTGCTCAACGCAGATGTCGGCTACCAAATCAACAAGCATTGGCGAGTGTTCGCCGAGTTCTTAAATCTAACTGACAGCCGAGACCACGACATCGATTACGCCTACACTTCGAGAATTACGCCAACAGGTGCCCCGGCGTTCACGCAAGTCTTCCATCCCGTTGAACCCTTCCAAATTCGAGGCGGCGTGACGGCGCGGTTTTAATTGAAGCGGAAGCTTCGCGAACAATAATTTTTCAGTTACAGTCAGACTGCTGAACACGAAAAACGTAACTCAAGCGACTGGCCCGAATAAACCTGGCCTTCGCCTCCGCGTTACTGCTGTTGCCGAAACGCTGGTGCGCGGTGGGCATCCGTGGGTGTTTTCCAATAGCGTCCGAGAACAGAATCGCGCCGGGGAGGCCGGCGAATTTGCCGTTATTTTCGACCGGCGTGATAAATTTTTGGCCATCGGATTGTTTGACCCGGAATCACCTATTCGCGTGCGCATTCTGCATGTGGGAAAACCATGCGCCATCGACGCAGATTGGTGGCGCGCGCGCGCAGAAGCCGCGACTTCAAGACGCAACGGTTTGTTTGACAACCTTACGACCGGCTATCGTCTGATCAATGGTGAAAGCGACGGTTGGCCCGGTCTCGTTCTGGATCGGTACGACGAAACATTCGTTTTGAAAATCTATACAGCCGCATGGCTGCCGCGAGTTAAGCAAATAGCAGACATATTGGCTGCAAAATCCCGTCTTGTATTGCGCCTGAGCCGAAATATCCAGGAACAAGCCGCACGCGTTGGCTTTCAGGAAGGTCAAATTTTGCGAGGCACGCCCCTAGATGGCACGGTGACTTTTTTGGAGAATGGCCTTCGTTTTGAGGCCGAAGTTTTTAGGGGTCAGAAAACTGGTTTCTTTCTGGATCAACGTGAAAACCGCCGAAAAGCAGGCGCATTGGCCAATGGCCGGCGCGTATTAAACATTTTCAGCTATACGGGAGGCTTTTCTCTGTACGCGGCCGTCGGGGGCGCTGATTCTGTTCTAAGTCTTGACATCAGCGAACACGCGCTTTCAGGCGCACGACGAAATTTCGCCTTGAATCAAGACCACCCAGCCGTCGTGCGCTGCCAACATGAAACAATTCAAGCCGACGCGTTCAAATGGCTGGCGGCGAAACCGATCCAAAAGTTTGACATGATAATCCTCGATCCACCGTCGCTTGCAAAACGAGAATCGGAGCGATCGGTAGCCATCGGCGCGTATGGAAAATTGATCGAAGGCGCCCTGTTGCGCCTCGCTCCCGAAGGCATCTTCATCGCGGCTTCCTGTTCCGCACATGTATCCGCCGACGATTTCTTCGCATTGACACGAAAACTCACGCCGGAACTTGAGGAGATGGAAACGACGCGCCACCCCGCGGATCATCCGGCGACATTTCCCGAAGCCGAATACTTGAAGTGCATTTACCTACGAAGGCGGAGGTGACGGAACGCGCTTCAATTGCAGCAACGCAACCCTCGCCCCATCCGTCTGCTCGACGCGCAATTCGTATTGACCCAGCGTCATCGCGTCACCGCGCTTGGGAAATCCGCCCAATCGCTGCGTCACCCATCCGCTGGCCGTGGAAATGCCATCGCCGGAAATTTCCGGCCCAACCAACTCCGCCAATTCATGCAACGGCAACGCCCCGTCGATCTCCCAGAGATTTTCGCCCACCGGGCGCAGCAGCGGTTTTTCCTGGTCGAATTCGTCCTGGATCTGTCCGACCAATTCCTCCAGCACATTTTCCAGCGTCACCATCCCCAGCGTTCCGCCATATTCATCAACGACGATGGCGAAGTGCAGCTTGCGGTCAAGGAAAAGCTGGAGCAGTTTTTCGAGCCGCGCCGTTTCCGGCACGTAAATCAATTTCCGCGCGACACGTCCCAATTCCGACGCGCGCTCCATTTTCGCAGCCGACGCGTAAAGGTCTTTGATGTGCACGACACCGATGGACTTATCCAGCTCGCCTCCCTGGCAAAGTGGAAATCGCGAATACCGCGTCTTTTCCGCAATTTCAATACAGGCGCGAACGCCGCATTCGGTGTCAAATAGAGAAATTTCCTGGCGAGGCCGCATGATGTTTCGCACCAGGTGGCGGTTCAGGTCCAAAGCATTGAGGACGATCGAATGGCCGAGGGAACTCCCGCGCGCGCCGGGCTGTCTCAACATCAAACGCAATTCCTCCTCGGTCTGCGCGAAGCGCGCAGTCGCGGAAGATTCGATCCCCACCCGGCGCAACAGCCATTGTGCCGACTGGTTCAGAATCCAATTGAACGGGTACGAAATTCGATAAAACCAATTCAGCGGCGTGGCAACCCACAAAGCCGTGGGAAGAGCAGTTTGGATGGCAAACCATTTTGGCCCAAGTTCTCCCAGAACAATCTGGAGAAAAGTAGCGACGGAAAAGCCGACCGCAAAAGCCGCAGTTTGTTGAACCTCTGACGAAGCGACGCCAATTCCCGCGAGCAACGGCGAAAGCAAAGCCATGAAGACCGGTTGCGCCAGCCAGCCCAAACCGAGGCTCGCCATTGTGATTCCAAGTTGTGTGGCGCTTAAGTACGAGGTCAGGTTTCGCAAAATGTGCTGGGCCAGTCGCGCGCGGCGATTCCCCGCCACAACGAGCGGTTCCAATTGCGTTTCCCGCAACTTCACGAATGCAAATTCTGCCGCGACAAAAAAGCCGTTCGCCAGGACGATGGCCAGCACTCCCAGCAGCCGGAGCGCGTTGCGCGCGATGAGGTCGGAATTCATCACTTCACGTCTCCAAAGATGACTTTGAAAACATCCTGCAGGCTGATGATGCCAATCTCCCGGTTGTTTTGTCCCGTAACGACGGCCTGTCTCCGCCCGGTGTGTTGCATTCGTCGCAACGCCTCTTCGAGCAGCATTTCCTCGGGAAGAAACATCGGTGGTTGAAGGTAGTCGCGCGCCGGCTTGTTTGGATCCAAATCTGTCAAATACAGGACGTGCTCAAGATTGACAATGCCGGTGGTGCGTTTCGTCTTCAAATCGAACACGGGCGCGCGCGTGAGATTGCGCTCACGGCAAATAGCGAGCACGCGGCTCATTGGGGCATCCTCCGCAAAAAGAGTCACGTTCGCCATCGGAACCATTACATGGCGCACCCGACGGTTGGGCAAATCCAGAACGCGGTTGATCATCAACTTTTCCTCGCGCGTCAAATCCGGGGCCGCTTCCTGCATGACGAATCGCAATTCATCCCTACTGCCGAAAAGCCGTCCGGTGTAAGCACGACCACCCGTCCACCGCAAAAATCCTCCCGAAAACCAGGCCACAATTCCAACCAACGGCGATAAAATCCCATGAATCCACCGAAAGGGAAACGCCATCGCGAGGGACAGCCGGTTTGGATAACGCTGGAAAACGGTTTTAGGCGCCAATTCGCAGATAATGTAAAAAAGAAAAACTCCCGCGATAAAAGCTGCCGCTTCCAAAACAGGACGATGGCCCAAATCCCTTTGAAGTTGCAAAAATCCGAGGCTGAAAATGACGAAGTTGACCACCGTATTGCCGACCAAAATGGTCCACAAAAAATCCTCGGGATTTTGCAGGAAGCTTTGCAAAACAGATGCCCGGCGATCACCCGTCCGTGTCAATTGCCTGATTCTAAAACGATTCAGCGCCATGACTCCGCTTTCCATTCCAGAGAAAAGGAACGAAAGCGCCACGCAAAGCAACGCAACCAGGAATAATAGAATATCGGTTGCGCTCATTTTTTCTTCACAACTTCTATCAGCAGCTCGCGAATGCGGCGTTCATCGGAGGATTGGACTGTCAAGCGAAGACCGCCTGACGTCACTGACTCTCCCCGCTTCGGCACAACTTCAAATTCGCGAAGCGCCAACCCCGCCATTGTTTCAAATCCCTGGAATTCCGGGAGCGCCGGGTATTCGCGACGAAAATTATCCAGAAGGACTGAGCCACTCACGCGCCATTTGTTCTGCCCAATTTTTTCGAGTACCGCCCGATCGGGCGCGTGTTCGCCGCGAATATCTCCCAGCACTTCGGTCAAGATGTCTTCGATCGTGACAATTCCCGCTGTCCCGCCAAATTCATCCAATACGATGGCCAGCCCACGTTGCTGTTTTTGCAGGCTTTTCAACAATTGCAACAAGTTCATGCTCTCCGGCACAAATGAAGGAAACTCAATCGCCGTCGCAAGATCGACTTGCGGGTCCAGCAGCAAATCCCGCGTATTGAGCACGCCAACAATCGTATCGACAGAGTCGTCGTAAATCGGAAGCCTGCGATGTTTAAACCGGCGCGCGGCTTCAATCATTTCTGTCACCGAAAGCTCATCGGAGATGCAGGCCATTTGAGGCCGGGCCTTCATCACTTCGCCCGCGTGACGCCGATCTAAATTAATAATTTGCAGAATGATTTCCTTTTCCCCCGCGGCCAGCGCCCCTTGCTGATATGCCATTTCCAACAATTCCTGATACTCGGCATCGGAAAGTCCAGTCGGCGACTTTGCAGGAACCGGCGCGACTTTTCGCAGGCAAAAATTAGTCACCCATTGCGCAATCTGCCTCAACGGCATGCTCGCTTTCAGCAGAAACGCCATGACGGGAGCAACTCGTCTCGCCCAAAGTTCCGGAGCGCGAACAGCCAGGGTCTTTGGCGCGACCTCCCCGCCAAAAAGGATCAACATCAACAAACCGGCGAACACCATTCCGGCGGACCACTGCCTTTGAATCGCCAACCACAACGCAATCATGACAATGCCGGCGTTGGCAAAGCTGTTGCCAAGCGCGAGCGTTGCCAGCAAATCCTGCGGTTCGGCCAGAAGGCGGCTGATCAACGCGGTTTCTTTTGGGAAACGAGCCTCCAACTGGCGCAATTGCCACTTCCCAAGAGAAAAGAGGGACGTCTCTGCCAACGCGAAGAAAAAACTGCCCCCGGCGAAAACAGCCAGAACAACCAATCCGATAGTCGGCGTCATCACGGCAAGACTGAAGCAAAACGCCAAAGGGCACGAGTCAAAAATGGTCGAAGCAATCGAGGCGAGTCCGCGAGGAGCAAGACTATTTGACATCAGCCGCTGCCGCCGCGAAAATCCAACTCGAGGCATGACTTTTCTTCCCATTGTGGAGCGGGAGTTGCGCACGGCGTCCCGCCGGCGTTCCACATTTGGAATGCGCGTCAAAATCGCCGGCGCCGCCGCTCTTGGAGTTGCCGCCTGCGCGCTTGCCAATTTGATAGCGCCTTCAGTTACTTTCGGCCCAAGCCTGTTTTGGGGACTCTCCGGCCTCTGCATGGTTTATTGCCTATTCGCCGGCCGTTTCATGACGGCCGATTGTTTGAGCCAGGAGAAACGCGAAGGAACACTGGGCCTGCTCTTCCTGACTGACTTGAACGGCTACGACATCGTTATGGGCAAATTGGCGGCGACCTCTTTGACCGGATTTTACGTGTTGATTGCGCTTCTTCCTTTCCTCGCTGTTCCCTTCCTGGCAGGCGGAATGACCAATGGCGAGATGTGGCGAATGGAGCTTGTTCTTGTCACCACATTTCTTTACTCGCTGGCGATCGGTCTCTTTGCTTCGTCCATTAGCCGCGAGCGGAGGAAAGCAATGGGAGCGAATCTGTTCTTGTTGGTGACTTTAACTGCGGGCCTGCCTGCCATCGCCGGAATTATCTTCATGGCGAACAATAAGCCGCCACTCCAGGAATTATTCTACTGTTGCCCCGTTTACGCCTTCATTCAATGCGCGGACAAGAGATTTACAGCGGCGCCCGGGAATTACTGGTGGTCTCTTGCGACAACCATCGACATGACGGTGATCTTGACGCTCCTGGCATGTCACACCGCGCCTCGTTCCTGGAAGGACAAGTTCACTCAGAGGCCAATTCCGCAAAAGGCCAAACAACCTTCGCAATCGTCGCAGCAAGGCGCTGTGAATATCGCTCCCCTGTCCCGGCGTCGATTGCTGAATAACAATGCCTACCTCTGGCTCGCTTCACGCCCGCAACGCAAAGTTTTCTATGTTTGGGCGCTCGTCGTTCTTGTCGGGTGTTGGTGGCTGCTCCCGTATTTTTTCTTTCCGAGCATTAAAGTGGACGCCGGTTACGCCTTGGCGGGAATGTTAAATCTGGCGCTCAAGCTCTGGATCACTGTCGAAGCCGGGCACCAGTTGGCAGAGGACAAGAAATCCGGCGCATTTGAATTGCTGTTAACCACACCCATGACCATGCGCGATATCGTGCGCGGCCAATGGTTGTCGTTGCGACGCCAATTTCTCGGCCCACTTGCGACGGCAATCATTTTTGAATTGGTGCTGATGGCCGCGCTGCCTTACACGCGGTCCGAGAGTGTTCCTGCCCGGTTCATTTGGCCGGCCTTCATTGTGATGCTTGTCGCAGACGTTATCACTCTCTGTTTGGCAGCCATGACCGCTGCGCTGACAGAAAAGAGTCACGATCTTGCCACGCTCAAAACCATGCTTTTTGTGCTGGTCACACCGTCCCTGCTTCTTTGTGTGGTTTTTACTGTCAACAAACTTTGGAGTCTTTTTTCCGTCAATAGCTCTTCCGAAGCCGATTGGAAATTTTATCTGACCTGGTGGTTTGGACTTGGTTTGTGGGCTGACTCTATCGTTTTTATCAAGGCGTACCGGCGGATGCAGGCCAGGTTTGCGCGGAATCTTCCCGAATCCGCCGCGCCTGTCGCGAAACCAGATTCAGTTGTGAAAGCGCAGAAATTAAGTCCTTCTCAATCTCGACCCCTTCCTCAAAAACTCCGCAGAATTGGGGTTGCCTTCTCTGTTGTTGTCATCCTCGGCGTAATCGCAGTCATCAGCGCGATTAAAATGATGCACATGGACCTTCCAAAACCGATCATCGCTTCAATGATTCAGAGCAACGGGCCTGTCCGCATTTCCGCGTCACACGGTTTTCTCTCGATTTTGCCCAATGGCACACTCTGGCGTTGGGGACATGGTCAAGACGTATCGCCGCCGGGGCAGGTCGGCACCAACAACGATTGGGTTCAAGCTTCAGTTCGCAACGACACAGCGGTCGCACTTCGCTCCAATGGAACACTTTGGGCATGGAATATCGACAATGAGGAACCGAAACAATTCGGCACGAGCCATGACTGGACGCAAGCCTCCGCAGGAAATAATACTTTTATCGCCATCAAAAGCGACGGTTCCCTCTGGAATCTCGCCGATGTGGAATATGCGAAGAGAAACGCCCCCCTCACTGAACGCAAGCTCTTGCAAGTCGGGACAGACCGTGATTGGAAAGCTGTCTGCGCGCCGCTTTTTAGTTCGCGAACCGCGTTGCGTTCGGACGGAAGCCTTTGGATATGGGGCGGCGTCAACTATGTTTCATACGGCATGTGGTCCGGCACCAATTGCCCCGCGCCAATGCGCCTTTGCCGCGAAACCAACTTTGTTGGATTCTGCGATGGCATCGTTGGTGGTGTTCGGAATGGGTCGGGCCAGGTATGGGACCTTTCTCCGCTTCTCAAACGACCTGGCCCGGACGTTTCCATTTCTGTGCTGGCTCGCGAAGTTTCATCAAATACGACAAGCTCAGCCTTCGCCCTTAGTTTTGACAGCAATTGGACGATTGCGTTGTGCGAAACGCGTTCCGACGGCAGCCTGTGGGAAACTCCCACCTCCTGGAGAACCGTTTACGAACCGAGCGGGCTTCCGGTTCGCGTAGGCGAAAGGTCCGACTGGGTTTCAGTCTGGGGAACACAAGATACTGCGGTTGCGCTGACGGCGGATGGAACGCTCTGGACATGGGGAAGCGATTACGGGCAGCCCGCCCACTACGAATTCGTTGAAAAACTCGAAACGATCCGGGAAGTGATCGCATCCGTGCTGGGGGCGCCACAATCGTCAAGTATTTTAGCCATACACGAGATGTGCTTCCCCTACTATCCGCAGAAGACTCCGCGACCGTTGCTTCAAATGGTTTTTACGAATTCTCCGCCAAACAGATGACCCCTCGACTTAAACCGCGGATTTCAATAAGCTCGGATGATGGAAAAAAAAATCAGGCGGATATTGCGAAAAATTCGCGACGTGCCGGGCCTGAGCGAAGACGAAAAACACCTCTTCGCGCGAAGCCTCGCGGCAACTCCAGACGAACGGTGGCGGATGCACGAGAACTTTCTCCGCTCGCACGGCTTATACACGCTCTCCGAAAGGAAAAAATTCGGTTTCAAGTAGCCGGGATGAGCGCAGCCATTCTCCAAGGCTGCCCGGCGACCACGCTGGATACCGATTTGTGGATCGACCTTCCGCCTCGCCAATACATGCGCGTTCTTCGTCTCTGCGAGACGCTTGGCGCGACCGTCAGGGCCAACACCGTTGTGGAACTCAGCGACGGATCTGCGATAAATTTTCTTTATCGAGTTGACGGTCTGCTTGGCTTCGTCCGCGAATTTCGCCATGCCCGCCGCGTCAAATGGCTGGGAACGACCGTGGCAGTGCTTCCTTTGGCGCGAATTATCGCAAGCAAGAAAGCCGTTGGCCGTCCAAAAGACCTTGCGCATATTCCGCTGTTGGAACAAACGATCAAACTCAGAAAATTCGGCGGTTCCGAATCGTGAATTAACGACCCGCAAGGAGCATTGGAATTAGGCCGCACTCATCAGTTCTTCGGAGGAATTCCAAAATGCGCGGCGTGACTTGCATAACCGGCGGCATCGTCAAGCATCGCATCGATTGCGGCGGCGATCGGCGATGCTTTGGCCAATCCCGAAAACACAGCACGGTCTCCAATATTGCTAGTCAATACGAATGTTGGACGTTGCGTTACTTGCAACGCATGAAAGTCAGCCGTCGAAGCTCGGACCCGTTTTTCAATCTCTGGAGACTCCGCTTTGGCCAGCAGCTTCCTGGCGTTAAGCCCCGCGGCCTTTGCTGCGATCTCTGGCGTAATTTTTGGAGAAAGGATTTTTTGGCCGTCCCGCAGAGCGGCGCTCGCAATGGTCAATCGGACGCGGTCATCCGTCACGCCAAAATCTTTCGCCGCCTCGGCAACGGTATTTGGAAGAAGATATTCATCATTGCCATGCTCGTACCACCCGCTGTTCAGGGTGAACGGGGAACGAGTAATCATCCCGCTGCGGCGATAAAACCATTCCAACTGCGCTTTGGAAGTCGGAAGCGCGGCCTTGTCGAGCAACGCGATTTGCCAGCTAAATTCCACAGGTTTGCCCGCATAGCGTTCTTTCAATTCTTTCCACGCCGGCTCTGCCCAGTAACACCATGACGAGGTGACGTCCAAAAAATAAATTACTTTGACGTTCATGGGTTGCGAGTTTACCGCCGGCGCAATCCCCCGGCAATTATTTTGCTCCCTGCAAAATCGAATGTTCGATGTAATGTTCCCAGAGCATTCACACAATCATCGCAGGAGAGGGATTTATCTTCTCTCAAGTTGAGTTTCAATAAAACGTCTCCAAACCTCGTCCGGCTCCCAAATCGCGCGCAAATCACGCTCTGCTTCAGTTCGGGAAACATTTTTAAGCAATACGCGGTATAGGAAAACAAACGCCGAGACGCGCATATTGGCCGCGCAGTGAACAAACACGCGGCGACCTTCAAAAGCTTTCATAAGACCGCAAAAAGCATTGAAATTATCCGAAGTGGGAGCTTTGAAATTCACAGGCACATGCGCGTAAGACATGCCAAGGGCCGTAACAATGCTCCCCTCATTGGCAAGCGCATTGTCAGAAATTGGAAGCGCAAGATTTATAACGGCATCGAAACCAGCCTCGCGGATTACTGAAAACTGATTTTCGGTCGGTTGACCCGCAGTTCCAAGTTTATCGCCGATAACCCGGAACGCTCGGATCTCTGTCAACGCTGACGGCAAAGTATTCATTCTTGAAATGCGATGAGAAACTATTCATCCCCATTGTCAAGCCGCCCGAGCAACTGGCTGATTTCCGGCCCGATTCGTCCCAATTGTTCATGATGCACCGCCGCAAGCTGCCGAAGGATTTTCTCGCCGCGCGCTGTCAATTGAACAAGGACCCGCCGCCGATCCTCCGCCGCGGCCGCGCGCGCCACTAATTCCTCCGCTGCAAGGCGATCAACCAAACCGACTGCACTGTGATGGCGAAGTTGCAACCGCTCCGCCAGTTCACCCACGGTCACATGGTCACGGCGGGGAAATCCCTTGATGGCAAGCAATGCCTGATACTGCTGTGGCGTCACACCCGCCGAGCCTGCCGCTTCATCGCTAAAATGAATGAACCGGCGCAGCGCGTAACGAAACGCCGCCAGCGTCTCAAACTGTGATTTGTCAAGTCGCCGGGAGTTTATCGCCACTCGGCGGCTTCGTCCTCTTTCACCCGAACTTTTGGCTGTTTGACTTATATCTCAATACGATATAATCTGCGCCTTGTTAATGCAAACTGAAATGGCAATTCCCACAGTCCAAACAGTCAAATCAACCCCGCACCACGCGGGAATCGGCGAAGATCGCCTGGCGGATTTTAGCACCGACCGTCGGGTGCTCCTATTGTCTGTCATGGCGGTGTTGATTGGCGCGATTGGTTCTGTCGTCGCTTACGCCTTGATTTGGCTGATCGCGGCAATCACGAACCTTTCTTTTTACGGAAAACTTTCCGCCGGCCCATCGGTGCCGCAGGGAAACCATCTCGGTTTGTGGGTTATTTTGATTCCCGTGGTTGGAGCGCTCGCGATTGGTCTCATGGCGCGATATGGCTCGGAAAAAATTCGCGGTCACGGCATACCAGAAGCGCTTGAGGCCATTCTCCTGGGTCGCAGCCGAATTGATCTCAAAGTCGCCCTGCTCAAGCCCCTCTCCGCCGCAATATCCATCGGCACGGGCGGCCCTTTCGGCGCGGAAGGGCCAATTATTATGACAGGCGGCGCCTTCGGATCGATCTTCGCCCAGCAATTTCAATTGAGCGCCGCAGAACGCAAAACCTTGCTGGTCGCGGGCGCTGCCGCTGGCATGTCCGCGGTGTTCGCGACGCCAGTGGCGGCGGTCTTGCTGGCGGTGGAACTCTTGCTGTTCGAGTGGAAACCGCGAAGCTTCATTCCCGTTGCGGTGGCTTCGATAGTGGCGTCCGTCCTTCGCGTTCCCCTGCTCGGCGCAGGACCGATTTTCGCCATCACTCCACACGCGCCCGTTACTGGCGCGGAATTGGCAGTGGCAGCCGGGCTTGGTATCGTAGTTGGTTTTGGTTCCGGCTTGTTGACAATTCTTGTTTACGCTTGCGAAGACATTTTCCAAAAATTTCCCATTCACTGGATGTGGTGGCCGGCAATTGGCGCGATCTTTATCGGCGTCGGCGGATACTTTGAGCCACGCGTGCTAGGAGTCGGTTACAATACAATTCATAGTTTGCTGCGCGGCGAATTGATTGGCGCGATGGTCATCGGTTTGCTCATCGCAAAGGCCCTTGTTTGGTCAATCGCTCTGGGATCGGGTACCTCCGGGGGTGTGTTGGCGCCATTGCTGATCATGGGCGGCGCGATGGGCGCTTTCGCTGCGTCGTGGATTCCTGTTGGCGATGCTGGAATGTGGGCACTCGTGGGAATGTCAGCGATGATGGGTGGCACCATGAGATCTCCGCTCACCGCGATGGTTTTTGCCGTTGAACTGACACGAGACTTCAATCTTTTTCCCGCGTTGCTGGTTGGATCCGTAGCCGCTCTCCTCGTGACAGTGCTGATCATGCGCCGCTCGATCCTCACTGAAAAACTCGCGCGTCGCGGCCACCACATCACCCGCGAATATAGCATTGATCCGTTCGAGTTGGCGCGCGTGGGTGATGTCATGGATCAAGTCATTCCTTCCGTTCCCGCGACGATGAAATTTTCCGAGTTATCCGACCGCATTGCTCGCGGCGATTCCGAATTGAGCCGACGCCAGGCAACGTTAATCATGGATGAACAGAATCGTCTTGTCGGAATCATCACGCGGGGCGACATCGTTCGCGCATTTCGCAAACAAAAAGGTGAAATGACCGTGGCCGACGCCGGCAGTAAAAACCTCGTCGTCGCGTATGCTGACGAACCGCTCTACGTCGCCCTTAGCAAGATGCTGGATCGCGACGTCGGACGGTTGCCCGTTGTGAAACGCGAAAACCCGGCTCACGTGGTCGGCTATCTCGGGCGCGCCGCGATCCTTTCAGCGCGAATGAAACTTTACGAAGAGGAAAATCTCCGTCAGCGCACATGGTCTGAAGGCGCGACTTGATCCAGGATTGAATATTTTGGCCGTTCGGGAGTCGGAATATTGATTGGACACCACGCGAAGCAAAAGGTTTACTCGTGGTTCAATCACGACACATTTTTTTGACACATGATTACTACCAAACGATTCTCACGCCGGAATTTTCTTAAAACAGCTTCCACCGTCGCGGCCGCTGCCCCTTTCATCCTTCCCTCGAAGATTTGGGGCGCCGATGTCTCGCCGAACAGCCGCCTGGGCATGGGTTTCGTAGGATTGGGCAAACAATCGCGCGGGCTTCTGAGCAATTTCCTCTGGCAGGACACTCATGTGCTCGCGGTCTGCGATGTCGATACGACCCGGCGCAACGACGCCAAGGCGAAGGTTGATAAATTTTACAAAAACACCGACTGCGCTGCTTACGATGATTTTCGCGAACTAATGGCCCGCAAAGACATCGACGCCGTTTGCATTGCCACACCCGATCATTGGCACGCCATTGTGACGCTGGCGGCGCTGCGCTCCGGCAAGGACGTTTATTGCGAAAAGCCGCTCACGCACAACATCCACGAGGCCGTTGAGGTGATGAAGACCGTGCATTCGCACAAGCGCATTCTGCAAACGGGCTCGATGCAGCGTTCTATGGCGGAATTCCGCGTCGCGTGTGAACTGGTGCGCAATGGCGTCATCGGCAAAATTTCAAATGTCGAATGCAGTTTTGGCGATCCGGGACGCCCCTGTGATTTGCCCGAGGAAACAATGGAGCCGGGACTCGATTGGAACATGTGGTGTGGTCCAGCGCCGTTTCGCGGATACAGTTCCGTTCTTAGTCCGCGCGGGATACATGAAGGATTCCCGGACTGGCGTCTTTACAAGGAATACGGCAGCGGCGCGGTCGGCGACTGGGGCGCGCACCATCTCGACATTGCGCAATGGGGTCTCGGAATGGATGACAGCGGCCCGGTTGAAGTGCTGACTCCGAGCGATCCGTCGGCAAAACGCGGCGCAAAACTGGTCTATGCCAACGGCGTCACTGTCGAGCATAAGGACGGGTTCGGCGTCGATTTCTTCGGCTCGAACGGCGAAGTGAAGGTCAATCGCGGCAAATTCGTCGTGATCGTGGACGGCAAGACGGTCGCCGATTACTCGGATGACAAGAAGAAGAAAGACGATTCCGGTGAGCCGACCAGTTGCGCCAGGGAAGTGAAGAAGGCCGAAAAAATTTACTTGACTGACGCTCCAGTCAAGCTCTACGTCAGCAAACAGCACGTCACTGACTTCATGAATTGCGTCAAGAGCCGCAAAAAATCGATCACGAATGAGCAGGTCGGCGGTCGATCAGCCATTTGCTGCCATCTCATCAATCAGAGCTACTATCACCATGCCCATTTGAAATGGGACCCGATCAAGTTCAAGTTCGTTGGCGGCACTGGGAACTCGAAATGGCTTACCCGCGACTATCGTTCGCCCTGGTCTGCCTGATCAGTGACATCTTGCTAGTAGTCTCCGGCTTCTGAGCCTTCAGCGAAGCGCTGAAGGCGGCAGTCGAGACAAACGCGCCACCCTGCCCCGCCGTTTAGGCCTTCTTCATTTCCGTGACATCCGTGTGGGTGGATACGATGGAATGTGGCTGGCCATCTTTGCCTTTGACCAGGTTCCATCGGCTCATGACGGTCCGTTCCTCGCCCGATTTATCTTTTAGCTGGATTTCTCCGAGCCAATCACCCGATTGAAGCAACGCCTCCCTGGCGGTATCAAGCTGTGCAGTATCACCGTGAAGCAAGGCGATAAAATCCTGTCCGATTGCCTCATCAGCGGTCCAACCAAAAAGGGTTTGAGCGCCATGGTTCCAATACAAAATTTCGTCATCCATGTTGCGGACCAGGATGGCGTCGCGCATCAGATCGAGCAAACTGGCCTGTTCCCGTATTCTTGTCTCAGCCGCTGCCTTGATGATTTGATCGTCGGCCTCGTCGAGGGCGCGACGAATTGCGGGGACCAGACGTGCCAGGCGCTCTTTAAGAATGTAATCAGTTGCGCCGTGTTTGAGGCTTTGGACGGCTTGTTCATCGTCGAGCGCCCCGGAAAGAATAATGACAGGGACTTCAGGCTGATGGATTTTGGCGAACTCCATTGCGTCAAACCCGCTATAGCCCGGCAAATTAAAGTCGCAGAGGATGACATCGAACCGGCGGTTCAGGATGGCGGCCTCGAAATCTGACTTGTTCATGGCATGAGTCACCGCGCAGGCCAATTCGCCATCCTCGAGCTGGTCGAGAATGAGCGCCGCGTCAAACGGAGAATCTTCCAAATGCAGTATCTGGATGCAGTAACGTTCCACAGAGTCCATTGACGAATCATGCCGCTTTAACTGAGTTCTATTCATAGTGGTCCGCTTTTTAACATTGGACTGATCTTTTGGCTGGATATTCGGGTTTTCGTGTCCCCCGGGGATTTTTGCCTCGCCGCCGCTGCGAATTTCTGACGCGATTGCCGACGTCATCAACACAAGCGACTCCACCGCAAGTAACGTTACCGGCGTCTTCTGATTACTCTTATCACCACTATCGGGTTCCACAAAAATCTCCGCCTAACGCAAGCTCAAGTCCCACGTCATCATATCCTTAGACGCCAAAATTGCCATTCAAGTTTCCCTGACTGCGGTATAAGGTAAAACATTAAAATATTCCACGCTTGAAAATCGAAAGCTGGGTAATTTGGTTCGTGATTAGCCTTGATTAACCTTGATTAGCCTTGATTGAATATTATCGCCACGTCGCTCAGATGTAATGCAAACTGTTAAACTCCAAATTGTTCGGTCTGCTTTTCGTTCCAGCGGATCCATGAGGTTGCCATCCTTAAACTTGATTGCCTTGATTTGACCAACTCCATTCAACAGGCGTTCAAATTAGACTATAAGTGTCAAAGAGCGTCCACATCTCGCGCAAGGAATCTCCCACAAAAGCGTGGAACGGCAAATCCCAGTCGGCGAACAGGAAGTCCTCGGCTGGCTGGCCCAGTTCCGAATTTCCGGTTGTCGCGCCGCCGCTCCACTGTTAAGTTTCGCGTTGTTCGCATGAAAAAACCAACGTCCCGGGCTGCGCGCCTGGAATCTATCGCGCTGAAATGAGTCAATTTGAGGAGGCAAAACGGCTGTTTCTTGACGGCCTGAATCACCTTGAAGCCAATAGCCTTCGAGAGGCCGAAATGCTTTTCGCCCAATCCCTCGAACTGGTTCCAAACCGGGTTTCTACCCTCAACAACCTCTCCGCAATTAAAAACAGACTCGGTGAATTCGATCAGGGCGAAAAATTCGCGCGGGCGGCGATTGCATTGGAGGACAATTCCCGCGAAGCATGGACAAATCTCGGTTTCGCGTTGACCGGCAAAACACGCCATGAGGAGGCTTTGCAAGCGTTCGACCGCGCGCTGATCTGCGATCCCAATCACGCCACCGCCTGGGTCAGCAAAGTGAGGACGTTGCTGGAACTCAAAAAATTTGACGAAGCCCTGCTGGCCTGCGAACTGGCTCCGGCGCCTATTTCCAATCAATACGAACTCCTGTACGGCAAAAGCCAGATTCTCAAAGAACTTGGCCGGTTGGATGAGGCGATGAAGATTTATCTTAAATCGCTCGACGCCCGCGTCGCCTCGTCGCCGGTTTATTCAAAAGAGCGTCGCGCGAGTCAAAAAGCGGAAGTGCTCATCATCAACCCGCATCCGCTCATTGATTCCTCATTGATGACGTTCGAGGTTTTACAACTGAGTTGTCCAAATTATCCCCGCCAGCTCTCGGAAATATTTCCTGACGAATATCATTTCACGTTCGTATTTGACGGCAATGCAACAACAGCCGCGGCTCGAAAAAAAATTTCGCAGCCAGACTTGGTGATCAACAACGTTGTCAATGCGGACCGCCTTCTTACCCCGGGCAAACTCGCGGCAACGTCCGAATTGGCAGACAGCTTCGGACGCCCAGTTGTCAACCACCCGAAACATGCCGTGCATACCACGAGGGACGGGTGCGCAAAATTGATCGAGAACATTCCCGGCATAATAATTCCGAAGACCGCCCGTTTTTCATCAAGCGGAAAAACTGCCGACCAACTAACGCGCGAAATTGAGGATCATTACGATTACCCGCTCATAACGCGCACCCTCTTTGCGCAGGAAGGAAAGTGGATGACCAAGGTGGACTCGCGCGAGGAACTGATCAAAGTGCTCTCGACAGACTGGCCGGACAAATTCTTCGTGACACAGTTCGTGGATTGCCGCAGGGGAAAGGAGTTTTTCCGCAAATTACGGGCTACGATCGTCGAGGACGAAATCATTCTTACCAGGGTGGACTACAGCGAGCACTGGAATGTGCGCGGCCGGAAAAACCCCAACCGCCTCCCGTTTTACGCCCAAAACCCGCATCTGCTCGATATCGAAAAGCAGATCTGCGGCAAGCCTGAAAAGATGCTTGGGCGGGCTGCCGTCCATTCGCTGGAAGTGATTCGCGATCGAATTCCGCTCGATGTGTTTGGAATCGACTTCGACGTGAACGTGGACGGAGCGCTGGTTTTCTACGAAGCCAACGCAACCATGAACCTGTTCTCAACCGCCCAAAAAGCGATTCCCAATCCAAAAGAGTCCGAAGAAGCCTTAAAGCGGGCATTCCACCGCTACTTCAGATCACTGGCGCAGCACCAGTAATTGACATTGATAAGCACATCATTGCGCCGGGACTCCGCTGACTGAACCGTTCGTTATCTCACCCAGAGCGTAGTTCACCGCATCATGCAGAGTGATCGAGCCAGGAATACGGCGCGATTGGGGAGTGTCCGCTGCCTGATCATTAAGCATCTTTGAAAGCAAGGGCGTCGCGCTGGCGGCTTCAGTTCCAAATTTTCCCAGTGCAAAGGCCGCAGCCATGCGGAGACTATTATTTTTTGACTCAAGCACATTGGTGAGCAACGGCACCACATCTTCCGGTCTCTGATGGATTTCACCAAGCGCGAAGATCTCAAAATCATCAGCTTCATTGGTCGCGGCATGCATGAGCGCATCGATTGTTCCCGGCACGACCGCATGATGAGTGCCGATTGCCCATGCCGCAAAATGCCGTGTCCTTCTATTTGTGCTCGACAGCGCCTGAGTCAACGCCTCCCACCCCTGCGGTTGCACCGAAGCCAGCGCAATAGGCAAATCCTTGGTCAAATGCCAATCAACGTCGCTGATGGTTTGAAAGTCGCGCTCGCCGATCTGCGGCGTGACGCCCTCTTTCGATTTCGGCCAGTCACCAATATTGTTCAGGGCTTGCGCCAAAACCGGCACTGCTGGTTTTGCCGCGGACCCGAGCGCGTCAAATGCGAGGACAGCCGCCCACCGGTTCTCCTCAAGCATTTGCGCATTGTTCGGCTTTCCATCACCACCCGCATTTCCAGATATGGATGCTGGATCCATATTCGTCAGCGAATTCACCAAGTAAGGAAGCGCTCGTGAGCCGATACTCTGAATGGCTTCTGCGGCTTCCTCTTGTTCCTGCGTGCGCGTAACCGACCATGGCCCCAAATCGTAGGTATGATTCGCCTGGCCGTCATTCAATTGTTTAAGCCACGACGACAACGGCTGCCCCTTGAAGGAAGGTTCTCCATTAACTGTCGTTTTCACCTCTGAAATCGCAGCAGATGCTCGCGCGGAACCCGCTTCCGCAGGAACTTCAACATCGGCGGAGGCAGGAAGATTTGCCGCCGTTTCAGTTTTCAATGGAGCGTCGGCTTTTTCCGGCAAAGTAGTTTCGGTCGTCAGCAATCTCGGAATGACAATAATCCCGGCCACTAAAATCGCCGCGCCTGCGCCCACCGCTGCGTTTCCTTTCAACAAGCCCGCAAATTTAAGCAACCCCCAAGTCAATCCGCCTGAAGCCGCAGCCGACGCGAAAGCCTTGCTGCAAACGCAAGTAGCTAATTCGGCGGGCGCAGCTCCCACCGCGCGACCACCTATGACAGCAGTTAAAGCCGTGACCGTCGAGGTCACGCCGCGCTTGGCAAGCGCCGTGCGAAGACGCCCAATCGCGCGTTCAATTCTCATATGCGCGGCGCTTTCTTTTAGTCTTAACCGGGCGCCAATCTCCAGTAATGGAAGCCGTTCAAAATAACGCATCAGGATGGCCTCGCGGTCACTTGCGCTGAGATCGTGCATCGCGTCGTCCAGGATTGGCCGCAATTCCTGCCAAACCGCATCGAGATTAGTTGATAGGAGCAGTTGATTCATTTCGTAAGCCTCTTGTTCGCGGGAACGCCGCCGTTGCTCCGTTCGCCGCGTCTTGGCCGCCAGATAACGCGTGCTCGTGAAGAGCCAGCCCGAAAGCGAGGTGTGTTGCGTCAAGCGCGGCGCATTGTGCGCCAATTGTGTGAACACCGCCTGGGTGACATCCTGTGCCGTGGCCGCATCGCCATTCATCTGGCGAAGCGCGGACGAATAAACCAGATCGATGTGTTGCCTGACCAATTCCTGAAAGGCCGCTTCGGACCGGTCATTCACATAGCGTCGGAGCAATTCGTTCATACCTCTAAATACCCGGCCACAGCCTGAATTCCACACATGGTACCCAGATAATACATTCCCAGCCAACTGAGAATGGAACGCCGTTTGCTACCATCGACTCCAAATAAGTCCCGGAACGTTGTCAAAGTCGCCGATATGCACACTGTCCGCGCAAACATATTTAGCCCAGCGATTTACAAAGCAGCAATCGCCCTGCTTTTGATATTCCTTGGGCAGTCTCTGCCTTGTGCAGTGTTCGCAGCGGAGGAGAAAATTACCGAATGCACGATAGACGGTACGGTGTACAAAAGGATTTTCGAAGTCCACGAAGCCAGTGACGGACGCATCGGAATTCTGTACCGCGTTGGCGGAATTACCGTCGATCGCTCCCAACTCTCACACGAATTTCTGGAATCCTGGGGATTTAGCGAACCCTCCGCGCCGAAACCAGCAACCGCTGTCGCAGACACTTCCACTGCCGATTGGCTGCGCGCCCGGGATGCCGACGAGCTTGATGCCGCTGTCCGCGCCGGCTTGATCCGAAAGATCGGCAAAACCATTTACGACGTGCGCAAATCGCAGCCTGGCTGGGAGACCATAACTGGCGCCAGAGTGATAGCCATATCCAAGGCAGGCGCCGTATTGGAATTGCCGGATCGCCCCGAAAACGAGAAGATTATTGTTGTTGCCAACCTTCCGATGGTTCAGGACCAAAACCAACCAGTCACAGCGCTCGTTAAGTTGATCGGATTTGAAAAGCGGAAGGTTAAGGAACTCGGTGAAATTACTGTCGCCTGTTACGATTACGGCCAGATCTGTGTCAAAGAACAGGTTCCCATTGAAATCCTGAGCACCGGCGTCATTGAAGGCGCTACCGAAGCGTGGACCCGAGGTCGCACACAACGCGCGGCTGGCACGGACGACCACGAAGCCTCCCGCACCGGTTCAGGCTTCTTCGTTTCACCGGACGGCTACCTGCTGACCAGCTATCACGTAGTGGCCCGGGCCGCAAAAGTTCAAGTACGCCAGCACGGGCAAATCCTGGACGCCGAAGTAGCGCAAGTCGATCGCACCAACGACCTCGCGCTGCTTCGCGTCACCGGAACCGAATTCAAGTGGCTGCCCCTCGCGAGTCAAGCAAAAGCCGGCCTGGGAGAAAACGTCTTCACGATTGGATACCCAAATCCCCATGTGCAGGGCATGGAGCCAAAATATACCGAAGGCACAATCAGTGGTCTTGACGGATTTCAGGACGATCCGCGCGAATATCAAATCAGCCTGGCCATCCAACCCGGCAATTCCGGCGGCCCCGTTTGCAACGCCGGTGGCGAAGTCGTCGGCATCGTAAGGTCCACCCTGAATGCGAAATTCGCTCTGGCCAGTTCCGGTTCAATCCCGCAAAACGTCAACTACGCCGTCAAGTCATCTTATGCTTTACAGTTATTGCAGACCGCCACATCGGGACGAGACTTCTCAAACACCGGTTTCTCGGACCCCAGCCAAACCCGCGAAGCCGTCCTAGCCCACGCCCAGGAATCCGTAGCAATGGTAATGGTCTTCGATCAATAAGTGCGCGAATTGCGCGTGAAGCCCATCCGAATTTGAAATCCAAACTGCGGACTGTCCAGTTGCGTCTATGGCATTTTACCAAAAACTATAGCCGCGTTTTGATGCCAAACGTTTTCGCCGTGAACTTCGCCAGTTTGCTCCTTTTGTTGTTTTATCCATATTATAACGAGCCAAAATCAATGGAGCGCGATTTTTGTTTTTTTCGGCTTCGCGGTTTTCCTTTTGTCTGACGAACATTTGCCGTTTGCTAGTCTCGTGATTGCGCGCGTGACGCTGGAAATGGCCCTTGGCAAGGAATTTGATTACTCGATTCCGCCAGAATTGACAGGCGCGATCGAGGTCGGCACGCGCGTAAAAGTTCCGTTTGCCAACCGTCAGGTGCTGGGCTGCGTGACGGCGCTTTTGGAAACTTCTCCGCACACAAATCTTCGGTCAATCATTAAGAATATTGGCCGGCAATCGCATGTGACGCCCAAGGTCCTGGACCTCGCCAGATGGATGGCTGAATATTATTGTTGTCTACATGAGATCGCGCTGAAAACCGTTTTGCCAGAAGCCGTTCGCCGTGAAAAAGAAGGCTGGCGAGAACAACTGTTTGTTCGGGCGTTGCCTTCACCCGAAACAGATCCGAAGCTCAGCAAGCGTCAAACAGAGATTCTCGCTGCCGCGCGCGCTGGAAAAGAATCGCCATTGCAGGATTTTCTGCGGCAAACCAATTCCACGAGCCAGACTTTGCGCCGCCTCGAAGACAAGGGGCTTCTGGAAATTGCCACGCGTATTTCCGAACGCGATCCATACGCTCGCGACGTGATTCTGCCAACCAGTGCGCTGGCGTTGAACGACGATCAAAAAATCGCCGTGGACGCCATTGTCGGCTCGGAAACTCTTTCCGACGACAATCCAAAACAACCCAAACCGGTTTTTCTTCTTCACGGAGTGACCGGCAGCGGAAAAACGGAGGTTTATCTGCAAGCCATCGCCGCCGCGTTGCAGAATGGCAAAGGCGCCATCGTCCTTGTGCCGGAAATTTCCCTGACCCCGCAGACCGTCGAACGATTCAAGGCCCGATTCACCGGCGGTCCGCTCAAGACGCTGGTCGCCGTGTTGCACAGCCATTTATCCACGGGCGAACGCCATGACGAATGGCATAAAATTCGCCAGGGGCGCGCGCGAATCGTTATCGGCGCGCGGTCCGCAGTCTTCGCGCCTGTCGATCCGCTGGGGCTTATCATCGTCGATGAGGAACACGAATATTCCTACAAGCAGGAAGAATCGCCACGATATCATGCCCGCGATGTCGCCGTCGTTCGGGGCCGAATGGAAAACGCCGTCGTCGTGTTGGGATCAGCGACACCCTCAATGGAGAGTTTTTACAACGTTAAAAAGGGCAAATACCGCCTGTTGGAAATGCCGCGTCGCGCGGACGACAAAAAGATGCCCATCGTCCGAATTGTTGACATGCGGCAGGCCGCGCGAAAGGAAAAGTCCGCCCCGATATTTTCGCAGGAACTCAAGGAAGCCATTCACAAACGCCTCGACCGCAAAGAACAAACGCTGCTGTTCCTCAACCGGCGTGGATTCGCGACATCGCTGCAATGTCCCCTCTGCGGCTACGTTGCGGAATGCCCGAATTGCAGCCTCGCCCTAACCTATCATCGTCAAGCCGGCAAACTGCGTTGTCATATTTGCGCCCACGACGCCAACGCGCCCTCGGTTTGTCCGAATCCCAAATGCCGGAATCCCGCGATCCGTTTTTCAGGAATTGGCACTGAAAAAGTAGAATTGACGCTTGGGAAACTGTTTCCTCACGCCGCCATTCAGCGCATGGATTCCGACGCGTTGAAACGCAAAGAGGATTACCGGCGAATTCTAGGAGATTTTAGGACCGGCAAGACCGACATCCTGGTCGGCACCCAAATGATCGCCAAGGGCCTGCATTTTCCAAACGTGACGCTGGTGGGAATCATTTACGCCGACCTTGGGCTGCATGTGCCGGATTTTCGCGCGGGCGAACGGACATTTCAACTATTGACACAAGTTTCGGGCCGGGCTGGACGCGGTGATGTTGAAGGCGAGGTTTTTGTCCAGGCATTTACTCCTTTTCATCCCGCCATTCAGTACGCCCGGCGGCATGACTTCACGGGTTTTTACGAACAGGAAATGGAATTTCGCGCCCAACTGAAATACCCGCCGTACACCCGGATTGCCTTGCTTTTGCTCAAAGGGCGTAATGAAGAAAAAGTCCGCTTTTCGGCCGCGCATGTCCGCCAGGAAATCGAGAAATCGGAAGGCGCGCCCTCAGACATGGTGATCGCGGGTCCCGCCCCTGCCCCATTGGCGCGCGCGGAGACGTATTACCGTCATCAAATCATGTTGCGAACCCGGCAAATTTCAAAGCTCAGCCTTGCATTGGCCGTTTTGTTCAAAGAGTTGAAATTGCCTGAGGACGTTTCGATTTCTGTCGATATCGATCCGGTGAATTTGATGTAGCTTTTGTCGCACCACTGCGCGACGAAAGCATTAGGCAGCCGTGCAAACCGCCCGCAATGCAGTTCGTGTGGAAAGCGTCACGGCAAATTTCCTGCCTTCGCGCTGTTCAATGACCGCCGCGCCATCCACGCAAGCCAGCCGTTCATGGACTGAAAGCGGGTCCAATGCCTGAAATGTCAATGGTTCAGAACCCGGCGTGACATCCTGGGCGACGAGCTTCAACTCCAGCAATCCGTCTGATTGTTCCAGTTCGATGGACATTGACTTTACGCCGTGAGACGCGAAAACCTCTGTCACAATTTCCCGGCAAAGTGAAAACATCTCGTTGGCCGCAAATGGCGTCAACGGCGGCACTTCTTCAGTTGCATTTAAGCGACAAGTAATTCCGTGAGGTCGGGAATCGCAGAAACATTGCAGCGCTGGAACCAAGCCAAGATCATCGAGAATCGGCGGACGAAGCTCATTGCAAATCTCACGCAAGATCGTGCCTAAATCCACGACCATGCCATTCCATTCCTGGCATTTTTGCGACCAATTTGCCGGCGGATTGTGGTCCAATCCCGCCATCGAGAGACGCAAGGCGAGCATCGTCAGTTTCTGGCTGACCTCGTCGTGAATCCTGCGCGCCAAGCGCTTATGTTGTTTTCGTTGAAGCGCATGTTGCCGCGCCAAAAGCGCCCTGAACTGAATAAGAGAAGAATCAACCATTTCGTGTCCTCCCTGCTTATCAGCAAAGGACATGCCATCTTATATCACGCAAGTCAGGGTGACGCCTGATGCACATTTAGGGTAGTCAAAGACACGGAACTGAACCCGAAGGCTGTCCAATTGTCCAAGGAATTGTCACGGAACAGGACGACAGAAAAACGATTAAGCCGCTTTGGCGGGAGCCGGTTTTCGGACCAATTTGGCGCCATTTGACTTAAGATAAGCCTGCACTGCAGCAATTCCGCCCAAGCTGATTGGAACGCGTTTTTGACTTTGAAAAAGCCGATAATGGGTGAGCGTCTTGCCAACTTCCATGATTTCGACGTGTTTGTCGTCCATTTTCCAAAGCTGTCCCTTGGCCAGCGGAATCGGAGCAGGCTTCTTGGGCGTTCTCTTGACGGTTGTCGCGCGTTTCACCGAGGTAAGGTCCATTTTCATAATATCAGCCGAAAATCCAAATTTGCCGACACTTCGAGCCGTTGGCTCTGCTTCGGTACTGTTAATTAAATCAAAGAAACGCGAAGAAGGAAACAGAAATCTTCGTCACTTCACTGAAACAAACTCCCCGGTCTCTGAGGGAAAGGCAGAACCGCAGGGGCGCTTGGCGCTTGGCGCTGCGTGGAATCGCTCTGATCGCGCGCCGATGATCTTACAAACGGACGGGCCGCGGTCGGCAACTGGTCGTACGTCTCCGCAATCGACGGTTGCATTTGCAATTGTTGTTGTTCGGACTGGCTGCGCAAACTCTCACTTGACCAATCGCTGAGCGAGGTCTTCGAGACTGCGGAAGGCATGCGCATCGCGCCATCCGAATTCCCTTCATCCGACTGTGAAAAAGCGCCGAACGGCTGCCTGTTGAATGCGCCAAAGCTCCCAGAATCTTCCTTGGACTGTCCATAGCCTTCGTAGGCGGACCGAACAGGATCCTTCCTTTGGCTGGAACCAAAACCGCGCGACCAATCGTGCGCCGACGAATGCTGGTCGAATCGGCGGGACAGCCAGCCGTCATTCTGATCGGTGGACTTCAGCGATTCTTCGGTGCTGAATTGCGCGAACCCATGATCAGGTTGAGCCCAAGGGGTGTCTTTTGAAAAACTTCCTTCTTTGGAAAAGCCGGTTGAGTCTTTGTCGCTTGAAACCGTCCAATTGTTGGTTTGCGTCGAACCTGTTTTCTTTGGCGCCAACACATCAAAGGAATCGGATTCCTGGTCTTGAGCTTGCTCAAACGGGGGAGTCCAACCAAAATGGTCGCGAGATTTCGAGCTGCTTGTCGCCGGAATGATGATGGCAACGTAATTCCCCGATGCTGAGCCATTGAAATCCGATCCCTGACCATGATGACTCGACAGCGTTTCCCTAATCATGGCCGCTGGATCTTGTCTGACGCTCCGTACAGCTTGCGGAACTGCAAGAGCGTCAGGCGCGGCGGAAAACTCAATTTTGTCGCCGGCAATCGCCGCCGGATTAACGGAAGCGAGGCATCCGGCAAAGCAGGCTAGAAATGCAGCGCCTGACGTTGAAACTCGATTCACCATACCTTCGGCGCCATTTATAATGCACCAGCCAAACAGGGTCAAACCTTTTTAATTCGATTTAAAACCTTAAAATTCATGTGCCACAACTATTTTTGCGACCCTATTTCTCCTGAGAAACCCTGTTGTCGCAAGGCTTCGTAAACCACTAGGGCCACGCAGTTTGAAAGGTTCAATGAGCGCACACCGGCGTGAAACATCGGGATTCGCAGCCAGCGGTCTTGATATTGGTCGAGAATCGCGCAAGGCAAACCGGCGGTTTCGCGTCCGAAAACCAGATAGTCGTTCGGCTCGTAGGGCACTTTGGCGTAATGGCGTTCGCCGTGTGATTCCACCAACCAGAGCCGCGCATCCGTCGGAAGTTGTTTTTGAAACGACGGCCAATCGGACCAGCGATGCCATTTGAGATGTTGCCAATAATCCAAACCAGCTCGCTTCAGTTGTTTGTCATCCAGCGTGAATCCAAAAGGTTCTATTAAATGCAACGTGGAACCGGTGGCGGCGCAAAGACGGGCGACGTTGCCGGTGTTAGGCGGTATTTCGGGTTCAACCAGGACAACGTTCATTTCAGTAAAACACCTTCCACAAAACGAGTCCGTGCGCGGGGGCCGTCATTCCCGCGGCTTTGCGGTCTTTTTTGTCGAGAATATTTTTGATCTCGCCAGGCGGTATCTTCCCCTGCCCCACTTGCGCCAGCGTGCCGACAATTCCCCGGCACATTTTGTATAGGAATCCGTCGCCTTCGATAATGACCGTCAACAACGGCCCGTTCCGCCTGATGTCGCAACGCTTCACGGTGCGAACGGTGGAACTCATTTCGTAGTTCCGCGTAGCGGCGAGCGATTTAAAATCATGCCGACCGACGAAAAGTTTCGCGGCAACACGCATCGCCGCAAGATCCAGGGGACGGGCGATGTGCCAGGCTTGATTGCGCAGGAGCGGATTCATCGCGGTGCCGACCCAGATAAAATATCGGTATTGTTTGCCTTTGGCGTTGTAGCGCGCTTCAAAGTCATCACGGCAATGCTTCGCGGACATGACACGGATGTCCGACGGCAAATGGGCGTTGATCGCCAGGACGATTTTGGCCACGGGCATTTTTACTTGAGCGGTGGGAATTTCGACGTGCGCCACCATTCCCAGCGCATGAACGCCAGTATCCGTGCGGCTGGAGCTTTGCAGTTGGGATGCGCCGGGAAAAATCTTTGTGACAGCTTCCTCAACCCGTTGCTGGACGCCGACGCTGTTTTTCTGGGTTTGCCAGCCGGCGTAATTGGCGCCGTCGTAGGCGATGGTCAGCTTGAATTTCATCCGCCGGCCCGGTCCAGATAACTTTGGAGCAGGATTGCGGCGGCGGTTTGATCGACCTTGAGTTTCCGTTGCTCGCGCCGGACGCCGCCTTGTATCAGGACGCGATTGGCCTGAGTGGATGTTAGGCGTTCATCCCACATTTTGATCGGAACGGTGACGACTTGCTGCAAAGCCGCCGCGAATTCTCGCACTTGCGCCGCTGCTGGTCCATAAGAACCATCCATATTGCGCGGCAATCCAACCACAATTTCGCCGACCTCGCGTTGAGTAATAATTTCACAAAGGCTGCTTAGGAGCTTTGCCGTCGGTTGGGCATCAAGATAGTCGAGAGGCTGCGCGATCATCGCCATTTCGTCGCTGATGGCCAGGCCAACCCGCTTGGTTCCGTGATCGATTCCGAGGACTCGCATCAACCCGATGATTGAGTGACGCCCAAGTCGTTTCAATTAAAAAGGGCCGCCGAATCCCGTCCACTACAATCAAACTGTCCGACGAATCGTGCGTTTTCGGACACCTTTTTCCTGTGTCGGCATGGATTGACCAGACTCTGGCGCGCCGGGCTTTGGCAAATACGCAGCTTCGTAGTGCGCTCTCACTAAAGGTCCAGCCGTGTCCGGTAAAATCGGCGGGTCGGCCTTTGGCGCGTCGAAGCGGAATGCGGAAGTTAAATTGCCGAACGTCTTTCGACGCCAATCGCTGATGTTTTCTTCCCGTACGCCAGTCCATTGTTCCAGAAAACGAATGATCGAAGTGTGGTCAAAGTTTTCGCTGCAAACCCAGCCGCCGACAGTCCACGGAGAAATGATGAGGCACGGGACCCGGAAACCCGCGCCAATGGGCAGGCCATGCACGTATTCGAGCGGCGTCCCCTCCGGGGCAGTCGGCGGGACCACGTGATCAAAAATTCCATCATTTTCGTCATAGCTGATGATGAAAACGGTCTTCGCCCACAAATCTGGGTTTGCAGCAATGGCGTCCAGTTTGCTAGCGACAAAAGCGGCGCCCGCCGCTGGCATGTAATCGGGATGCTCGCATTGCTCGGCAGTGGGAATTATCCAGGACACAGCCGGCAACTTGTCATTGAGCGCGTCGTATTCAAACTGGCCTTCTGCCCCTCGCACCATGCCGCGCTGGTACAATGACGAATCCCGTGGCGCGTTAAGAAACTTCGCGAAGTATTCAAGCGGGTTGCAACCATAGTTGTCTTGCTGTTGATAAACCTTCCAACTGATTCCTGCCTTTTCCAGGCGCTCGGGATAAGTCGTCCAGGTGAAGCCGCCTGTCGGCATTTTGTTCTCAATGACAGGTCCGCCATGATGGCCGCCCGGGTCAATGGTTCCCGTCATCCAATACATCCGATTCGGCCAAGTCGGCCCGAGAACGGAACAAAAATAGCCGTCGCAAAGGGTGAATGCCTCGGCCAGCGCAAATTGAAAAGGAATGTCCGCCCGCTTGTGGTAGCCCATGCAAAACGGGCCATTTGCTTTGTCGGCAAGGCGATGGGCCGGGAGCCAATTATCCATTTTGCCATGATTCCACGCTTCGTGTTGGACCGACCACGCATGGCTCGTTGAGGGAATTTTTTGCGCGCTGGTCGATTTTGTGTCGAGGTGAAACGGGAGCAAATGCCCGTCTGGATGCTGAGTATCCGGTTGGTGGAAGACAGATTTGCCATTCGGCAAAACCAACGCATTCGGATCGTCGAATCCGCGAACTCCAGCCATTGTCCCGAAGTAATGATCGAAGGAACGGTTCTCCTGCATGAGGATGACAACGTGCTTGATATCCTGCAATCCCTGGCGCTTCGGAGGTTTGGCGAGCGCCTCGCGCAGGTTTGGCGGGAGGAAATTGGATGCTATCGCGGCCGCCGCGAGGCTTGCGGTTGAAGTCAGAAGCCGCCGCCGAGTCATCCTGGTTGAGCCGAAAACGGAATACGGTTGCGCAGGCATGGAATTTAGATACAGCGGTCGCGCTTTTATTCAGAGAAAAATCTTTGCAAAAAGTGCAACGGCGGTTTCAGATAAATAGCGCGGCTTTGCAAGGCCGTCAAAAAACAATGAAACAACTTATTAGTCGCCGGTTTTTTCTCGCCATTACATACGCCTGGATGACGCTCGCGATGGCGGCGGTCGCGGAGAATGCGCCGCGAGTTCACCATGTTTTTATCATCAGTTTTGATCAGGGGAATCCCGATCTGATCGAAAAGAGCGACATGCCGGTTTTTCATCAGATGGTGGCCGAGGGCGCGCACACTTGGGAGGCTTACACCATCGTTCCCAGCCTGACGCTTCCCTCGCATACGTCGATGTTGACCGGCTTGGGCGTGCAAAAGCATCAAGTTCTTTGGAATGATTACGAACCGGAAAAAGGAGTCATCAAAGTGCCGACCATTTTCAGTATCGCCAAGGAGCACGGGTTTGTAACCGCGATGTTCGTCGGCAAGGAGAAATTCAAACACCTCGATCTTCCCGGCACTGTCGATGATTTTGTCTGGCCGCGACCGGAGGACGATGCGAAAGCTGTGGCGAAGGCGTTCGCATCCGCTGTGGGTCAATTGAAGCCGAATCTTTGTTTCATTCACTTCCGCGATCCTGACACCGCCGGGCACAAATACGGCGCTCAATCGCCGGAAAAAGTCCAGGCGCTGAAAGATTGCGACGACGCGCTAAAGACCATCAAAGATTCCATCGCGGCTGCCGGAATTCAGGACGACAGCGTGATTATTTTGACGGCCGATCACGGTTCTCATGACATCCTGAACAAGGAAGGCAAAATGGTGGGCACGCATGGCTCGCCGGATTCGGTCGATGTGAAAATCCCATGGGTTGCCTGGGGTAAATCTGTCAAAAAGGACTTCACTGTGACATTGCCTGTTGTTCAATATGACACGGCTGCGACGGCGATTTGGCTGCTGGGGATTCCAGTGCCGGATTCATTTTGGGGCCGTCCCGTGACGAGCGCTTTTGAATAAGAGTTTTTTGCGGTTCGCTTATTTCCCTTTGGTCAGATCGAAACAAAACAGTTTGTCAGTGCTCCGCGCGTAGAAATATCCATCGGCAACCGCCGGAAACGCGCGAACGTGGTCGGGCATGATTTGCGCGCGGTTCAGCGCTTTAAAACCGTCGCCTGTCGCCGCAGCACAGACCAATTCCCCCTTCTCGGTCATGGCGAGCAAACGATCTCCCGCCAGGATCAGGCTTGCCGCGCCCACGGAATCTTCCTGCCAGCGGATTTTCCCGGTCTTCCATTCCACGCACTTGAGCGATGGCGCGGGACTGAAACCCGGATCGCAGCGTCCGTCGATGCCGTAAAGAAAATCTCCGCGCCGCACACTTGTGGCATAATGATTGGAAAGAATATCGTCGCCGGACCAGAGTTTTTCCACGCCGTTGTCCTGCACCTTGAGCAAAACCGCGCCTGTGCCATAACACGCCGAAAGAAAAATCATGTCATCAATAATGACGGGGGTCGCAGCGTTGACGGAAGCGTTCTCGCGCGAGCGCCAGTGAAATTGGAATTGCACCTTTCCATCGGTCGGATCGGCAGCAACGAGGCCAGCGCGAGTAAAGAAGAAAGCGTAACGTTTATCATGGATTGTGGCGGCGACGGGCGATGCGTAACCGGCCTCGTCATTGGCGCATTTCCAGGCGACTTTTCCTGACCCTTTATCAAACGCGACGATCCCTGCCCCACTTCTCCCGCCAATATCGAGAAGCACGTTGCCGCCTTCTACCACCGGAGAACACGCCATCCCAAAAAAACCCTTCCCCTGGTGAAACTCCTCTTTTGTATCCACTTGCCAAATCTTTTTCCCGTCCGACAAATCGAGGCAGATGAGCATTCCCTCCGCGCCGAACGTATAGACCTTACCCTCAGCGATGCACGGCGTTGCGCGCGGGCCTTCGTCGAAGCCGAAGTCATCGCGGTATTCGGTCGGATATGAATAAGTCCACTTCGTCGCGCCACTGCGGGCATCCATGCATTCGATAATTTCCTTGTCGTCCGAACGATTAAAAAGCACCAGCAACCGACCCGAAACCGCCGGTCCGCTGAATCCCGCGCCGACTTTCTTTTGCCAGACAACTGGAGGACCTTCGGTTGGCCAAGTCGCTGCCAGGTCTGTCCCAGCGTAAACGCCGTTGCGCATCGGTCCAAGAAACTGCGGCCAATCTGCGGCCAGAACCCGAGAAACGGCGCAACTAAATGTAAAGCAAATGAGAAACAAGCGAATCATGATGCGAAGGATGACACATGTGTGGGGGGATTTCGAGACAGAAAGCGGAGATAGAATACAGAATCCAGAAGTCGGAATTCAGAATGCCGCCGTTAACGATATCGCGTAGTCTCGCTTGCCCCCCAGACATGGCATCGCCGCGAGTTTGCGGGAACCTTGATTAGCTTTGATTAGCCTTGATTGACCGGTGGGCGAGAGTGGGTCGATTTTTCTTAAAACATTAAACGGCAGATATTTATGCATGTTGTGCCTGTTTGAGATGGAACCTTTACTTTGCGTCGTGATTTCTGGTGTTAAACCAACTCAAAAGCGGGAGCAAGCTCCCGCAGTCCAAACGCTTCGCGATAAAGGGCGAGTGATCCTTATTTCCCAGATGTTGATTGGTCTTTGGTTGTCAAAGAGCGGGCCGACGAGACAAAGTGTCCCACATTATTGTGGATCGCGCAAGGCGGCGGGTTGATTGGACCGGCTAGAGAACATGCGCATGTCAATCTCCACCCCCGACTAGTGATCGACAACACTAAAAAAGCGACTGTTCAATCGTCATACATCTCTTGTGTCATACATCTCTTGCTGACACCGGGACGAATATGGGCTATCCTGAACCTGGACGTAAAAGCGGGTTTAAAACGTCTCACGAGTTATGGAAATCACAGTCCAATTGCCAGACAACATTGCCAGACATCTTGGAGAAGCCAGCGAAATGCCACGCCAGATTCTGGAAGCGTTTGGGGCGGAAGCTTATCGCGACCAGCGGCTTTCGCGGCGTCAATTGAGCCAACTTCTGGGATTTGATTACTGGCAAACGGAAGAGTTTCTCACGCAACATGAAGCCAGACGGCCTGTCACGCTTATGGACCTGCAAATAGACCGGCAATCACTCGCATCACTTCGGCGGAAATGATCCTCGTCGTCGCTGACACCAGTCCTCTCTGCTATCTCATTCTTATCGACGCCATAGATTTGCTTCCTCAACTCTATAATCGAGTTATTATACCCAGTGCCGTCTTTGCCGAATTAACCCATCCAAAGGCGCCAGCGTCGGTCAAAGCATGGTCCGGTTCGTTGCCATCCTGGGCAGAAATCAAAACCGCTGCTCATGCCGAATTGGACGAAATCCTTGATCCAGGGGAGGCTGAAGCAATCATCCTCGCGGAACAATTAAAGGCGGCTTCGCTTTTGCTGGATGAACTGGAAGCTCGACGTGAGGCGCTAAGGCGCGGATTGCCGGTTGCTGGCACCGTTGGCATTTTGGAAAAAGCAGCGGAGCGCGATTTAATAGTTCTTTCCGAGGCATTTTCACGCTTGTCCCGCACCAATTTTCAAATAGCCCCAGAAGTTCTTCAACAGGCTCTGGAACGGGATGCAATAAATCGGAAGAAATAGTTAGCCTTATTGAGGACCGTCGTGTTTTTTCGCAAGTTGTATCAATAAAACGGCTGGACAAATCCCTTGGCAGCGTCGCGGCGTTTTGGTTAGCTGAGCGGCCTTGATGAAATTACCTTGGCTGTTGAGCTTGGTCGCGCTGTTGTCGGCGTGTACTGCCGTCTGTCAAGCGCAACCGTCGAACGCCTGGGAAGTTCACGGCATCAACACCACCAACAGCCATGTGCTTTCGGAAGGCAACACCAACTTCTTCACCGGCGGTGTTCAACTTTTCAAACCACCCGCTATGGTCACGGCAGACGAGGCGATGCAGGATGTTTTCACCGGCGACGTAGTGGCCGAGGGCGATGTGACGATTCTGGACCACGGTCACATTTGGCGCGGCACGAATTTTATTTACAACGCGAAGACTGGCGATGTTCGGACCGGGACTTTTAAAACGGTGCAAACGCCCTTCGCCGTCGCCGGCCAAAGCATGACCGGCAGCAGCAATCACGTTTATTTTGTCAATAACTCGTTTATTACGACCGACGATTATCAGCATCCCGCCTACCGGATACGCGCGCGGCAGATGACTGTTGTGCCGGACGATTATTTTGAGGCTCGCCAGATGACTTTGTTTGTCGGAAATACCCCGGTGTTTTATTGGCCGTACTACAGGCGTTCTTTGAAGAAACATCCGAACAACTTCGAGTTTGTTCCTGGCGACCGTTCGATATTTGGCCCCTATTTGTTGAGCGCGTATAATTGGTATGGCAACGGCCTGCTCGACGGCACGATTCACCTCGACGAACGCGAGCGGCGCGGATTGGCGACCGGCCCGGATTTAATGCTGCACATGGGCAATTGGGGCGAGGCGGCGTTCCGATATTATTACGCCCATGACATCGACCCGGGCGCGGATGGAATCTCGGCTCCGCACCTGAACAATAACCGCCAGCACTCGACCTTTCTGTATGATGTCAATCCGACAACAAACCTGTCGGCCAAAATAGTCGCCAATTACCAGAGCGATCCGTTGGTGGTGCGCGATTTCTGGGAAGGCCAATACCAGGCCAACGTCGAGCCGGCGTCGTACGGGGAGATTCAGCAGATCTCCCCGAATTGGATTCTTGACACGATGGTGCAACCCCAGGTGGTCAACTTTTTTGAAACGGTCGAGCGCCTGCCAGATGTTCGGTTGACGGGCTTGCGCCAGGAAGTCAGCACGAGTCCGGTTTATTACGAAAACGAAAGTTCGATCGCCTATTTGCGGCGGCGTTTTTCTGACACCAACGTTCCCGTGCCGCTGAGCATGTACGATCCATACTACAAGGGGAACGGCACCATTGGCGGCTATCCCGATTACGAGGCGACTCGCGCCGATACGTTTCATCAATTCACGATGCCGGAGACTTTTTTTGGCTTCCTCAACGTGACTCCGCGAGTCGGCGAACGCGTGACTTCTTACAGCGCGGTGGAAGGCCCGCAAACCCGCACCAACTCCCAGACACGCGGTATTTTCAATACCGGCGTGGACATTTCCTGGAAGGCATCGCGCGTTTATCGCAACGCGGAAAGTTCCCTCTTCGATGTCAATGGACTGCGCCACATCATTCAGCCTGAAATTGATTATGGGTATATTCCCGCCCCAAACAGGTCGCCGTCGCAATTGCCGCAGTTCGATTATACGTATCCCGGTTTGCGATTGCAGCCGATTGAATTTCCCGAAAACACCTCAATCGACTCCATCGGCCGGCAGAATGTGCTTCGTTTCATGTTGATCAATAAATTGCAGACGAAACGGTTTGATGGGATTGAGGATTTGTTCAATTGGGATGTTTACACGGATTGGAATTTGACTCGCGGGACGAACTTTGCCTTTTCTGACGTTTACTCGGACCTGGATTTCAGACCTCGTTCATGGCTGACGTTTAATTCCTCAACGCGTTATGATCTTGCTGATTCGCGATGGCGCGAAGCTATTGAGCGAATTACCGCCAGGCCGACAACCGCTTTGAGTTTGTCGCTTGGATACTATTACTTAATGAACAACGACCCGGAGTTTCAAAGTGTCACGGGACAAACTTTTCCGGGGCATAATTTGATCTCCTTCGACATGTATTATCGGATGAATGAGAATTGGGGCGCGCGGATCAACGAATTATACGAGGCGGAAGACGGCGCAATGGAGCAGCAGCTTTATTCGGTTTACCGCGATCTGCGCAGTTGGACGGCGGCGTTTACTTTCCGAGTCACGCAGGGGCCGAATCAACCGACGGATCTGTCATTTGTATTTACATTCTCGCTCAAAGCGTTTCCGCGTTACACATTGAACCGGGAAGTCGATCAACCGGGATTGCTGCTGGGGAGCGGGTCCGGGCCGGATTGGATGGACCGGTATTGAGTCAATACTTGGAACCGATGGCCCAGGTGCTCCGGGTGGGTCAGCGTTTGAAACTGCGCCATGGTTTTCCTGCCTAAGTCTGTCAAATATTCGGAACTTTCATGGATGTTTGAATAGGCTTGAACGAGGAACGCGGATTGCCGGAGCAGTTTAGCTTGGTCCAAGCCTGCTGCCTTCCCTGCTTGTTCTAACGCGAAGAAATTCACGTCCGACGTGAGGTCTTGTTCTCCGGGGTTGGCAAGCAAATCATCGTTTCCATGGTGACGGGAAAATGCGCGCAATGTTCCGTGGGGTCGATCTGGTCGCAATGGATTTTCCGCATGAAACCCGTAATCAATCGCGAGCAATTTCCCTTTCTCCAGCGCTTGCGCCGCTGCGGTCCACCACTTCGTTGCAGCCGGACAAACTTCCGTGATGAATCCTTCCGGGAGAACTTTTGCCAAGTCGTGCGGAACATTCGGAACTTGGCCGATCAACGCTGCGTCGAGATCGCCCAAGCACCACACGAAGGAATCTTTGACTGACTTGACCCGGCATTCGCGCCAACGCAAATCTAGACTGTCCCATGCAAGACGATGAACTGGCAGCGCATCAAAGAATTCGTTTGAAAAAATAATTCCGTTTACACTTCGCGCCGCGAAATCTCCAACATCCTCCGTCCACTTGACAATGGAACTCCACGAGCTTAACGCTTTTTTCTGCCAGCCACGTCGGATTATTGATGGATCAACGATCCAATATTCCAACCTTCGCAAAAGGTCAGGACGTTTTTCCTCAAACCACGCGAGAATGTCGGCGGCAAGCTGGCCATCGTGTGCCCCGGCTTCAACCAATTGAATTCCGTCATTGGGACACTCGCTGTCCAGCCATTGGGCAAATTGGAACGCAAGAAGCCGCCCGAACAAGGGACCGGTGCTGACGCTTGTAAAGTAATCGCCAGCGCGACCGATCTTGTGCGGTTGCTCGTAATAGCCCAGCCCTGGCTCATACAAGGCGATTTCCATGAATCGCGCGAACGTTATCGGGCCGTTGCGCTCGATCTCCTGCCGCATTTTTCGCGCCAAAATATTCAATATCTTGCAGTCTTTTTGGCAGTTGGTACAGTAACGGCTGGCAGCATTGAGAATTTATGGCGAGAATCGACGCACTTTTCAATTTAATGTTCGAGCAAAAGGCCTCGGACCTTCACCTTTCGTCCGGCAACCCGCCCATCCTGCGCATCAACGGCGAGCTGACGCGGGTCGATTTTCCACCGCTGGAGGATGACCAACTTAAGATCATGCTCTACGAAATCGCGCCCGATTACAAAATCAAAGTATTTGAAGAAACCGGCGACGTCGATTTTGGTTACGAGATTGCGGGCGTGTCCCGGTTTCGCGCGAATTTTTTCACGCAAAAATACGGAATCGCCGCCGTTTTCCGGCAAATTCCCAGCAAGGTGCTTTCGTTTGAGGACTTTGACAAAATCGGCGCTCCCCTGCCCGCTGTCCTCAAGAAATTCGCGATGCTGCACAAAGGACTCGTCGTGGTCACGGGGCCGACCGGCTCCGGCAAGTCCACGACGCTCGCGGCCATCGTCGATTACGCGAACAAAAACCGGCGCGATCACATTATTACCGTCGAGGACCCGATTGAATTTGTGCATGAGAGCAAGGGCTGCCTTGTCAATCATCGTGAAGTCGGGCTGCACACGCGTTCGTTTGCCGCGGCGCTTCGCGGCGCATTGCGCGAGGACCCGGACATTGTCCTCGTCGGCGAGTTGCGCGACCTGGAAACAATCGAACTGGCGCTTACTGCGGCGAGCACGGGGCATCTCGTCTTTGGAACTTTGCACACGCAAAGCGCGGCCAAGACCGTTGATCGTATCATTGACGTTTTTCCGGCAGATCAGCAGAACAAGATTCGCGCGACGCTTTCGGAATCGTTAAAGGGAGTTGTCGCGCAAGGCCTGTTCAAGCGCGTGGATCGAAAGGGCCGCGTTGCCGCCTTGGAAATTTTGATTTTCAACACCGCCGTCGCAAATCTTGTGCGCGAAGGAAAGACGCACCAGATTCCGGGCATGATTCAGGTGGGCAAGAAATTCGGCAATACGCCGCTTGACGATTCCATCATGGACCACCTCAAGATGAAGCGAATTTCCCCGGAGGAAGCTTACGACAAGTGCATCGACAAGAAGAAGTTCCGTCCATTTCTGGCAAACCCGCCGGAGGAAGATGAGATTTGATTTCTTCCAAGAACACGCCGATACCGATATATTATGCGTCGCAGCGAACTTGATTATATTCTGTCCACGATGCTCGGTTTGGACAGGCAAACCGACACCGTCATCCTGCGCAGGACCGAAGTTTCCGACCTGAACTTCACCGTGGACCGCCCTTTGCAGGTGGAGCAAAGCGGTGAACTGGTGGCGGTGGCGTCGAATCCGATGATCGAACGGTTGACCCCCTTTCAAACCGAGATGATCGCGCTGAACCTGATTGGCGGAAGCCATCGGTTGACGGAGGATTTGATTCGCACCGGCTCCTGTGACTCGTCGTACAGCGTCGGCGATCAATTGCGCTTTCGCGTCAATATTTTTACGCAGCGCGGGCGATTTTCAATCGTCATGCGCAAGCTCAACACGGAAATTCCATCGCTGGAGCAACTGAGTTTGCCCGATATTTTCCGCTCAGTGGCGCAGGAAAAAACGGGGTTGGTTCTGGTTACGGGCGCAACGGGATCAGGAAAATCGACCACTCTTGCGGCGCTTCTGAACGAGATCAATCTTCAAAAATCGGTTCATATCATCACGCTCGAAGACCCTGTGGAGTTCGTCCATCCGCACAAAAGATCGACCTTCAACCAGCGTGAAATGGGCAGCGATTTCAGCACCTTCGCGGCGGGACTCCGCGCTGCGTTGCGCCAGGCGCCGAAGGTTGTTCTTGTCGGCGAAATGCGCGATCGCGAAACCGTGGAAATTGGCCTGGCTGCCGCTGAGACCGGGCACTTGGTGCTCAGCACCCTGCACACAATTGACGCGGGACAAACGATCAACCGTATTCTCGGTATGTTTGAACCGGAGGAGCAGGAGCAGATTCGCATCCGCCTCGCGGACACTTTGCGTTGGGTCATCAGCCAGCGTCTCGCGCCGAAAGTTGGCGGCGGACGCTATGCGCTTTTGGAAATCATGGGAGCGAACCTGCGAACCAAGGAAACCATCGTTCAAGGCGAAACGGAGGGAAAGAGCTTCTACGAAATCATCGAAGCCAATCATACGTTCGGCTGGCGCAATTTCGATCAAGCCTGCCTTGAAGCGTACGACCACAATAAAATTTCCGAGGAAGGCGCCGTCGCTTATTGCACGAAGAAAGGCGTTGTCACGCGCACAATCGACAAAATCAAAAAGGCGCGCGGCGAACATATTGTTGCCTCTGATCTGAAGATGAAGCGCGAGCCATTGAAACAGACGACTGTTCCGAATTTTCCGGCCACCCTCAAATTGAAATGACGCATGGATGAATTCGACATAATCGCGCCGGACGATCACCCTGCCCTGCTGGCGATCAGCACGCCGCACCTTGCCGCTTTGGTCAAATCGACATTGGTCGATATGAATTATAAGGTACACGTTGTTGATCGTCCTGTGCTCTTTGAGACTCGATTCACACAGGTCAATTACGAGGTTATCTTCATTGAAGAGGCGTTTGCCGGCTGCGATCCGATGCAGAACACGATTCTGTCGATGATTCAAACCCTCCCGATGGCGCAGCGACGGCACGCGGTTTTTTTCCTCATCGGCAGCGGTTACGAAACGTTGAATACAATGCAGGCGTTTGCCTTGAGTGTGCATTGCGTGATCAATGTCGCGGAACTTTCGATGCTCGCTGAATTGGTGCAAAAAACCGTCGCTGAAAACGATTTGTTTCTCAGTCCATTCCGCGACGCCCAACGGCGCGCCTTCCAGAAACCGGCTTAAGTATGCCAAGCCTGCGGCTGGACCAAGCCCTGGTCGAGCGCGGCCTCTGCCCCAGCCGCGAAAATGCCAAGCGAGCCATTCTCGCGGGCCGTGTGCGGCTCAACGACCGCGTTCCCCTTAAAGCCAGCGACACCGTTAAGGACGGCGATACGCTAACTCTCGAAACGCCTGACCGCTACGTCAGTCGCGGCGGCCAAAAATTGGAGCATGGGCTTCGGCATTTTTCGCTGGACGTTAAGGGAATCACCGCAGTCGATATCGGAGCGTCAACAGGAGGATTCACCGACTGCCTGCTCCAACACGGCGCATCAACGGTTTACTCGGTTGATGTCGGAAGCGGCCAGCTTGCCTGGAAACTTCGGGGCGATCCGCGCGTCAAGGTCATGGAAAAAATGAACGCCCGCTTCCTTACGCGCAAAGATTTCGGCTCGGTTTTTCCGGGCGCGGATTTGGTAGTCGCGGATTGTTCGTTCATTTCGCTTAAAAAAATACTTCCTCCGGCGGTTGTGTTGTTGAATGATTCAGGCAAAATCCTTGCCCTGGTCAAACCGCAATTCGAAGCCGGCAAACTCGAAGTCTCGCGAGGTCGCGGTGTGATAACGGACCCGGCGATTCACGCGCGCGTTTTGGGCGAGCTGAAAAAATTTGTTGATGAAAGCGGTGGCATGAGTTGGGCGGGCGAAACGGAATCGCCGCTGCTGGGGCCTGCGGGCAATAAGGAATTTTTGGTCTTGCTTGAAAAAAAACTCTAAGAAACTGGATCGGATCGGGCTAATCGGAAATTTCGAGAAAGCCTCGAGCCGCGCTGTCGTTGCTGAGGCGGCATCGCTAATCTCGCAATCCGGACGCGTTGTCGCGGCGAACGAAGTGACCGCGCGCATGGCGGGATTGAAGTGTGAAATATTTCCGACCCCTGCCGCCCTTGCTGCGCAGGTCGATTTGCTCTTGGTGTTCGGAGGGGATGGCACGATGCTCCAAGCCGTGCGGGAAATCGACGGCTCATCCGCGCCGGTGCTCGGCATCAATGTGGGCCGCCTTGGATTTCTCACGGCAGTGTCTTCGCGAGACCTTGCTTCCGCGATTGATAAACTTTGGCGCGGCGATTTTGTTCTCGAAACCCGGCCCCTGATCGAAGCGACCGGCGAATGCGGCGGCCAGCCACTGGCGATGCTCGCGCTCAACGACATTGTCATCAGCCATGGCGCAGTTTCGCGTTTGATTGAACTAAATGTTTCTGTCAATAAACAACTGCTCACTCGCTATCGAGGTGATGGCCTCATCGTTAGTTCGCCGACGGGTTCCACGGCTTATTCGTTGTCGGCGGGCGGACCGATTATCAGCCCCGGCGCGGATGTTTTCGTCATTACACCGATTTGCGCGCACGCGTTGTCGAATCGACCGGTAATTCTTAGTCTTAAATCGGTCATTCGCGTTGAATTATCGAGCAAGGGCATGGATACGATTATCGCGGCGGATGGGCAATTGCAGGCCAATCTCGGCGCGGGCGACGCCGTCACCATCCGCCGCAGCCGCCGCAAGGTGAACCTGCTTCATTTGGGCGATACTTCCTTTTTCGAAACAATCAGGCAGAAGCTGCATTGGCGCGGCTCTTCAGTCTAACGAATCCTCACTTTTCTCTATAAAAACTCGAACTTTGGGCGCATACTTAACGCATCCCAAATTGGATTAAAAATCGAGAGAAAAGAACGTAGTAGAACTTACGGAAGGCAAGACGGAGTGCTACTTTGTCCCGTCCTCCATATTGGAAACTGACACATGAGAATAATGACCAATTTATTGTCTGAAACGGTTTGGATCGAAAATGAGCACGGCAACCAGCTCAAGGTCGAATTGACAAATGAAGGTGGTGAATTATTGGGCAAAATAGTCATTGACAGTATTCCGTATCATGTTTTCTTCGCAAAGCGAGGTGAGATACGGCAAGGGAAGGACTGTTTTATCGTTGACCGAGATCGAGATTACGAGCCCAAATCGTCTGCTTCTGGAAGGTATCTTTTAATTGCTCCTTACGCCAAGTAAAAATAAATATATGGGCAAATCTGTCAGGCCGTTGCGGGACGGTGAAGACTGGACGCGCGAGGAAGCCATTTTGGCATTTGACCTCTATTGCCGAATTCCTTTCAAGAGAACCAAGTCGAATAATCCAGAAGTTATTGCTCTTGCACAGATTTTACAACGAACTCCTGCTTCTGTCGCGAGGAAGCTTGGCAATTTTGGGGCCTTCGATCCTAATCTGGCGAAGCAGGACATTACCGGACTTACTCACACGAGCAAACTGGATAAAGCCATCTGGCAAGAATTCAATTCTAACTGGAGCGACCGAGTGATCGAAGCTGATCGCATCCGTTCGGCGCGGGCAGTCAAATCCTGCTCGACTGCTTGGAAGCAAATCGATTATGAGTATCTTGGGCCAACCGAACGAGAAATCAAATCGAAGCAGCGCATTTATCAAGATTTTTTTCGCGCGTCTGTTCTTTCTGGTTACAACCAACGGTGTTGCATTTGCGGAATTCCCCATCCGGAAATCTTGACCGCTTGTCATATAGTTCCATGGAGCATTAGGGAAGACACTCGCGTTAATCCTGAGAACGGGCTTTGTTTGTGCGCGTCGCACGATCGCGCTTTTGATAGGGAACTGATTGCAATTGCACCTGATTATTCAGTCATTCTATGCAAAAGGGTTAAGAAGTCGGACGATGCCGCCTCTAAATTTTTGTTTTCAGGGATTGAAGGGAAAAGAATTACACTTCCTGATCGTTTCGCTCCGCGCCGAGATTTTCTTAATTGGCGTTTGGACGAATTCCTGAAAAGTGAAAGTGCGCTGGACCATACTCTATGAGACATTGCTAGGATCGGAAAAGTCTCTGCACGTTCTTTTCGCCGCGTTGACAACCTACGTTGCCAACCGGATAATCGGCCAGCTTAAAAGGGATAAATGGTTCGATTAAAAGACATTGCGGCTCAGGCGGGCGTCTCGGTCATGACCGTTTCAAAGGCCTTGCGCGGCGCGCCGGACATTTCCGCGCAGACCAAGACCCGCATCCGATTGCTCGCGCAGCAATTGGGTTACGTGCCCGATTCAATGGCGCAAGGCCTTCGCAGCCGAACCACAAAAATGCTCGGCCTCGTGATCCCGACCGTCGCGAATCCGGTTTTTGCACGCACCGTTTCCGCCATTGAAGAAACAGCGCACGAATGGGGCTGCGACCTGCTGCTGGGCCATTCTTTGAACTTGCCTGAACGCGAGGACGCTTGCATTCGCCGCCTGATGTCGCGGCGCGTGGATGGATTGCTGGTTGCTCCGGTGTACCGGCTCGCCCCCAGCGCGGCGATTTACGAGGAAGTGTTGCAAAGGCAAATTCCCACAGTGATCCTCGGCCATCGCGCGCCGTTCTGCTCGCAATTTGCCAACGTCGAGACGGACGATGTCATGGGCAGTTATCTGATTACGCGGCATTTGCTCGAACTTGGCCATACGCGCATCGCTTTCCTGTGCGGGCCGAGTGGCGCGCCGTGGGCTTTGGAGCGGCTTGAAGGTTATCGCCGGGCGTTGCGTGAAGCTCAGATCGAACTGGACGACAAATTGATTTTTAACGCAGGCACCTGGATCGATGATGGCGAAAAAGCCGCGCTCCAGGCGTTGAATGAGTCCGCCTTAATGACTGCCATTCAGGCCGCCAACGACATGGTGGCGATTGGCGCGGCCAACGTGTTTCTCAATCAGGGCATCCGAATTCCGCACGACCTTTCCGTCGCGGGTTTTGACAATATTTTGTTGAGCGAACATTTCCGAATTCCCCTCACAACCGCCCGACAGCCGAAATTGCGCCTCGGGCTGGCGGCAATGGAGATCATGCAAAAACTTCGCCGCGGAGAACGCGCGGAATCACGCCGCCTTTCCACGGAAATCATTGTACGAGCCAGCACCGCACCCCCGAAGTCGTGATTTTGTGAGCGAATTGCCGGATGGCTCTGCCGATCAGCCGCCAATAATACTTCCTATTGACGGGGTGCTGGATTTGCACACGTTCAAGCCGCGAGAAATCGGTCAACTGGTTCGGGATTACCTTGATGAATGTCGGCGACGCGGAATTTCAGAAGTCCGCATCATTCACGGCAAAGGCATTGGCAATTTGCAGAGGACGGTGCATTCGATCTTAGCGAAACGGGCGGATGTTGTGCATTACGCGTTTGCCAGCGTGACACACGGCGGCATCGGAGCGACGATTGTGAGGCTTAAGGCCAACGCATCATAATATAGCGAATTATTCAACTTTTCTTCGTTGCCTAACGAGCAACAAGTGTGGAGGAAAAAGGAGAGGAGAGATTTTGATGTCCTTCCAATGAGAAATGGGAACCTCCTCTCCCCCTGCCCTCTCCTCAAAAAAATTTTGGAGGAGAGGGAGTAAAAAAACGGATAAGCAAAGAAGGTTGCAGTTGCGTGCGCCCCAGTTGCGGCGCTCTCGGCCCGCTCACAAATCTTACCGGATGGTGGTGGTGCCCCTGTAAGTGTTTGTCGCGGGAGCGGTCGTGGGCGGTTCAGGGGCAGGTTCTTCCGCCAGAAAATTATCCAAAACGCTGAGGTAAGCATCCAGCATGGCGCTCCCCTCGCCTCCCGCGTCTTTCTTCATCGCGCGCAATTGATCCGCGGCGGATTTCGCCTGAGCCCGCAAACCGCTGATATCAATTTTCCCGGTCATCAACCCGCCCATCAGCTCATCAAACTTTCCGTTTGCTTCGGGACCGGCATCAGCAAGAAATTGTTTGCGAATTCCGTCAACAAGATTTGTGTGCGCCGCCAATTCGGCCAGAGGCCCCGAGGCAACTTGTCCGGCTGCGGCGGGAACATTCGCGGCGGCAGCGACTGGACGAATGGCTGTTTTTCCCAGAGTGATCGTCGAAACTTTGCCGCGCGGAATCTTGATTTGGCCCAACACGTCGCTTTGCAGGAATACGGTGTCGGCGGACATTGTCATAACAGCGCCGACGTAGCGGTCGCCGTTCAACATCTCGACCTGGTCAGCACGAAGAAAGAGCGCGGGAACCAATAGAAAAAATCCTAGACACCAGCGAATGGTTATCATGCTGGAATTCTAGCCCAAGTTGTGCCGGCAAGCAACTTTCCGGCATCTCGAGGGTAACTTCATAGGGGTTTTCCCTGATTCCGCGCCAGCGTTTTTTCCCCTTGACCGATAATTATTGTAGTATGAATTTTGGGGACATGAAAAGCATACTCTTGTGCAGTGTGGCTGTTCTCGCCCTCGCCGGTTGCGCTTCGCAGTCTGATTACCAGAGTTCGTACGCGGGCTACCGCGACTTGGGGTTCAGCTTCGATTATACTCCGCGACCGGTTCACGGATTGACAGCTTCGGACGTAGCTCCGTTTAACGGCGTCATTCGTCAAGGATCGCCTCAAGCGCCCTCCGATCCTGACCCTTACAAGTCACTCGCAAAATAGGTAAGGGCCAAGGCGGTTTGACAGCCGCTTGGATGCTCCGTACGCTGACGGACAATGTTTGAATTGTCCGCCCCGTATTCGCCGGCTGGCGATCAGCCGCAAGCCATCGCCAAGCTGACCGAAGGAGTGTTGTCTGGCGCGAAACACCAAACTCTGGTCGGCGTGACCGGTTCGGGAAAAACCTTCACCGTTGCGAACGTCATCCAACAGACGAGCAAACCGACTCTCGTCATCTCCCATAACAAAACTCTTGCCGCGCAGCTTTACGCGGAGTTCAAGAGCTTTTTCCCCCGAAACGCTGTCGAGTATTTTGTCAGTTACTTCGATTATTATCAACCAGAGGCTTACATTCCGCGAACCGACACGTTCATCGAGAAGGACTCCAGCGTGAACGAAGAGATTGAACGGATGCGGCTCTCGACAATGAGTTCGCTCCTTAGCCGCCGCGACGTGATCGTCGTCGCCAGCGTTTCGTGCATTTACGGCATTGGCAGCAAGGAAAATTACGAGGCGCTCGTGCAGCAAGTTCAAGTAGGAATGCCTCTTTCGCGTGACCAACTGCTTTGCCGATTCGTCGATTTGCAGTACGCGCGCAACGACGTCGCCTTTGAGCGCGGCCAATTTCGTGTTCGCGGCGATGTTGTGGAACTGCGACCATCCTGGACCGAGGACGCGCTCCGCATCGAGTTTTTCGGCGATGAAATTGAACGGCTCACTCGCTTCGAACCGTTGACCGGCGAAAAAACCGATTCGCCCCATTCGATGGTGATTTTTCCGGCAAAACAATTTGTCACGCCGGAACCGATGGTGAAACAGGCCATTTTGAATATTCGCGAAGAACTCGGCGGACGGATCGCGTGGTTCGAGAAGCGCGGCAAATTGATCGAGGCTCAGCGAATCAAAATGCGTACGGAGTACGATCTTGAGATGATGGAGGAAATGGGTTTCTGCTCCGGTATTGAGAATTATTCGCGCCATCTCGCCGGTCGCCCGGCGGGTTCGCGTCCCGGCACGCTGCTTGATTTCTTTCCCGACGACTACCTGTTGATCGTCGATGAATCTCATGCGACAATTCCACAGATCGGTGGAATGTATGCCGGCGACAAATCGCGAAAAACAGTTTTGGTCGAGCACGGTTTCCGACTTCCAAGCGCCTTGGATAATCGGCCTTTGAACTTCGAGGAATTCCAGTCACTGCAAAAACAGACCATCTACGTCAGCGCTACTCCGCAACAGGAAGAATTAACATGGTCGCAAGGCCGCGCTATCGAGCAGATCGTCCGTCCCACCGGTTTGATCGACCCGAAAATTACGATCAAACCGCTGGAGGGACAAATTGACGATCTGCTTGAAGAAGTGCGCAAACGAGCGGATGCCAAGGAACGAACGCTCGTGACAACGCTCACGAAGCGCTCCGCCGAAGAATTGACCGATTATCTGCGCGACCTCGGCGTGAGCGTGCGCTATCTCCACAGCGAAATCGACGCCATCGAGCGGGTCGAAGTTTTGCGGGCTTTGCGTAAAGGGGAATTTGACGTGCTTGTAGGAATTAACCTGTTGCGCGAAGGATTGGATTTGCCGGAAGTCTCGCTCGTTGCCGTCCTCGATGCCGACAAGGAAGGTTTTCTCCGCAGCGCGACAAGCCTGATTCAGACCGCCGGACGCGCCGCGCGCCATCTTCACGGCGAAGTTATACTTTATGCAAGTGTGATGACGCAGAGCATCCAGAAATTTCTGGCGGTCTCCGAATATCGGCGTCAACGGCAGCTCGCGTACAATCTGGAGCACAACATCACTCCCACCAGTGTCAGCCGCGCAGTCGAGGACAGTCTTGCGGTTTATCAAAGCACACGACGGAAAGCCGCGATGCTATTGGGCGAATCCAGCGAGAATTTCGACGTGGCAGAAACGTTGCGTGGATTGCAGGCCGAAATGGTGGAAGCCTCGAACAACCTGGAGTTCGAGAAAGCCGCCCTGCTCCGTGACCAAATCCGCGAACTCAAGAGGCAATTTGGCGATCCGACTAGCGCGACTCCAAATCAACAAGTCAGTTACGGTCGAGGAAAACGCGGAAAAAAACAGCGAGCCAGAACAGTTTAGGTTGGCGATTTCGATCAAATCTATCCGCATAAATGTTGCAGACAAAACGGTGACAAGTCTGCCCCATGTACTGTATTACCAACGGCGCGATGATAAAAAGCCAATCATCAGCCCGTCGCGGCATAGTTGCGGCAACCATGGCCGTTGCGTTTTACGGCGCGGCGCCCGGGGCTCTTGAAGCGCAAGATTCAAATTCGCAAAATCAATCCGCTCCCGCTCCGCAAACCACCAATATAGTTTCGACTCCGCAAAATCAGCGTTTTAACTGGCATGTGCAGAATACGGATATCGTCCAAGCCGATCCGGGATTTTCATCAAAGTATTCAGGTCCCGCCAGTTTGAGCAGTGGCGGGGAAACCAGGGAAACGGTTTCATTGGATTTATTCCTCGGACTTCGCTTGTGGACCGGCGCGGAATTTCATGTTGACGGCCTTGTCTGGCAAGGATTTGGCCTCAGCAAGACTGAAGGAATCGAGGCTTTCCCGAACGGCGAAGCTTACCGCCTGGGCACAAAAGTTCCCAACATCGCATTGGCGCGGGCATTCATCCGGCAAACCTTTAACCTCGGCGGCGAATCGGAAAGCATTCCTGACGATCAACTGACGCTGGCGGGCAAACAAGATATTTCCCGGATCACCATCACATTGGGCGAATTAAGCACAATCGATGTTTTTGACAACAATACTTATGCCCACGACCCCCGCACACAATTCATGAATTGGGCTTTGGTCGGAAACGAAGCCTGGGATTACCCCGCTGACAGCATCGGTTACACCTCCGGCATCACCATTGAATTGAATCAGCCAAAGTGGGCACTTCGGTATGGATTCTTCCAGGTCCCGCGCGTTTCCAACGGCATGGCCATCGACGGGCGCTATTTCGTGGCATGGGGCATGGTTACGGAACTGGAGCGGCGCTGGGCAATTAAGAATCACCCGGGAGTAATCCGGTTGTTGACTTATCTCAATGAGGCCCACATGGGTTCCTACGAGGACGCGCTTTCCGCCTCCGGCCTGGACATTACGCAATCCCGCGCGGACCGTGTCAAATATGGTTTTTGCCTGAATTGGGAACAGGAAATTATTACCAATATCGGCCTTTTTTCTCGCGTCGGCTGGAGTGACGGCCACACCGAAGCCTGGATGTATTCCGACGTCGATCAATCGGCCTCAGCAGGCACAAGCATCAAAGGCGGATTCTGGCATCGACCAAACGACACTGTTGGCTTGGCGGGTGTGATCAACGGAATTTCCCGTGAGCATAAGGAATTTCTCGAAGCTGGCGGCGTCGGAATTCTTGCGGGCGACGGTGCGCTCAATTACGGATTGGAGCGGACAATGGAAACTTATTACGATTGCGCGATTCTGGAAAACCTCCACGCTTCGCTGGATTATCAACTCGTGATCAACCCTGCTTTCAACAAAGATCGCGGCCCTGTCTCCATTTTCGGCGCGCGCCTTCATTGGGAATACTAACCAATTTGTAGCGCCGCGCTGGCCTCTCCTTGGGAAATTGCATTGCCGTCAAACTTCATTATTCTGGCTTAGTTACGCGGCTAACCGCGAGACAAAATGACATATTCCGAGGCGATCCAATTTCTTTACGATCTTCAATTCTTTGGAATGAAGCTCGGGCTGGAGACACCGCGGCGGTTGGCTGCCGCGCTCGGAAATCCCGACCTCCAACTGCGTTTCATCCACGTCGCGGGCACAAATGGCAAAGGATCAACATGCGCGATGCTCGAGAGCATTTATCGCGCGGCGGGCCTGCGCGTCGGGCTGTTTACTTCGCCTCATCTCGTCTCATTTTCCGAACGAATCCAGGTCAACCGCCAGCCCATCAGCCGCGAAGATGTTTCCCGGCTTACCGAGCGGATTTTCGATGTCATCCAAGGTTTCGGCGAACAATCGCATCCCACTTTTTTTGAAGCGGTCACCGCGATGGCACTCGTTTATTTCGCCGAGCAAAAATGCGATCTGGTTATCTGGGAGACCGGTCTTGGAGGTCGTCTCGACGCCACCAATATCGTCACGCCGCTTGCCAGCGTCATCACCAATATCCAGTTGGACCACCAAAAATGGCTCGGAAACACCATCGCAGAAATCGCCGCAGAAAAAGCCGGTATCATCAAGCTTGGCGTTTCAATTCTCACAAGCGCTGATGACGCGACCGCTCTGAGCGTCATCTCCGAAACAGCGCATCGCCTACAAGCACCATTAACTGTCGTATCTAAGAACGACCAAACCATCGAGTTGTCCTTAATTGGCGAGCACCAACAAATCAACGCCGCTCTTGCAACTGCCGCTGTCCGTTGCCTCTCGTCCCAAATCCAGGTTTCAGATTCAGCCATCGAAGAAGGCTTGCGCACTACGCGTTGGCCAGGCCGTTTCGACATTCTGAACCGTCCAAACGGTAGCGTCTTTGTTTTGGACGGCGCACACAATCCCGCCGGCGCAGAAACACTGGCAGGCGCATTGCAAATCCGTTTCCCAGGCAAACGCCCGACTTTGCTGTTGGGGACGATGTCCGACAAAGATTGCGCCGGAATTTGTGCCATACTTGCTCCATTGGCAGCGCGAATTTTCATTACTCCAATTCCCGGAGAACGCGGCGCGGACCCGCAAATCTTGGCGAACTTGTGCCGCGCTGCCAACAGCGCTGCCTCAATCACGATTTGTTCCAGCGCCACGGATGCCGTCCACCGCGCGGATAAGGAACCGTTTGTCGTCATCGCAGGGTCGCTTCGCTTAATCGGTGAAGCAATGATCGCACTCGGGCTTGCCCAATCAGAAGACGAAGCGGGTTTGAACGACTACATAACGACTTATGATTGGTCCTCAATTCGCGCCGTCACTTTTGATGTCGGCGGAACGTTGATTGAACCGTGGCCTTCGGTAGGCAACGTCTATTCTCAAATTGCAAAACGTCACGGCATCAACGTCTCGGCGGAACAGCTCGACAAGCAGTTTATCGCCGCATGGAAAGCCAGGTCCAATTTTGGTTACAGCATGTCAGACTGGTCGGATTTGGTAACTCAAACGTTCGCCGGGCTTGCTCCGAATCCGCCGAGCGAAGCATTGTTTTCTGACCTTTACCAACATTTCGCAACCGCCGCTCCGTGGAGGATATTCGAAGACACCCTGCCCTGTCTCGAAGGACTTCGTCGGCGCGGCGTGAAGCTGGGGATCATTTCCAATTGGGACAATCGTTTGCGTCCCCTCCTGCGCGCTCTCAATCTGGAACAGTATTTTGGAGTTATCGTGGTTTCAGGAGAAACAGGCAAACATAAGCCTGACGCGAAAATTTTTGAATTGGCCGCCGAGCAATTGGGTGTGCCTGCGTCTTCTATCCTCCATGTGGGCGACAGTTCATTGGAAGATTACAACGGCGCCCGCAATGCTGGATTGCAATCCGTTTTGGTAAAAAGATCCGAGTCCGCCGCTAAAAACTCGATACCCTCACTTACCGCCCTGATTAGGTGAATTCACCTATGTCCAAGGTCTCCTAATACCTGTCTTCGCTTATTGACGGTGACGCCAAAGCATCATTAGATTTACTGAATTAGATGGAACTGCGGCGCGCAATATAATGATAACTCTTCTACGCAACCTTTTCTGCTCGTCTTTGGGCAAAAAGTACCTGATGGCGGGGAGCGGCGCGGTTTTGTTCCTATTTGTCATCGGCCACCTCGCCGGTAATTTGCAGGTTTTTCTTGGCGCGGAAGCGATTAACCGCTACGGCGACTTGCTCCAAACCAACATCGAATTGCTCTGGCCGGTGCGAATTGCACTGCTTTGCATTATTATCATCCACATTTGGTCGGCGACGAAACTAACGCTTGAAAATCGCGCCGCGCGCCCGACAGGTTATCAGCAATGGAACCCAACCGCCGCCAGTTACGCCTCGCGCACAATGATGTACAGCGGCGTCATCGTCGCCATCTTCATCGTTTATCACCTTCTTCATTTCACGGCGATGGTCCAGGCCGTCAATTTTACGGGAAAGGATTTTGATTCGCGCCCCGAATTTTTCGATGCCAAAGGCCGGCACGACATTTACCGTATGATGATCGCCGGATTCAGTGTCTGGTACGTTTCACTTTTCTATATCCTCGGCGTGGGTCTCCTTTGTCTGCACCTGAGCCACGGCGTCAGCGCGATGTTCCAATCGTTGGGCTGGAAAAGTCGGGGTTACGGCCCTTGTCTTGATCGGGCAGCCAGGTGGGGCTCGGCGCTGATTTTCATCGGTTACGCCTCCATTCCCATTTCCATTTTGTGCGGGTTGATAAAATGAAACTCGACTCAAAAATTCCACCCGGCCCAATCGCAAAAAAATGGGACCAGCACAAGTTCGACCTCAAACTGGTCAACCCCGCCAACAAACGGAAATTCGACGTGATTGTCGTTGGCTCCGGTTTGGGCGGGGCAGCTGCCTCCGCGACGCTTGCGGAACTGGGTTACAACGTCAAATGCTTTTGCTATCAGGACAGCCCACGTCGCGCCCATAGCATTGCCGCGCAAGGCGGGATCAACGCGGCCAAGAATTACCAGAACGACGGCGACAGCGTTTACCGCCTCTTTTACGACACGGTCAAGGGCGGCGATTTCCGCGCCCGCGAAGCGAACGTTTATCGCCTCGCGCAAGTGAGCGTTAATATTATTGACCAATGCGTCGCGCAGGGCGTTCCGTTTGCCCGCGAATACGGCGGCCTTCTGGCGAACCGCTCTTTCGGCGGCGCGCAGGTTTCGCGAACTTTTTACGCGCGTGGGCAGACCGGGCAGCAATTGCTGTTGGGGGCCTATCAGGCATTGTCGCGACAAATCGGCCTCGGCAAAGTAAAAATGTTCCCGCGCACGGAAATGCTCGATCTGGTGCTGGTCAATGGTCATGCGAAAGGCATCGTCACGCGCAATCTTGTCAGCGGCGAAATTTCGTCGCACGCGGCGGACGCCGTTGTTTTGGCGACGGGCGGCTATGGAAACGTTTTCTACCTCTCAACAAACGCTCGCGGATGCAACGTCACGGCTACCTGGCGCGCTTATAAACGCGGCGCAGCCTTCGCCAATCCCTGCTACACGCAGATTCATCCGACGTGCATTCCGGTCAGCGGTGATCATCAATCGAAACTGACTTTGATGTCCGAATCATTGCGCAACGACGGTCGCGTTTGGGCGCCAAAAGCCAAAGGCGACAAACGCGCCCCGCGCGAAATTCCCGACCAGGAACGCGACTATTTCCTGGAACGCAAATATCCCAGTTTCGGCAACCTCGCCCCGCGCGATATTGCGTCCCGCGCAGCCAAGGAAGCCTGCGACGACGGTCGTGGCGTGGGTCCCGGCGGGCTTGGCGTCTATTTGGATTTCGCCGACGCCATTCAGCGCCTCGGCGAGCCGGTTGTCCGCGAGCGTTACGGAAATCTTTTTGACATGTACGAAAAGATCACCGGGGAAAACGCCTACAAGACGCCGATGCGCATTTACCCCGCCGTGCATTACACAATGGGCGGTCTTTGGGTGGATTACAATTTGATGAGCAGCATCCCCGGCTTGTTCGTCGTCGGCGAAGCCAATTTCTCCGACCACGGCGCGAACCGTCTCGGCGCCAGCGCGCTGATGCAGGGTCTGGCCGACGGCTATTTCATTCTCCCCTACACCATCGGCGGTTATTTTGCTTCTGCCAAACATTCCAAAGCCAAAACCGACCAGCCTGAATTCAAACAAGTCATTGCCGATACTCAGGGCCTGACCAAAAAACTCCTCGCGGTTAACGGAAAACGCACCGTCAATTCATTCCACAAAGAACTTGGCGGCCTCATTTGGGAAAAATGCGGCATGGCTCGCAATGAAAAGGGCCTCAAGGAATTGCTCGCGCAAATTCCCGCGTTACGCGAAGAATTTTGGAAGAACGTCAAAGTCTCCGGCAAAAACGAGGAGTTCAACCAGAGCCTCGAACATGCCGGTCGCGTCGCCGATTTCCTGGAATTCGGCGAACTGCTCGCCCTTGACGCCCTTGAGCGCCGCGAATCTTGCGGCGGCCATTTCCGCACCGAATATCAGACCGAGGACGGCGAAGCGAAACGGGACGACGAAAATTTCGCCTACGTCGCCGCGTGGGAATACGCCGGCCCCGGCAAACCGCCCATTTTAAACAAGGAACCGCTGGTGTACGAGGAAATGCACATGAGCACCCGCAGTTACAAATGAGTCTGCCATGAACCTAACTCTAAAAGTCTGGAGGCAGAAAGACGCGAATTCCCAGGGTGCGCTTGTCACTTATCAGGCGACCGACGTTTTGACCGACATGTCCTTCCTCGAAATGCTGGACGTCGTCAATGAAGGCTTAATCGCAAAGGGCGAAGAACCGATTGCGTTCGATTCGGATTGTCGCGAAGGAATTTGCGGAACTTGCTCCATGATGATCAATGGCCTTGCGCATGGCGGCAAGCCTGGCACCACCGTTTGCCAGCTCCACATGCGTCAATTCAAGGATGGCGACACCATCGTCATCGAGCCTTGGCGCGCGCGCGCTTTTCCGATTATCAAAGACCTCGTCACAGACCGAAGCGCATTCGATCGCATCATCCAGTCCGGCGGATTCGTTTCCGTAAACACCGGCGGCACGCCTGATGCGAATTCATTACCTGTCGCTAAAACCGATTCCGATCTCGCTATGGACGCCGCGGCTTGCATCGGATGCGGCGCATGTGTCGCAGCCTGCAAGAACGCCTCCGCGATGCTCTTTGTTTCGGCAAAAGTCTCGCATCTCGCCAGTCTCCCGCAGGGAAAACCCGAGCGCGAACGCCGTGTGCTGAACATGGTTAAAACTATGGACGAGGCCGGCTTTGGCAATTGCACCGTGACCGGCTCCTGCGAAGCCGTTTGCCCAAAGGAAATCAGCCTGAATTTCATCGCGCAGATGAATCGCGAATACGGCAAGGCCATCCTCAAGAACACCCCGCCCCGTCAAGGCAAGGGCGGCGATTAGCCCCGTTAAAGAATTTATGAAACGCCGCGCATTCCTGAAACAAACCGGACTTGGCGCAGTAGGTGTTGCGTTGGCGTCGAACGTGGCAGAGGTCTTCAGCGCAGAGAGCGCCTCCATTCCTCTCGATCCCAACATAAAAACAGATTGGCTCAGACGCTGGGAGAAAAACCTCGTTGGTGACGCTCGTAATCGTTACTGCGACCGCGAACTTGCAGAGGAAATCGGCTGGTTGGTGAGCCCCTTTCTAAACGCCTTTTACTACGGTTATCTGGCGACTCACAATACAAAATGGCTGGACTATTTCGTCGATTGGACCGACTCTTGGCTCAAGCGTGGCATCAAGGAACCGGACGGTTACATCGGCTGGCCCAAAAAAGGCGGCGATGGCGGTTCTTCCGAGGAAAGTTACTCGACAGACAGCCTCCTTGGCGAGGCAATGGGATTTCGCCCTGTTGTCCTCATGGCCTCGCAAATCCTGAAAACTCCCGAACTGGAGAATAAATATAAGATTCGCGCTCAAGCCTGGATTGATCTCGCCGGCCAAACATTCGAGAAATGGGATTCTCGCTCCTGTTGGCGGGAAGTCCCGGAGGGCGGACTGTGGGTCGTTCCTGAATTTGGCATCGATCTCAAAACTGGAAATTGGAGCAACGGTTACGCAAAACGCGCTACCCAAGGCTTCTCAAATCCTGACAACAAACAAAATCACATCGCCCGCTGGTTGCTCGCCATGAACGATGTGACCGGAAAAAAGGTCTATCGGGACCGGGCCGAGAAATGGTTTCGATTGATGCGGTCGCGAATGAAAACCCGCGAAGGTGGAAAATATTTTGTTTGGAACTATTGGGAGCCGGGCGGCCCATGGGATTACAAACCCGATGGCTCGACTCGGCACTGGGTCGGTGTTCACCCCAACGGCGGCTATTACGGGATTGATGTGGAAGGCATCGTTGCTGCTTACGAACACGGCCTCGTATTCTCGCGCGACGACATCCAACGGCTAATCGCCACGAATCGCGATTTCATGTGGAACAAAAGCATCAAAGGCGCCCAATTCCAGCGCATCGACGGAGGCGAAACCGATTCGCGCTGGGAAAAATCGCCTGGCGTGCTCTGGGCTGCATTGGTTCCCTATGATGAAACGCTCAGGAATATTTTTATCGAAAACAACGATCCTGTAAGTTGGGGCGGAATGGCCGCAACGCCTTGGTTTGTGGCTCGCGAAGCTGCCGGACAGTCAAACAAACTTTAGAATAATTTGCGCCGCGGGAAGGAGCCGCAGTTGCAAAGTCTCAAGACCGGGGTTATGAGTACAGCGTTAACTATGTTCGCACATCGCTGCGTTTACAGAGTGGGGGAGGAAATTTCGCATTATTTCCAAACGGTATTCTTTTACACAGGCACGCCCATTTTACCGCGATTGCTGAAGTCTTGTGGCCATAGATTTTTTTTAGCCGCCTTGACCATTACATCAATCATAGCCGCAACTTCGGCCCCGGCACAAAGCGGCAAACTCAGCGTTGCTCCGCCTTCGTCGTGGGTCGGCCCCATTCGAACTGTCCGCACCCCGGCTGCACAACCGGCTGACGCCACCGCGCCGCTGCGCTGGCTTTTGTATGAGCGGCAGATCAATGTCAAAAACGACGAACAGTTTTTCCATCTCATCCGTCAAGTTGCCACGCGCGATGGCATCCAGGAAGCCTCGCATATCGCCATCGAATATGTTCCGTCGTACGAATCCCTGACTTTGCACTGGGTGAGAATTCTGCGCGGAACGAACGCCTTGAATCGCCTCGATTTTTCGCGAATTCAAACAACCCAGCGCTCCGTTGACGCGGCTCGTTTTGTTTTTGGCGGAGAACAACCCGCCTCGCTCTTGATTGAAGGTGTTCAGCCGGGCGATCTTATTGACTACGCTTACAGCATACAGGGGAGCAATCCCGCCTTGCGCGGAATGTTTTGCGCAAAGGTCCCTGTGCAATTTGACGAACCTGTCGATCGATTTGTGACCCGACTTTTATGGCCGCCGCCGCGAAAGTTCTACGTGCAAAACCACGGCACAGACATTTATCCGGCCACCGGTTATACGAACGGCCTGGTCGAATACATCTGGACCGCCAACGCCGTCCCCGGTCTTCGCGGTCAATCACCAATGCCGTCATGGTTCAATCCGCGACCGTGGGTGCAATTGACCGAGTTTCAAAACTGGTCCGCTGTCAACAAATGGGCGCTCGGCCTGCTGGCTCCCACCAATATTCCTTCCTCGGAATTCTCGCAGCAAACCGACGAATGGAAGAAGTTGACTCGTCCCGAAGACGGCGCCGCGGCCGCATTGCGTTTTGTGCAGGAGCAAATTCGTTCGGTTGACTCCACTGAAAACGATTCCTCCAATACGCTCACGGTCCCGTCCGCGATACTTACCCGGCGATTCGGCAATTCGACGGATAAAACGCGTCTGCTCGTCGCCATGCTCCGCGATCTCAACATCGAAGCTTATCCAATGCTTGTCAGCGCCAAATTGAAGCGGACCATTTCTGATTTGCACCCGTCCGCAGATTTGTTCGATCATTTAGTTGTTGAAGTGACGCTGAACAACCAGAATTATTTTCTCGATCCCGTTGGGGCTTATGAGAGGGGCCCGATCAACGTCCGTTCCTGGCCCAATTATGGATACGGCCTGAGCATTCGTCCCGAGACCACCGCGTTGACCGTCATCCCACCCTGCCCTGTCGATTCCAAGACTATGGTATCCGAATACTTCGATGTTCAGGGATTCGATCAGGAAACAGGCGTCAAGATCGTGACAATCGCTGATGGAGCGGATGCGAAGGCGTTGCGAGAGCATTTTGTAATGACGCCAATCGAACAAATTGAGAGAGAGTATCTACGCGCGCAGGAGGATTTTTATCCTCGGATTCATTCAACAAGCCCGATTGAATTCAGCGATGATCAGGAGAACAATCGCTTCCAGGTTACCAGCTCATACTCCATCCCGGGTTTCTGGCGTCGTCGACCTGAAGAAGCCAACTTCCACTGTCAATTCTATTCATTTAATGTGGACAGCGCTATGCAAAAGCCCGTGGATTCCATTCGCTCGATGCCGATGGCGCTCGATTTTCCGGTTCACCAGTTGTTTCATGTTGAAGCCAACTGGAGGACTGGCTGGCCCGTCCGCCCCGATACTCAGCGGATTCAAAACCCCGCGTTCATTTTTAACCGCACAATGAATATCGTGGGAACCAACCTGATCGCCGATTTTGAATACCGTTCCTTGTCCGACGCCGTAATGCCCGAGGCCTTCCCCGCCTACGTGAGACAATTAGACACTGCCTCCCAATCTCTTGGCTGCACCGTAGTTTCCTATTGACGCCAATGTCACGTTTTTTGATCTCGCCTCGACTTCAAAGTTTCAAAAGTTTTCCGCTCCGCTCAATTCGATATTGCTCGCCTCGCCATATGATTTTATTTCCAGAAAAGGCCAAGGCCCATACGGCTGCGTCCAGCAAATCCTTCACCGGCGGCATCCACCAATATTTTAAGTGCTGCTGAGATCGAGTCAGCTTGGACTGTTGACTCGCGGCGGTCGCAATGCGAAATAAAACGCAAAATGCCGAAACTCCGATCGTCACGGCGTTTATAGACGATAATAAAAAAAGCATTGGCCAGAGAGTCGCATTGGCAAGGATGCTTGTGAAAAATGGCGCCGGCTGGCAGACGCGAATGGTCCGCGCCCAACGGGATTGATGCGCCCAAACTTGAGACCAGATCATCGAAGCTTCGCAACACTCCGCCACGACCGTCGCGAATTCGATTCGTTTTCCGCTCAACGCCACCTTCCGACCCAGTTGATAATCATCGGCCAGATAATCGGCAAGCGAAGCAAAACCGCCAATTGCCTTAAGCTGCGCGGCAGGCAGCGTCATCACCGCGCCGAGCGCAAAATCCACGGGACGAAGGCTTCGTGACTGGAGCACTTGTGTCCAAAAATCGGCATTGATCGCGACGGCCTCCCATTGCATCGCCGGGGTGGACGGAGTGGCCAATGTATAAAAACAATTGACAAGGCCGACTGCCGGGTCCTCCAACAATGGCGCGATACTGGCCGCGAAATCCGGCGTCACCCGCACATCGGCATCGCTGACCATGATTAATTCGTGGCGGCAATGCGGCTCCAACTGGCAAAGCGTTGAAACCTTGGCGTTGGCGCCGCGATTTTCTCCGCAGACAATCAGGCGCGCATCCACGTTCGGAAATTCCTCCAGCAATTCACGAACGATCGCGCGAACAGCATCGTCCGCCGAAGCCACGCCGAAAAGGAATTGAACCGGGCCGGGATATTTTTGGAGGAACCAGCTTTTGATGCATTCGCGTGTTTCCGCGTCGCAACCTTTCAGCGGTTTTAGGAAAGTGATGCCAGGCAGACAGGTATGAGCGACATCTCGGCGGTGAATCGGAAAGCGCAGGCTTAGAATCCAGCGCCATAAGGTCAGCAAAAAGCTGATGGCCGTTAAAATTGCGAGTATGCGGGCGAGCACCGTGCGCGGCTACAACTCATCCACCGAGATGACACGCAGAATTTCTTCGAGCGTGGTCTGCCCGGACAGGGCGCGCTGCAACCCGCGCGTCCACATCGTTTTCATTCCGTGATCGACCGCCACCTGTTGCAGCGTACGCGTCGGCAATTTTGCGATCACGGCATCGCGAAGTTGCTGATTGACTGTCAACAATTCACATACGGATACGCGACCAGAAAAACCAGTCTCGTGGCACTCGTGACATCCTCCGCCACGTCGAAAGCTGGCGTTCTCGCGGTCCTCCAGAGGCACCATTCTCATAAAGGCAGGCTCCGGTTCATAAGGCTCGGAGCAGAAAGTGCAGTTGGTCCGGATAAGACGCACGCCGAGAATTCCGCTCACGCTCGAAGCCAGAAGAAACGGTTCAATTTCCATGTTCATTAGCCGGGCGAAAACCCCTGCTGTGCTTCCGCTGTGAATCGTGCTAATGACCAGGTGCCCCGTTAATCCGGCTTGAACGGCGATTGCGGCAGTTTCAGGATCCCGAATTTCGCCAACCATGATTACTTGCGGGTCCTGACGCATTAAAGAGCGCAAAGCCCGTGGGTAGGTGAATTCCTGAGCCAAATTTACCTGGGCTTGGGCGACCATCGGCAAGTTGAATTCGACCGGGTCCTCAACAGTTGCAATGCTAATCGCCACACCGGAACGCCGCACCAGCGAATAAATTGCGGAGTAGATCGCTGTGGTTTTTCCCGATCCGGTCGGCCCCGTCAGCAGGATCAACCCCGAAGGTTTGTTTATCAAGGTGACGAACTGCTGCAAAACATCCTCATCGAATCCGAGCGCACCCAAATCGAAGCTTCGATTGCTCGGGTCAAAAATTCGCACGACGATTTTTTCGCCGCGCGTCGTCGGAAAGATTGAAATTCGCTGTTCGCAACCTCCCAACTCTGGATCAGCGGGGGCGTGGCCCTCCTGAGGAAGACCGGTTTGATAAGTCACCATGTTGCCGAGGACTTTGAACCGGCCGGAAATCTTTTCCATCATCCCCAAAGGCAGATGGACAAGTTCCGTTAGAACGCCATTGAGACGAAGCCGCACCGCCAGTGTGCTTTCCCACGGCTCAATGTGGATGTCGCTTGCCTTGGCGGCGACCGCATCCATCAGCAGGTACTTAACCAGCGTGGGAATTTCAGGCTCGGATCCATCGAAATCGGATTGCAAGTATCGAAGAGTTTCGCTCACGGTGCGGATTGATTACGCCTTTTTCGCGCTAACTACAATCTTTTTGCAGAACGAACCAGGAGTTTGGCGTACTTGTCGCCCAGCAAATTGCATTCTTTAAGTGTCAATTTATATTTTTATATGTCACTGATAGTCAGCAGCTTGAGTTAATATTTCTGGTTAAGTTTTCTTGTCAATCCGCCGATTGATTCCATCATGATTGCAACGTTGGGACACTGTTATGGCAAAGACGGCTTAAATCTTTGGCTGGAATTATGGGGATGAGTCACACGACAGGCGAGGCGAGCGTTGGGGATTCTCGAAAATTCGGGAAGCCATCTCAAACGATGACCATCGTGGAGGCCAAATTGTGAAGTCCGCCCGAATTCTTGTTGTCGATGACAATCCCACAAACCTAAAACTGGCTTCCGACGTATTGGAATGCGCCGGATTCCATCTCACGTCCGCTGTTGATGCCGATACAGCGCTCGCGGCAATTGGAAATAACGCGCCAGACTTGATTCTGATGGACCTTGGGTTGCCCGGCATGGATGGGTTGACTTTGACGCGACAACTCAAAGCCAGCCATGCCACAAGGCACATAAGAATCATCGCGCTGACGGCCTTTGCCATGAGAGGCGACGATCTGAAGGCCAGAGAAGCCGGTTGCGACGGCTACATCACTAAACCAATAGATACACGCAAACTTCCTGTCCAGGTGGCTGAAATTCTCGGCAATCCGGGGGCTAACATATGAAAGGGGAAAATGAACATCCTGGTAATCGAAGACAATCCATCCCACCTCAAACTCGCTCATCATGTGCTCAGCGCCGCAGGTTACAGCGTCAACGATGCTGAGGCCGCCGAGCAGGCTGTTTCCGCCATCAAAGCGGATAAACCGGAATTAATACTCCTGGATATGGAACTGCCTGGAATGGACGGGCTGGAGCTGGTCAAGAAACTCAAAGCCGACTCTGAAACCCGCGACATTTTAATCGTCGCCGTCACTTCCTATCCCGAGCGTTACCCGAGAACTGAACTTCTCGCAGCCGGATGCGAGGCCTACATCACCAAACCGATCAACACCCGCACCCTGCCAGGCCAGCTTGGAAATCTTATCAGTGAACGTATATGAAAGCCCTGATCGTCGATGACTCCCCCAGCAATCTGAAATTATTGCGGGCGATTTTAGAGTCGGAGAACTACCAGGTCATCGAAGCAGCGGACGGCCTCCAAGCGCTTGCCGCCTTGGACAAGGAAGAGGTCGATGCCGTCATCTCGGATATTCTGATGCCGCGAATGGACGGTTATCGGCTTTGTTATGAAGTGAGGAGAAACGAAAAACTTCAGGAACTGCCGTTCATTTTTTACACCGCCACCTATACGTCAGAGAGCGATGAGAGGCTTTGCTACGATCTGGGCGCGGACAAATATCTGCACAAGCCCGCCAGCACAGAGACAGTATTGACTGCGCTCAAGGAAGCCTCGCATAGCCCGAGACGCAACGCGATGGAACGCGAAGCGCCGTTATCCGATTCCGACGTGATGAAGGAGTACAGCGAACGGCTGGTTTCCAAACTGGAGACCAAAAACCTGGAACTGGAGCAAGCAAAAGAAAATCTTGAAAAGGCAAATCTCGAACTGATGGGCCGAACCATGGACCTGGAATGCGCGCGTGTCGAATTGGAGAAAATCAACCGCGAACTGGATGATCGCGTACGCCAGCGAACCAAGGAATTGGAGGCGTCCAACATGGAATTGGAGGCTTTTTCGTATTCGGTATCCCACGATCTCCGCGCGCCGCTCCGGCACATTGGCGCTTATGCGGAAATGATTTTGCGAAACGGCGGTTCCAAGATGAATCCGGCGGGTCTTCGCCATACAAAACTCATCGTGGAAGCCGTTCAAAAGATGGGGGAAATCATCGAAGCTTTGATGGAATTAACGCGCGTGACTCACAGCGAAATTCACCGTGTACCCGTTGATCTGAGCGCGTTGGCCCGGGAAGTTTTCGCAGAAATTCACCATGCCGAACCCAACCGCGTAGTCGAGTTCGATGTCGCCCCCGGCCTTGTAGCAAGCGGAGATCAACGATTGCTTCGCGTTGTTCTCGTGAATCTGCTGGGCAACGCTTTTAAATTCTCCTCGAAAAAGGACGGCGCGAAAATTCAGTTCAGTGAAACCAAGTTGAGCGCCGGCCCCGCGTTCCTGGTTCGCGACAACGGGGCCGGGTTTGACATGGCTTATGTCGACAAACTTTTTGGCGCGTTCCAACGGCTTCACAACCAGAATGAATTCAAAGGGACCGGCATAGGATTGGCGACGGTCCAGCGCATCATTCACAGGCATAACGGAAAAGCCTGGGCCGAAAGCGCTCCCGGCAAAGGCGCTACATTCTTCTTTACGATCGGTGGTTCTCCTCCAAAAACAAATGAACAACAGAACAACCCACAGAAAGGCGTCGCGTGAAATCTCCGCTCCATATTCTCCATCTGGAGGACGATCCAAACGATGCCGCTTTGGTTCAAGCCACGTTGTCAGGAGGCGGCATCGTCAGCGAAATAGAATGGGTGCAAAACGAGGCCGCTTTTGTTGCCGCGCTCGAACGCGGTGGGGTTGACCTGATTATTTCGGATTACATGTTGCCTGGATTCAACGGAATGGCCGGGCTTGCCATCGTTCGCGCGGATTTTCCACAGATTCCTCTGATCTTTGTTTCGGGAACTCTCGGCGAGGAACGCGCGGTTGATTCGCTTAAAAGCGGGGCGACGGATTACGTTCTCAAGGATCGTCTGGCGCGGCTTGCGCCCGCCGTGGTCCGCGCGATGCAGGAAGTGGATGGACTCGCCGCGAAGAGCCGCATTGAGGAAACTTTGCGCAAGACGGAGCAGCGGTTTCGCGCGGTGTTTAACGAATCGCCCTTGGGAATCGTTCTTGTTGGAAAAGACGGCCGCCCCTCCGTTACAAACACCGCGATGCAAAGAATTCTTGGGTACACAAACGAGGAACTTTGCAGAATGCGCCAGACTGATTTCGCCGCCCCCGAAGACCGCGAGAAGGACGCGGCGCTCTACGCGGAATTGATTGAAGGAGAGCGCGCGGGCTATCAAATCGAAGAACGTTACGTTCGCAAGGATGGCGGCGTGATTTGGGTGCGCCTTTCGGCAAGCCTCGCAAATTCCATCGCGGGCGATCCGGGGTTTTCCATTTGCATGGTCGAGGACATCACTGCCCAGCGCGAATTGGAGGCGAAGTTTATCGAGGCGCAAAAGATGGAGGTCGTGGGCCAGCTCGCCAGCGGAGTCGCGCACGATTTCAACAACATCATGGCCGTCATCATGGGTTACAGCGATTTGATGACGCAGAAAATGGTTCCACCCGACGAATTCAAAAATTGCCTTGAAACGATCCGCTCTGTGGCGGAACGAGCCACTGGCTTGACGCGGCAACTTCTTATCTTCAGCCGAAAACAGACAGTCCAGCTCATCGTGCTCGACATCAACGAAGTGGTCAAAGACCTCGACAAAATGCTCCGGCGGCTTGTCGATGAAAACATCGCCATGACAATTGTTCCCGGTCGGGAAATCGGGCGCATCAAGGCTGATTCCGGTTACATCGGACAGGTTCTCATGAATCTGGTCGTCAACGCCCGTGACGCGATGCCGAACGGTGGCAGGCTCACGATTGCGACGGAGAATGTGACGATTATTGACAGCGCTTTCAAATCCGATATGCCCGATTCCGGCCAATATGTGATGATGAGCGTCACCGATACCGGGACTGGTATGACCGAAGCGGTAAAGGCCCGTCTCTTCGAGGCGTTCTTCACCACAAAACCAAAGGGCAAAGGCACCGGATTGGGCCTTGCGACTTGCCACACCATTGTTCAGCAATTGGGGGGGCACATTCAAGTGCAAAGCGAATTGGGGCGCGGCACGACGTTTCGGGTTTATTTCCCAAGGGTCGATCAGCCTGTCGATACAGCCGCCAGACCGCACAGCGGTCCCGCGCCGCGAGGCACCGAAACTCTGCTGGTCGTCGAGGACGAACCGGTGCTGCGGCACCTGGCGCGAAGTGTTCTTGAGACTCAAGGATATCAGGTCGTTGTCGCGCCAAACGGCCAAGAGGCATTACACATGGTTCGCAATCATAAAGGGCCGCCCATTCGATTGGTCATTTCCGACGTTATCATGCCGATGATGGGCGGCGTTGCGATGGCGGAATGGCTCAAGACAGCCCACCCCGATCTTAAAATTCTTTTCACTTCCGGCTACACGGAGGAACCCATTATGGATCATGAATCGTTTCATACGGGAGTTGAATTTCTTCCAAAACCCTACACACCCGCAGTCCTGGCCTGCAAAGTTCGCGAGATGCTCGACGACACTTCCAAGCCGGACATCGGTCGTTACACAAAAGATTACGATGAAACCCCCATTGCCGGTTGACGAAGACACACGGATCGCAGCATTGCATCGTTATCAAATTCTTGACAGTGCGCCCGAAAAGGAATTTGACGACATTACGCTTCTGGCATCGCAAATTTGCGGCGCTCCGATCGCGTTAATCAGCTTGATAGACACAGACCGCCAGTGGTTCAAATCCAAAATCGGCATCACCGACGGCCAGACATCGCGCGATGTCGCCTTCTGCGCCCACGGAATTCTCCAGGCAGAAATTTTCGTGGTTAAAGACGCCCAAAAAGACGCCCGCTTTATAGGTAATCCGATGGTCTCAGGCGACGCGATGATTCGCTTTTATGCAGGCGCCCCGCTCGTCACCTCCGATGGCCATGCGTTGGGAATGCTTTGTGTGAAAGACCAGGTCCCGCGAGATTTAAGCGTGGAACAAAAGTCCGCGTTGCAAGCATTGAGCCGGCAGGTTGTCGCTCTGCTTGAGGCGCGGCGTACCAGCGGCGAACTGCGGCAAACTGTCTCCCAACTCAAACGCGTTCAATCCGATCTGGCCTGGAACGCCGCCGTGTTGGAAGCCCAGGTGCATTCGTCAATTGACGGAATTCTAATCGTTGACAAAAACCGCAAAACAATTCTCCAAAATCAGCGGCTCGTTGAACTCTTTGACATGCCGCAGGAACTCGCGGGCGAAAACGCCGATGAACGACGGCTAAGTTGGGTCGCTGATAAGATTAGCGATCCCGAACGGTTCTATGAAAAAGTGCTGCACTTGTACGCGCATCCCAACGAAATCAGTCACGACGAAATCTCGCTAAAAAACGGCACAATTTTGGATCGGTATTCATCGCCAGCCATCGGAAAAGATGGAACGTGTTACGGCAGAATCTGGACCTTTCGCGATATCACCGCCCGTAAACAAGCGGACCAGGCGCTGCACAGCCTGCGGGACCAACACGCGATGATCCTCAATTCTGTCGGCGAAGGCGTCCACGGCATCGGACTGGATGGGAAAATCACCTTTGAAAATCCAGTCGCCGTAACTCTGCTGGGTCACGATACAAAAAACCTCATCGGAATGCCCGCGCACGAAACGATTCATCACTCGCGCCTCGATGGACGGCCTTATCTGCTGGACGATTGTCCCATTCAAGCGACGTTGCGAGACGGCCAAGTCCGCCACGTTGCTGATGAAGTTTTCTGGCGCAAAGATGGAACGAGTTTCCCGGTTGAATACACAACTTCACCGCTTCGGGATGAAAGCGGGAAAATCGCCGGGGCAACAGTTGTTTTTACCGACACTACAGCGCGCAAACGCCTCGAGGGACAACTCTTGCAATCCCAGAAATTGAAGACCGTTGGCAAACTTGCGGGCGGGATTGCTCACGAATTTAACAGCATCCTCACGGCCATCATAGGGCAAAGCGAACTGATCCTGGGCGATCTACCCGCGAATAGTCCGCTGGTTCGCAACACAATGGAAATAAATCAAGCCGCCGGCCGAGCCTCTACTTTGACCCGCCAGCTTCTTGCGTACGGACGGCGTCAAGTCTTGCAACCAGAATCGCTCGACTTGAATCGGATCATCGTGGGAATGGAAAGTGTTTTCCGCCTTCTCATGGGAGTCGATGTCGATACTCGGATCGTCCCCGCTCCAGGGCTTCAAATGGTCAAGGCGGACGCCGGTCAAATTGAGCAGGTCATTATGAATATTGTCATCAACGCGCGCGACGCCATGCCGCACGGCGGGAAACTTATCCTGGAAACCGCCAACGTCACTTTCGATGAGGAAAGCGTTGATCGTTATGCGGAATTAAAAGCCGGCGCTTATGTCATGCTCGCCGTCACCGACACCGGCGGCGGCATCGCTGAAGAACTCAAGCCGCGCATTTTTGATCCGTTTTTTACAACGAAAGGTGTAGGACAGGGCACGGGACTGGGGCTTTCGACATGTTATGGGATTGTCAAACAAAGCGGCGGCCACATCAGCGTTTACAGCGAAATTGGGCGAGGGACGACTTTCAAGATTTATCTGCCTCAAGTCCAGGAAGAGGCCACAGTTCCCATGCCTCGAATCCCCGCGCCTGATCTGCCGCGAGGCACTGAAACGATTTTGCTGGTTGAGGATGATCCGGCGTTGCGTGAAATGGCCGGCACACTTCTCAAAAGACTGGGATACACGGTTTGGGCTGCGGCAAATGGCATCGAAGCGCTCAGCCTCAAACAACAGCGCAATGTCGGACACATCGACTTATTGTTTACAGACGTCGTCATGCCGCACATGAGCGGGAAGGAACTGGCCGACCGGGTCGCTGCGCTGTATCCGCACACAAAGATTCTTTTCACCACCGCGTACACAGAGAGCGCCATTGTTCACCAGGGAGTATTGGACCCGGGAGTTTCACTTTTGAAAAAGCCGTTTACGCCTTCTGCGCTGGCGCGAAAAGTCCGGGAAATCCTCAATCAGGGTCAACCGGCATGACAGGTGAATCTCCATCGTCGCACCCGGCAAGCATCCTTGTCGTGGATGACATTCCGGAGAATATCCGAATACTGGCGCGTCTCCTGACCAATCGCGGCTACGCAGTGCGCCAAGCGGCCAATGGCGAGGACGCTCTGCTGTCGGCCCGTCAATCGCCGCCGGACATGATTCTTCTTGACATTGAAATGCCTGGGATTTCCGGTTATGAAGTCGCGGTGCGGCTGAAGCAGGACAAGCTCCTGTGCGAGATTCCGATAATTTTTCTCAGCGCTTTGGACGACACGGTTGGCAAGGTGCGCGCCTTCGCAGCGGGTGCGGTGGATTTTGTGACCAAGCCGTTTCAATTCGATGAAATCGAAGCGCGAATTACAACGCACCTTAAGATTCGCAAGCTCCAGATCGAATTGGAGCAACGCAACGCCGAATACGAAAAAGCGAACCAGGAATTGCGCCGCCTCGAGGAACTCCGCGAGAACCTCACCATCGCTTCAAAGTTCAGCATGTGGTGGACTTATTACCAGCAGTTCGACTGTCAATACGTTGAACCGGAATGCCGCCGTTCCGCTTTGGATTTTCTGAGCGCGTTCGACAACTTTGTTGAAAAAGGCGGCGCTGCCTTTACGAGTTTCTCGAAGCAACCCGCGGAGAGGATTATCGAGCCATTGCGCGAATGGGCCAACGATTCCTCCAACGGCCCTCCCCCGGAATCCTCCCTGAATCTCACCAATGTCCTCCTTTTCCTGACAATCTATCGCAGTCAAATAGAAGGCCAGATCAGTTCATCTCCTTCCAACACAGATCAGATGGTGCATCCCGCCGTCGCCCGGCGATTGGACGGTTATCTGAAGTGGCGGGGACATTTTCCCCGGCTTAAAACAAGAGCTGACCCGCAGGAAGTGATGGAACGCGCCAGCCGTTCCACCACGATCGTTGTCGTCGGAGACATCCGGCGTTCGCAGGATTTAATGACTTACGCAATGGACGAGCAGGATTTCTCGCGACGCATGGTGGAGTTCATCGCGAAAACAAGAACAGTCCTGAACCAGTACGGCGGTTTTTTTGACAAGTTTACCGGGGACGGATTTATCGGATATTTCAACGAATCCATTTGTGAATTGTGGGGATCCAATTACATCGACAGCTTTATCGGATTTATTCGGGAGTTCACGGCGTTTTCCAATTCCCATTTTCGCGAATGGATAAAGTTTGTCCGAAAAATCCCCGGACAATCAGTCGGCCTCGCTGTCGGAGCGGACCTTGGCCGGGTTTCGTTTCAGAGCCTCAATTATCACGTTGTTGCCGTCAGCGAATCCATCGTCTGGGCGTCCCGCATGGCGTCCGCCTCGAAAGCGGAAGAAGTCCTTGTCAATAATCTCCTTTACCAAAATCTTCGCCAGCGTTCCGACTTGGTCTTCGCCTCGCGCGAAGCCAGCACGAAATCCGGCGAAAGTTTCCAAGCCTGGAAAATGGGAATCAAAGGCGGGGACGCATCCGGCTAAAGCGCGAAGTGGAGGCGCGCCTTTTCCCCTCCTAATCGTAATCTTAATCCTACTCGTAATCTTTTTCGATTAGGATTAAGATTACGATTAAGATTACGATTAAGATTAGGAAAAATAAAAAACTCTTCCTCAAACCAATATTTTATCTGGCAATCTCCGACGCAAGAGGCTAATGTCGTGCCAGATTGGCAAAGCTTGTCTTCGACATAGAAACCACTGCTCAACCGCTGGATAACTTCGACGCGGCGCAGCAAGAGTACCTTTTTCGCGAAGCGGAAAACATCCCCGACCCGGCGTTGCGCGAGATTCGGAGACAGGAGATTTTCCGTCAATTCAGCTTATGGCCGCTCACAGGCAACGTTGTTTGCGTCGCGATGGCCAACGCCGATTCCGCGCGAGGCAAAGTTCTTTATCTGTCCGATCATTTTGAGGAAGATCGTCAATTTCCCGGGAAAGTCGAATTTGTCGCATGCGCGGAGGAATCCGAACTGCTCGTCGAATTTTGGGAAGTGGCGATTCACTACGACTCCATTATTACCTTCAATGGCCGCGGATTCGATGTGCCTTTTCTTTACCTGCGCTCGGCTTTATTGAATGTTCCGATTTCGCGCAAGGACTGGCTCGGTTATCGTTATCAAGTCGAGCCTCATTGCGATCTGATCGAGCAATTGACTTTTTACGGCGTCAGCGGTCGCGAAGGCGCGGGACGCCGGTTCAATTTGGATTTTTATTGCAAAGCATTCGGCATCGATTCCCCAAAGGGGCACGGCGTAACGGGAATGGACATCACCCGCATGATGGCCGAAGGTAGATCGAAGGAAATCGCGATGTACTGCATGCGCGATGTCCAGGCAACCATTGCTCTTTACAGGCTATGGAAAGAACGATTATCTAATCTGAAATAGTTTCCCATCATGTCGCTGCACAACAACGGGAATGGCCCGGTAGGCCGACTGGTCAAACCTCCGGTCGATCTTCTGATCTGTTTTGCCGTCAAAGAGGAAATGAAATTTTTCCGCAGCGAATCGTGGAAAGCAGGCAGCATCCAGGTTTGGGTCACTGGGATTGGCCGCAAAAACGCCGCCGAAAACATCCGCGAAGCCATCTCACGCGTCCAGCCTGAGCGCGTGATCTCCGCTGGTTTCGCCGGCGGCCTGAATCCCGCGCTGAAAATCGGGACTGTTATTTACGAGCAGGATTTTGACGCGGGCTTTGCGAGGGAATTGGAGGAATTGGGAGCAATTCCGGCAAAGTTTTATTGTCACCGCCGCGTGGCGATTACAACGGAGGAAAAACGCGCGCTTTGGCTGGAAACTTCCGCCGACGCCGTGGAGATGGAATCATCCGTCATTCGCACTATTTGCCACGAATTTAAGATTCCGAGCGCGACGGTGCGGGTTATTTCCGATGACGCGGGGCAGGATTTGCCGTTGGATTTTAACGCTTTGATGACGAGCGAAGACCGCATCAATTATTTGAAGTTGATATGGGCTGTCCTGAGCAATCCAGGGCGCATTCCGAAATTGATTGAGTTTCAGCATCAGACCCTCGATGCCGCGCGAAAACTCGGCGCTGTCCTGGAAGATTTATTGCGGGCTGAGCGGTGCTGACTGCGTCATCGGCGCGGCTGGCGGCGGAGTTTTGTCTTTGGCAACTTCGCTGTAACCCGTTAATGCGGCGCCGACAGAAATCATAATCACACCAGCCCACCGCGCGGCGCTGACCGGTTCATGCAAAATAAATTCCGCGGCAAGCGTCGTGAAAATGAATCCCAGCGATGTCAGCGGCCAGACGAAACTCACGTCCTTCAACGACATCATGTAAAGCAGGCATCCGAAGAAAACCGCCTCGAATGTGATGCCAATGATAATTTTCCCGTTCGTCGCCCCGCTCTTAATCACGCGGGTTATTTCACTAACGGTAATTTGCTTCGCGCCATTGATTTCTTTAAGGCCGGCGCTGAGAACCGCGATGCCGATTGATTCAATAATCGCGGCGACGATAAGGACGATGAAAATTTTAGTCATGATTATAAGTCCTGGTAGCGAACCAACTCGATGCCGTGCTGTTCCACCAATTTTTTGACGGCGGGATTCACCAGGGCATCGAATTCGTTTTTAAATTGGTCGAGCGACGGATGCGAGTAAAGCTCGGAATCGCCCGGCGGCAATTCTGGCAGTAATTTCTCCACGAATGCCGTATCGACGCGCGAGTTTTGTAACAGCCCAAACACGACGTTTGTATGTCGAATCCCTTTGGCATCGAGCTGTGGTCGCGCCCAACTCGAAAGCAGCCTGTAAATGATCGCGTGGCTGACGCGATAGCCCCACTCGCCCGACGCAAGTCGCGCGTTGACAAAAAACAAATCGCGCGTCAAACGCATCGTCCGAATTCCCCACTTCTCAGCGTTGTCAACCAAGATTCCAAAAACGACCGGATGCAGGTGGATGTTGAGATGCCCATTGACATGGTCCAGTGGCAATCCGGTTGCGTGAAATCGCTCGAACTGCGCGTCAATTTCCGCTTCCAGTTCCATTCGGCATTTTGACGAGAAGAAATATTTAAACCCCGCTCCCACCGCGCTCTCAGAAAATTGCCCGTTCGCATCGGCAAGATGCGGAATTTTCTCCGTTGGCAACGCAGCCTTGCCGCACACAAGCGCCAAATGAAGTCCCACGCCCAACCTTGGATGCTCTTTGGCCAAACGCGCGGCTTCCTCCGCGTCCGGCTCGTTGACCATTAAACTTGCCGTCGTGAGAATGCCCTCTGTATGGGCGCGAATTACCGCTTCGTTGATCGACTTGGAGCGGCCAAAGTCGTCGGCATTAACGATGAGGCGGCGTTTCGGGGCATTTTCACTCATGCGGGCGGCGAAACTCTTGAACGCGTACCGCGCCACCGTCAAGCGCAATTGAAGTTTGAAAGACCGCTGTCAGGGTGCTAGAGTGTCCGTGAAAGGGACACGAAATGAGCTTGCGCGACGAATATCAACAGGAATTAAAGACCCGCTTTCAGGAGCAAAAGGCCAAACTTGAAGTGCTGCGGGCGAAGGCGAAACGAGCCGCCGCGCGCGGCAAAGTCCTAGCTTACGAGGAAATAGAAATCGCCGACAAAAACCTCGCAGAAGCCACGGCAAAATTGAAAATTCTCGCAGGCACAGGCAGCGGCGCCATCGCGGAACTCAAATCCGGCGTCGCGCGGGCTTATTCCGAGTTAAAAACCGCATCGCACAAAGCTGCCGAGCATTTGCGGGCGAACAATCCTCCACCCCCACCGCCGCCGAAACCCACTCCCAAACGCTCTCCAAAAACCCGGCCGCTGAAGACGCGCCGTACGGCCCGCACTTCCACGAAGGTTCGGGCTAAGGCACACTAACCGCGTGTTTTTCAGGAGGCTGAGAAGGTTTGGACGGGCGGTGGGGCACGCCAAGAGATTTCGCGTCATCGTCAGCGTATTTCTGAAGTATGGCTACGAGGATGTGGCTCAACGGCTTCCCCTGCCCTTGCCCCTCCACCTTCCTTTTAGCAAATCGCGCGAGGTTCGGGAAGAAATCGAATTGATGACGCCGCCGGAAAAACTCCGGCGAGCTTTTGAGGAACTTGGCCCGGCGTTTATTAAACTCGGGCAACTCTTGTCCACGCGAACGCATTTACTTCCACAGCCGTTCATCATCGAGCTTGCAAAATTGCACGACCAGGTTCCGCCGGTTCCGTTTGCGGAAATTCTCACGGTGATTTCAACGGAACTGAAGCGCCCGCCAATGGAATGTTTCGCGTCCATCGAGGAAACGCCGATCGGCTCGGCATCAATGGCGCAGGTCCATCGCGCGGTTCGCTTAAACGGCGAGAGGTGCGTCATCAAGGTGTTGCGGCCCGGCATCGAAAAGACCGTGCGCCTCGACCTGGAAATTATGGAACAAATTGCCGGCTTGCTCGAACGGCATGTCGAAGGCTGGAGCGTTCATAAGCCCACTGACCTCGTGGAGGAGTTCGCGCGGCGAATGGAGCAAGAGATGGATTTTCGCGCCGAGGCCGCGCATATTCGGCGATTCTCCGATCAATTTGCGACTGAACCGACGATTTACGTTCCCAAAGTATTTTCGGAGACATCCACTCGCCGCATCCTCACAATGGAACTGATCGACGCCGTCAAAGCGTCGGATTTCACCAAACTCCAAGCGGCGGGCCTGGACCGTTGCATTGTAGCCACGCGCATTGCCGATCTGGTGATGAAGCAGATTTTCGTTCACGGCTTTTTCCACGCCGACCCGCATCCAGGCAACATCCACATCATGCCGGGCGACGTCATTTGTTTCCTTGATTTTGGGATGATGGGGTTCCTGGACCAGAAAACGCGCCAAACTTTCTCCAAATTCATCATCGCAATTGCCGAGCGCAACGAAACCACCGCCGCCGCGGCGTTGCTTCGCCTGACTCACGCCGACCTCGAACCGCCCAAGCGCGGTTTTGAAGCTGATGTCGCGGAATTCATGCACCGCAATTTTTATCGGCCGATGGGAGAAATGGTCTTTGGACAATTGGTCAATCAATTGTTTACGCTTACCGCCCGTTATCAACTTACACTTCCGCCCGATTTGTCCACGATGCTGAAGTCCTTGGCGTTGATGGAAAACCTTGTGGCGGAACTCGACCCCGGCCACGACATCTTGTCGCAGGCGCGCCCGTTCATGAAGGAAGTGCGCCTCAGACAAGTGAACCCCCGTCGGTTAATGCGGCAATGGCTGGAGTTTGGCGGGGATGTCAGCGATCTCCTGCGCGAATTTCCTCTCGAAGTCCGCCGATTGGTGGCAATCGTCAAAGAAGGCAAGGGTCGTGTGATGATTCATCATCACGGTCTGGAAGGTTTGATGAACACGCTGGAGCGCGTCATCAATCGGCTGGCCTTCGCCCTGGTGCTTTCGTCCCTGCTTATCGCATCGGCGATCATTGTCCACGCCCGCGTCCCGCCAATCTGGCATGATGTTTCTGTAATAGGTCTTCTCGGCTATCTCCTGGCCGGCCTTATGGGTTTTTGGCTTCTTATAGCCATGATCCGTCATGGCAAGATGTGACCGCCTGGCATAATTAGCGTCAGGGATTTCCTCCTAATCGTAATCCTAATCTTAATCGTAATCTTCGCAAGTCGTTGGGGAGATTAGGATTACGATTACGATCAGGATTAGGAATGAAAAATTCATGGGGAGTTTTTCACCGAGTTGTTTCCCTTCTGCCGCATAATCGTCACATCGGCTCTGTATGCTAGGCTTATGCGGGTATCGGACAAATCAAACAACCAACGGCTCAACACCACACAATCATGATTCCTTTTCATGCAACTCCAATGTTGGCGACGAGCGCCCTGCGGTTCGCGATCGAAAAAGCCACTCCAGAGGGCAAGACGACCATGTCCTTCCTGCTCCTTCTGTCGCTTTTCAGTTGGACAATTATCATCACAAAAGCCCGCCAGCTGATGATCGCTCGAAAAGCGAGCAAGAGGTTCATGGCCGCGTATGCCTCGACTCGCGACCCGCTCGACATCAAGCGCAAAGGAGAGGAATTCGAGGGTGCGCCCGCTTACGAACTTTATATCCGAGGCGCCGATGAACTCGATTACCACTTAAAGAACAATCCGATTACGATCAAAACCGTCAAACCCCTCAACAATGACCCCGCTCTTGCTGGGATGACCGACCATTTTTCGCGTTCTGTCACCACCCGAATTACCGCCCAATCCTTCGAAGCGATTAAAGTCGTCATGGAAGAGGCGGCGGGCGGCGAGGCGATGGGGCTGGAAAAAGGGATGATCGTCCTGTCCACTGCGGTGGCAGGCGGTCCGTTCATCGGGTTGCTGGGAACGGTTTGGGGCGTCATGGAAACTTTCGCGGGAATCGCCAGCGCGGGAGGGGCCAGCATCACGGCGATGGCGCCGGGCGTCGCGGGCGCTTTGATTTGCACGGTCATCGGGCTGCTGGTCGCGATTCCGGCGATGTTCAGCTACAATTTCATGGTCACTACGATTCGCTCAATCACCAGCGAACTGGACCTTTTCGGCGCGCGTTATGCAAACCAGATTGAGCATTCCTACGTGGACAACCGCACGCTTTCCGAGGAAATCAAGGAAGCCAACGAATTGCTGGCGACGCGCCTTACAAACGCAATATCGACTCAACGTCAGCCAGTTTCGCAAGCGCCTGAATTCGCTAACATCCGTTAGCAATTGTTTTCGCAATGAAAAAGTGTTCCAGTTCAGCGCATCACACGCTCACGGAGTTGAACATCACTCCGTTGCTGGACCTGGCGTTCGTGTTGCTGGTGATTTTCATTTTGACGACCGTTCCGCTGGCGAATGACATCGAGTTAAAGCTTCCCAGCGCCACAAAGCATCAGAAAGACCCGCCGCACATGGCTCACTACATTACCGTGCAAGCCGATGGCGTGATCTGGCTGGATAAGGAAAAACTCGACGCCGCGGGACTCCAAAATCAATTGCTGAATCTGCGAATCGACAACCCCGACATCAGCGTCATTGTGCGCGGCGACAGCAAGACGAAGTATCGCCAGATTCGCAACGTCATGGATGTTTGCCAGCAGGTCAATGTGACGAAAGTTGATCTGGCAACCGAAGCCGCGGACAAAAAGGAGTAGTTATGCCGATAGGAACAGAAAAGCGAAAGAAACGCAATTCACCCAAAGTGAATCTGGTTATCTCCCTCGTCTTTCATGGCGCAATCATGGGTGTGTTGCTTTATTTCGCCGCGCGCGAAGGTCTTCTCGGCAAACAAATAAAGAAAATTGCCGTCGAGATGGTGAAAGAAAAGCCGCCGGAGAAACCGAAGGAACCGGAAAAGCCAAAGGTCGCCAAAATCGACGTTCCCAAGGTCGAAGCGCCAAAGGTTGTCGAGACCGCAAAAATCGAACCTCCCAAAGAAACGGCTGTTGCGCCGCCTCCTGCAAGCGTCGCGCCCGCCGTCGCTCCGCCTGCTGCTGAGTTGCCTGCGTTTGCGTTCGAAGGCGGGAAAGCTGTGGTGTCGAGTTCCGATCCAATCCAGCTCTACAAAGGCTTGCTGGAAAGCTCACTGAGATTCAATTGGGACCGTCCCAAAGGTGAGGACGACCATACTTATATGGCCGAGATCGAAGTCGCTGTCGATTCAAAGGGGGACATCAGCGATCCAGTCTGGAAAAAATCGTCTGGCCATAAAAAATGGGACGAATCTGTCCGCGCATCCATCATGAGCACTGCTAAAGTCAGTCGGCCACCACCCAAAAATTTCCCAGCGCGCGTGGTCGTTCGTTTTGATGTTGAACCTCTGAAGCCAGTTGCCGCGTTGCAATGAAGAAGACCTCACAACGTGGTCACAGCACGATGAACGAGTTGAACATCACGCCGTTGCTCGACTTAGTGTTCGTGCTTTTGGTCATTTTCATCATTACGACGCCGCAAATGATCAACAGCCTGGAGATGTCCCTGCCCTCCTCGCAAAAACCGCCACCGCCCGATCCCAACAAGCCAAAACCGCGCATCAACCGAATTGTCATTGATGAAAAAGGCGCGGTATTTTTGAACAACAAATTTGTTCCCGACGCCAATCTCACGCCGGCTTTCAAAGGACTTCTTGCCGACGATCCCGATCCCAAGGTGGTCGTCAAAGGCTCGGACGACGTCGAGTATCAGGGAATGATCAAAGTTCTCGACGCGCTTCAGCAGTTGAACATCACCAAAGTCGGCCTCGCCACCCAATAAGCCGCAGTCTGACCGCCCGCGCTCTTCCATCCAGGAAAAGGCGATTGGTTTGGAAACAAGCCTGTGTCATTCTTCAACACTGGTGATCAAGGCTCTAAAATGGATTTCCGTAATCGGCCTCGTCCTTACGATCATCGGTGCCGTCGCCATTGGAATGGCAATTCGCGCCTATCCCCAAAGCAACGTGCTAGGCGGGTGGGGTTTGATTCTCAGTCCGATATACTTGACAGGATTGGTTCTCAGTCTGGTCGCCGCGCTAGGATGGATCGTCGTGGGACTTCGGGCTGCAATCCACTTAATCAATGGCGCGCGTAACAAGAATCGCGATAATGACAACGGCGAAGACCAGGCTTAACCCAGCCAAATCTTTCTTCGGCTCAACCTCGCGCAGAGACGCAGAGGGCGCGGAGATGAGAACGCATTTGTGATTTTTCTCTGTGTCCTGATACGGTTTCCATAGTTATTCATCCGGTGGCAAGGAGAGCCCGAAGGAAGAGCTCCCCGCAGTCGACGGTGAATAACTGTGCCGCGACAAAAAATTTGCGACCTGCTAAAATCAGCGCTGGCCGCATCGCCCCGGACGGATCACGGTCGTCTGC
>DASXZW010000079.1:0-13305 GCA_036501665.1 Verrucomicrobiia bacterium
CATCCAAGACCAGGAGAAGGAAGACAAACGCCTCGAACAACTGGAGATGATGGCGCTTTGAGCGCCTCACGATAACAATTAACCGCTTCGAGCGGTTCACGCTATTTCAAGCCTCCGGCTTTGCCGGAGGTTTCTGACTTGCTGACCTCCTTCGACGGGTCATTTTCCCACAATAGAACGCACTGCTTTTAGCAGGGCGTTCGACTGCGCGTCAGTTCCGATGGTGATGCGGAGGAAATCCCGCGTTTCCGGCGCGGCAAACCAACGCACCAGGATTCGTTTCTCGCGAAGCTTTGCCAGCCACGTTTCCGCGGGGAATTTCGGCGGTTTGGCAAATATGAAATTCGCCTGACTGGGCAGCACGTCAAAACCGAGCGCGGTCAATTCCTCCAATGTTCGCTGGCGTGTTGCGATGACGCATTTGAAATTTTTTCTGTAATACGACAGATCGGACAACGTCGCCAACGCCCCGATTTGGCCAAGGCCATTGACGTTGTAGCTGTCGCGTAATTTCTGCATCGCGGCAATTAAATCAACGTGCCCGACGAAATATCCCACTCTTTGAAAACAAAGCGAATAGGCTTTTGAAAACGTGCGCGCAACCATCACGTGCGGATATTTCAAAGCGAGAGCCATCGCGTTTTCCTCAGCAAAATCGACGTAAGCTTCGTCCAGCACAATCACTCTCGTCTGCGCGCGACAGAGTTTTTCCAGGTCGGAGGTGGCGTAGCCGCGACCGCTTGGGGCGTTCGGCGTGGTCACAAAACTCAACGGCGCGGAAAATTGCCAGGCGCGGTTTTTCTCAAGATCGGCCACCGACGGAATGGCGAATGCGCTTCCCAGCGGGACCGCGTTGCACCGCGCGCCGTGACTTTCAGCCAGGACGGGATAAAGCGAATAACTCGGTTTGAAAAACTGCACCGCCTCGCCAGGTTCGACAAACGTCCGCACCGCGAGCGCCAGCAGCTCATCCGAACCGTTGCCAACTATAATGTTTTCAGGCAAACAACGGTGAAGCTTCGCGAGCTTTGCGCGAAGGGCGTCGGCGGTGGGATTCGGATAAAGCCGCAAACGGTCATCGACCGCTCCCTTGATCGCCGCGAGGACTTTCGGCGATGGCGGATACGGATTTTCGTTTGTGTTAAGCTTGACGAGGTTGCGGATTTTGGGCTGTTCGCCGGGGACGTACGCATGCAGATCGCGCACGAGCGGGCGGATAAGCGTTTTGCTCTTAATGGATGTCATTCCGGATTAAAACTATTGCCCGTAATACTTTCCAAAATGGCCGCGCAAAGCAACCCTTCCATTTGCTCTTCGGTAGGGCGTTGCTGCTGCGACGCCCACTTATCTTCGAGGGAATTATTGTGCGAACTTACCTAACACCGCACAAAATCACCGTCCCCGGTCCATTGACTGAGAAATCAAACTGGGCGTTCCCGCGCGCATGTTGCGGACCAAAAAAATCACCAGCACAACCGCAATCGTCAACAATGAGATTGCGATAACGGACAGCGCCGCCAGCCGACCCACGGGCCCATCGGTAATCGAAGCCGTTTCAGGCGCAGATGCGTTTGACAATGCCGCAGGACTAACCTCGCGAGCAGGAATCGCCGCAACGTTCGGAACCGGGACGGGCGCGGAAGCGTGAGCAACTGGCTCAGTTGATTTCGGCTGTGACGCAGGCAAAGGAGTTGTCGTCGCCGTCGAAGCGATGGCTCCAACAGCGACCTGCGGCGCAGGCGAGGTCACAGAAATGGGCGCAGGAGATGATTGCGCAACGACCGGGGAAGTCGTGGTAGTAGTCGATCCAGATTTTGTTTCCACAGGTTCCGGCGAGGCTTGATTAGCCTGTTGAGAATCGCCGGTCACGGATATCGGAGCAGGCGTTGACGCAGTCGTCGAGTCTGCTGGTGGAGGTTGAGATTGCTGTGCGGTAACGGAAACAGCATTGCTCGCAGGAGCAGGCACAGGGGCTGAGGCGGTCAACGCCGCAAGTTCCGCCGGGGACAATTCGTGGGCAAGATGATTCGTCCCGGCCATGACGATTTGAATGTGGCGCGGCGCTGGCACGACAGGCACGGCATTTGTGGGAGCGGCGACAATTGCTTGGACGGGCGGTTTGTTCGTTTCCGGCGGCGGTTCAGGGAAAGCCGTGTGAGGAACCGAAATCGAATCCGGATAATTGATCGTGTAATCGTAAACGATGCTGCCGCGCGCGGCCAAAACCGTGACTATCGGCAAGTGTTGAGACCGAAATTCCCGGGAGTATTTTTTCTGCAATTCGTTGATATCACTGTCGAATTCCGTTCCATGAATCGGGTCCGAGCCGTCGTGAATGAGAACAATCGTGAGCCTTTCGGATGCCTGAAGTACCCGTCCGATGGTATTGAGGACTTTTTCCAGGTGCGCCTTCCCGTCATATTTTTGATGACGCACATAACGCATCACGTCGGCAATGACTGTTTCCTTGTTTTCCTTTGACCAAACCAGCATCGGCAAGTCCGAATGAATCCTCTCGTCGTAAGTCCAGAAACCAATGGTGTCCCCTTTGCGGAATTCCCCGCGCATGTCGGATTCCAGAAGTCCCATGACCGCGCGAGCGATCCCGTTCGTCCTTGGCTTCATGGCCGTCGAAGTGTCGAGCACGAATAAAAACCGGTTTTCCATCCGCTTTTCCGGTTTTGGGGCGTCTTCGGCGCGGCAAAAGTTGCCCATGAATAGAGCAACCGCGGTCAGGGCGAGGCAGGAAAAAGTTGCCCGAAACCGGGCTGTCCACGTCCTTGTGGTTCGATTTATTGCGGGAAGCTCAGCGGGGCGCTTTGAATCCCGCGCCTTGTTTGCGATTGTGTCGGCGAATATCACGTTCCTGGTCTAGCAAGGTCCGTTCCACCGTTTCAATGAAGTTGGCGCAGCTTGACACCAACCCGCCGTGGTACGACACAGTATCGCGCTCAGCATAATCATCCGTGACGGCCAAAACCTCGCCAAATGGCTCCATTCGGACGGTCACTCGCTCAATAATCTGGTCCGCAGTCTGGCCGGACCGGGAGTAAAGGATTTCCACTTCGGGAGTGGAAGGATAAGCGGTCGCCGGAGTTTTTCCCGCGCCATCAAAAACGATCGTGATGGAAGTCCCGCAAGCGTCGCGATAAAGGGTAAGCACACGAATCAATTCGCCGCGAGCGTCTTCGGAATGGCGGGGTTTGCCGGGCGCCAACTCCGGCCAATTATGCAGAAGGCTGTAGCCATCCACCAATATTCGCACCAACGCCATGCCGCACGACAGTAACGCCATCAACCCGGCAAGACAACGGCAATCAAGTTTCGGAAGCGATGCAATCTTTCAAAAGCATTATCCATGCGCCTCGGTCAAGAAAGGACAGGTTTGGGTAGTGGGCTACTTTGAAAAATGATTTCTTTCTGCTTTGGTTGGCATGGTAATTTGTTGCCATGAAGAAGCCAGCCAAAAAGCGCAAGGGCGATTCAGTCCAAGTCGCCTATAGCGTCATGCAGGACGTGATCGGCATTTCCAACCGCCCCATTAAACCCCCGGCAAAAAAGACCAAAAAGAGATAATTTGAAGATTGCCAGAGAAAACTGCGTTGGGCCACTTTTGGTGAATGTCCGGCCAGAAGCGAGTTAGATCAAATGTTTCATACGGAGTCGTGCTGAGAAGGGTTGTGGGGACCACATGGAAGAAAAAGGCGCACGAACTATTGTTGAAATTTCTGATTTGGTGGAAAAGATGCCTCAACGACCCCAAGACCAACGGTGAGGTGCGTGTTCGTGAAGACACGTTTGATTGGATGAGTAAGGGCGATTGGGAGCCAGAACAGGTCATTAGGAGAATCAAGAGATACGGGCTACCACCGTTTGAGGTTGAACCGTGGCAGCGTCTCTTTTTTCAATGGAAGCGAGCGGCTTTTGGGAAACGGGCAGGGCCGAGACAGATCAAATTCCCAATTACGAACGCGAAGATATTAAGACTTGCCTATCCGGGTAAGAAGTCCAAATACCGAGAAAAGTATTACAGATTGTCTGTAGCCGAACGATTGAAGCCGATCAATGGTTGGAAAAATCCATCAGCAGCCCAAATTGAGGCCGAAATTGCCCGCGATAACGCGTTTGAATACGACGAAGAACACGCCGGGCGAGCAATCAAGCAATTACAAAGCGATCTCATTCTCCTTTCACCCCAAGTCCGTCGCCAACGCGCAAAGGCAGCGGCGCAAAGTAGGTGGCAACCAGAAGTAGAACCAGTGAAGACGAAAAAAATGGCTGCGGAAAAGAAAAAAACAAAAAAACGCAATTAATTTGATTCTTGATCTAAGCATTCTGAAATCAGCCGTAAGCATCCTGAAATCTGCTCTTAGCATTCTGAAACTGGCTCCTAGCACGTTTAAACTTGACTTAAGCATACGCAAGTAAATAATTACCAATTGGTTGCGTAACATCGTCCTTGCATATATTACGCCAATCTGTCATCGTCTTTGCGGATAGCACGCCGTTTTTCTGGCGAATGCGATTAAATGTCTTGACGAGGTCTGCAATCGCAAGGAAAAGCAGTGCAACGGGCCGCAAACCCGTTTGAACGTGAAAGCGTTTTTGGATTTGACCGTCGATTGCCCGTGCCGAAAGGCCGCCTGTAACACGTCAGGATTTGCGGGGCGATTGGCGGTCATTTGCTTTATGAAAAGAAGAGCAATCGGGGCAACACGGAGCCAACCGTAAAAGCGCCGGGAAAAATAAGAAACACGGCGTTGCTTGGTTAGGTCTGGAAAACTTGAGCCAAGCAACGCCGGAGGCAATAACGGGCACGTAAGCTAACAGGCAAACCCCGGTCCTTTAGAAGCTGGGATTGCGAGTTCGAGTCTCGCCGTGTCCACCATTTGCGCAAACAAATTGCCACGCGCTTATGACGCAAGCAAGCGGTTTCTGATGAAATCTGATTTGCTGAGTCCAGAGCGGCGTACTGCCTCATTGATTTGCTGTGTCTCTGCCTTAGTGAATCTTGCGGCGAAGTAAATTCCTTTGACATTTTGCGTGCCAATCTTTGGTCGCCCCATCGCTTTTTTAGACTTTTTGTTTATCATAAAGTTTGACAGGAATATACTTTTCGATTATCAATAAGTCAACGAAAGAAAAATATGAATATTCTCGCAACCGACAAACGCGCTCAAATCCTCAATTGCCTTGCGGAAGGATGCTCAATGCGGAGCACAAGTCGATTGACAGGCGCGGCCAAAAAGACCGTTGAACGGATGCTCGTTTCGGCTGGCGAGGCTTGCGCCGATTTCATGGATAAGACAATGCGGAATTTGCCCTGCAAAATCTTGCAGGTTGACGAGGTTTGGTCATTTACCCATTGCAAACAGGCCAACATTCCAGAGCACTTAAAAGGCATGGACGGCGTTGGCGACACTTGGACATGGATTGCGCTCGATTCTCAGACGAAGCTGATTCCTTGTTTCCATATCGGAAAACGAGATGCCACTGACGCTTACCAGTTTATCAATGATCTTGCTGGACGGCTCGCCAATCGCGTCCATTTGACCTCTGACGGCCATCGCGCCTATTTGGAGGCTGTCGAGGGCGCTTTCGGCTCTGAGATTGATTACGCTCAACTCATCAAGCTATACGGCAAGGAAAACTTGCCTGTCACAGAAGCACGATATTCGCCACCAGCCTGCATCGGCTCGCGGAAGAAACGCATCAGCGGAAATCCTCAACGGGCCTTGGTTTCGACCAGCCATATTGAACGCCAAAATTTAACAGTTCGTATGTCGAGTCGCCGGTTTACGCGGTTGACCAATGGATTCTCAAAGAAGATCGAAAACCACAGGCACGCTTTTGCGATTTACGCAATGCACTACAACTTTTGCCGCATTCACACAGCGTTGCGCGTTACACCGGCAATGGAGGCGGGTTTGACCGATCATGTTTGGAGCTTGGAGGAAATTATTTCATTGATAAACTGAATGCCATGTCTGATAAAGAATTGCTCGAAATTGAAAACCGCTGCAATGCCACTCAGAAGGGGCCTTGGATGGCGCATTTAAAAGCTGAAGGCGGGATTGTGATTGCTACGCATGTCGAAACAGCCGTAACAATTAGCCCGGAGTTTTTGCCTGACGAGATCAAAAAACGCCAAGCTGAATGGGACGTGCAGGACGATTACGAATATACCATCCCGTGTCCAGAAGCCGATGTGGACGAAGGAAAAATAAATTTGCTTAGATTCATCGCTCATTCTAAGCAAGACGTACCAAAACTAATTGCTGAAATCCGCCGTTTAAGGTCTGAACTGGACCGTTGAAAAATTCGTCAAACTGAGCCATCACCGCAATGGATGCTCATTTGATGTTTTGAGCTTGGAGGAATTTGTCAACCTGATAGATTGACCGGCAACGAAATGTATGGAGTCGTTTATTTCGGTCTCGTGGCAATTTTGCTGAGCTTTGGACTTTGGAAGCTCCGCAAAGATGCCTCTGGCTATGATAAGTTCCAAGTGTGGATTTTTAGTCTTGCTGCACCTTGGCTTCTTATTCACGTTTTCTGGTTTATCCTCTCCGAAATAGCCCGCTTCCGGTCAAAGTAGCCCACTACCCAGGTTTGACGGTCGTTATCGTATTTCGATATAAACTTCCCCAATGAAACGCTCAATCAGCAACCCTTTGGCGTTTTGCGTTGCGATGCTGTTATCCCTTTTTGCAAGCGAAGTGTTTGCCGGCCCTCCTTTTGTCACCGATGATCCCGAACCGGTGGAATATCAGCATTGGGAATTTTACGTTGGTTCGATTGATAGCAAACAGGGAGGTGATTGGTCTGGCACTGCGCCGCATTTTGAGCTTAATTATGGAGCTGTACCCAATCTTCAACTTCACATGATTGCGCCGTTGGCTTACGATTCGCCGCCTGAGGGAGCGAACCATTACGAGCCAGGCGATCTTGAATTGGGGGCTAAATACCGTTTTATTCAGGAAACGAATTGGTTCCCTCAAGTTGGAGTTTTCCCACTGTTTGAGGTTCCTGCCGGCAGCGAAAAGGACAATTTTGGCAACGGCCATTTGCAGGCGTATCTGCCATTGTGGATCCAAAAAAGCTGGGGCAAGTGGACGGCTTATGGCGGCGCGGGCTACGGCATCAATTCCTTTTCCGGCAACGGCAACTGGGGTTTTGGAGGTGCCGTGCTGCAAAACCAAATTCTAACCAACGTCCTGGTAGGCGTCGAAGTTTACCATCAGACGCAATCCCAAATCGATTTCCCGAATCAGGGCACTGCGTTCAATGTCGGCACTGTCATTGATTTAAGCGAGCAGCATCACCTGCTTTTTTCCGCCGGGCGCTCAATCTGCGGCCCGATTGGATTTCAATGCTACATCGCGTATCAATTCACTTTCGACAACGACTTCTTCAAGTTCCATCCGCACGTCGAAACTGGGAAATAATTCTTTCGTTAAGCCGCGACTTGATTGGGTTTACGGTGTCGAAAGTTTGAAGAAACGGCCGGGGTAGGCGAAGGCATTGGAATCGGTGAACGTCCAGACGCCGCCGGCTGGGTTGGTATAGATCGGGACCCAATCTGGAAACGCGAGGTTTGTCGTGGCAAAGACGCGGCTGCTGGTGTTTGTCGTGGCGGAAACAAGCAAAGACACTGTGCCATCCCCGTTTACCTGGAGGGCGGCCATTGGCGGCGGAGTCGGCGGGATTCCCACCGTCAATGTGATGTTGCTGCTGGTGGTGCTCCCGAAAGGACAGGTGATAACGACGCTGTAAGTCCCGGAATTCGACGCGGTGAGACTGGACAACGTCAAAAAGGGATCGCCCGCGAGGTGAACTTTGCGAACGCGATTGTTGCCGGTATCGGCAATTATCAGGTTGCCAAGAGGATCAATAGTAGTAGATTGCGGGTTTTTGAGAGTGGCTTCCGTGGCGTATCCGCCATCTCCGGAAAAACCGGGAACTCCGGTTCCAGCAACGGTGGAGAGAATGCCATTGGCATCCACTTTCCGAACGCGACCAGTTGTGCTCTCCGTTATGAACAAATTTCCCGTCGCATCCAACGCAATGCCTATTGTATTGAGGGCGGCGTTGGTCGCCGGAATGCCGTCGTCGCCGGTATAATTTGTGCCTCCTCCAGCTACCGTCGTTATGATTCCGTCCGTATCGACCTTGCGAATGCGAGCAACTTCGTCATCAGCAACAAAAATATTACCCAACGAATCGACTGCCACATTTAAGGGGTGCATTAGTTTTGCGTTGGTTGCAGGTCCGCCATCGCCTGAAAAGCCGTTCGTGCCGTTGCCTGCCACGGTTGAGACAATGCCGTTGGTGCCTACTTTGCGAACGCGCCAACTGTTAACATCGGTGACAAACAAATCTCCCAACGAATCCACCGCCACGCCCCAAATGCCATCAAAGCTCGTGTTTGTTGCAGAAAGGCCGTCGGCTGTCCGCACTGAACTTCCCGTGCCAGCAACCTTCGTGACAATTCCGTTAGTATCGATTTTTTGCACTTCTCCCGGATTATATTCTCCAACGAAAACATTTCCCGCAGCGTCCACACATAAGCCTCTCAATGTCAGGAAGCTCGCATTCGTGGCAAGGGTTCCGTTTGGAGACAGTCCCGAATTCCCGGTGCCGGCGTAAGTTGTGATGATTCCGTTAGTATCTATCCTCCGAATTCTGTTTTCACCGTAATCCGTGACATAAACATTCCCCTTCGCATCACAAGCAACAGCATTGGGCAGAACCATTCCCGCGTTCGTGGCCGCGCCGCCGTCTCCACTGTAATTAGTGTCACCATTGCCGCCGATTGTAGTGATGATCGGGGGAAGATTCGTGCCATTGAATTGCCATTGGTAGGTAAACGGCCCGTCGCCGGCAACGCCCACGCTCAAGACGGCGGTTTGACCTGGCGCCACAGTTATTGCTGTCGGAGCATTCGTGATCATCGGCGGATTGCCAACAGTCAATGTCGCCGCTTCGCTTGCAGTCCCGTAAGCATTCGTGACGAGCACCGTGTAAATTCCTGCATCAGCCCACTGCGCGTTGGTTATGCTAAGAACCTCGCTGGTTTGATCGACGAGATTAGTTCCGTCAAACTGCCATTGAAATGCCAGTGGTTGCGTGCCCGTTGCGGTGACACTAAAAACGGCGGTCTCATCCAATGCGGTGAAGTCATTGGCCAGCCGCGTTTCGAGCTGCGGCGGGATTAGCACCGTTAGCGAACACGGAGCGCTAGTAATGCTGCCGAATTGGCTGGTGACGACCAGTGTGTAACTTCCAGCGTTGGAAGCTGTCACGGCGGTAAGTGGGAGGGAAGGCCCTATCCCAAATCGACGGACACGGCTATCCTGTGTGTCAGAAACCAAAACTCGGCCTAACGAGTCAAAGGCAACCGACTGCGGCATTGAAAAAGTGGCTTGGGCAGGGGGTTGCCCATCCCCGGAGAACCCCTGATGGCTGGTTCCTGCTATCGTCGTAATGATACCAAACGCGTCAATTTGACGGATTCGATTGTTTTGGTAATCGGCCACAAGAATGTTTCCGTAAGGATCGAGTGCAATGCCGTAAGGTACGAGTGCCGCGTTGGTAGCTGGTCCGTTGTCGCCCGAAAATAGGTAGCTACCATTCCCCGCGACAGTCCAGATTAAACCGTTCGTGTCCACTTTTCGGATTCGATTGCCAATAGTTTCTGCGACGTAGAGATTTCCCGCCACATCAAATGCCAAGTCTCCCGGGCTGTACACGCTCGCATTGGTCGCCGGACCTCCATCGCCGGAGAAAATATTTTTGCCGTTACCAGCAACAGTCGTGATGATGCCGTTCGTGGCAACCTTTCGGACTCGGTTGTTCCCATAGTCAGCAATAAACATATTTCCATAACCATCAAATGCGACGCGGAATGGCTGGTTCAACCCGGCATTCGTCGCCTGCCCGCCATCGCCACCAAAGCTGCCAAATAAGCCATGTCCTGCGACCGTTGAGATGATGCCATTGGAGTCCACCATACGAATGCGACTATTCTCTGTATCCGCAATAAACATGCGCCCGCTCGCATCCAAAGTTATTCCATTCGGGAAGCTCAAACCGGCGTTAGTCGCAGGGCCACCGTCCCCTGAAAAAATACCGGGGCCATACTTCCCAGCTACAGTTGTGATGATCCCGATTGTGTCCACCTTGCGAATCAGGCTGTTCCCCGAGTCGGTAATATAGAGATTGCCGCTGCTGTCCTGAATAACGCACTCCGGCCTGGCCATTGCTGCCTGGGTGGCTAAACCGTGGTCGCCTGAATAGCCGTTTCCTCCATTCCCGGCCAGTGTAACGGTCAGGTTGTCCGCCAGGTTCGACCCATTCAATTGCCATTGAAATGTGAGCGGTCCAAGACCCGTCACGGCGGCAGAAATTACCGTGGAATTCCCTTGCAGCACAGCAGACTGCGCGGACGGTTGCGCGCTAAAGTACGGCAGAGTTCCAACCAAGAGACCGGCAACATGACTGGTCGCTACGCCATATGGATTGGTAACGACCAGAGTGTAACTCCCCGCGTCATTGGTCGAAACCCCGGATAACGACAGCGATTCATTAGTTTGGCCGGATAGCGCGCCGCTGTTCAACCACCATTGATAACTCAGAGGCGGTGAACCGGCAGCCGTCGCGCTAAAAGTGACATTCGATCCCATTGGCACAACCTGACTCATTGGTTGGATGCCAATCGTTGGAGGAATGGCAGTCACCTTTAAGATTGCGGGCGCGCTTGTCACGCAACCGTACGCGTTAGAAACGACAATCGTATAATTCCCCGCGTCATTCGTGAGCAGCGGACCAACCGCCAAAGCGCTGTTGGTGTCTCCAGACAGGTTCGCGCCATCCAGTTGCCATTGATAACTCAGCGGAGGAGTGCCTTCCGCGACAACGGTGAAACTGACATTGCTGGAGACGAAGCTTTGGATCGAACTCGGCGGTGTCACAATGATGGCAGGCTGAACGACAGTGAGGACGGAAACCGCGCTTGTCACGACTCCGAGAGCATTGCTCACCACCACTGTGTAGTTGCCAGAGAGATTCGTTGTGACGTTGCTGAATTTGAGCACTGGCCCTGCAACCACCACCTCACGCACAACATTATTCGCGCTATCGCTCACAAAGATATCGCCATTGGTGTCAAGTGCGATGCCGCTGGGATTCCAGAAGCTGGCATTGGTGGCGTCCCCATTGTCGCCGGAATAACCTGCGATTCCGTTTCCGGCAACGGTGGTTATAATTCCGTTCGTGTCCACCATGCTGATGCTTTCGCTATTGAACTCGGTGATAAATACATCGCTTGCCCCGTCCACAGCGGTTCCGAACGGGTAATTGAGCCCGGCATTCGTGGCCGGCCCGCCAAACCTCGTTCCACTAACGCCGCCGCCCGCAAATACGCCCAGATTGCCATTGGTGGCGAGAGCCAATACCACGTTATCGCCGGGATCCGCGATGTAGAGATTGCCGGAAGGATCAAAAGCCAATTCAAGCGGTTGCGCTACTTGCCCGCCCGATGCCGCTGTCGTGATGATGCCCGAATTATCCACCTTGCGAACCAAGCCGTTTCCGAGATCGGCGATGTAAAGGTTGCCGCTGCGATCGAAGGCAAGGCCTGAGGGATACAGTTCGGCATTCGTCGCCTCAATCCCGTCGCTCAGGTTTGTTCCGCCTCCGGCGATTGTCATGATGATGCCGTTCGTGTCCACCTTCCGCACACGGGCGTTTACGTGATCGGCGATGTAAAGGTTCCCCGCGGCGTCGAGCGCAAGGAATGCCGGATCGGAGAGTTGGGCGTTTGTGGCAGCGCCGCCGTCACCCGAAAATCCATACGTCCCGGTCCCTGCAACTGTGCTAATAACACCGTTTGTGTCCACCTTGCGCACGCGGGAATTGCCGTTTTCCGAAAAAAATAAATTCCCTGCGGTATCGACAATGACTCCCCAGGGATCGTTGATGCTGGCGAAATTCGCCAGGCCGCCGTCGCCTGAATAACCGGCGATCCCATTTCCCGCAACCGTCGTGACAATCGCGTTTGGAAGATTGGTTCCGTTCCATTGCCATTGATAACTAAACGGGCCATCGCCAGTGACAATGGCGGTAAAGCTGGCGTTGCTTCCGGTGTACACGAGTTGGTTGGTGGGATTAATGTTGACGCTGGGTTGCGCGATTGAGGGGAGAACCATTAACCATGCAAACGCCAACGCCCAGAATGAGGCTTTGGCAACGGCGAAAAGACCACAAAAACTCAGGCGTATTGCCATTTTCAAACCTGGTTTATAGCGCTGTATCATACAATTTTCCGCTTCGATTGAGACGACATGATAGAATTGCCATGATCGCAACATAACGCTCTGATTGCAAGTTCAACGAAAGAGAATTTATTATACTACAAGCCATCTCATAAATATCCGCGGCGGCGGAAGCGGTGTATCTTTGAGCCGGGCGCTTCGTTGCGCCTCAGTCACAGTCCCCTGCGGGAATGATCCTTCGGCACGCCTTGCGCCCGGCTCAAATCTCCACCGCCGCCATCCACGGCTATTTATGAGATGGCTTGTAAGAAGACCTTTAACTTCCTCGATAAATCCGGTACCCCACGGCATGCGCGGTCGATCCCCCTGGTATGTTTGGAGCAATTGTTTGAATATTGGCTGAGGCTTTGGGTGACGATTGACTTGGTTTTTGAGAACAACAATACTCCCGCCATGAAATTTTTATCACGAATCATTCTGGCATTGGCCGCAAATTTTATCGTTCTGGCATGTTGGGCCGGGCAACCTGACGCTGTCATTCATATTGAGCGCCAAAATGTGGACGCCGTTTTTGCCAAGGGCGGATTCCTGCTTCAAACGAACAATTTCAAGATCATGGCTGGCCGCCGCACAGGGCCGGGAACTGTGGAAATCCATGAAAAAGACACCGACATCTTTTACATCGTCGATGGCACAGCGACATTTATTACGGGCGGTAAAGCAAGTGAGGTGACAGAGAAATCGCCGGGAGAATTTGGTGCCAAAGAGATTTTGGGCGGCCAGGCGCAGCATCTGGTAAAAGGAGACGTGATCGTAATTCCGAAGGGCGTTCCCCACTGGTTCACCGAAACCAGCACGCCTTTCCTCTACTTCGTGGTGAAGGTAAGTAACTAGTGTAGTGTCCAAGAATTAACTGGACAACGCTTTCTTGGTTTTTCTTTTGCGCGGTAGGGTGCCGCCGGGCTGGATTTGCTCCAAGGTTTGCCGGCAACGCGCCCGTTTCTGCTGAATCGATTCGACCGTGGCCGTC
>DASXZW010000080.1:0-4034 GCA_036501665.1 Verrucomicrobiia bacterium
TTGCTCGACTTGGTGTTGGACGCCCTGTGCGATGTCCAGCAATCGCAGAGCTTGCTGGGCGCCTGCCTGGCGCAAGCCGCCAAACACGGACTGATTTGGAATGACTAACTCCATATCCATTATTTATGCGAAACTCAATATTCTCACGAAGTTGCTGCTTGTCCGGCGTGAAAATGCGAATGCCGCGCCGCCCGCGCGAAATTGTCACATACCATTGTTGCGCATTCGTTGCCGGCTTAACCGTCGAATCAGAAAACAGAACGTAATCCACGGTCTTTCCCTGTGAACCGTAGGACGTGACGGCGTAACCGGGAAACGCGTGCCGAATCGGATACCGACGAGCCCGAGGACGACGCGGACGAAACAGGTTCCGAGACAAAGACGATTGCCTCGGCACAGCTTGAACCAACGGAAATAAGGGATTTCGTCAACAGTCTAAAATCGTCCGCTGTGCATTGGTTTAATTCCTTCTATCCAGATTTGGCCGATGGTCTTTCGGACGAGGAGCGACATTGGATTGATAGGCTTAATCGGGTGGGCATGGTCTATTTCCGTCCGCTGGTTATGGCCATACTCAAGAATGAATCAAACGAAAGCAATCGCATCCGCATTTTCAAACGGATTGAACGTTTCATATTCCTTACTTTTCGTGTCAACGCAGAACGGGCCAATTACGGAAGTAGTGAATTCTACAATGCGGCCAGGGCACTAGACCGTGGCGAAATTACCTTGGAAGAAATTGCAAATAATCTTGATGGAAAGCTGGCCTACTCAATCAACGAAGACGGAAGCTTTCGATTCGACACATTTCGCAATTTGCTTTTCAAAAAATTCGATGGAGGAAGTGGTTACTACGGCTGGTCTGGTTTGCGCTATTTCCTATACGAATACGAACTTGGCCTTCTATCGGAGAGTCGGCAGAAGAAGGTGGATTGGAGCGATCTGCTCAAAGCGGAAGGCGACAAAATCTCCATTGAGCACATTTACCCGCAGACAGAGACCGATGAATGGTCGCCGCTATTTATCGGCATCGAACCGGATCACCGGCCGCATTATGGAGGGACGGTGGGCAACCTGCTCCTGCTTTCGATGTGGATTAACTCGTCACTTCAGAACGATAGCTTTGAGGCGAAGAAGAAGGTGAAGCTGGATTTAGCTGGAAAGAAAATCCGCAATGGTTATGCCGACGGCTCCCACTCAGAAATAGAAGTTTCCCAAATTGCTTCCTGGGGGCCGGACCAAATCCGCGAGCGCGGAATTAAGCTGCTACGCTTCATGGAACAAAGGTGGGATTTCAAATTCAAAAACGACGACTAGCGAGAGCAACTACTCTTCCTTGATTCCAAAAAGGAGACTGTGGCTGCATCCACGGAAAACTTAGTGCCAGCCTAAACTGAATCATGACCCCCGCCCGTCATCACGCCGAATGGCTTTCGCTTGTCGAAACTTCCGGCCCGTTTCTGTCCTTGCCGGTTTTGTTGCGGGTGTTCCCGCAGGGACTCGACCAGCGCGATCCGTCCAAAGCCTCCCGCCTTCGTGAAGCCTACGAAGACTGGCTGGAACGTGGCGCGAAACAGCCTGCGGTTCATCACGCATGGATTCGTCACGTCCTTGCCGAGTTGTTGGAATACCCGCCGGGGTTTTTGGTTGAAGGCCAGGCCATTCCGCCCGGCATCGAAGCAGTCATGGCGAATTTCGGCGAAACCCTGCGCCCTGAATTCGTCTTGAAACACCGCGACACCGCGCACAAGCCGCTTTTGCTCATCGAGCACTATGCGCCCGATCAAGATTTGGAAAAGCCCGTCGCCGGCAAGACGTGGAAAGCCTCGCCCGGCACACGTATGATGGAGTTGCTCCACGCCACCGACTTGCCGCTTGGCCTCGTCACGAACGGCGAGCAGTGGATGATTGTTTTTGCGCCACGCGGCGAAACCACCGGCTTCGGCTCGTGGTATGCCGACCTCTGGATGCAAGAGCCGATCACGCTTCGCGCTTTTCACAGCCTCCTCCATCTGCGCCGTTTTCTGGGCGTGGACGAACCGGAAACCCTCGCCGCGCTCTATGTCGAGAGCAGCAAAGACCAGCAGGAAGTCACCGACCAGCTTGGCTATCAGGTTCGCCGCGCTGTCGAAATGCTTGTGCAGGCGTTCGACCGTATTGACGCCGAATCTGACCGCAAACTTCTCGCGGGCGTGAAGGAGAAAGACCTTTACGACAGCGCGCTTACGATAATGATGCGGCTCGTCTTCCTTTTTTCCGCCGAAGAACGCGGTCTGCTTTTGCTTGGCGATCCACTTTATGACCAGCACTACGCCGTCTCCACCTTGAGCGAACTGCTTCGCGAACGCGCCGACCAGCACGGCGAGGAAGTCCTTGAACGTCGTCACGACGCATGGTGTCGCCTGCTCGCCACTTTCCGTGCTGTCCACGCGGGCGTCGAGCACGAGGCCATGCGCCTGCCCCCCATACGGCGGCACGTTGTTTAACCCCGACCGCTATCCATTTCTGGAAGGCCGCGTCGCCGATACTCGATGGCAAACCACTCCGGCCAAACCGCTGCCAATTAACAACCGCGTCGTGCTTCATTTGCTCGAAGCGTTGCAAGTGTTGCGCGTGAAAGTTCCGGGTGGTGGTCCAGCGGAAGCCCGACGCGTTTCGTTTCGCGCACTCGACATTGAACAAATCGGCCATGTCTATGAAGGTCTGCTTGACCACACGGCCAAGCGTGCAAACGAAGTCATTCTCGGTCTCGCTGGCTCAAAAAAAAGCGAACCTGAAATCCCGCTCTCGAAATTGGAGGAACTAGCCGCCAAGGGCACGGAGGCCCTGGTTGAGTTCGTGAATGAAGAAACTGGCCGCAGTGAAAAAACTTTGCGCAAAGACTTGGAGAAGCAGGAACTGGTTTATGACCACACGTTGCTCATCGCTTGCGGCCAAGACCCGCTGCTCGCAAAACGCATCAAACCTTTCGCCGCACTTTTGCGCGACGATGACTTCGGCTATCTTGTCATAATTTCCACTGGCAGCGTGTATGTCACAGCGGGCAGCGACCGCCGCAGCACCGGCACGCACTACACACCGCGCAGCCTCACCGAACCGATAGTCCAGCACACGCTCGAACCGCTCGTTTACATTGGCCCGGCGGAGGGCAAACCGAAAGCGGAATGGAAACTCAAAACCGCGCGCGAAATTCTCGCGCTCAAAGTCTGCGACATGACGATGGGTTCGGGTGCGTTCCTCGTGCAAACCTGCCGCTATCTCGCAGAGCGATTGGTTGAAGCCTGGGAAAATGCAGAGAAGGCCAATCCCGGCAAATTTCTCACGACACCAGAGGGAGATTTTTCTGCCGGTGATCCCACCGAACGGCTCATTCCTGCCGATCTCGCCGAGCGCATCGCCGTGGCCCGCCGCTATGTGGCTGACCGTTGCCTCTACGGCGTGGACATCAATCCGATGGCCGTGGAAATGGCCAAGCTCTCCCTCTGGCTTATTACCCTACGTCGTGACCGGCCTTTCACTTTCCTTGATCACGCGCTCAAGTGCGACGATTCTTTGATGGGTGTTAGCACGCTCAAGCAGGTGGAGAACTTCAGTTTGCGTTCGGGCGAACAGCAGGAGACATTCGCCACCGCCAACCTGTTTCGTTATGTGGAGGATGCTTCCGCCAAACGCAGCGCGCTCGAAGAATTGCCGTCCAACGACTACGCCCAAATTGAAATCAAAGGCCGACTACACGCCGAAGCCGAAGCCGCCACCGCCAAGGTCAAAGCACTGGCTGACTGCCTCGTCGCATTTGAACTGCGTGGTCTCAATGGCGAAGCCTACGAAGAGCAGCGCGTTGTAGCGGCTGACAACGCCGAAGTGGCGATGCGAAAACCGCTGCCAGAATTTCAAGCTTAGGCGGCGTCAATAAATAACATTTACAACTCACTGGGGTGATGTTATCCATCACGGCGTGGTATCTCTTCGAGATATGCGCCGGAAGTTGCAGCATCTCTGGCCGCACCTGAATGAGCGGTCCAGGCGAATGCTGG
>DASXZW010000081.1:0-33447 GCA_036501665.1 Verrucomicrobiia bacterium
ACTTGAAGGTTGGTCAGACTCACATTGCCTCGCTGCCGGGGCAGGCAGTCGGCAATCCGCAAATATTGGCCCTCAGTAATTTCCATCGGCCAATCTTACAGTTGACCCCGTCCTGCGTCAATTTGTGTTAACAGGCCCTAGTCAAGAGATAATATCCTGCACGACGTGACCATACACGTCAGTCAATCGGAACCGCCGCCCTTGATATAAATAAGTCAATTGTTCGTGATCCACCCCAAGTTGATGCAAAATTGTCGCCTGTAAGTCATGCACATGGACCGCCCCCGGCGTCAGGACGCTCTTATCCGGGTGGATCGCATTGCCGTCGGCATCGGCGATGTTGTAACCGTAGTCGTCCGTGCGCCCGTAGGTGATGCCCGGTTTGATTCCGCCGCCGGCCATCCAAATCGAAAAGCATCGCGGATGATGGTCACGGCCATAGTCGTCCTTGGTCAATTTTCCTTGTGAGTAACAGGTGCGTCCAAATTCCCCGCCCCAAACAACCAACGTGTCATCAAGCATTCCGCGTTGCTTGAGGTCCTTGATCAGCGCGGCGCTGGCCTGGTCAGTTTCGCGCGCCTGCACTTTGATGCCGGCGGGCAGATTCCCGTGCTGGTCCCAACCCTGGTGGTAAAGCTGTATGAAACGAACACCGCTTTCCGCGAGTCGCCGCGCCAACAGGCAATTCGCCGCGAACGTTCCCGGCTTTCGGCTGTCCGACCCGTAAAGTTCAAACACGCTGTCCGGTTCCTTTGAAAGATCGGTCACGGCTGGAACGGAACTTTGCATCCGGTAAGCCATTTCGTATTGGGATATTCGCGATTCGATTTCCGGGTCGAGTTCCTTCTCGAATTCATGGCGATTCAGCGCGTCCAGCTTGTCAAGCAAAGCACGACGCCCCGTCCCACAAGGGCCGTCCGGGTTCGCCATATAAAGGACCGGCTCCTTGCCGGAGCGGAATTGTATTCCCTGGTAGCGCGAATCCAAAAATCCGCTGCCCCACAAGCGCGAGTAAAGCGGCTGATCTGCCTTGTTCGGCGTCACCAGAACGACGAACGCCGGCAGGTCCTGGTTGATCGAGCCAAGTCCGTAATGCACCCACGAACCAAACGACGGCCGCCCGGCGATCTGCGAGCCGGTCTGGAAAAATGTGATCGCCGGATCGTGGTTGATTGCCTCGGTGTACATTGAGCGAACGACGCACATCTCGTCGGCGATTGTCGCCGTGTGCGGCAGAAGTTCGCTCAGCCACGCGCCGGATTGGCCATGCTGCTTAAATTCAAAAATCGATCCGGCAAGCGGAATTGAAGCCTGCTGCGAACTCATCGCCGTCAACCGCTGGCCGTCCCGCACGCTCTCCGGCAATTGCTCGCCATTCAATTTGTTGAGCTGCGGTTTGTAATCGAAAAGGTCGATTTGCGACGGTGCGCCGCTTTGAAAAAGGTAGATGACCCGTTTTGCTTTCGGTGTGAAATTTGGAAATCCCTGCAATCCGCCGACCGCTGTGCCCGTCGAATTCGCCGCCGCTGAAACGACCTTGGGCATAAGACTTGCCAGCGCGACCGTTCCAAGGCCCCTCGCCGTCTTCGCGAAAAAATGGCGGCGCGTGATCCCAAACGGATCGGACAATGGCGTTGTGTTTTTCATAAAATCAGCGTTTCCATACGGTGGCGTCAAGATTAAGGATGGCCTGCGCAACCACCGTCGTTGCGGCCAACTTGACAATATCGAGCGATTCATCGGCTTTCGTGTCGCCGACCGAGATCAACTGTTTCGCGCGCGCAGGTTCCGCCAAGAAAATCTTGTCCTGCTCTGCCCAAAGCTCGGCGAGAACTTTCGCCTCGGTCGAGTCAGGATCGCGCCCCGCCAGTCGCCGGAAGGCAAAACGAATTTGTTTTGCGGTATCGGTCCCACCTTCTTTAAGCGCGTGCTGCGCCAAAACTCTGGCCGCCTCGACAAACTGTGTGTCATTAAGAAGGACGAACGCCTGCTGCGGCGTCCCGGTCGCCGAGCGTTTCAGCACACAAACCTCGCGGGACGGGGCGTCAAACGCCGTCATGTCCGGCATTGGGGCCGTGCGTTTGACAACGGTATATAAACTGCGCCGGTAAAGATCGCCGCCAACGCTCTGATGGTAGGCCGGGCTCATCGAGTTCGCTTCGCGCCAAAGATCGCCCGGCATGTAAGGACTGACCGGCGGGCCGCCCAATTTGTCATCCAGCAACCCGCTCGCGGCCAACGCCGTGTCGCGCATCATTTCCGCCGAAAGCCGGTGCGACGGCCCGCGTGAGAGCAGCAAATTTTCCGGGTCCTTTTCCTTCAAATCGCGGCGCAGCACGGAGTCCTGCCGATAAGTGGAACTGAGAACAATCTTCTTCAGCAATGCTTTGGTGTCCCAGCCGGAATTGATAAAATCCCGCGCCAACCAATCCAGCAGCTCCGGATGCGTCGGCGCGGCTCCCTGAATTCCAAAATTCTCCGACGTGCTGACAATTCCCCGCCCAAAAATCATCTGCCAGTAACGATTCACCGCAACGCGCGCCGTCAGCGGATGGTTCGGCTCTGTCAACCATTCAGCCAATCCAAGGCGATTTCGCGGCGCGCCGGACGGAAACGGCGGAAGCACCGCAGGCGTCGCGCGCGTCACACGTGCAGCGTCGGTTTTTGGCGCATCGTATCGTCCGCGCGCGAGCACAAAAGTCGGTCGAGGCTCCGGCAATTCCTCCATCACACTCGTCTCCTGCACCGAGTTGCGCGTTTCAAGATATTTTTTGACAGCCTCGGCGCGATTCGACCGAGCTTCCGCCACCGGACGCGAGCGCGCTGACGCGAAAAAATCTCTCAAGACCGTTGCATCACGTGAAGCAATTGCGTCTTGCAACGAATGCCCATCATGTAGCTGCGCGAATTCAACTTTCGCCAGTGGCCGATTGTAAACGCACAATTCATCGAGCGCGGCGCCTTTCAATCCGCTTGTCCGAAACCGCGCGCCAAATTCAAATCCGCTGCCGCCATTCTCCGGGCTTTTATAAATGCGATTGCGGACGATTTCCGAATCATCCTGCACTCCATCAACAAAAAGCCGCATCCCAGCGGCGTCCCCCGACCCGTCATAACTCACCCCGATTTGCACCCATTGTTCGCATGGCACAACGCCTCGTGATCGCACGGCCAGCGCGTTGCCCGGCCAAAATCTTTTAATGGCAAAAAATAATTTCCCGTCCTCCAGCGAAAGTTCAGTGCCGTGGAATCCCACGTCGGTCCCTGCGGATTGGTGAAAGATAATCGCGTTCGTCAATGTTTCTGGAATGCGAAGCCAGAATATGACGCTGTATTGGTCCCACGGCTGCAAACTTCCGATGATGCCTGGAAATGCAATCTCGTCATCGCCCGTAAATTGCACGGCTTGCCCGAGTTTCCCCGGCACAAGCGTATTGGCCTGGATGGAACCGCTGAGATTCGGCGGATTGACCTCATTCGCAAAACGATTCGTCTCTGTCAGCCAGTCAAATGTATAATGCGCGACCAATCCCGGCATGTCCGCCGTCAAATTGGTCTGCTTCAACCACGACTGGAATTCCGGTTCGACGGATTCCACCGCCGCGCGATACTCCTGAGAATTCGTCGTCAGCAATCCCGCGGTCGCCGTCATCGCCTTTTCCTGCTCGGAATTCGGCAGAAGAATCGAAGGCGTAGGGACATGTTCGGCATCATTGTAAAGCCCGTATTCGTCGATGCTGTTGAAGAACGCGGACAGGCTGTAGTAATCGCGCTGGGTGATCGGATCAAATTTGTGGTCGTGGCATCGCGCGCATTCAAAGGTCAACCCCAGCACCGCGTAACTAAAAGTATTGACACGATCCGCGACATATTCCGCGCGCCATTCCGCCTCAACGCTGCCGCCCTCAGCCGTTTGGCGGTGCAACCGGCTGAACGCCGTCGCCAACCGTTGCTGCCGTGTCGGATTCGGAAGCAGGTCGCCAGCCAATTGCTCCTTGAGAAATTGGTCGTAAGGCAGATTGCGGTTGTAAGCGCTCACCACCCAGTCGCGATAGGGCCATGTTGGACAAAGCGCGTCATTTTGGTAACCGTAACTGTCCGCATACCGGGCAGCGTCAAGCCACGGAGCTGCCATGCGTTCACCGTAATGGGGCGACGCCAGAAGTCGGTCAACTACTTTTTCATAGGCTTTCGTCGATTTGTCAGCCTGGAACGCGTCCACCTCCGCTGGCGTCGGCGGCAATCCGTTAAGGTCGTAGGTGACGCGGCGAAGCCAGCGGGTCTTGCTCGCCTCGCGCGAAGGTTTGATGCCTGCTTTCTCCAGGCGTGCGGCAATAAAGTTGTCGATCTCATTCCGCGCCCACGATTTATTTTTAATCTCCGGCACCGCAACTCTGGCGGGCAACGGGACGAATGCCCAATGCGGTTCGTACTTCGCGCCTTGCGCGACCCATTTCCGAAGTGTTTCCTTTTCAGAATCGCTGAGAGTCAGATGCGACGATGGCGGTGGCATGACGTCGTCCGGGTCTGTGGTAAAAATGCGGCGGATCAAAACGCTTTGTTCGGGATGCCCGGCGACAAGGGCGTGTTCGTTGGGGTCTTTGCGCGGCCCAAAAGCGCTCTCGGAATCATCCAACCTAAGCTTGGCCTTGCGGCTCCGCGCATCCGGGCCGTGACATCTGAAACAACGGTCGCTAAGAATTGGACGAATATCGCGATTATATTGGACAGGAACCTCCGCGCCTTTCAGGCGTGTGCCGAAAATCAGGGCGACGCCGACAGCGCAGAGTTGAAGCCAATTTCGAGTCATGCAACGGCATAGTTAGACGTGCCGAAGCCTCAAACCTATCAATGCAAGATCAGCGGGTAAAGCAGTCTTTCCTATAATCTGGAATAAATACGACGGAAGCGCTTTCACCTAATTCTTCATCTGACGAGCGGTAAAGGGGCGATAAGCGACCAGCGCGAAGCGTGAGGCCGAGGTCAATCGGCTGCTCTTGGCAATGTACAAATCTGGCAAGCAATGTGGTTCTTTTGCCCCCCATTTGCGCCCGATAGTTGCTGAAAGCGCCAGGAAGTTGAAACGGAATTTGTACGGTTCAACTATATTTTTCCAGCAACGGTTTTAACTCCGCTTTCGTTTTTGCCGGCCACAGTTTTTTGTCTGTCATAATGGCGTTCTTGAGGGCGTCGTGGCAGGGCCAGTTGGGTTCCTGTGGAATTTTCGGAATGACGCGCTTGATGATCGCCTGGGCCTGGCCTGCGTTTTTCGTGAGATTCGCAACGACCATTTCGACGGTGACGTGCGCTTCGTCGGTTTTCCAACAATCGTAATCGGTGATCATCGCCATCGTCGCATAGGCGATCTCCGCTTCGCGCGCGCATTTGGCTTCGCCGAGATTGGTCATGCCGATGACATCGAACCCCGCCCGATGGTTGGACAGGGATTCCGCGCGTGTACTGAACGCCGGCCCTTCCATATTGACGTAGGTGCCGCCATTATGAGCGCGCGCACCCTCCGCCTTCGCGCACTGGAAAAGCAATTCGCGCAACTCCCCGCAAATTGGGTCCGCGAACGCGATATGCGCCACTATTCCGCGTCCAAAAAACGTGTGTTCCAGCGAGCGTTTTGTCCGGTCAAGGAACTGGTCAGGCAGAACGATGTCGCACGGCTTGTATTTTTTCTGCAACGAGCCAACGGCGCTGACGCTGACGATCCAATCGACGCCGAGCTTTTTCATCCCATAGATGTTGGCGCGATGGTTTAACTCGCTGGGAAGAATGCGATGCCCCCGAGCGTGGCGCGGCAGAAAAACAACCTCGCGCCCCGCCAATTCACCGGTCAGAAAATCATCCGATGGTGAACCAAACGGAGTCTCCACACTGACCCATTTCTGGTTCGAAAATCCTTCAATGTGATAAAGTCCGCTGCCGCCAATCAAACCGATCCGATGCTTCGTCATGCGCGTTACGATATGCGAGCAGTTTGGCCGCCCGCAAATCACAAATTCACGCAACATGCGGGAGGCGTTTTTTTGGAGTCTTGCAGCAAAGCTAAAATCAGGCTAGTTTTGACTCAACGATGACATCGACCATGCCGCATATCCAAGTAGATGAAGCTGGCCGCGCCTGGATTGACGATTCGAATGTCAAGGTCATCGAGGTGGTTTTGGATCATTTGGCATATGGTTGGAGCGCGGAAGAAATACGCCGCCAGCACTCGCACCTTTCGCTCGCCCAGATTCATGCAGCGATGGCGTTTTATTACGACCACAAGGCTGACTTTGATAAGCAGGTTGAAGAGAGTTTGCAGAAAGCAGACTTGATGGCAAGCCAGTCGAGCAAACCTAAGCTCCAAAACTGGCAAAAGCATCGGTTGAATAGATGGCGCGAAAGTCAACTCCGACAGCTTCATGGTGACAGAAGTCTGTGATTCCAACTTGGATTTTTGCCGTGCTCGCGCCAGCATGGTGTTGTGAGCAAACGCTTTTACGTCACGACCGCGATCGACTATGCCAATGGCCAGCCGCATTTGGGGCATGCCTACGAAAAGGTCGTCGCGGACGTCATTGCCCGGTCGCGCCGCGCGCTTGGGGAGGAAGTTTTTTATCTCACGGGACTGGACGAGCACGGCCAGAAGGTGCAGCGGGCGGCCACTGCCGAAGGCAAAACTCCCCAGGCATACTGCGATGAATTAGCCGTTAGTTGGCGGGCATTCGTGGCAAAACTTGGATTGTCCAACGACGATTTTGTCCGCACGACCGAACCCCGGCACAAGGAAGTCGTTCAGGCGATCCTTAACAAACTCCAAGCCGACGGGCAGTTCTATAAGGAAAGCCACAAGGGCTATTATTCGCTGGGGTCCGAGACTTTTGTGACGGAAAAAGAACGGCGTCCTGACGGAAGCTTCGATCCCGAATACGGCAAAGTCATCGAGTTGGAGGAAGAGAATTACTATTTCAAGTTGAGCGAACACCAGGATTGGCTGATCGCTTACATCGAATCAAATCCGGAATTCATCGCGCCCGATTATCGCCGAAACGAAGTCCTTGGATTTCTAAAAAGTGAAAAGCTGGAAGACCTTTGTATTACACGCCCCATCGCGCGTTTGAACTGGGGCATTCCGGTGCCTTTCGATCCGGGTTACGTCACGTATGTTTGGTTTGACGCGCTTGTCAATTATATCAGCGTTCCTTTCGCGCACGGCGACCCGGTTGTTCGCGATGCCGTTGGCGCGCCCGATATTCCCGGCATCATGCCATTGTTGGCGTGGCCCGCTGATTTGCACATCATCGGCAAGGACATCCTGAAATTTCACGCGGTTTATTGGCCGATCATGCTCAAGGCAATGGGCCTTCCCCTCCCGAAACAACTGCTTGTGCATGGCTGGTGGCAGAAGGAAGGCCAGAAACTGAGCAAGAGCACTGGCAATGTCGTTGATCCCGTGGCGGTCATCGACGAGTGGGGCCTGGATGCGTTCCGCTATTACGTCGTGCGCGAATTGGACATTGGCCCCGACGGCAATTGGACGGACGCCGGTTTTCGCTCGCGTTACCAATCTGAATTGGCCAACGGCATCGGCAATCTCGTCAACCGTTCGCTCTCAATGATCGGACGTTACCGGGAAGGCGTTGTCCCTTCGGGGACAAATCAACTGGCCGCGGAAGCCGCGGACGCTTGGACGTCAACAATTGCGGCGTATCGGAGCAACTCCCTCCAGGACGCGCTGCAAAAGACCGGCTCGCTCGTGACCCGCGCCAACCAGTACATCGATCAAACCAGCCCGTTCAAGATTGCCAAAGACCCGGCTCGCGCGGGCGATTTGGATAATATTCTTTACACGTTGGCGGAAGTCTGCCAGGTGTTGGGCGTGCTTCTCTGGCCGGTGGTTCCTGGCGCGGTGGAAAAACTGCAACAGCAGCTTGGCCTCCAAACCGTCAACACTGATTTCACGAAGCCGCCCGCGCCCTTGCCTACGGGACATCGCATCGGCTCCGTATTTCCGCTGTTCCCGCGCAAGGACCGTTGATTTTTCTCATGCTATGCGCGGTTGCCATCGTGCAGGCGGTTGGGCTGACGCCCGATTCGTCGAGTTTCGTTGGGGCTTCCGATCCTCGCGCGGGCGGAACAGCCTTGCCTGGTAGGCATCCCTCGAACAGGGACTTTCCCTTACCCCGATAACTAACCCACTATGCGACAGAGGTTTATGCGCTTTCTGCACAGGCCATTTTTGAGCGTTTGCTTGCAAAGCACCGGAAGTTTGTTATTTGTTTACAGAGTGGGATGAAGCGGATTCTTCTATGCCTGATTCTAACGGCCACGACTCCAGCCTTTGCAGCGCCAACGCTCGAAGCTGTGCATGTCACGCTCGATTATGTCGCCAAGAAGGCTGAGGAGCGGGCGCGCAAGCCGTTTCACTCGCCGCGCGCTGATCTGCCGGCTTTCCTGAGCAAATTGACCTACGACCAGTATCGCGAAATTCTTTTTCGCGACGACCGGGCGTTGTGGAGTGAAGAACGCCTGCCATTTCGAGTCGAGTTTTTCCATTTGGGATATCTTTACCAGGAACCGGTCCATTTGAATGAGTTTACCGCGACCCACGTGCAATCCGTGCGGTTCACGCCGGATTTTTTTGATTACCGATCACTGAAACTTCCTGCGGACATTCCCGCCAACACAGGCTACGCCGGATTCAAGCTTTTGTGCCCGCTCAATTCTCCCGACAAGCTCGATGAACTCGGCTCGTTTCTCGGCGCGAGCTATTTTCGCCTGCTCGGAAAAGGGCAAGTCTATGGCCTCTCGGCGCGCGGTTTGGCGCTCGACTGCGGCGAGGACGGGCGCCCGGAGGAATTCCCGATCTTCACCGATTGGTGGCTCGGCAAACCGCAGCACGACGATGATGTTTTGTTGCTCTACGCGATTTTGGACAGCGTCAGTTGCACCGGCGCGTACGAATTTGAAATCCGTCCGGGAGAAACCACCATCGCGCAGGTTGAGGCGGTTTTATATTTCCGCGAACCCGCAAATATTTTTTCTGTTGACCCGCATAAAAAATCTCTCGCCTCGATTGGCTACGCGCCGTTGACGAGCATGTTCTGGTACGGCGGCAATTCCCAACGGCACTTCGATGATTACCGTCCTCAAGTCCACGACAGCGATGGCTTGCTGCTGCACATGGAAGATGGCTCGATGGTCTGGCGTCCTTTGGACAACGGAACCGCCATGCGTCACCAAAGAATTCAGGCGAATAACGTACGCGGTTTCGGCCTGCTGCAACGCGACCGGAAGTTCAGTGATTACCAGGATTTGTTTCGCACATATAACGACGCACCCAGTGTTTGGGTCACGCCGCACGGCGATTGGGGCGAAGGCCGCGTTCACCTTGTCGAGTTGAGCACCCAATACGAGGGTTTGGACAACATCGTCGCTTATTGGGACCCGGCAGGAAAGCCGCCGCCATTGCAACCGCTGCATTTCGGTTACTCCATGTATTGGACCAAGGAAACCGACATGAACCTTTCCTCGAACGTCGTCGTCTCAACGCGCGTCGGCCTCAATTCTCGGGACCAGGCGCAACGTCAATTTGTAGTTGACTTCGACATTCCCAAGTTGACGTCCGAAGATGATCCTCCGAAGGCGACCGTGACGAGCAGCGACAACGGCAAAATCACCGAGGTACAGGTCTTTCGCAACACGCCCGAAAAAACGTGGCGGGTTTTCATCAACATGCTGCCTAAAGCGGGCAACCACGATCCGGTGGATTTGAAATGCGCGCTTCGCAAAGGGGACATCGAGAGCGAAACGTGGTCGTATCATTGGAGCCCGCCATGAGCGCGGTTGCCAGAACCGACTCTCCGGGACAACTGGAGGGCCGTCCCCTGGAGGAATGGAACGCGGCATACTCGAAAGTGGAAAGCTACTTTCATGCGTTGCGCGTGCAAAACAAATTGCTCCTCGGCCAATTGGTTGCGCTCGTCCTTGATCGCGCCATTCATCGTGCCGCAAACGAACCGAAACTTTCCGCGACCGAACTGGCCGTTGAGGAAATGGACCGCCTCGTCAACGATTGGTTCGCGCAAGTCCTGCAAGCCCCGCCCGCCGGCGCGGAAATGCTTTCCACGCGCGGCCGCCTGGCGCTGTTGCTGGCCGACATGCCAGGACGCTGGCAGGACCAATTTCTTCGCCCGGGCCCGTGGCCAAACGATTTCGTCGTCGCGATGCGTGAAAACTATCTTCGCGCCGGGCCGGATTTTCAAATGGCGCAAATGTCGCCGCGCCCGCTCGACCTCGGCCCGATCACCACGTTGACGCAGCTCGGCAACCTTCCCGTTTTCAAAATGACGCTGACCTGGCTGATCTTCGGTCTGCTGCTGGTTTTATTGTTCTATTTGACGCACCACTGACGCATGGTTTCCTTCCCTTCCATCGCGCAACCCGCCCAGAAGCCGGCAGTTTCGCCGATCATCGCGCAAGTCCCGCGAATGAGGCGAAGCTGGCGTGTCTTTATATTTTACTCCTGCGCCGTATTATTGACTGGCGTGGTCTCGATGCTGTTCGCGGACTTGCTCTGGAGAACGGGGTGGACGTCGTCCGACACATTTCTGCTGGGACTATTCATTATATTGTTTCTGCTGATCTCAGTCGGTTGCATGCACGGAATTTTCGGATTTCTCCTCCGCCGCACCACCGACCGGCGTTTGACGCGAATCAAGGATTATCACAGCCAGAGCATTCAAGGCACCAGCACTGCGCTCGTTTTTCCGATTCATAACGAGGAAGTAACCCGCGTTTTTGAAGGATTGCGCGCGACCTACGAATCGCTCGAAAAAACCGGCCAGTTGGATCGGTTCGATTTTTATATTCTGAGCGATTCCACGGACCTCGACAAATGGGTTGAGGAAGAGCGGCGATGGTTTGAGCTGATTAACGAATTGGGCGCGCTTGGACGAATCTTTTACCGCAGGCGCGTGCTGAACGAAGGCCGAAAAAGCGGCAACATCCGCGACTTCCTCAGCACCTGGGGATCGCGCTACCGCTACTTCGTGATTCTTGACGCCGACAGCGTGATGCGCGGCGAGACATTGGTTGATTTGGTGAAGCTGATGGAAGTCCACCCGCAAGTTGGCTTGATCCAGACCGTCCCCGCGCTGGTCAACGCGGAGTCGCTCTTCGGGCGCATCCAGCAATTCGCGAATCGCCTCTACGCGCCGATCTTTATCACCGGATTGAATTACTGGGCGCAATCGTTTGGAAATTACTGGGGGCACAACGCGATTATTCGGCTGGAACCGTTCATGCAACATTGCGATCTGCCGCAGTTGCCCGGGCGCAAGCCGTTTGGCGGTTCCATTCTTAGCCACGATTTCGTGGAAGCCGCGCTGTTGCTCAAGGCGAATTGGGAGGTCTGGCTGGCTTACGATCTTGAAGGCAGCTACGAAGAAGCGCCACAGACGATGATCGAAAACGCGCAACGCGACCGCCGTTGGTGCCAGGGAAATATGCAACACGCAATGGTCGTCGGGGCGCGCGGCCTTCGCGGGGTGAGCCGGGTGCATCTGGCGGCGGGAATCTTGGGCTACCTTGCCAGCCCGTTCTGGTTGTTCTTCCTCTTGACGTTCAATTGGATGCTTTGGTACATGGGGCGAACGGGACTTTCCAAGATTACCGTCCGCCCGTTTACGCCGTTCCTTCGCGTGACTGGAATGGAGCATGCGTTTCTGATATTCAGCCTTTGCATGGGCGCGCTTTTTCTCCCGAAAATCCTGGCGTTGATCGACTTGGCCCTGGACCCGCCGCGCCGCCGCGCTTTTGGTGGAATAATCCATGCGACAGTTGGGGCCGCCGCCGAAACGGCGTTTTCCGCCTTGCATGCGCCGTTGCAAATGCTCTGGCACTCGCAATTCGTCGCGGCCTCGCTGCTGCTTTTTGGCGTGCATTGGGGACCGCAGAAGCGCGTCGCCGACGGGATCGCCTGGTCGATGGCCCTGCGGCGGCATTGGATGCACACGCTGATCGGTTTGGCGTGGGGCTACGCCATATGGCAATTGGATCGTCCCACATTTTGGTGGTTTGCACCCGTCGTTGCCGGGATGGTTTTAAGCATCCCGCTGAGCGTCATGACAAGCCGCGCGAGCCTTGGCGAAGCGACACGCCAGCTCGGATTATTCTTGACGCCAGAGGAAACTGTGCCACCGGCGGAACTTATTTCATTGCGCGCGCGAATGGCCAAATTGACAGCCGACGGCGAGCCAGCCTCGAAACCCGCCGGATTCGGAATTGCGGACGTGGTGCTGGACCCATATGTGAACGCCATCCACGTTTCTCTGTTGCGTGAAAAAGGAAGACATCCCGCATACGCCAAAGCCCTGGCGGAAATGGGCGCGGGCGACCCCAAAGTCCGAACGCTCTGCGAAAAGTTACTGACGGACGGCCCTGATCGCCTTGAGCCAAAGGAAAAACTGCTGATCCTCAGCGACGCCGATTCCCTCCCGTGGCTGCACCGCCAGGCCTGGATTCGCCCCAGTGAATCCCTCGCTCGCTGGTGGCAAACCCAAATCCGCCAATACGCGCGCTGAGGCCGTGGATTTCTGGATTCCACTTTGATTATTTGATCCCATTTCTGTAGTAATTGAAAAATGCGGAATCTCCAACACTCAGCTTTTCAACTCCCACCATTCCCAGCGACTAAGTGGGATGCAATGGATAAGCCGGTTCTCATTGTTGACGGAAAACTGCGCAGAATTCGACAACTGAGTGAATCGATAGTTGGTGAGGTAGCCTTTGTAGTAGGCGCTCAGGAACAAGACGTGGCAGTGCTCAATAAGTTCCTGGATGCGAAATATCTCTACTTCTATGAGCTTCGCGCAAAAGATTTGGCGCCTCTTGGTTTAATTGGTGGTTTACGCCATTTGAAAATCCACTGGAACACAAAGCTTACCAGTCTTGAGACCATTTCGGACTTACGACAACTGAGGACTCTCATTTTACAAGAAACACCCAAGATATTGCGCCTTGATCCACTTACTTGTTTGCCCAATCTAGAGGCGTTCGAGTATTTGGGCGGAATGTGGAACAATAACGTTGCTCAGACATTGGAACCATTGGCTGAATTACCGAAGCTGGAGGAGCTTACGCTCAGACGTCTTCGCGTAAAGACTGGCGGTCTTAGACCTCTGGGAAAATGCAAGGCGCTTCGCAGCCTTTTTTTATCAAATACTTTTCAAACCGCAGATTACGCATACCTATCGGTAGTGCTCCGAGATACAGAGTGCGATCTTTTTACTCCATGGATACGCGTTGACGGTCCAAACGGTTTGGATACGATGATCACTGGAAAAAGGAAGTTGCTCAATTCGACTCTCGATACTGAGCAAATCTGTTCTTACGAAGAAGAATTTCGTCGGCTTCAGGATGACTTTCGACGCACATGAAGTCTGTCGCGGATATCTTTGATGACCTCCTCTGCCGGACGGCAATTGACCTTGCCCTCAGCAATCTCCCGCGAGCGTTGATCAATGACCACGTTCCATTGGATTTCGGCATCCGCGTCCACGGTCGCGTCCAGGCTGGCGATAAGTTGACGGGCAAGGAAGGCCCGGTCTTGTTCAGGCAAGGCCAGCACTTCGGCCACTTTCTCAGCAGCAATGCTCATGCGCCCAAAATATCAACTTTCATTGAGATTTTAGCAAGTTTTGATCTCCAACGGCGACTTTGTTGAAAAGGAAATCCAGCTTACCTTCTGCCGCGTCGCGCTCCATTTGCTGCTTCCAAATCTCGTGGTAACGGGTGCTGACCCACAACGCCAGCCTGTCGAAGTCCGATTGAGCAAGCCGTTCGGCAGCTTGTTCGATTTCTTCCACCGTATGCATAACCCAAAAATAGTGGATGGATTGCGCCGGCGCAACAGTCAACAAACGCTTAATCAACTGTTACCTGCGCATTTCTTCGTTCCCTTCGCGCCCTTGGTGTAAAAAATTTATTTCCGCTTTGGCATAAAACGCTTGTATGCGCCAAACAATGAACCGCCAATGCCCATCAGCATTAGGGCGTCCGGCTCAGGTGTCACAGTAACCGGGTTCGGCGAAAATGAAATGTCGTCAAATTCCATTTGACCGGAATTTGCGGGCGAAGTGATTGATAATTGCTCTGTTTGTCCAGCCCACGCCGAAACATTGGCGCCCCACGTTGTAAATCCGACCCCATTTTGCCCGGTGCCGCTTCCGACCGGAAAAAGAGATAGAACGTCGGAACCGATGGAAACCTCGGGCACGAACGACCCGCTCTCCGAGACTTCGTCAAAAATCACCGATCGAGCAGTTAAAGGTACCACTCCTGTCTGGCTTATTGTTGCATCAGCCAGCCCTCCGAACAAAATGACGTCATAACTGCCGTCAATTGGAGTTCGCGTGGTTAGTGAGGGATACCCGGTTGCAAGGACGGTTACTGTAGTTCCTCCGAGTGATTGCTCATTATACGTGACCTCCGTTTGCTGAAAATTGCCGTAATCGACTGTCCAACCGGGAAGCGCGTTTGCGGTGGTTACGGCTTGAGGCCGTCCGGAAATAGAAACGATGTTTGCCGCTTCAAAGTCGAGATCTTGAAACGCACTCTGCGCAATAGCTGTGGAGTAAAACGCGGAGAACGCTGTTGCCCAAATCAATTTACTTAGTATTGGGCGAAAACCGGGCTTCACGCCGCTACTTTACTGCGACCAGCCATCTTCTGTCAATAAGCATTCTTCCGCTTCATGAACGTCAGCATCATGATTCTGAAATCCAAACCCAAACTCCAGTTTTCGATATACCAGATATCGTAACGGATTCGCTCCTCCAAACTCGTATTCCCCCGCCAACCGTTGGCCTGCGCCCAACCCGTCATGCCCGGAAGACACGAGTGCCGCGCGTGGTAATGGGGTATCTGATACTTGAACTGCGAAATCAACTCCGGGCGCTCAGGCCGAGGCCCCACAAGACTCATCTCCCCTTTCAACACATTCCAGAACTGCGGCACCTCATCAATATTCCACTCCCGCATCAACGCGCCCACGCGAAGCCGCCGCGGATCATTCTCCTTCGCCCACTGCGCCCCGGTTTTCTCCGCGTCCATCCTCATGCTGCGAATCTTGATGATCTTGAATTTTCGCCCGTTCCTACCCGTCCGCTCCTGGAAATAAAAAATCGGCCCGGGCGACTCCCGATACACAATCGCCCCAAAAATTGTCATCAGCGGAATCGAAATCAACAAGCCCACAATCGCTCCCACGATATCGACAATTCTCTTCAATGCCCGGTTAACGAGATGATCCAGCGGCAGTTCGCTCACCCCCAGCACCGGTACGCCGCTGATCGTTTCCAGCCGAAGCCCCGAAGCCAGGATTTGAAAATACGACGGAATCACCTTGAATTGCGCAAACTCCATCTCGCACAAATTCACCAACCCGATGATGTCGTCCATCTTCAAGTAAGGATCCGCGAGAATGACAATCTCCGCCTGCTGCCCGCCCAAAAGCGTCGCCAGTTCGTCATACCTTCCCAACACCGGAACCGACTTCGGCGATTCCTGCTGCCCCCAACCCTGGGGAGAAGGCAGACAACCCACGATTTCATAAGGATGGCTGTGGTCGTTCCGAATTTCCGTTTCCAATTGCTCCGCTTCCTTGCACCACCCAACGAACAACACCCGCTGCCGGATATTGGTCGCAATAAATTCACGGCGAACAATTCGGCCCGAAACTTTTCGCCATCCCATCATCGCGCCCAGCACACACACAAAGGCAGTGACCACGAACATGCGGGAAATGGAAGGATCAAACTTCAGGATCAAACTCACGGCCATGTAAGCAAAAAGCCAGAAAATCGTCCCTTGAACAATTATTCGCGCCGCTCGCCAGTAGCGCATCATGTTGCGCCGGCTGTAAAGTCGCAAATAGCTGAACGTTCCCATCAGAAAAACGGTTCCCATCGCCAGCAAATTGAAGTAATCGGAAAACGCGGGAATAATGTACTCTCTCGAAATTGGAATCATCCCCGAACTGAACCGAACCCAAAAACCAAACGCCAAAGAAGCATAAACCACAATCGCGTCCACAATAAACATCAGGACGAGAACGAATTCGACGGTTGGCTGCCATCCTGTTTTCTTCGCAGCGCGCGAGTCCCGCGTCTCTCTCTCTTTAGATTCAAATCGGTCGGACGCGATCCCCTGCCCAATCGCAGGTTGGGTATCAAGTTCCCTCCCCGACGGGATCAGTAACGACCCTTTTTCCTCCGATTCAGATTTTAGCAGCGTGGTTTTCATCAAAATTCACTATGTGCCTGGGCTGCAAAGTCCTTCACACCTTTTTAATCCAAAATCCGACATTGCCATACCACTGCGGCCCAACCATTTCTCCCATCCTAACTAACTGACAGCCTGGTGTTTGAGCATCCTTGGTTGTGCAAAACAATACTTCGGACTTTGTCTGGGGATTCCAAACGACCGATCGGTTGACTTCAATCGTAACAATTCAAACATGTTGCCCCGATAAAGTAAAGCAGATCATTGGGAAAAATGCGAAATTCTCGAATGCTTTCCCAACACGCGCTCCATGTAAAAATCAAGCAAGGATTCATGAGCGCCATTGCCAGCAGTGTTTTCTGCATACAGCCTGACAGTCAAGATGATCCACTGCCTGCAATCTGCTTCCCTCGTCACCGGGATTGATCAGATCGCTTTTTATAATGGCTGGCGCTGTAGTGAATGCCCGACTGACCCATTTTGAAAAGTAGCTGCCCCCACGTCAACCCGATGAACCCTGCCGCAGTGTGCCAAAAAAAGCGCGCTCCCCATGGAAGACCGGCTTCCTCGTAAATCTGTTTGAAGCCTTGCTTGAAATAGCGCGATCCTTCGGATTGATAACTTTTGCTTTGTTTTTCCGAGAAAGAATATTTCGCCTGCATATATCCCGCATCAATATAGCGACTTAATATCTCCTTCGCGCCGATGTTGTGGGAATGTATCACTTCAGCCCCGGGTGAATAAACAATCTTATGGCCCGCTCCTATCACTTTGCGGGCAAACGCCGCATCTTCGAAAATATGGATATCTTCGGGAAACTTAAACTTTTCCCATATCTCGCGGCGGATCGCGCAGTTCACCGTGGAAAAAAAATAAAGCCGGTGCGCCAGTTTATGTTGAAGACTGATATGTTTGTCAATGCGTTCAGGCCCGTAATTAAATTCTGTTCTGAACTTGTTGATTGGATCGCAATCTTTTTTCGGAGACTGGCGCCCATAAACGCACGCGACGTTTTCGTCGGAAAGTGGAGACACTAATTCCTCAAGCCAGCGATCACTTGCCGGCCATGCGTCGCCACCCAGATAAACCAGCACATCCCCTGTCGCCAATGACGCGCCCAGGTTGCGCGTTCTCCCGTGGTGGAACTCCTTCCTTGGAATCGTATGCACCTTCACGGGCCATTGCTTCGCCAGTTTTATTGTGTCGTCGTCCGAGGATGAATCAACGATGACAACCTCCCTCTCCCAATCTCCTTTTTGTTTGTAAATTCCCCCAATGCACTTCTCGACGTTGTTCGCCTCGTTGCGCATGACCATGACAAAGGAAATTTTTTTCACTTGGATTAATTTTCGTTGCGATTGTCAGTCCGAACCCAATTTAGCCGCCCACCGGCAAACTTTCTATCGAGCATAAACTGGCGAAGAAGTATTGGGTGTTTATAAGCAAATTTAATTTTTAGCGCCAAAATGTCTCAGCATTACCAGTCGGTTTAACAGCCAAAGTCCTCCAGGAAGACTGGCGTTTCGATCTCAGTTCCAGTTTCTTAAAATGGCCTTTCGGGAAGCCAGGTTTTCCATATAAACACCCCTGTTCTCAACATTTCTGCTGTGGCTGCCAGCCAAAAAATATTGCATCATGCCATTTTTTGCACAACTAAAAAAGCTGGCAAGTCCTCTCATAAACTGCTGTGGGTGCAGCCAACCGCCCAATCTCGCCGCAATACCGACCTATTTCATAACATGCTCTTAAGCAACGCGTGGGAGCTGGGTCAGGCGGAGGCGGTTGATTGGGTACGACGGCGGGTCGTTCGACCACGGCGGTTGTGGTCGCGGAGGAAATCTCGCAGGGCAAGGTCCATTGGGCGATTGGTGAGCAGACGGTGGAACTTGCAGCCGATTTTCATGCAAATGGCTTCAATTTTGGCGTTGTGCGACTGGAAGCGGCTTTGGTATTCGGCGCGGGCCGTTGCCGGGTCCACATAATAATCGCGTCCACTCTCGACGTCGTGAAAGAGCATGGGGTTTTCAAACTCAAACGCGATTTCGTTTGGATCGAGCACCTGGAAAACGACCAGTTCGTGTCCGGCTGCGGCGAGGCGGGCGAGGTGTTTTTCCAGCTCCTCCGTCGGCGCGAGCAAATCCGAGATGAGCACGGCCATTCCGCGTTTGCGGGCAAGTTGAGCGGCGCGACGGAGCGGTTCGCCGAGGTCGGTTTTTTTTCCTTCGGGTTTGCGTTCGAAGGCGAGCATCAATTGGCGGAGGTGACCGTGGCGATGCCGGGCGGGGAGGAAGTCGCGCACTTGCTCGTCGAAGGTGAACAGTCCGACGGCGTCACCCTGCTCGTTCAAGAACCAGGCGAATGTCGCAGCGAGGGTGCGGGCGTATTCAAATTTGGAGTAACCGATCGAGCCGTAGGTCATCGAGCGGCTTTGATCGACGAGAAGGTGGCAGCGAAGGTTGGTTTCGTCCTCGAATTTTTTTATGTAAAAACGGTCGGAACGGGCATAGAGCCGCCAATCGAGGTAGCGGGTGTCTTCGCCTTGCGAGTAGGGGCGATATTCGGTGAACTCGACAGAAAAGCCGTGATAAGGGCTGCGATGGAGGCCGTTCCAGAAGCCTTCGACGACGACGCGGGCGCGAAGTTCCAGGCTGCGAATGGCCATGAGGGCTTTAGAATCGACGAAGCCCGCCTCCGCCCTGGATCGGGGCGTCGTCGAACTGGCTTGTTGTGGACCAGGCATAAGTGCTCGTTGAGCGGCGGCTTACTCCTGTGACGGTAATCGGAAATGGATTGAAAGCAAAGGGTTTTTCCCCGCCTTCGCAAAGCTTCGGCGCGGCAAGTCTGCCTTTGCGGAGCTTTGGGGTGGCACGGCTATGCGATGGGCGCTTGATTCAAACTGATTTTCGGAGCATTGTGGCAGCGATGAACGCGATTGAAACTACCGGGATTGTCGATGCCCAACATCAGTTGCGGCTGGACGAACCTCTTCCCATTCCGAGGCAAAGCCGTGTTCGTGTGATCGTGTTGGTGCCGGAGGCAGAGGACGTGTCAGAGGAAGCCTGGGCAAAAGCGGCGTCGGCCGGCCCGGCTTTCAATTTCCTCAAAGATGCGGCGGAAGACGTTTATACAGTCGCCGACGGCAAACCCTTCCATGACCAAGGGTAAAATCGTCCTTGTTCCGTTTCCGTTCGATGATCTAACTGCCGAAAAGGTCCGGCCTGCACTTTGTTTGACTGACCCAATTGGGACTCATCGTCATGTGATCGTGGCCTTCATCAGCAGCCAAGTGGCAATCTCCCTCTCTGCCACGGACATCATTCTCGATTCGCGTCGCGAGGATTTTGCGGCGACGGGATTGCGTGTTCCCTCAGTTATTCGATTGCACAGGGTTGTGACGTTGACGAGCGCGTTAATCCGGCGGGAGTTGGGCCAGTTGTCACCGAAATTGCAGTCTGAGGTAGATAAAAAATTGACTGCGTTGTTTGCCCTCAAAGCTTCTTGATTTTTTCCCGATCGTTTTTTTGGATTCAAACACTAGGACTCGGAAGGTTCTTTGACGGTTTCGAGGAGGCGTTTGATTACGGCATCGACGCTGGTGCCTTCGGCTTCGGCGCGATAGTTGACCAAGATGCGGTGGCGGAGGACCGGGGCTGCTAGGACGCGGATGTCCGAGGGATCAACGTGGGTGCGGCCTTGCAACAAGGCTCGCGCCTTGGCGCCGAGAACGAGGAATTGACCAGCGCGGGTGCCGGCGCCCCAGCTTACCCAATCGTTGACAAACGCGGGAGACTCGGACTGGCCGGGTCGGGAGGCGGCTGTCAAGCGCACGGCGTAACGGGCGAGATTTTTGGAAATCGGAACGCTGCGGGCGAGGTCGTTGAAGCGGAGCACGTCTTCGCCAGTGAACAGCGGTTCGATGGGGACGGGTTTGCGCTCGGTGGTTTGCTGGATGACGGTGACTTCGTCTTCTTCGGGCAAATAATTCATAACGACGTTGAACATGAACCGGTCGAGTTGCGCTTCGGGGAGCGGATAGGTGCCTTCCATCTCAATGGGATTCTGGGTCGCCAGAACGTAAAAGGGTTCTTCAAGGACATGGCGAATTCCGGCGGCGGTGACTTGATGTTCCTGCATCGCTTCGAGCAGAGCGGCCTGGGTCTTGGGCGGAGTGCGGTTGATTTCGTCGGCGAGGATCATGTTCGCGAAAACGGGGCCGCGCACGAAAATCATCTTTCGGCCTTCGCCGGACTCCTGGAGGATTTCCGTCCCCGTGATGTCGGCAGGCATGAGGTCGGGCGTGAATTGGATGCGCTGGAATTTGAGATGGAAGATTTGCGCGATGGACTTGACGAGAAGCGTTTTGGCAAGGCCCGGCGCGCCGGTGATCAGGCAATGTCCGCCCGCGAAAAGCGCGATGAGAATTTGCTCGATGACTTCCTTTTGGCCGACGATGGCTTTGCTCAATTCGGTTTCGATGCGGACGCGGCCAGCGGTGAGGCGTTCGACGGCTTCGCGTTCTTCAGTGAAAGTGTTCATTTGGTTTTGTAACAATGCGGTGATTGCGGGGTTTGATATTTTATCAAGAATGATGGTCGTCGATTTCGAGGAGCAGACGTTGTGCATCGCGAAAACGCGGGGCGTCTTCCAGCGCCTGCAAAACATGGCGTTTGGCTTCCGGTTCCGAGCCGCCCTTGGCATGGAGCAAGCGGGCCAATTGATAATGGGCTTGCGCGGCGTCGGGAGGATCGAGAAGGAGTAATTTGCGGCAGGCATCAATGGCGTTGGTGGTTTTACCGAGAGCGTCGGCGGCCTCGGCGATGGCGGAATACGGAACGGTGATGAGCGGGTTCACCTGCAAAAGAAGCTGCGAGTAGTTCATTTCGTTGGTCCAGTCGTGGCGTTGGCCGCACAAGTCAATCAAACGAATGTAAAGGTCGGCGAAATCAGTTTCCTGCACGGCAAATTTTTGGAGCGTGGCGAGTTCGGCGTTGGTTTCGTTAAGATGCCGTTGCGTGGCGGCAAGGAGCCAGAGCGGATTTTCGGCGCGGCGCTGGCCGTGGTATAATTCGACGATTGATTCGAGCAGCGGTTTGGCTTCGGCCCATTTTTTTGCTTCCAATAATTTTTCGGCCTCCTCCATCTTAAGGTAGTAGTCGTTAGGATGAAGCGCCTTCCATGCGGCGTACTCGAGGTTTTCGCGGTCATGCGGCGGGGTGTCGAGATCGGTTTTGGGGGCGAGGTTTTTTGCCTTGTCGCGGGCGAAACCGGCGAAGTCGCTTTCAAGCTTGGGAAGCGGTTTGGTGTGCGCGGCGATGGCGTGGTTGATTTCCGTGCCGTTGCGCAAGTCAAGTAGAATGGCTTTCAGCGTATCGAGACCGTATTGCTGAACGAGAAAATCAATGACGAGCGAGGATTCGTAGTAGGCGAAGAGCAGCGATTCCGAACTGTGCGCCGTCAGAAACGCGCCGCTCAATTCGCCGAGAGGTGTCAGCGCGTTGGTGAGAATCATGTCGCGATATTCGAGGGTCATCGACTCGCCCCAGGCGGGATTGGCCTGGCGCTCTTCGTAAACTGAAATGCCTTCGCTGAGCCAGCGGGGCATGCGGTTTTTTGTCATGGTCAACGTGATGACGTGACAGAACTCGTGCCAGAGGACGTCCTCCCAATTGGCAGGATTGGGCATCTGCGACGCCGGGCTGTTGGCGGTGATAACAGAACCGAAGCAGACGCCGAGATAGCCGGGGTTTCCGGGCATTCCAAAGGTGCGAACAGCGAAATCTTTTTGATCGGGAAAAATTTCCACCCGCGTCGGCTCGGTCAACTCAACGCCGTATTTGCGGCTCAACGTTTCGCGCGCACGCCCGAGCAGGTCAAGAACACGGTCGCCGTAAAGCTCAGCTTCGTGTGCGGACATTTCGACGATGAAATGGTCGTTGGTGAGCGTGCGGAACTTCGCCATTTGATCGTGGAGCGTGACGAGGTTGTAACTGGTGACGTCGTAATCGTCCTGCGAATGCACCGATTGTGCGAGGGCCCAGCCTTCGTCGTCCTTGCCGAGGCGCAACATGTCATTGGCCAGATCGCGCCGGGCGGGAAGATAGGATGGGTCGAATTCCAGCGCGCGCTTTTGTTCGGCAGCGGCTTCAACGAAACGATATTTTTGCGCGAGCTTTTCGCCAATGAGATAATCGATGCGGGGATTCGTGTCCCAATATTTAAGGGCGTCGGCGCGGAATTTTTTTGCGGCGTCGGGGTCGTTGCGCAATTCGGCCAGGACGGAGCGGTAGGCCAGCGCTTCAGGGTGATGCGGGTTGACTTCGAGCACTTGAGAAAGTTGTTCGTCGGCGTCGCCGTATTGTTCGGCGTCGATGAGATGATCGGCGAGAAGCAAAAGACTTTGAATGTGATGCGGGTTGACGGCCAACGCGGCGCGGAGGGCTTTCATCATTTCTTCGGGATCACCCGTTCGGTAAGCGGCAGCCAAGCCAGCCTCGAGGTCGGGGTCATTGGGGAATTTTTTCAGAGCGGCGCGATAAGTATCGGCGGCGAGGACGAAATCGTGTTTGTCGAGGGCGAGTTGGCCGGCGTCAAGAAACGCATCGCGGATTGGAGGTTCCATTTTTTCGGCGCGACGGAAGCAGTTTTCAAGAACCAGCCGCGGCTCCAATCCAAGGAGCAAAAGCGCTTCGCCGAGAGGCGGAGCGTCTTCGCTGTCGAAGGAACCGCCACGGCGTTCGATCATGGACTTGATTTCGTTGAGTTGGCGATCAGCGCCTTTGCGGTCGCCGGTGTAAAGCATAGTTTCGCGGGCGAGCAGACGCATTTCGATTCCGCCGGCGTAATCAGCCACAGCAGCGAGCGCGTTGGTGCGGGCTTCGCCGTAACGGCCGACGGCGAGCAATGTTTTGACGAGAAGAATTCGCCAGTCGCCGCGGTAATCGCCGTCCTCGGCTTTCTTTTGGGCGGTTTTGATGACTTTATCGAAATTGCCGCGAAGGAAATCCTGACGGGCGTCGTCGATGGATTGCGCCTCAATCGAAGTGGCAATGAGGAGGAGAATGCCGAGCGCCAGCCCTGTGCGCGCGAGCATCAGCAAAGCCCGTGACAGCAGAGTTTTGTGAACAGGCATCCTGCTAAACGGATACTCCTTGTTGGCGGTTCCCGCAATGCGCAATATCAACGATTCGCTTGCAGAAATTTGAAAATGGCCGCATGTTGACCGCCATGCAGACTACAACTCAAATCGACGACGCCGTGCGACAAAAAACCGTTGAACTGTGCGAGGCAATTATTCAGCAGCCGCAATTCCAAAGCATCCGGCAGCGGGTCGATTCCTTCATGGCGGACGCGAAGGCGCAACAGCAATATCAAAGTCTGACGGAAAAAGGCCGGTCACTGCACGAGAAGCAGCACCAGGGGTTGCCGTTGGATGGGAAAGAGGTTGCCGCGTTTGAATCTGAGCGCGACCGTCTGCTGGGAAATCCGATTGCGAAGGCGTTCATTGATGCGCAGGAAGAGATGCACGAAATGCAGGAGGGTGTGCATAAGTTTATCCACAAGACTTTTGAACTTGGGCGATTGCCTGTGGACGCGGACCTGGAAGAAGGTTCATGCGGGAGCGGGTGCGGGTGCCATCACTGAGGCGTACCTGCGCAGAAGACTTTAACGCAAGGGCGCTAAAGGCGCAAAGGACAGAATATTTAGCGGGAGAACGAAGGGAACAGAGAGCGGAGAAACCTTTGCGCATTTCGTTTCTTAGCGTGGCGTACGACTCGTAGTTTCGGTTGCCAGCCAATCCAAAAAGCGTTTGCTCCCTGAAGTAATGTTCAGTGCAACGACTTCCGAGGTGTCGTAGGGGTGGTTTTGCAGGATTAGCTTTTCAAGGTCTTCGAGTTTGCTGGCGCGGGTTTTGAAGAGGATCAGCACTTCGGCAGATTTCTCGAGTTTGTTTTTCCACCAGTAGTGGGATTCGATTCGGGGAATTAAATTGGCGCAGGCGACCGCGCGGTTTGTCAATGCGATTTTGGCGAGTTGGCGCGCGACTTTGATGGTTGGCGCGGTGACGAGGACCACGCGGAATTGGGGGGATTTTTTCATTTAATGGATTCTGTGAAAGGTAGGGGCGCATCGCCGAGGCGCCCGCGGACGGCTCGGCGATCCGTCCCTACCAGAATGCCTAGACGACGGTGAGGGGGCCGTCGAAGGTGGTCAGGCTGATGACTTCGGTGCGGGCGATATGCGGGCCGTGGAGTTCGCCGCGTGGCGCGAAGAAGAATGAACCTTCCCGATAAATGACGCCTTCCTCCTCCCATTCGCCGCTGAGCACGTAGGCGAATTCGTTGGCTTGCGGATGGATGTGGGCGGGAATAGTCATACCGGCGTGAAATTTTCGCAGCATGGTGACGCCGCCGGATTCTTCGTTTTTGTGCAGGATGAGCAGTTCCACGCCGGGATAGGGGCCGGGTTGCCATTTTTTCTCACGCGCGAGCGCTGTGTATTGAAACATAATTTGTTTTCGATTGAATTGATTCGATACCCGTTTCAAATTTCACCGGACTGCCCATGCTGGCAAATTAAATCATGCTGTTGTTTCGCGAAAAAATTCCCGCTGACTGGCTGCCGAAGGTACTAAACAACCTGCCGTCGGTGTTGGTCGATCACGCGCATCTGGAACGCAAAGCAGCGACGACGGCGCTGACGCTGGAGAAATATCGCGACCTTTTTGGAAAGGTGGATGAACTCAACGCGATAGCGATTGAGGAGCTTCAACATTTCCAGTTGGTGTTGAACCTTCTCAAGAAACGCGGAATTCCGTTTGGGCAGCCCCATCCGAGTCCGTGGATCACGGGGTTGATGCGGTCGATTCGGAACGGGCAACGGCATCAAGTGATTGATCATTTGATTTGCTGCGCACTGATTGAAGGGCGGAGTTGCGAAAAATTTCAGGTGCTCGGCCGGGCGCTGCCGGGGATCGACGCGGAATTGGCGGCGTTTTACGACAGCCTTGTGGAGTCGGAGGGGAATCATTACGCCACTTATATATTGATGGCGCGCGCGCTGGACGACGGCGAGACGGACCGGCGGCTGGACTTTTATCTGAACCTTGACGCGGAGTTGATGCGGTTGTCGAACGCGGCGGCAATTTTGCATTGAGCGCAAGGGGGCGGAGCGGTAGTGTCGGGGCATGAAAGCACTTCTCTTGTCGCTGCCGTTGGCGTTTGCCTTTGCTGCGCCGGTTTTTTCTCAATCGCCCGTTGTGGTTCAGCCGAGTGGGCGGGTGACGTTTAATTTTAGGGCGCCGAATGCGAAGGAAGTGAAGGTGAATGTCGAAAGCCTGCCAGGCATCACGATGCAGAAAAACGACGATGGCGTTTGGTCGGCAACTACTGACGCGCTGGAGCCGGATTATTACGGATATTCTTATTCGGTGGACGGCGTGCATGTAATTGACTCAGGCAATCCGCTGATGAAATACAACCTGCTCAACACCGAGAGCGAAATCCATGTCCCTGGGCCGGCGGCGTCCACGCCCTGGGATGTGGCCGACGTGCCGCGCGGGGTGATTCATCAGCACAATTACAAGTCGGCGGCATGCAATGATGAGCGGACGTATTACGTTTACACGCCGCCGCGTTACGACGCATCTTCGCGGAAGAAATATCCAGCACTGTACTTATTGCACGGGTTCAGTGATGACGCGCGGGCGTGGTGGTCGGTCGGGCAAGCCAATGTGATTCTTGACAACTTGATCGCGCGCGGCGAAGTCAAGCCGATGATCGTTATAATGCCGCTCGGTTACGGAACGCTGGAAATCTTGCATCGGCAACGCGGGCAGCAGCGGGACCCGGGGCTCGGCGAACGGAATAGCCGGCAATTCAAGGAGTCGCTACTGAACGAAGTTTTGCCGCAAGCAGAGAAGGAATACCGGATTTCGTCCAATCGGAAGGACCGGGCGCTCGCGGGATTGTCGATGGGCGGGGCGGAGTCGCTGACGGTGGGGTTGAACAGCCTGGATAAGTTTGCGTGGATTGGGGCGTTCAGTTCGGGCGGGGTTGGGACGAATTACGCAAAGACATTTCCTAATCTTGACACGAAGGCGAATGATCAGTTGAAGCTGCTGTGGGTGGCTTGCGGGAAGGACGACGGGCTGTTCAAGCCAAACAAACAATTTGTTGACTGGCTCGACACGGAGGGAATCCGCCATACCTGGACGGAAACACCGGGAGTGCATAGCTGGCGGGTTTGGCGAAGGAATTTGGCGGCGTTTACGCCGTTGTTGTTTCGGTAAGGGACGGTTTGATTCGCGGCTGGGGTTGTTTCCTAATCTTAATCGTAATCCTAATCGATTATGATTAAGAGCAGGATTACGATTAGGAAAGAATGCCTTTCATAGGAAAGTCTCTTGTCACAAGTGGCGGGCAAGCATATTGTTTTGAGAGTCAAACGACTGATGCGGGTCGTTCGTTTTATGCGACATTTTATCGCGACAATTCTTCTGATTTCGGCGGCGATTTTTACGCCGTCCGCGCGCTCGCAAAGCACGAATTACTCCATTCCCTGGCATACGATTGCCGGGGGCGGCGGGACGAGCAGCGGCGGGAATTACACGGTAAGCGGCACGATCGGGCAGCATTCAACGGCGACGATGAGCGGGGGCGTTTATTCGTTGACAGGAGGTTTTTGGAGCATCATTGCGGCCATCCAGACGCCGGGGTCTCCGTTATTGACCGTGACGTTGGCTGGAAAACAGGCGACGATTTCGTGGGCTGCCCCGGCCACAGGCAGTTTTGTGCTGGAGGAAAGTCCGAGCCTTAGCGCGGGGGCATGGACAGTTTCACCGGCGACGTTGAATACCAATAATGGGGTTGTTTCGGTCACAGTTCCAGCGGGGAGTGGGTATCAGTTTTTCCGGTTGCAGAGTCAATGAAGCGGAGCAGCAGCTCCCCTCCCCTGCGACTTACTTATCCTTTAGGGTGATTTCGCCTTTCCAGTCGGACTCCAGATCTGCGGCGCGGAGTTCTTCAATTTGGTCGAGGTAGAATTTGGAGGGGCCGTCTTTGGAATTAATTTCCAGTGTGCGCTGGAATTCCGCTTCGGCCTGAGTGAAATCGCGGTTCACAAACTTCTTCAGCGCGCTGGCAAAACTATCCCGCAACGCGCGCGATTCGGCATCCTGCTCAGGACGACCGACCAATTCATAAACACCGACGGATTTCTCGAAGCCTTTCAGCCGGAAAAGACCAAGGTAACGCGTAATGAGACGGGAGCCGATTTCGCGCTGCGTATCGGCGGTGATGAGGACAATTGTGCCGGTGTATTTGTTGAGACCTTCCATGCGCGAGGCAAGGTTGATGTTTTCGCCGATGGCAGTGTAATCGACGCGTGTGTCGCTGCCGAAATTGCCGACGTTCGCGACTCCGGTGTGAAGGCCGATGCGGGTTACCAGTTCGTGGCCGTTGACCTGGAGGTTTTTTAGGGCGCGAAATCGCAACGCGGCGTCGCAGGCGAGATAGGCGTGATCGTCCTGGTCTTCGGGCGCATTCCAAAAGGCGAAGATCGCGTCGCCGATATACTTGACAACCGTGCCGTCAGTGGCGTGGATGCAGTCATGAACTGCGGTTTGGAAATATTCGTTCATCAACCGCGCCAATTCGTCGGGGTCCATGCCTTCGGAAATTGACGTGAAGCTGGCGATATCAGTGAAAAGAATGGTCAGGAGATGCTTGGTCGCGCCGGGTTTGAGGAGGGCCGGGTCGCGGGCGAATTTTTTCACCAGCTTGGGAGAAAGGTATAGCGCCAGCGATTGTTCAACGCGGACTTTCTCAGCGTACACCGCAAGGGAATTATATGTGACGCCCCAGGTGAGAGCGACTGGAATCTCGATCACGATCGGAATGAGAAATGCAAACCAGATGTAGTGGGTCTGAAAGAGATAGTAGCCGATGGCAAAAATTGGAATGACCGAAAACATCGCGATAAAGAGCGCGGGCATCGGACGGCAAATGACCATGATCGCGCCAAAAAAGATGCCCAACCCGATGATCCAGGAACGTTCGCCTTGCAGCCGCCGAAGATAGTCGCCACGAATGAGATTGAGGAAGCCGACCATGTGGATGCCGACTCCTGAATACCACTTTTGCTCGTCTCGATACGAGTAAGGAGTGGAATACTCATCCTTGCGCTCTGCGGACCTATAAGTGACCAATTTTTCACCCACGAAAACAACTTTGTTTTTGAAGAACCCTGGTCGCACATCCGGGTCATCAGGGTCGATTGCCTTAAAAAGGCTGACCGCCGGCATGAGAGATTCAGGAGCATAAAAATTCATATAAAAATATGATTTATAAAGACTGTTGCTTTCATTGAAGGTGGATTGATTGATGAGTCTTGCTGCTGCCCACGCTTCGCTTCCTTTTTTCTCCCCTTTGGAATCTTGAACGACCGGACTATATTTCCTTACATACTCGCCATCCTCGGGGAACAGGGCAGATGCGCCAATCTCAGCGGCAGGACCGGCATTGAACATGTCGAGCGTGGGGGTGAAGTATTTCCCAAAGACCTTCCCTTTGACCCCGTATGTTTCAAAAGTAAAATCGGAGGCCAGAACTACATTGCCATTTTCCAGCATTGCGTCCGCGAATTCCTTGTCAGCATTCGTTTCGGTTGGATTGCTGAAAACTATGTCAAACACGACGGCCTTCGCGCCGTCGGCGGTGCATCGCTTGACAAGTTTCGCGTAATAGGAACGATTCCATGGCTTGAGGTAATCCTGTTTGAGGCGTTCGTTGGACTTGTCATCCAGATAAACGGCGACGGCTTCATCAGGCAATTTATTAGTCGCGCCGATCCATCCGCCAAGTTTCTGGAGGTAAACTTTAAAAACGGAGTCGGGCTGCTGGTCATAGAGCCTCGTCACGTCCCTGAATTGGAACGGGAGAGCGTAGCTGTTATTGACTAATCCCGCACCAAGGGGTGTCCACAAGAATATAAAACCCGCCCCCGCGGTCAGAATCGCCCCCCACAGTATGCCTTTTGTCTTTCCGCGCAGGGTTTGCCACCATTGAAGCAGCAGTCCTGCGGCATTGTTGTTTTGGTCAGACACGGCGGAGCGAAGGTTAATCGCGCGCGGCGCTTTTAGAAATTAAATTTGAAGCTGGCGACAAAGGTGCGGGAGTGGGCTTGTTCCAGGAAATACGTTACGGGATCAATGTTGTAATCCTGGTTGCCGATGTTGACGACGCCAACCATCACTTCGGCGTGGCGCCGCGGGAAACGGTATCCGGCGTAAAGATTGAATTGCGCGAAGCTGTCGCCCGGCTCGCCCATTGCGGCGATGTTTTCCTGCTTCCACCAATTGGCCTGGAATTGGCTGAAAAATCCGCACGGTGTGTAGAAATTCGCGAAAAAACCGAGTTGATTCAACGTGGAATCCTCGTGGGTGTTGTAGGCTGTGGGAGCGGTGGTTCCCGGCGGCGTGGGAACGATGGTGGAAAGATCGACCGAGGTCAGTGTGTAACTCGCGCCCACCGATAAATTATGCCCGATTAACTGGCTGACGCTGGCGAAGGCGTCCTTTTCCTGAAAATATTGCGACTGCGACAAGTTTGCGACGGCTCCGGGCGTGGGCACAGCGCCGCTGGTCCACGCGCCGATGAGCTGGTTCCCGCGCGATGTCAATAATTGGCCCTCGACATCGACGTAAGTGCCGGTGGGGAATTTGTGGTCGAGGCCAATTCCCCAGGTTTCAAAGCGCGTGGCGGGCGGCGTGCCTTTGCCGGCGGATTCGGGAATGAGGCTGCGGAATTCCTGGTTGAAACCGCCGACCTGGCTTGGCTCGATCAACGTGCTGCTGTCATTAAGAAGTCCACTCATGGAACGGGTGTAATCAGCGCGAAGCCGCGTGCCTTCCGGGAGAGTCCAGTCGATGCCGACCTTGGGAGAAATCCGGCCACGCTCGTCTTCAGCGTTGGAGAGCGGCGGGCCGGCAATGTTCAACGGGAAACGCTCCCAATCGTAAGTGGCACCGGCTGTCAGGCGGAGTGAATCGAAAAATTTCAATGTGTAATAGCCGTACGCGCTGAACCGGGCAAAATCGCTGTCAACATGAGGGGCACTGGGAAGTGGCGTTCCCGTCGGCGCGAAGATGGCGGGTTCAAATAAGGTGTTCGCTGTTTGGATGCTTTCGGCCTGGTATCGCGTTCCGACGATTATTTCGTTGAGGTCGTTTTGAAAAATGTGCTGCGCCTCGACGGAATTCAGTTCGGTCGTGCTCTGAAGCGCGGTGACGGCGGAGTAAACGTGCGGGAAAATTCCCGCTGGTCCGTCAGAAGAAAGAAGCGGGGCGGAATAGTTGGCATCGTTGGCGGTAAAGTAATCCTGCAAACCGCGATAGAGGGCGATTGTCTGGTTCCCATTTCCCCAATCGCGATGATATCCGATTAAAATGTTCGGGTCCTGAATTTCGGTTTGACGGACGGTCGGGTCATAATCCGGGGCGATATTGATCGATTCGTTATTCGGGCCGGGCGCAGCGGTCTTGTAGCTGTAATGTTCCAGCACGTCACCGGCATCAACTTCGGTGCGTTCGACTTGAAGAAACAAGGTGTCCTTTGGGTCGAGCTGATACTTGACTTGGGCGGAGTAATCGGAATTTTCGATGTCATTGTTCGGACGCCAGCCGGGATCGCTGTAATAGAATCCGTTAAGCGAGTAAGACATGTTGCCGACTGTGCCGAATTGCGACGCGCTCTCGGTCCATGCGCCGCGACTGAAGAATTCCGTTTGCGAAAAAATCCCCACGCCATCTGAGGTGAAAAGCTTTGAGTATTCCTGCTGCGAAACACTTTGAGAAAGTATGCCCGCGCCTACGGGAGACAAAAGATTGGCGACGAGCAATTCGTCCTCCCAGGGCGTTTGATAGCGGAGATTGGCGTCCTTCGGATCGCGCAACGCGTCGTAGGTATCGGATAGGAACAGGTGTGCGGAATAATTCGCGTAATCGTCCTGGACAGACTTCGTGGCTTCGCGAACGGCGACGTCGTTCAAACCGGCATCCCGGTAGATCGAAGCAAGGTTCGCGGAACGCACCGCGGCGTCCTGGTCAAGCATATCCTTCGAGCGGAAAACGGCGCGGTTGTTGTTGAGCGATTCAGAATGTTCGAGTTCAGTAATGGCCAGGTTGATAGAATTGCGCTGGTCATCAAGCAATGCGGCATAGAGCCACGCGGTCGGGTCGTTGGGATCAAGACGCATCCCCAACCCGAGTTCCTTGAACGCAAGATGAGTGTCCCATGTGGCGGTGCCGGGGAGATCGAGGCTCCACGCTTTGCCAAGATAACTGCGAAGGAAGGCGCGATTCGGCTCCAGCGCGGCAGCGGTTTCGAGGTCCTGGCGGCCTTGTTTGATATTGCGCTGCCTAATATTGACAAGGCCGCGTCCGAGCCAGCCATTGGCCAGCGAAGGGTCGATGGAAATCGCAAGATCGAAACTCTGGGCGGCCTCCGTAATTTTGTTTTGGCCACTGAGAACAAAACCTTTTAGCGCGACCGCCTGGGCGTTGCGGGGACTAAGGTCGAGGCTCTTTTTCAGGGCGGACAACGCAAGAGCAGAGTGGCCGAAGCTGAATTCCATTTCGGCAAGTCGTTCCTGCGCGAAACCGAATCCGGGCGATTTGGATGTCGCGCTAAGGGCCATTTGCAACGCTGCGCCGAGATTTCGCTGGGCCTGCGCGCTGTACGAACCGGCGAGCCATTCTGTCGCGAGAACGCGAGGGGTGGCGCGGTTCGAGGGTTGGCCTTTCACGGCGGCGATCATTTCTTTTAACGCGTCGGCAAGGGCGGCAGGGCGGGCTTCATGGATCGAATCGTCAAGAAGATGTTCGGCGTCCGCGACGTTTCCGACAGCGAGCAATAGCGCGGCATGATAGACCCGCTCCGATTCGGACGCGGCAACGCGGTTTTCGGGATAAAGCGTCAACGCGTGAAGCAGGTCGCCGGAGCGATAGGCATCGAGCGAGGAAGAAAGCGAGCGCTTGTCGCCGTCGCTGAGTTGCAATTCGTCTGTGTCAAGAATCGCGGGGTAGTAAAGCGTCCATTGAATGACATTGACGGCGTCGATGAGCGCGGATTTTTTGGGAGCCTCGCCCGGATGAACGACGGCCTGTTCGCCGGTGGCCAATTGAACCGAGCCTTGCGCGTTGGTCAGGCCGACCTGACCGTCAAGAAGACTGAGGGTCGTCGAACCGTCTTCCGCGACGGCGAGATTGAATTCCGTGCCACGAATGGCTCCCGATGAGGAGGGAGTTTGGAACTGGGTCTGGTCGGGTTTATCGCGATTAAAGAAATAGGCCGCGCCGGACTTGACCTCAATGACCTGATTTTGCACGGCTTTGGGAGCGGCGCTGACGGTCATGGCGGTCGATTCGTAAACGCGAAAAACGCTTTGATCGGAGAGGCGAAGGGTGGCTCGGCTGTTTTTGCCGGTGCGGAGTTGATCGCCGTTATGGAGGATTTGACCGGTATGACCGGGAGTCCACACTGTCGTCTTGGCTGGGGCGACTTCAACAGTGCCGGAAATGGCAAGGAGAGTGGTTTCATGCGACGATGCTGATGGTGTCGGCGTTTGGCTGAAAAGCGCGGGTGCTACGGATAGCCAAACCAGAAATGCAAATGCCCGGACGAACCGCTGGAATAAAAGCGTTGTCATCGGTTTTTGACGATTCGCGTATTTGTAGCCTACACGGCGCAATTGCGCAAGTTCCTGAGCTGGAAAGAGCTGGGGTCTGGCCATCGCTCCTGATTAGAGATAATTGGCGCTTTGATTAAATGTCGCCACGTGTTGCAAATCATTATTCGTAACAGCTTATTGATTTTGATACAGCGTGTCAGACAAGCGAGAAACGTTCCACACAAAGTTGAAATGCGCAACTGTGCCAACGGCGGGGCAGACTCATTTAAAATTCAAGGCACGGGCGTCCCACCGAAGCGATCGCGAATGACCCAAAAGATTGGTTGTTAAGAATTTCTCGCGCAGAGAGGCGCGGAGTAGTTCTCTGTGTTGTAAATGACTTTTTCATTGGAGTTGTTCACAAGTATCAAGCAGATGTTTTGGGCGCGAGTTTGAGCACCCAGGAGCCGTGGGCCTGCTGGTTTTTGGCGTGGAGATCCGCGTCGT